>JAJYSV010000105.1 GCA_021793405.1 Acidobacteriota bacterium
AACTAAACTGCTCCAGTGTTTCTTTGCTGGACATGAAATCCCCCTGCAAGAAATTTCATGCCTGCCAACCTCTACCGTAAGTACCAACCCTGGTTCAACTGATGAATTTCAAATGCGATTGCCCTGCAGTTGGTCCCATCCCCGCGAAAAAATCCACGCCGAGGCCGTAAAATAGAGAATAGGTCGCAACCAGCGATCCAGCAGGTACATTTGAAACGAATTTTTTCTCTTCTCTTGCTAGTGGCATTCGTCGCCGCCGCTCCTTTTGTTCGCGCGCAATCGACGCAACATACTCAGGTCCACGATGCTGCACCATTAAAGCCGCCTGCGGGCGCTCGCGTGGCGATCGTGGAATTTGGCGATATGGAATGCCCCATGTGCTCTGAAGTCAATCCCCTGTTGATGTCAGCTGCCGCGAAGTATCGCATTCCCTGGGTACGCTATGACTTTCCGCTGCCCTTCCATATCTGGAGTTTCCAGGCCGCCGTGGATGCGCGATGGTTCGATACCAAGTCCAAACAATTAGGCGACGATTTCCGCAATGCCGTGTTTGCCAATCAGCGAAGCATCGAGACCACGCAGGAATTGCGCGCCTTCGCCGACAAATTCGCCCAACAGCACGGCATTGGATTTCCTTTTGTCGTCGACCCGCAGGGAAAACTTGCGGCGGAAGTCAAAGCTGATTACGCACTGGGCCAGCGCATCGGAATTGAACACACCCCCACGATCTGGGTTGTTACCAACCAGACCACCGGGGTGCCATATGTGGAAGCCATCAACCCGGACAATCTTTACCAGATCATCGATGAAGCCATTGCGGAAACCGGTAACGAGAGCCACAGCTCCGCGCATACCGCGAGCCACGCGCACCACCACACCGTCAGCCCGTAGCCATAGTGCTGTCGACTATCCCCAGATATCGGGCTGACACATCCGGAGTTCGATCCTTCTGTATAAGAACCGCAGCTCAGGAGATCAAATGATACATGTGTCGCAGACAGCGATCCCGCAAGCACTCTTGAAGCGCATGGTTTCTCTTTTTCCGCTGCTCGCATTCATCGCCATCACCCCGGTTCTCTCCGCGCAGGCGTGGTCGCATACCCAGGTTCATGACGCAACCCCGTTAAAACCACCTGCCGGTGCCCGTGTCGCAATTGTGGAGTTTGGAGACATGGAATGTCCCGTGTGCGGCAGCGTCAATCCGTTGTTGATGGCAGCGGCTGCGAAGTATCACATTCCGTGGGTACGCTATGATTTCCCCCTGTCATACCACGTCTGGAGCTTCCAGGCCGCAGTGGATGCGCGTTGGTTCGACACCAAATCCACGCAATTCGGCAACGATTTTCGCAATGCCGTGTTTGCCAACCAGCGAAGTATCGAGACCCAGCAGGAATTGCGCGCGTTCGCCGACAAATTTGCCCAACAGCACGGCGTCGGATTTCCTTTTGTCGTCGACCCGCAAGGAAAACTCGCGGCGGAAGTCAAGGCTGATTACGCACTGGGCCAGCGCATCGGCATTCAACGTACCCCCACCATCTGGGTCGTCACCAACCAGATTGCCGGGGTGCCGTACGTGGAAGTCGTCAACCCGGCCAATCTTTACCAGATCATCGATGAAGCCATCGCGGAAACCGCCAACGAAAGCCACAGCCCCGCGCATACCGCGAGTCACGCGCACCACCACACTGTCAGCCAATAGCACCATCTCTGTATCGGTCGATACATGCCACACGCCTGATCCGGACAGCATCAGCTTGACGCGCCGTGTCCGATATCGCGGCTCTGCCGGAACACCTCCGCGGGCCGCGTCGCCTCGATATATCTTTGAATCCTCCCCCTGGAATGCTCGCGTTTGTCACCGCCTCTTCGCAGTACACTGAACCTTCGACCAACCTCACACATGAAAAAACTACGCGTAGGCATTCTCTTTGGCGGTCGCAGCGGCGAGCATGAAGTCTCTCTGCTATCCGCGGCATCGGTCCTCCAGGCAATTGACCGGAAAAAATATGATGTCCATCTGATCGGCATCACTCGGGATGGCCGCTGGCTCACTGCCGGCGATGCCGCCCATCTGCTCCCGTCTTCCACAGCTGCCCCGCAGCAGTTGCGTGCCGGAGATCCTGAGGCGACGCCTGGAGCGGCGTTGCTCGAGAGCGGAGAAGAAGTGCTGGTCGCACCCATGCCCGCGCGCGCGGAACATGCCGGCAGTTCTCTCGCCACCCTCCGCTCCAGCGCGGAAACCTCTCTCAACGTGGATGTTATTTTCCCTGTGCTGCACGGCACGTTTGGCGAGGACGGCACAGTCCAGGGCCTGTTCGAGCTGGCGGACATCGCCTACGTAGGCTCCGGCGTGTTAGGTTCCTCGGCCGGCATGGATAAGGATGTCATGAAGCGCCTGTTCGCCGCCGCCAAACTTCCCATTCCAAAACATGTCACCGTGTTGCGCAGAGACTGGCAGGAAAGTCCCCGCAAGACAACGGGCAGCATTGAAGCAGCCCTGCGCTATCCCATGTTTGTGAAGCCGGCGAACCTCGGTTCCTCGGTGGGGATCAGCAAAGCGCATGACCGCAAGGAACTCAAGACAGCCGTCGATCTGGCCGCCTCCTACGATCGCAAGATCGTGATCGAGCAAAGCATTGGCGGCAGGCGAGGCAAGGCCCGCGAATTGGAAGTTGCCGTCCTAGGCAACGATTCGCCGCAGGCTTCCGTCGTAGGCGAAGTGATTCCCTGCAAGGAGTTTTACGACTACGAGGCCAAATACCTCAGCGAAGGCTCGGAGTTGATCATCCCGGCACCACTGACGAAGGCGCAGACAAAACAAGTCCAGCAAATGGCCATCGATGCCTTTCGTGCCTGCGATTGCGCCGGCATGGCCCGCGTGGACTTCCTCATGGAGCCGGGCAAACCCAGCAGCGCCCGCTCAAAAAAGATCTTCCTCAATGAAGTGAACACCCTCCCCGGCTTCACGAGCATCAGCATGTATCCCAAGCTGTGGCAGGCTACCGGACTTCCCTACAGTCAACTGATCGACCGCCTGATCGAATTTGCGCTGGAGCGCCACCAGGAAAAGAAAAACAACCGCTATGACCTGTAAATGCATCCGGAACGTAAGGATCAGCTTGACTGTCTTTTTCCAAACATGACCGACCTTGCGCGAAACGAATCTCTTGCGAACCTTATCCGGAGGTTGGCGCTTTTCCTTGTGCTGGTGCTCCTCTTTGAAGGACTTCTGATTGCGATTGCACCCCGCTTTCACTCCGGCAGCGTCGTAAGGATCGCGAAGGATTCTCTCCTGCTGCGAGTCGGCAATGATTCCTCCTACTATATGGCGCAGGGCGATCTAGCCTGGCGGCAGCATCCGAACGCGATCTACGAAACAGCATTTTTCCAGCGCGGGATTCGTTTCATTTACCCTCCGACCTCGCTGCTGCTCTATCGCGCGTGGCAGGCAGCGCGTTGGCTGCATGTTCCACCGATCGTAGCCTTGAACGCCATGCTGCTCCTTTCTCTCATAGGCACGATGGCGGTCGCTGGCGAATTTCTTTTGTGCCTCCTCCCTGCACAAACAACAATTCGCTCGACAGTCCGAGAGCGCTGGACCGTCCGCATTCTGGTCACGTTGCTCGTGTTTGTCTTCCTGCCGCTGATCAATGCGTACAACCTCGGTCAGGTACAGGCATTGCTGAATTTCCTGGTGATGGCCACTGTTCTGCTGTGGTTGCGCGGCTCCCGCATCTCGCCTGCAATCCTGATCGGCCTCACCTGTTGGCTCAAACCGCAGATGAGCTTGTTTCTCCTTTGGGGGCTGCTCCGGCGGCAGTGGAGTTTTGCGATTTCCCTCGGCATTGCCTTGATCGCCGGGTTTTCTCTTTCGCTCGCCGTATTCGGCTGGCATAACACAGCGGAATACGTACATGTACTCAGCTATCTCAGCCGGCGTGGCGATGCGCTGGCCACTAACCAGTCTCTGAACGGGCTGCTCCATCGGGTGATGCATGTCGGCTCCCCGGTGACATGGATTTACGGCTACCCTCCCTACAATCGCACCATCTATCTGGCCACGCTCTTCTCTTCTGCCATCACTCTTCTATTGACGCTAGTTGTACCGATGTTGCGGCACATCGCTCGCAGTACTACGGATTTTCTGCTCTTTGCCATGGCCACCACCATGGCCTCGCCAATCGCTTGGGAGCACCACTACGGCGTATTCTTTCTGGCATTCCTCCTCTGGATGCCGCTCGCATCTAGGTGCTGGAAGACATTCTTTATTCTTTTGGCAATCTACCTCTTGATGACGGATACCTGGGCCCCGCTAACCCCGCTGATGTTTACGCGCTGGTCGTTTCTCATCTCGCACGTGTACTTCGGCGGCGTCATTCTGTTTCTCTGGACGTTGCTTGCGCTACGACCCGGAAGTCAACTCGCATCCGATTCTCCGCCCCCTGCTGAGCCGGACCTTCCGGGATCCAGGTAACCGGCATCGGAGACGATTCCAAAATTCCGAAGCTCCCCGAGCGCGCCTTCTTCCCTACTCATGCCGCCGCGCCTTACAATGTGGCCATGACGCTGCTCGACGCACCCAAGTATGACGCGCGCAAGGCCCGGATCCGACGCAACATCCTCATCGGCATAGTCGTTGCCATTCCATTCGTTGCCTTCTTCACTTGGTATTGGTGGAACTGGCCGGAAGAACATCGCGTCAACCAGTTCTTTCACGCGATTGAAGCGAAGGATTATTCCCACGCATTTGCGGTTTGGAATAACGACCCGGACTGGCAACAGCATCCTGATCAGTACAAAGTGTATCCGTTCAAAGAGTTCATGTCGGACTGGGGCCCGTCGAGTGAATATGGCGTGATTACCAAAGCCAAAATTGTCGTCACCAAGGAATATGGAAGCGGAGTTGTCATCGGAGTGCACGTCAATAATGACCCCAAGACGCTATTTCTGTGGGTGGAGCGAAAAGCCAAAACCATCGGCTTCTCCCCGGTGGAACTGCGCTTTTAGCCCGGCAGATGATGGTCTCTTCTACGATTCGGCGCCTTGGACGGTGCCGAGTATGGGACGCCGGCGCAGCACATATTTGCGAAGCGACATGAAGGGAAGTTCCAGAGCATATCGCGAAATCACGCATACCGCGATGGTTGCACAGAAAACGATCGCAATCCTGACCCAATAACCGACATAATTTTCCGCCAGGACTGGATGTCGCAGCTCATCATACGTACGCAGGACGTAGGTCTGCGAAATATATAGGCAATAGCTGATGAGTCCGAAAAAAACCATGATGCGCGATCGAAAGATCGCCAGAAATCGCGAGCCGGAATTCTCGACGGCAATTCGAACCGAGCTGTAGAAAAAAAGATTGATCGCCGATAAGAAAAGCGCGATGGCTTGGGGCGCATACCTGGGAGAGTAGATAAACTTTCCTGTTGCCACTAGCAAGACGCAGCTGAATCCAAGGATCCAGATTGCCGATTGTTTCGGCATAATGCTCCCCGTGGGCGGCGCACCGTCTTGTCTTGGAGAAAGCTGGCATGCCAGCAGAGCGCCGAACGCCAATCCATCGCAATGAAAAAAAGTAAAGAAAAAGTTGCTGTGATGAAACGCGGCGTCGATCAAGCGCAGAATCGGTTCCCCAATCACAATGGCCCACGCGCACTTTTCCACCTGCCCCACCCGCAATCTGCGTAGAAACTGCGGCCAAATCAGGTAGAACTGTTCTTCAATCGCCAGCGTCCAGTAGGGACCGGATAATGTCAGGTGGAACACCCTGGAAAAATTCGCAAGAAAGAAGACGCTGATGATCACTCCGCCGGTCGACTCGCCAAACCATAACCAGGCTGCCAGTAATGAGACCAGATAGAGCGGCAGGATTCGCAGCGCTCGTTTCCAATAAAAGTTGTAGTAGTAGTCAGGCGAATTCCGGTCCTTCAGAAGGATGGCGGTAATCAGGTAGCCCGACAGGACGAAAAACAGATCCACACCATATTGACCATAGCGGCTGACTCGATATAGCCAGATTGCGGATGGCATGAACCATGCTGGGTGGGCCGGGGCGGTGAAAAGGTGATTGCAAAAGACCGCGAGAGCTGCAATCCCTCGAAACCCATCCAGTTCGAGAATGTGCCGTAGCATTCTACCCTGCTGTGGATTTCCTCGAAGACTGCTCGCCATTTCGCCAAGAGTACCATGGGGAAGGCGCAGGCGTCCTCGCTTCCATGGTGCCGATTTTCAGTCGAACATTCGTCGCACGGAAGCCCTTTCGCTGTACCAACCGAAGCGATATTTATACAATTGCACTTCATCGAACCAAATGCCTGACAAAATCGAAAAACGAGAGGGCCCGGAATCGCCGGCCGGATTCGAGAATCTCGCTGCCGATCCTCGCGTGACCGTTCGCCGCGCCAGCCTTCCCAAACCCGACGGCTCCTGCGTCGTCTACTGGATGCAGCGAGCGCAACGTGGTTTCAATAACGACGCTGTCGACTGCGCTGTGAATGTTGCCAATGAACTCAAACTGCCGCTGTTGGTCTATTTTTCCGCCATCTCCAATTTTCCCAACGCAAATCTGCGGCATTACGCTTTCCTGAATCAGGGATTGCCGGATATCGAAGCCGATCTTGCACAACGCAACATTTCCTTCGCGGTGCGACGCCCCCCGCACAATTCACTCGAAAAATTGCTGGAAGAAGTGAATGCTGCCATGCTGATTGGCGACGAAAATCCCTGCCGCGAACCGGAGCGCTGGCGCCGGGTCATTGCCCGCCGTCTTCAGATTCCATTCTGGACCGTCGACGCGGACGCGATCGTACCCAGCAAGCTGTTTCCCAAAGCGCAATATGCCGCCCACGTTTTACGCCTGCGCTTATATAAGGAGCTTCCGAACTACCTCCATCTCCTGAAAAATCCCAGGGCGCAGCATCCCTGGAAACGCCCGAAACACTTCGACAGTTATCCGGTCACCAGCGACATCACGGAAGGCTGGAAAAATCTTGATCGCAGCGTGCCGCCAGTGGAAACTTTCACTGGCGGCTCCGGCGCCGCGCGTAAGCGGCTGCAATTCTTCGTCAATAATCTATTAGAAATTATGACGAGCAGCGTAATCAGCCTGCGATCGATGGCACCAGCCGCTTGTCGCCGTATCTGCACTTTGGCCATCTCGGCCCGCTGGAGATCGCGCTCGCCGTCAACGCAGCTGTCGAGAAGGACGCCTCGCTCTCCCATGCGCGGGATTCGTTCTTCAACGAACTGATCGTCTGGCGCGAGCTGGCAGTCAATTTCGTCAAGTACGCGCCGAACTACGATTCAGACGAGTGCGCCGAGCCATGGGCCCGGCAGTCCCTCGCCGAACATTTTCACGATCGCAGAGAGTGGAACTACACGCTCGATCAGTTGGAACGCGGCGAAACTCATGATGAGTTGTGGAATGCATCGCAATTGCAGATGGTCCGATTCGGATGGATGCATAACTATATGCGGATGTACTGGGCGAAGAAAATTCTGGAGTGGTCGCCCGATCCTGCGACAGCCTTCGCCCACGCCGTTACGCTCAATGACCGCTATCAGCTCGATGGCCGCGATCCCAACGGCTATGCCGGCATCGCCTGGGCCATCGTCGGAAAATTCGACCGGCCATGGTTCGACCGGCCAATCTTCGGAAAAATCCGCTACATGTCCGCGGCCTCGACGGGCAGGAAGTTCGACTCTAAACGCTACATCGAGATGGTCCGCGAGTAGTCTGGATCTGCCATGCCCGGCTGATGTCCCCGCTCTTTATCGAGATAGCTTCAGCATCACCACGCCGTGCTTCGGAACCACCGCAGTGTACGAACCATGCAGCGTGCCCAGGTCTTTACCCGACCACAAATCGCGCGCATGTACTGCGCCGTCGAACCCCACAGCTTTGAACTGCACGGTAATGGGATAAGCGGATTCGCTGCGGTTGAAGAGAGCCACAGCCTTGGCTCCCCCCACCAGAGGCTTCATCCATATCTCGAATGGTCCGGTTGCGCTGACGCGATCTCCCTGGATTCCACGCCGATCCTGATCGACGGCAATCACTTCCTTGTTCAGCAGGATGCTCTCGGTCGTGTCGTCCATCTGGCTCAAATCGTTGCCAGCCAGCAAAGGCGCGGCCAGCATTGCCCACAGGCTCATATGAGTGCGATACTCATCCGGCGTCATGTGGCCATTGCCCACTTCCAGCATGTCAGGGTCATTCCAATGACCGGGCGCTGCGTATTTGGATAGGCCAGCCTGCGCGAAACCGATCACAGACATGCGATCGTAGTAGTCGTTGATATCGCCGGTGGTGCGCCACAGATTTCCGCCGACCTTCGGACCCCAGTTCCACACCGCATCCAAGCCGTACTGGCACAGGCTGAACACGATGGGCCGGTGCGTGTTCAGCAGCGCTTGATGCATTTTCTCGTAGGCCTGCTGCATCATTTCCCACTGCTTCTGCTGGTCGTCGGGGGCTTCTTTTCTCATGATGCCGCCATAACTGCACAGGTCATACTTCAGATAATCGATACCCCATTTCGCATACGTGTCCGCATCCTGCTGCTCGTGGCCATAGCTGCCTTCGTAGCCCCCGCAGGTTTTCGGCCCCGGCGAAGAATAAATCCCCAGCTTCAAACCTTTCGAGTGCACATAGTCCGCCAGCGCTTTCATGTCTGGAAATTTGCCGTTCGACTGAATATTGCCCTGGGCATCGCGCTCCCCTTCCCAGGTATCGTCGATGTTCACGTAGACATATCCCGCGTCGCGCATTCCGCTGGCTACCATCGCATCCGCGGCCGCGCGCACATCCGCATCGTTCACTGCGCGGGCAAAATGGTTCCAGCTATTCCATCCCATCGGCGGCGTGGCTGCCAACGAGCCGGACTGCGCCTGCGCCAACCGACACGATGGGAAAACGAACACGATCCCGGCAAGCAGGGTGACAAGGCGGAAATGACGAAGCAAGCGCATACTATCCTCCAGGTTTCAAATCGCACATCAAGCAAACGTCCACCATGTTACCAGCGATCTGCGAATCGGTCTCGTTCGCACAGCACCATCTAATCGCAAATCGCACTTCGATGATTTCATCGCTGCATGGATGCCGGTCCAGTCTACAATGTCAATTAGGACATTTCGATACGTGGCAAGTACGAATGAAAGTCATTCTTATCGGCTGAAAAAAGAACAAGTTGCGGGTGCCCCAGCCTAGCGTAGCTAGGATGGGATAGAACGATAACCGCCTCACAACAACGGTGAAAAGCTTTAGCAAAGAGAGTTGCCAGAATAACTCTGGATGATCAATGGCGGCGATCAGCACAATTCCGTTTCATGTTCTTACAAAACCTGTCGGCCCAATCTGCAACCTGGACTGCAAGTACTGCTTTTATCTGGAGAAGGAGGTGCTGTATCCCGACACCTCCAAGTGGGCCATGCCTGCGGATGTCCTCGAATCCTATATCCGCCAGTACATTGAGCAGCAGGACACCGATGTGATCCATTTCGGCTGGCAGGGCGGCGAGCCTACCCTGCTGGGCGTCGATTTTTTTCGCAACATCGTCGCGCTTCAAACCAAATATGCGAATGGCAAGAAAATCGAAAATGCCTTTCAGACCAATGGCGTTCTGCTGAACGATGCCTGGGGAGATTTCTTCTCCGAGCAGAACTTTCTCGTCGGCATTTCCATCGATGGCCCCAGAGAATTGCACGACGCATATCGAGTCGACAAAGGCGGTCAGCCCACGTTCGATCGAGTGATGCGTGGCATCGCTGTCCTCAAGAAGCACGCAGTTTCCTTCAATACCCTTACCACCGTTCACCGCAAGAATTCCTACAATCCCCTCGATGTCTACCGATTCCTGAGGGAGAACGGCAGCGGACATGTGCAGTTCATTCCTATTGCGGAGCGGGTTTCCGCGCAGACAACACAGGATGGAATGGTGCTGGTTTCGCCCACCTTCTCCGCCCCGGCAAAAGTTTCGGGTTGGTCCGTGGAACCGGCTCAGTTTGGGCGGTTTCTCTGCGCTATTTTCGATGAATGGGTCAGAAACGACGTTGGCAAAACATTCGTTCAATTGTTCGAAGTATCGCTGGAAATGTGGCTTGGCATGGAAGCCAGCTTATGCGTCT
>JAJYSV010000106.1 GCA_021793405.1 Acidobacteriota bacterium
GCCTGCCCTTGGTCGTGCGCCTCCAACAACTTCCTTCGCAGATCGTCCGAATACGGTCGCGCCATCTGAGCTCATGTCGCGGATCATCGCCTTCCACTACTCTACA
Source organism: Acidobacteriota bacterium (assembly GCA_021793405.1). Classification (GTDB taxonomy): domain Bacteria; phylum Acidobacteriota; class Terriglobia; order Terriglobales; family Acidobacteriaceae; genus JAKAAZ01. The sequence goes on from JAJYSV010000106.1 coordinate 107, forward strand.
CCATCAGATAAATTGCTCTAGAGGCCGCGATGGTGGCAACAGCAATCCATGGTTAAGATCGTCGGAACGAAAACTCTTTCCCATAAACTGCATCTTAAAACAGATCCTCATCCATGGAAATTCTTTTGTTGAACCAGGGAATCTATTCCCGACACATTCCTAGAAAAGATCGTTTACATAAAGTATTTACACCCTCCGAAAGGCCGGTCATCCTTGAACTCTTTTTTTCTTGCCACGCCAGAATTGTTCTCGGAGGGTATGCTTTTGGATCTTTCCCGTTCCGCTTTTCGGTAGCGGGTCCTTCTGAAAAATAATCTGCTGGGGCAATTTGAATTTGGCGAGGCGCTTGGCCGCAAATGCCAGCAATTCGTCTGCTGTCTGCGAGGCTCCGTCCTTAAGAACGACAATTGCCACCGGTACTTCTCCCCATCGAGTATTGGGTGCGGAGACGACGGCACATTCGGCCACGGCCGAGTTTGCGAGGATTGCATGCTCCACTTCGACCGATGCAATGTTCTCCCCTCCACTGATGATGATGTCTTTCTTGCGATCGACCACATGGATGCAAAGCTCTTCATTCCAAACAGCTATGTCGCCGGTGTGGAACCAGCCATCGACAATCGCTGCCTGGGTTAGTTCAGGTTCACGGTAGTAGCCGTCCATTACATTGTCTCCACGCACGATCACCTCTCCGACCGTAGTATAATCGCGCGGAACATCAAGTCCCTTGGCGTCTACGACGCGTACCTCAACGCCGATGAACGGCCATCCTGCTGTGGAAGCGAACCGCCGCCGTTCGGCTTCGTCTGAAAAAGCGATCGTGCTCTTCGCTCGAGCTGTACTGATGACGGGAGTCGTCTCCGTCAACCCGTAGCCAGCCAGAACCGTGGACTGAGGAAAGGCCGCTTCCAGTTGCGCAATCAGTTCCGGTGACGAGGGCGCGCCGCCAAGGATGATCTGCTGAAGGTCCGACAGATTGAGACTGGAGCGATCCGGGCAGTTTAGCAGCGCTGTTGCCATCGTCGGCACTACGATCATGATCGTAGCGCCTTCCTCTTCCACCAGACGCAAGACCTGGGTCGGTTCAAAACGCCGCACCATGACCTGCTTTAATCCACACATGGTCCCAAATTGGGGAAAGCCCCAGCCATTCGCATGGAACAATGGAATGGTGTGCAGAACAACCTGGCGATCACTGTGATCAAGGCAGGAAGCAAGAGACAACGCATGTAGATACAGCGTTCTATGTGAAAGCATCACCCCCTTGGGGCGTCCTGTGCTTCCGCTGGTATAAAAGAGTTCGGCAATGGAATTTTCATCGATGGAAAGAAGGTCGGGAAGTGGAAGGGGATCGATTTCCAGAATTGTTGCCAGGGACATGTCCCCATGCTTGGTGTCATCTTCAATCGAGATGTACTCGCAATCAGGGACTGCTTCTCGCAGGCTATCGATAAGCCGAGAAAATTCGTCCTCATAGAAAAGCATACGCGGCTGAGCGTGGCCCACCAGCACCTGCAGTTCTGTAGCATGCAGGCGCACATTGAGAGGTATCGCTATCGCCCCAACAAGAGGAGCTGCAAAATAGCCTTCCAGCAAGACGTTTGTATTGAAGCTGAGAAATGCCACTCGGTCTCCTGCTACCACTCCGGCAGCGCGAATCGCCGCTGCCATGCGGCGGCAGCGATCGCCGAACTGTGCATACGTGTAGCGTGCGTTGCCAGAAACCACTCCGATCTTGTTAGGGTAGAGATCGAGAGCGCGCAGGAAGCAGCGAATCGGCGTAAGGGGAACATTCATAGTCGCTTGGGCCGTGGCTAGACGGATGACTCCTAATTGGTGTTGAGGCGTTGCTTCAGCCTGTCGGGTGCGAGATAACAGAAATGCGGCGAGAAACCACGGCGGGATGAGATTGTACCGTCTTCACCGATGTCGAGGAACGCTTCGTCGTCATTGCTCCAGGCGGGCCACGGGGGTAACTCGGGGGAGTTCGGGTCTCCTCTTTTTGCGAAATTCGTCCAATAGGACTGGATAGAATCGGAAAGCTTCCGGTCCATGCCCGTGAAAGGCAGCCACCGCCAACTAGACGCCTCAATGTCTCCGAAAACGTACGGAATTTCGAGACTATGAAAGGCGCCCAGTTCTGCCGCTCCCTTTCCCGGTATGGTTCGGTCAAAGCGGTAAATGAACACCTTCTGACCCCACGCGGTTGTAAGACTCGCCGTGGCTCCGATCAGACAGGCCACCAGCATATCGTTCGTTGCCTGATCGACTGCAGCGTCTGGATGAACAAGGGCCTTGCCGAGGTACATCGCAATCGCAGGATCCGTCCATACTCCATAGAGAGGACGGGCTATATCAGCAAGTTTCTTGACCGCTTCCCAAGTGCTGCCGCTACCCTCTTTGTGCTTTTTCAGTTTTGCTGCCGCAGCACTGCCGATGCGGAAGGCACTCAATTCACGTCCATTCAGGCCGATCAGAAGGTCCACTTTCTGAATCGCGCCAGTGGCAAATGCCTTTTGTGGCTCCTGGGGGAGCACCCATCCGTCCACAACAGAGGACGCGGTATTGAAATCCTTGAACTGAGACCTTACGATATTTCCGGCTAGCTCTACGATTTCTGTGGCTGGAAGAGAGCGGAGATTCTCCAGTGCGGACGCAGAGTTGCCGCGCGCAGCTTTACCGATGGCGGTTCCTACCGATTCTGCTTCAGCAAGCGTCGGTGTGGCTCTGGCTCCCAGTTCAAAGGGAGTCCCGCTCTCAGAGATGATGTGTCGAAAGAGACCCGAAGATAAAGGCGAGGTCATCAACTGCCCCGCATCGATGGCTCCTGCCGACTCACCGAATAGTGTGACATTGTGAGGATCGCCCCCAAAATATGCAATGTTCTTCTGAACCCATGCGAGGGCTGCGAGCTGATCGAGAAGGCCGTAGTTACCGGAGCTGTGGTGAGGAGATTCTGCGGTAAGTTCAGGATCGCTAAAGAAGCCAAGTACTCCAAGGCGATAGTTGATTGTGACTACAATTACGCCATGGGAGGCAAGTGCAGTTCCGTCATAGGCCGACTGCGATCCACTGCCGAATACATTTCCTCCGCCGTGCAGCCAAACCATGACCGGGAGTGCGCTGCGCGGAGGCCATGCGGGAGACCAGATGTTGAGATACAAACAATCTTCCGATGATTTCACCGGTTTACCGTGGAAGGGTGACCCATAGACTCCCGCCAGTTGCGACAGGAACTTTTCGAGACCATCGGCATCCTGAATGCACGCGCTTCCCGGCTGTGTCGCATCGCGAACTCCAGACCAGGACTTGACAGGTTGTGGTTCTCGCCACCGAAGCGCGCCGGTTGGTGGTTGCGCATATGGAATGCCTTTGAAGACTGCGCTCGCGCCCAACAATAGTCCCCGAATCTGGCCGCTGGAAGTTTGTACGACGGAACCGCTTGCATGGGGATGATTCGGTACTGCCGCACCCGCTAGCAAAAGAGGCAGTGCAATGACCGTTGATGCGAATTGCGCAAAGGTACCCACAGTGCCCCTAGTTTCAGTCAATCCAGCGAAGCGTCCGCTCTTTGCCAACCACCTTACCCGTAGGTAACTTAGCAGAAAAATAGTAGTCCATTAGCATGACGCCTGTCCATTAATAGCCGACATCCAAATATTGGTTCATTGCTGGAGAAGTCTGAGATCGGGCCGCAACAGAGCCTACTCCCGCATCGCTTTCGGCTTCCAGACCTTCCGGTTCGGGATCGACTGGGTAGCGGAGTTGTTTTCGGGTTGTCACGCAGGTGTCGGTGCGGAGTTTACTGGCAAGTTTGTATCTTCTGGATGTGATTCAGATTTGTCTGCGGTTGGCTCACTCGGCTGCCATTTTCCCGTGCAATCGTCGCAGGTGTATGCTCCTTCTGTACTGAGCGTGTCACAATAGCGCCCTCGGCAGGTATCTGCATATTCTTAATACTACAGTTGTAGATAGTGGTAATCTAAACTTGCTTTGGACTACGATTCTCCGGCGTTGGTGATGGAGAAGCCTGCGAACTGGATTTCGGCTGCCACTTCTTGCGCACGGGTGCAGCAGAAGACTGGGCACTTTCGGATGTTTCTTGCGAAGCTTCCTGCTTTTTTGCAGGAGCAGCCGCCGGACGCCACTTCTTACGTTCCATTTTCTCTGGAGTGAAAGCCGATGCAGCCATTTGTGTAGTCGGCAATTCGACGGGCAATACGGGTGGTAGAACAGCCTCGACAGGCGGTACAGCAACTACGACACTCTCAACAGTGGTGACATTTTTCTCCGCTGTCGTCTGTAAAACAGGCAACTGCGACCGAGTAGTAACAATGCCTTTTTTCTTCTGCACGCTCTCCAGCAGCAGTTCCGCGACATCCTTCACAACAATTCCATCTGCGTCGCTTTTGCCTGGCGTGCTGCTCAACATGCTCTTGCAGAAGGGACAGCCCACAGCCAGCGTCTTTTCATGGCTGGCCGAGCTCAACCGATCCTTCACTTCGCGGAAGCGGTTCTCGGAAACTCGCTCGCTGCCTGGCTCTTCTTCCTTCCAGAACTGTGCGCCGCCCGCTCCACAACAGAAAGCATTTTCCCGGTTACGGTCAAGCTTCAACATTTCATTACCGAGGACGCGCAGAATATTTCTCGGCGCGTCATACACCCCATTGTGGCGACCGAGATAGCACGGATCGTGATACGTGATGCTTGCATCCAGCCGCGCTGCATCCAGCTTCCCTGCCGACATCAGCGACTCAAGATACTGCGTGTGATGCATGACGGAATACGATCCGCCAATCTGCTTGTACTCCTTGCCGATGGCGTTCATGCAGTGCGGGCAGCTTGCGACGATGAGTTTCGGCTTGGCTTGATTTAATGTCGCAACATTCTGGTCCGCCAGTTCTCGATAGAGAAGTTCGTTGCCAGCGCGGCGCGCACTGTCGCCCGTGCAGCACTCTTTTTTTCCAAGTACGGCAAAGTTGACTTCAGCGTAATTGAGCAACTGAACAAAAGCGCGTGCCGTCTTTTGCGCCTGCGGATCATAGCTCGCCGCGCACCCCACCCAGTAGAGAATGTCCGCCTCCGGGTTCTCGTCCGTGGTCTTTACTTGCAAACCCTCGGCCCAATCCAGACGTTTATCATGGTTGATTCCCCAGGGATTTTTCGACCGCTCCATGCCACGAAAGGCCGTCTGTAGCTGCGCCGGGAATTCGCCTTCCATCATTACCTGGTTGCGGCGAATGTCGATGATGTCCAACATCTGCTCATCCTGCACCGGGCACACCTGCATGCAGGCGCCGCAGGTCGTGCAGGCCCACGCCGCCTCTGCGGAGATGGCGAATTGCAGCAGCGGGTGCGGACTGCTGCTCCCCGCTGCAAAGCCAGAGCTGCTGGCGGACAGCGCATTCAACTCCATCCGCTTGTTGATTTCGAGTGCAGCTGGGCTGAGCGATTTTCCTGTCGCAGTCGCGGGGCAAACATCCTGACAACGATTGCATTGGATGCACGCATAGGCATCGAGCAGGCGCGGCCACGTCAGGTCTTCCAGCCTTTTCGCGCCGATCTGTTCACCTTCAGTTTCCAGATTGATTTCCATCGGCGGAAGAACGCCGGAAGCAGCGCGGCGCGCAAAGAAATATTTTGCTGGCGCCATAAAAATATGTACATGCTTGGTGTAAGGGAAATAGGCAAGAAAAACCAGCACGCTGCCCAACGCTCCCCAATAGCCGAAGATGCGCCAGGCATCAGCGTTCTGCGGAGTGAGCACATGCGACAGCAGCGTCGCGAAGGGTTGAAGTTTATCTGGCCCTTCCGCAGCGATTCGAGCACCTGCACCAATGGCGCGGCTGCCGACATGGAACAGGATGAACGCGGAAACTATCAAAGAATCGCGAGTGATATATCCGCGCTTCACATCCGGATGCAGCAGCGTATTCCGATTGAAAATAAAATCCCTACGTGCAGGAAGCAGAAATCTGCGGACCACCAGCGCGACTACACCGAGCAGCACCAGAAAACTGAGGACATCGGCAAACAGGTTGTACATCGCACCCACAAGGGTCGCCGAAGAAATAGAGAAATGGAAATATCCTTCGATCGCATCGACCAGATTCACCAAAATATAGAAGACAAATCCGTAAAAAATATAAGCGTGAAAGATGCTGACGAAAGTGCGCTTGCGAAAAGTTCGCGCCTGCGTCAGCGTTGTGGTGAGCGCGTACCAAAGGCGCTGCGGGATGTGGTCGAATCTTTCGTCTGCATCGGGCCGTCCTCTGCGGATACGCCGATATAGGCGATAGAAACCGCGTCCGCCCCACGCTGTGGTGAACAGCGCGAAGACGAGAAACGCATACCGCTGAGAAAGTGGAAGCACCGATCCCCGCCTCGCAAAACTACTATTTCCGCAGTTCTTCTATTTCTTTAGTTCTGCAATCATCGCCGGCACAATCTGGTTCACATCGCCGACAATTCCATAATCAGCGATTTTGAAAATCGGCGCATCCGCATCTTTATTGATCGCGACGATACATTTGCTCTTGCTCATACCGGACAAATGCTGCACCGCGCCGGAGATTCCAATCGCAATGTAGGCCTTTGACTGCACGGTCTTCCCAGTCTGTCCCACCTGCTCCGAGTACGGTCGCCAGCCAGCATCGACAATCGCGCGCGTAGCGCCGACAGCAGCGCCAAGCTGGTCTGCCAGTCCTTCTACAAGAGTGACAAAGCCTTCTGCACTGCCGACACCACGACCACCAGACACAACAATGTCCGCCTCCGTTAACGCAATGCGAGAACTCTTTTCCGTGGACTTGCCCGTGACCTGCAACCGGCGCTGCGGCAACGTCAGATCCACGTCGAACTGCTCGGCCACTTGATTGCCTGGCGCGGCTGCCGTAAAAGCTCCTTGCTTGACGGTCACAACGATCACGGGAGCATTCGCTTCCACTTTTTCTGTGACGCGGGCCAGATACGTGTAGCGTTCCGCCGTAAGCGTGTCATCAGCATCAACGATGCTGATGACGTCTTCCAGCAGGGGTGCATCGAGCTTGACGGCGACGCGCGGACTATATTCCCGCCCACTCCTGCTGCCACCAATCAGCACCGTGTTGGCCTCCCCTTCACTAGCAATTTGTGCGACCGCTGCCGACCATAGCTCTGCGTCATACTGCGCAAGGTCGGCATTCTCGGCGACAAGGACCTGACCGACGACGAGGGCCACTTCACTGGCGATGTTCGCCACGCCCGAGCCCAAAACCAGCGCTGCTACCGGGCCTTCCCTGCCCAGTTGGCGCGCACATGCGACCATTTCATAGGTACTCTTGCTTACCTTCCCATTCGCGTACTCCACAACCACTAAGATCATGTGATCACCCGTGCTTCATTCCGCAGTAACTGCACCAGCTCGGCAGCCGCCGCTGGCGCATCCTTGCCGTCAAGTATCTTGTGGAGCCGCGCTTTCACCTGCACTTCCACCGCCAGAAATTTCAGTTTGGGCTCAACCTGAAACTGCTCCAGCGTCTCGACGCGAAGTTCTTTCTTTTTTGCCTTCATAATGTTTGGCACTGTGGGATAGCGCGGCTCATTCAGCCCCTGCTGCGTCGTAATGACGGCGGGCAACTCGACAGAGAACGTCTCGCTCCCATCCTCTGCATCGTGCTTGCCCGTCAACGTCTGCCCGTGGACCTCCAGTCCATTCGTCCATGTGACCTGCGGCCATTGCAGCCGTTCGGCGGTCGCTGCGCCGAGCGCATGGCTGTCCCAGTCGGACTGTTGCCCACCACAAAAAATCAGCTCCACATTTTCCTTCTGTGCGATCTGCGCGACCACCTGGCTAAGCGAAATCGGGTCAAGCGTCAGATCTGTCATGACATGGATCGCGCGATCGGCCCCAATCGCAAGCACAGTTCGCAGAGCATCTTGGTTGCGCTCCGGTCCAACCGCCAGCGCGATCACCTCTACATCCACACTGCTTTCGCGCACACGAAGCGACTGCTCCGCCCCGTATTCATCCATGGTGTCGACAACCAGCTTGCTACCGTTCAAATCCACTTCACCGCCGCGGATGCGAACGCTCTCCTCCGCATCCAACACTTGGCGGACCAGCGTCAGTATCTTCATCCAAATCTCTCCACTCTTTTGGCAGGACGCAACGTGCCTCTCGACTGAGTACAACCTGCCACTTTACACTGCAACATGCACTCAAGGCTCCTATCGCAGCGATTGACAGTCCCGCGTAGCAGTTGATAATTGTGCATGACAGATTAATTTACCCTTCGGTAGGTTAAGCGCGCAACTCAAAAAGAAGAGGTTTGCACCATGACGAATATCGCTGTAGAAAATGGCCTTCGGATGCCCCTGACCTCACTGACGCACGATGAACAGATTCTGCGTGATTCTGTCCGCAGATTTGCGCAAGACAAAATTGCGCCGCTGGTGCGCGAGATGGACGAAGCCCAGAAAATACACCCTTCCCTGCTGCCTCAACTCTTCGATCTCGGCATTCTTGGCATGGAAGTGCCAGAGCAATACGGCGGCTTCGGCGGTTCGTTTATGGGCGCTATCCTCGCAGTCGAAGAGATTTCCACAGTGGACCCGGCCATCGGGGTTTTAGTGGATGTGCAAAATACCTTGACCGTCAATGCACTATTGCATTGGGGCACCGAAGAGCAGAAATTGAAGTATCTTCCGCGCCTCATTACCGACACGATCTGCTCCTATGCGTTGAGCGAAGCCAGTTCCGGCTCCGATGCCTTCAGCCTGAAGACGCAGGCACGGCGCGACGGCGACGACTTTGTCCTGACAGGTCGCAAGCTATGGATTTCCAATGCAGCCGAGGCCAATCTGTTCATTGTTTTCGCAACGGTCGATCCCGCCGCTGGATATAAAGGCATAACCGCGTTCCTCATCGAGCGTGGCACGCCTGGTTTTCAAGTCGGCACAAAAGAAGACAAGCTTGGCATTCGCGCGTCATCCACCTGCGAACTTCTCCTCGACGACTGCCGTCTGCCTGCGGCAAATGTGCTGGGCGAATTGGGGAAAGGCTACAAGATCGCGATTGAAACGTTGAATGAAGGACGCATCGGCATCGCCGCACAAATGCTGGGCCTGGCACAGGGAGCATGGAACCACGCTGCAAAATACAGTCAGCAGCGAGAACAATTCGGCAAGCCAATCTCAGAATTTCAGGTCGTGCAGTTTACGCTCTCGGAAATGGCCACGGAAATTGAGGCCGCTCGGCTGATGGTCTACAACGCCGCGAGAATGAAGGAGGCGGGACTTCCTTTTGTAAAGGAGGCTGCAATGACAAAATTGTTTGTGTCGCAAGTCGCGGAACGCATTGCCAGCCAAGCCGTGGAAATCTTTGGCGGCTACGGGTTCGTCAAAGACTATCCCGTAGAGAAGCTCTATCGCGATGCGAAGATTGGAAAGATTTACGAAGGTACGTCGAACATGCAACTGGCGACCATCTCGAAACTGATACTGAGCGCGAATTGATCCCGCGCACAGTATGGCTTGACGCAAACTGTCTGGGGTACTACAGCGTGTAGCGTCCCGCTTCCGTCATGGCCGCAGCGATGTCCCGCCCGAGTGTCACCGTGTTCTCCGCATCGTGCTTGGCCAGCCGACGAAATATCGTCATCTGCGTGCGCAACATATCGCCCTCCGCCACAGCGCCAATGACTCGCTCTGCGGCGGCTTCCAGCACGCGGAAGGACCTCGCCGCGTAATACTTCGTCATCTTCACAGCCAGCGGACTCCGACCATGCATCTTCTCCGTGCGCAGGATCGCGGACTCCATCACCAACACCTCCATCATCATGTCGGCAAGCGCGCCCATCACTTCCTGCTCGTCACCTAGTACAACCGGGAGACCCCCCGGCTCTGCCGGGGAGGCAGTAGCCGCGATTTCTCACGGTGCTATTCGATGAGTAAATGCGGGGGGCAAAAATAATTAGCAAAAGGCCGCTGTTTTTATGGCATAACTGCGTTGTTCAGGCGTAGTCGAATGCCGAGAAAAGGAGCG
>JAJYSV010000028.1 GCA_021793405.1 Acidobacteriota bacterium
GAGCGGAATGTCGAGCGGTATGCTCCTGATCGTGGATGCTAGTCTCCAGTCCGATGGCTCGCTAATGGCGACTCGGGTGCAGTCCATGATGAACTCGGGAGGCGTCATGGGTGGAGGCATCATCACCGCCCTGACTGGCCAACCTGCAACGTCGCTTTCGGTGGTCATACAGAACGGAGCCGGCACAGGGATGATGTCGTCGGATTTCGCCGCTGGCGTCACCATCAATCTGGGTGGAAGCACCGTCTACGGGATAGATCAGGACAACATGGATATGTCCGGCCTCCCGTTCACGCCGGTGTTCGACGCAAGTCATATTTATGCTGGCCAAAGCGTAATGCCGATTAGTTCCGGCGGGATGATGAGCGGGAGTGGCGGCATGATGGGCGGCAGTTCGATGGCGGGCACGATCACAGCTTCGAATCTCGAGTTGGAACCGCAGGGAATCAGCGGCTCCGTTGCGACCGCAATCACCAGCGGTTCAACTACCAGCTTTGTCTTGACCCTGCAGTCGGATTCGGCGTTCACCACTCTGACCGGCGCTACCAGCGTGACTGTCTTTCAGCAGCCTGGGACGGCAGTTTCTGGGACCACGCCTATCTCGAATGGCTCGACAGTCCATGCGTTTGGGCTATTGTTTTTCGACGCCGGACAATGGAAGATGGTGGCATCCAGAATCGGCGCGGAGTAGCCATAACTGACGTGACACGATAATGAGGAAGTGTAACTGGGCTTCCTCATTGTCACGTGCCCCGCTTCAGGCGGCTGTTGACGAGGACAAAATGGGCGCGGAGTTCGAAGAACCGCGCGGTCGCAGCAAAGCGCCCAGCGGCGAAACGATCTCACCAGACTTTGGCGAGGTTCGTGAGACTTTGCCGATAATCCTCTTGCTCGATTATGCTCCGAACCCCAAACTCCCCGAGCACGGTCATCATCTGTCCAACGGGCAGTCCGGCCAGTTCAGCGGCCTTGCCCAGCGAGGCTTCGCCCTTTTTATATTTCTCCACAGCCAGCAAAACTCTGCCGCGCGTCACCAGGTCGCGCACCGCCTTCGACAGGTCGCTCCGCTCTTCTTTGGTGATCTCGGTAAGAAATTCGTAGTTGCTCCGGTCCATGCGTATGCTCATTGTCTTGGTCATGACTGTTCCTCCAGTCGCCGTCTGGCGTCTTCGAGAATCGAATTCTTATAGCGTCCGTACCTGGCAAGCGCTGCAAGTTTCGTCAGCGCATCGCTCCGGTCAATGAGGCTCTTCTGGCTGCTTCGGACCAGAATGCCCACTGCGGTCGTGAACGGAACTCCGAGCAGTTTGCAGGCATTGATCCCGTTCTTGTCGTCAACACCCAAGATCCGAGCCTTCTCCTGCAAGGCGAGAGCAATGGCCTCTGCTTCTCCCCTGCCCATGCTGAAGTCCTCTTCCAGCTTCATGACCAGCTTTCTGCTCCGCACATTCCTGACTTCGATTCTGGACTCGCCCAGGGCCTTGCGAATCATGAGAGCATCGAGCGTCTTCTTGCCCCCGCAGCACTCGTCTTCGACCGCTTTGGGAATGGTGACCACCATCCCAATATCGTTCAGAAACACATCGAGCAATTCGATCTTTGCAGTCAGAATCAGCGTCGATGCGTCGAGAATGAACATTATGACAGAATATTACATATGTAATTATAGACTGATTGTTACAGAATGCCAATGGCGTCATTTGACCTGAATTGACTACTTTCGGCAGAAGATCCCTCGCCGACCGACCGAACGAACGGCTGGCCATCCGACGAGTACCGGAAGCGAAGACGGCCTGCTCTCGGTTCAACCGCGCCGATCATGGATGGCTTATTCCGCGATCCATCCTCTCTATTTCTGCCTTGGCCGCTGCCGTAACCCCCAACTCAGACGAGCGAAATGCAGTTTGGAACAGCTCCTAAATTTCTTCTCTTATCAAGTGCTCCCGCTTCAGGCAACGGTCTAGCAGAGGCGGGAAGAACCCGTCAAGGGTCTCCGCTGCGCTCCGATGAACGCGCAACGACCTCGCGCCCTTGACTGAACCTTCCCGCCCCCGCCCGTTGCAAAAGCCATGAAGCGGGAGCACTCAACAAAAGAAATTCATGTTTCAGGCGGTGCTCCTCCTCATGCACGCAAATCGCCCACAGCGGGCAGCACAGAAGGAGCAACGTCATGGCATCGACCGTTACAACATACGCAGCAACCAGCAACGCCGCGCCGCACAGCAAAAATGCGGCGCAGCAGAACCGCAGCAACTCACCCTACCAGCAGCGCACCAGCCAGCGTGATAATCCCACGCAGCAGCTTATCAAGCAGGCCGTGGATTACCTCATCCAGCAGCTTGAGGCGGGCAAGAGCGAGACCCTGACCGCCTACCTGAACGCGATGGCGCAGTTCCATTCGTACAGCTTCGGGAACATTCTCCAGATCGCACGGCAGAAGCCCGACGCGACGCGCGTGGCGGGCATCCGCGCATGGAACGAGCTTGGCCGTTACGTGAAGAAGGGCGAGAAGGGCATCCAGATTCTTGCGCCCATGATCGGCTATCGGCGCAAGAAGGACACCGCCGAGCAGGAATCGGAGGCGAAGCCCGCGCCCATGCTGATTGGCTTCCGCGCAGTCTACGTCTTCGACATCAGCCAGACCGAAGGCGCAGACCTGCCCGAACTGGAGCACGGCATCTCCGGCGAAGTCGGCGCATACCGCGACCGGATGCTGGATTTTCTTGCACGGCAGAACATCACGCTGGAGTTTAACGAGAAGATCGCCCCGGCTTTGGGTGTCAGCTACGGCGGCAAGATCGCTTTGCTGCCCGGCCAGTCGAAGGCCGAGGAGTTCACCACGCTGGTACACGAGACGGCGCACGAACTTCTGCACAAGGCGGAGCGGCGCACCATCACCACGCAGACCGTCCGCGAGACCGAAGCCGAGGCCGTGGCCTTCATCGTGGGGCAGGCCGTTGGGCTGGAGTTGGGAACCAGCAGCGCCGATTACATCCAGCTTTACCACGGCAACGCTGAATTGCTGGCCGAGAGCCTTGAAGTCATCCAGCGCACGTCCGCCGTGATTCTTGCCGCACTTCGCGCCGAGGAGCCGGAGAACGCAGCCGCATAACCCACAATCCATGAGCGGGTGCAGCACGCGCCCGCTCCCGCATTCACGCTCGACAACCTGATAAGGAGAATCGCAATGACTACCGCAGTTCACTCGCAATCGGAATATCGCAACCTGCCGCTTCTGTGCCTCACGGAATCGGCCAACAATCCACGCACCACCTTTGACGATAAGGCGCTTGACGAACTCGCAGAGTCCATCAAGGCGCAAGGCGTGCTCTCTCCGCTGGTAGTTCGGCCCAAAGGAGGACACAGTTACGAGATCGTAGCCGGAGCGCGGCGTTATCGCGCGGCGCAACGGGCCGGACTGGAATACGTCCCTGTCCGCATCGCGGAACTCAGCGATGCGCAAGCGGTCGAAGTCAGCATCGTGGAAAATCTCCAGCGGCGCGATGTGCATCCGCTGGACGAGGCGAACGGGTATGTCGCCTTACTGCGTCTGGATTACTCCATCGAACAGATTGCCTCCAAATGCGGAAAGTCGGCGGCCTATGTGACTGCCCGCACCCGCCTCGCACAACTTGCTCCTGTCGTGGTCGAAGCCTTCTCGAAAGACGAGATCGGCGTCGGCCATGCGCTCTTGCTGGCGAAACTGCAACCCGAACAGCAGGAGCAAGCCCTCGCCGCTTGCTATCAGGAAGCCTACGGCAATGGCAGCAAGACAAAACGCATCCTTCTGCCTGTCCGTCATCTCCAGCAGTGGATTGAGCACAACATTCTGCTGGAGCTTGCCGCCGCGCCGTTCTCGAAAGAGGACGCGCAGCTTGTGCCGGAGGCAGGTTCCTGTCTCGAATGCCCCAAGCGCACTGGACACAACGTCCTATTGTTTGACGGCATCAGCCCACGGCATGACAGTTGCTCCGACCCGAACTGTTATGCCGCCAAACTGGAGATGCACGTAAAACAGACCGTCGCCGCCAAGCCGAAGCTGGTTCAGATCAGCACGGCCTACGGCAAACCCACCGAAGGCAGTGCGGCGATTCCGCGCAACAAGTACGTCGAAATCCGCGAGGACAAGCCGCAGAAGAAGGAGCAGCGCGACTGGCCGGAGTACAAGAACTGCAAATCCACCACGGAAGCCATCGTGACGGAGGGCAGCGAGAAGGGTGAATTGCGCAAGGTCTGCGCCGACCCGAACTGCGCGGTTCACCATCCGAAGCGGCAACTGTCCAAAGCCGACGCCGCATTCAAGGCCGAACGGGAAAAGCAGCACCGCGAGGAAGCTATCGCGCAAACAACTGGGTTGCGCGTGCTGAAAGCCATCGGTGAAGCGGTTCCCGTCCGGCTGATGAAGCGCGACCTACTGTTTGCAGTCGAACGGCTGACCGCGATGCTGGACGAGCGCAAACTCGCCATCCTCATCCGGCAGCATGAGATCGCCAAGTCGAAGGATACCGCCTCGCCAACGAAACTGCTGGCGGCGTTTCTGCCGAAGGCCGAGGAAAGCAAGCTGGGGCGCATTTTGGTGGAGACGGTGATCTTGCTCTCCATGCGTACCGATACGGATACCGTAAAGGTGCTGCGCGATGCGGCGCAGACCTACAAAGTAGACATCGAGGCAATCTCGGCGAAGGTCAAGCAGGAGTTCGCCGAGAAAGAAAAGGCCAAGTCTGCAAAGAAAGCCGCACCCAAGCCGCCAGCCAAAGCTGCCAAGAAAACCGCAGCCTGACCATCCACTCAACAGGAACACTCTGCGGAGCCTTTCATGTCAAAGGCTCCGCATTTATTTTGCTCATGGCCCGTCTGCCCGCCCGCGTGCGAGGCCCCGGCCACCGCCGGGGCGTCATCTTCCACCCCGCCCGACGGGCAGTGACGAAAACACACAAGGCTTATTTGATTTGCCAGGGAGAAACCTCCGGCCAATGGCTCATTGCATTCTCGGCCCATGCCGTAGATTTGTCCGTGTGGCACGATGTGCATGGATTGGGGATGTTGTATTTGTCCGTCATTGCGGGTGAAATGAACCGGAATGTATGGGCATGAACGTAGGCGCCGGGAACGCCCTCACTCTCGATCTCCGGCATGTGGCAGGCGACACACTGGCTTCCGGGGCTGCCGTCTTTATGATGCGTGTGCGCTTCCAGCGTGGTCTCATGCGGTCCGTTTGGAGAATTCGGACCATGACAGTCCAGGCAGATTTGGTTCGCGGGCTTGATGAGCTGCACGTAGTTTCCCGTTCCATGCACATCATGGCAATCGAAGCATGTGATGTTGTGCCGGTACATCACGCTCTGCACGAAATCGTTGCCCTGCATGCGGTTCTTGTGCGCCGTGCAGTCCGGGAAATAGTAGAAATCCGTCTGCCCGAGCGTGCAGTTTTCCAGTCTCCAGAAGTCTTGCAGTTTGAGGCCCACATGATAGCCAACCGGCCAGTCGTAATACTTTCCTTCCATGGGATTGGTCAGCGGCCGTCCCTGCGAGTGACACTGGATGCATGTGTCGTTCGCCGCTACCGAATCCATCTGCGCCGGATTCAGGATATTGCTCCGTGTGGGATGCGCCACATGCGCGCTGCCGGGACCGTGGCAACGCTCGCAGCCGACGTTCCATTCCGCGACCTGTTTGGTGTGGATGTTGTAATCGACGGAATGACAACCGTCGCAGGTTGGGCCAGTAGGCCGCTGCATGTTGTCCGGCGGATAGAGATGCGCCCACCAGTCGGCTCCATGCGCGGGGATCACGTATTTCAGCCATTTGTGGTTGCCGATGTCCCACTGCACCGGCAACGGGTAATAATCTTCTCCAACTTTGGTGAAGTAGCGCTGTTTCCAGATGCTGCCGTAGACGAAGGCGACCCGGTCTTTAGTAAACGGGGCCACATTGTTGGTTGCAAGGTCGGGAAGAATGGCATTGGGATGCGCCCGCGGATCGCGCACCACGTTGGCCATCGGCGTCTTTTCCCAGCGCTTGTAAATATCGGCATGGCACCTGGCGCAGGCTTCGGAGCCGACATAGTGGGCTGAAGTGACAACGGAGGTTTGTTGTTGCAACTCCGACTTTGAAAGAGGGCGGAGACTCCGCACAAAGAGCGCGAGTTTCCAACTCACCGGACCGGAGATTCTGTGCGGACTGCCGAGGGCCGGCATGCCGCTCAATTGCACCCCGTTTTCAATGATGTAGTGGATTTCGCCATCCGTCAGGCTTTGCGTTGCGGAAGCGCGCAGGTCTGGGACGCGCGGATACTCATGCAATCCGATTTGTGTCGTGCCGCTGCCGCCGATGCCATGACAGACAGCGCACCGCGTGAAAAACTCCTGGCGTCCTTGTTCCAACGCTTCGGAGTCGCCAGTGAAGGGGTTCTTTTTGCGGCGTTCCCGCACGGGAATGGCCAGGTTCCGCAGGCCACGGGCTACGACGGTCTCGAACGCCGACGGCGTGGAAGTGGCGCGAAAGCCCCGCAACATCAGGAACGTCAGGCAAAGGATTCCGAGGGACAGGAACCCCAGGATCGTAACCAGAACCGGCTTCCATGATCGCATCGCGGTGTCCTATGTCTCCCCCGCAGTCTACTTTTGACCGGCGGGCCGCATGATCCTCAACACGGGATGTCCATTGATATCTTGCAATGGAAAGTAGACGAGATGCGTCTCTGGATCAACGGCCACAGTGTGCGCGTGAGGCATGTTGAGGGAGCCGAGCTGGGTGAGTTTTCGGTCGCCGTATTGGAAGATTGTCACAGTTCCAGATTCAGCGGAGACGTATAGCCGTTTCAAGCCGGGATCGAAGGCTAGCACATCGGGATCGTCTCCCACCTCATACGTAGAAAGGACATTCATCGTGTTCAAGTCGACCACGGCAAGCGAGTGGTTTTCCTCACCGGCGACGAAGGCGATGCGATCCACTCCATCGAGCGCGATGCCGTGTGGGTTTTCGATTCCCGGAAGCGGGTACCGTCCCAGGATATTGTCGGTTGCCGGGTCGATGACCACAAGCTGGTTTACGCTATGCACCGCCACCAGGATGTGCCCGGAGACGGAATCGTAAACGGTGTTTCCCGCACCGCTGCCGAGAGGAATCTTGGTGACGAGTGTATTGCTGGTCGCGTCGATCACCGCGTCTACGTCGCCATGCTCATCGGAAACAAACACCTTCCTTTGCCTGGGAGCGTACGCGAGACCGTCGGGATAGTCGATCAGCCCTGCCTTGCCCACAATCTTCAGCGTCTGGGTATCGACCGCAATGACCTCGTGGTCGCCCGTCGCCGATGCGAACAGGCGATGAACTTCTGGGGCGACGAAGACCCCATGCACCCGTTTGAAACCGTCGAGATTGGCGACCAGTTTCCGGTTGCGAACATCAAACGCGACAAGCTGGTTGGCGTTCATGTGGGCGATATACAACCGTCCGCTTGCGGGATCGAAACTCTGATAATCGAATCTCACTGCAGGGCCAGGCAGGGGCACGTCGGCCACGAGGGCTAATTCATTGCCACGAGGCTTGGCAGTCTGCGCCAGAGTCAGGCTTGAGGAACCGAACAAAGCCGCAGCAAGATACCCCGCTACGATGTACCAGCTACGAAGGGTCATTTCTGTACGCTCGCTTCCTCTTTCATCCTTCGCATTGATCCTAATTCCGGCGACGCTCTCCCACAAATTCCGGTTCAGATCTTAGCCTCTTCCTGCACCAGCGATTGAATAATCGGGCAGGTACCCCGCCTGTGCTTGCGTTCGCACTGTCGAACCATCTGTTGCAAGGCATCCCGGATGGCGACCAGCGCGTCGATCTTTTCCTTCACAACATGCAGCTTTTCAAGCGCCAGGTCGTGCGTAACGCTGCACGTTTGCGGTCCGTCCAGCTTGAGCAGGCCGGCAATGTCTTCGAGATTGAAGCCGAGCGTCTGCGCCCTCTTGATGAAATGGATGCGCCGTCTGTCGGCATCGGTATATTCCCGATAGCCTGACAGAGGCCGTTCCGGCTCCGGCAACAACCCGGAGCGCTGATAAAACCGAACGGTCTCGACGCCCACGCCTGCAGCCTCCGCCAATTTTCCGATGGTCAATCTGGATTTCATGCTTGACTCCGTACCTATGTACGGAGATTACTCTGTTGCCAGAGAGGAAGGAAAGAGGTCGTATGGCATCGGAGAAATCGAAATTCGGGGTACTCGCTCTCGGCGGACTGGCGGCGATTCTCGCATCGACCTGCTGCCTGGGGCCTCTGTTGCTAATTGCCTTGGGCTTCAGCGGCGCATGGATCGGAAATCTAACAAAACTGGAACCCTATCGTCCGCTGTTCATCGCTGGGGTGCTGGTCGCATTATTCTTTGCCTGGCGACGCATCTACCGCCCTGCGGAGAAGTGCCTGCCGGGTGAGGTCTGCGCTTTGCCGCAAACCAAGCGCCTCTACAAAGTGTTGTTCTGGGCCGTTGCAGTGCTGGTGCTGATCGCGCTGTCGTTTCCCTATGTTGCGCCGCTCTTTTATTAACGAAAAGGAGATTCACATGTCTGAGCAAAGTCGCAAAGTAGCCGACCTGGACCGCGGTGGCAGCGCAGTACTGCTCTGGTATATCCCCACCGCCGCTCTCATTGCCGGGGCCTACTGGCGCAGGTTCACTCTGCTGCTCTGGATTCCCGCGCTGCTGATCATGGGTGCGGCCTGCCTTGCGAACGCCGCGCGATGCGGACGACTTCATTGTTATGTCACCGGGCCGCTCTTTCTAATCGCGGCTACGTATGTCGTACTCTGGGGTTTCCATCTCGTGCCGATGCAGCCCGGCATCTTCCTGTTCACCATTCTGAGTGTAACGGTGCTCGCTTATCTCGCGGAAATCCCCCTCGGCAAATATCGAAAACACGCCTGTACGGATCAGTGAGGGCTTTTCGTGAATCAGCATTCTGAGAAAAAGGAGAATTCCATTGAAAACGCCCAAAATTTTGTCCGCTCTGCTGCTTGCCGCTGCGCTACCCGCGCTTGCGGCAACCAAAACCGTCACACTGGCGATTCCGTCGATGACATGTCCCGTCTGCCCCATCACGGTAAAGAAGGCATTGAAAGCCGTTCCGGGCGTCTCTCAGGTCGATGTCAACTTCGATAAGAAAGACGCGGTTGTTTCGTTCGATGACAGCAAGACATCCGTGGCCGCGTTGACCAAAGCCACAGCGGATGCGGGATATCCATCCAGGCTGGAAGGGAAAACCAAGTGATGTCCTCCAAAAGCTGGTTTGCCAAGATGGGGTCCGCCATGAAAGAGGACGACTGCTGCGCTTTGCCACACGCGAAGCCGAACAGAGTCGCCATTATCGGCAGTGGCGGAGCAGCCTTTGCCGCCGCCATCCGGCTGCAGGAAGCGGGCGCGGACGTAACGATGATCGAGCGCGGCACAACCGGAGGCACCTGCGTCAACATCGGCTGCCTACCTTCTAAAATCCTCATCAGCGCTGCTCATGTTGCCCATGTGCGCAGGTCCAGTCCTTTCGATGGTGGCATCTCCGCCCCGCCAGCGGTCGTAAATAGGGCAGCATTGCAGGCCCAACAGCAGGCTCGTGTGGAGGAGCTGCGCAAGGCCAAATACGAGTCCATCCTCGAGAACAGCCCGAATATCCGCTTGATGCACGGCGAGGCTCGATTCCAGGACGACCACACGTTGCTGGTCAGAGGGACAGATGGACGCGAGCAGCCGCTTGCCTTCGATCGCGCCTTGATTGCCATAGGCGCGTCACCGGCGATTCCACCTGTTGCTGGCTTGAAAGACGCGCCGTACTGGACTTCGACTGAAGCTCTCGCTGCACAGGAGTTGCCGGAACATTTGATTGTCTATGGCGGCTCCTACGTCGCGCTGGAACTGGCGCAGGCGTTTCTCCGGCTGGGCAGCAGAGTGACCATGATCGTCCGATCCAGAATTCTCTCGCGCAGTGACCACGCGATGGGCGACACGATCCAACAGATCCTGATCGGCGAAGGGATGCGCATTTTCACGGGCAAGGAGATCGAGCGGATCCATCACGACGGCCATCAATTCACCGTGGAAGCAGGTGGCGAACATATTGCTGGCGATCGTCTGCTGATTGCCACGGGTCGGCGACCCGATACCGCGAGCCTCGCTTTGAAGAATGCTGGCGTGCTTACCAACGAACATGGCACAATTCCCGTGGATGAGTTCCTGCGAACCTCCAATCCCAATATCTACGCCGCGGGCGACTGCACCACGAATCCCGAATACGTGTATGTCGCCGCTGCTGCTGGCACGCGAGCAGCCGTGAACATGCTCGGCGGAAGCGAGCGGCTGGATTTGTCTGTGGTACCGGGCGTGGTCTTCACCGATCCTCAGATTGCCACAGTTGGTCTGGACGAGTTGAGTGCGCGGCGCAATGGCATTCCGGTAGACACGCGCACACTCGCGCTGGACAATGTTCCCCGCGCGCTAGCCAACTTCGACACGCGCGGATTCATCAAGCTGGTCGCGGACCCGGAATCCGGCAGACTGCTCGGAGCGCAGGCGGTTGCTTCGCAGTCGGGAGAATTGATTCAAACCGCCGCGCTCGCCATACGCGCACAAATGACCGTGCATGACCTGGCCGGTCAACTCTTTCCCTATCTGACGATGGTCGAAGGTCTCAAGCTGGCCGCGCAAACCTTTACCAAAGACGTGAAGCAACTTTCCTGTTGCGCAGGGTGAGAAGAACACACTGGCGGAGAATAAATCGGTTGCGGCTAGATTGTGGATCACACTGAACGGAACGAATCGACGAAGATTTGAACTGTTTGACACAATCTGGCATCATTGACCCCAAGTGAACGGGGCCTTATGCGAATTG
The DNA here is from genome assembly GCA_021793405.1 of Acidobacteriota bacterium. Lineage (GTDB taxonomy): Bacteria > Acidobacteriota > Terriglobia > Terriglobales > Acidobacteriaceae > JAKAAZ01. The sequence goes on from JAJYSV010000028.1 coordinate 10,866, forward strand.
CGTCCTCCCCTGCCGTTCGCGTCACTGTCGGTTTGCTCGTTGCCGCCGCTCTGGGCGGGGTTGGATATCGTATTGTCCGCCGTAGAAATCCAGATCTGCCAGAGGCGCTCCTGGAGCGGGCCGACAAAATGTCGTGGCTCAATAGCTGGATCGCAGCGGCACCGCTTTACCATCAAGCCGAATTGCAGTTCATACAGGAGCACAATCTCTCGAAGGCCCTCTATGCGCGCGTCAGTCAGATGCCGGCACAGAGCGAATCCTCCACGACGATTCCGAGCCAGATTGCGGTTTTGCAACACGATCTGATTTTGCCCGAGGCGCGCGATCCTGAGACGCGCCTCCGCATTCTGACCATCCTTGGGATGCTTGAAGTGAACTACGACTCCGGCATGGCGCGTCAGACCTGGGCCGAGGTCGAGTCACTCGCCATACGGCAGCGTCATTATCTGCTCGCGTCGCGTGCGATTGGGGAACAAGGCATTGCAGCATTCCTGTTGGGCGACATCGCAACCGCTAAGAAGGATGTGGTGAAGGCGTGGACGATTGCGAAGGTCGCCGATCCAGCCGCGCAGATTCGATACGCCAGCATGTACGGGGCTGGTCTGGTGGAATTGCACAAATACAAAGAAGCTCTGGGACCACTCAACGAGGCGATCAAAGTAGCTGCAAAGACTCGCGGCGTGGCGTATCCCACCATTGCGATCACCGCCAAGATCGAAGCGCTGAGCGGCCTCGGGGAGAACAAAGAAGCACTGGCGCTCGACGCGGAAGAAATGCAGAAGGTCTCTGCTTATCACCTCGCCGGACATCTCTATGAGCTTTACCAGACGCGGGCGGACGTTTATGAGCGAATGGGCGACTGGAGTCAGGCGATCTCCGACCTCGAGCAGTCAGCCGCCTATGCAAAGAATCTCTCGTACTGGCGTGGATTGACACAAGTGGACGGGCTTTTGGCTCAAGCCTATGTCCATCAAGGAGATTTGCAATCTGCGTTGGCGGCGATCAACGAAGCCATCGACGCCAACCGGAAAATCCCGGATGAGCTGTACTTTGTACCCAAGAATCTTGCGATCAAGGCGGAAATCCTGGAGCGGCTCGGGGATGTAAAGGAGCCCAACGATCTTTATGAAAAGAGTGCGGATCTGTTGGATGCGCTGCTGAGCAAAGTTCCAACGCCGATGGTCGAGCGGCAGTTGCTCAGTGACCTGAGCATGGTCTATGCCGGATATTTTGCATCGCTCACAGATCAGGGCCGGATGGCGGATGCGTTCCGCGTCATCGAACGCGCACGGGGCCGCGTGGAGGTGCAGGCTCTTGCTCATCATGAGGTAATTGAGCCGGGTAAACCGGATGCCGGTCAGGTGCGGCTGACAAGTCTGAACGTTCAGTTACTCAACACCGACGATCCAAAGGCTCGACGCGACGTTTTGGCGGCTATCTACTCGACGGAACAGCAACTCAGCGCGGACACGTCGGCGATGGACGTACCGCCCATGCCTGTCCCGCTCGCCGAATTACAGCGCGACCTGCGACCGTCGGAACTTCTTGTTGAGTATGTGCTTGCTGATCCGCACTCCTATGTGCTCGCGGTTACGCAAAGCGCGGTTCATCGCTACACTCTGCCGCCGAAGACAGAACTGGAGCAGGAGACTACGCTGTATCGATCCGAACTCATCCAGCAGAAGACCGACCTGCCTCTGGCTCAACGTCTGTACAACGGATTGCTTGGCGGCATACCGGAATTCAAGGAGAAGCAGGCGCTGATTGTGGTTCCCGACGGGAGGCTGCATCTTCTGCCGTTCTCCGCGCTGGCAGATACTGGGCAGTACATCGTCGCCTCTCACCTGGTTTCAGTGGCGCCCTCTGGAACCGTGCTCGTTATGCTCAGGCACCGCGCCGATCAGACGGCACGAGAGGACTTACCGTATTTGGGAGTGGCTGCCTGGACATCCAAGCCACCACCAACAACGTTGATTGCAGCCATTCGCAGGGCCGTCTCCGGTCCGGAGCGGCAGGAATTGGTTGCCCTGCCTGAAAGCCGCAACGAAGTGGAGACCATCGCCGCCGATCTTCCCAGACCCAGCACGATCCTGCTGGGCGACCGCGCCACCGAGACGGACTTCAAGCTTCTGCCGCTCAGCCAGTACAACGTCATCCACCTTGCTCTGCATGGATACGTCGATTCCGAATTCCCGGATCGTTCCGCTCTTGTCTTTGCGCCGGAGAACCCACCCGTGGATGACGGGCTTCTTCAGGTGCGCGAGATTCGGCGGCTACCTCTGAACGCCAGCCTGGTAACGCTTTCCGCCTGCAATACCGGCATTGGCCCCGTAGGCGAGGAGGGTGTGGCAAATATTGTCAACGCCTTTATTGAGGCGGGAGCGCAGAGTGTCGACTCAACGTTTTGGGAAGTGGAAGACCGTGCGACCGCGCAACTCATGATTGACTTCTATCAGCACCTTGGCCGTAATGAAGGAAAGGCGGAGGCGCTGCGGCAGGCGCAGCTCGATATGCTGCACTCCGGCGCGCCGCCGTACTACTGGGCCGGATTCGAGCTGGTAGGCGAGCCGAGCGGCAGGCTTTTCAAGGGATCAAGCACAAAAACTTCGTTCAGGAGCGGTCGATGACGACAAATTCAACTGTCAAGCGAGCTTTGCTCGTACATCTCTCTGCGAAGGACCGGCATGTCATTCTCGATAACGTGCTCAAAGCCCTGCGGAAACGGTTCTATTCGCCGGAGAAGTTGAACGAAGACTGGCGGACAGCCGTAGAATGCCACAGACCGCTCATTGAAGAAGCCGCAACTGGGGAGTCGTTTGAGCTGGCCATAAGCGATCTGTTGGCGGAGTTGCACACGTCCCACCTGGGCTTCTTTCACCGCAGCGCCCGCAGAGCGTCCAGCCGCGCGGCGCTCAGCGCAACCTATCTTGCCGATGAAACGCCCTATGGAAAGCGCTGGATATTTCAGGATGTCCACGCGGGCGGTGCCGCGAGCATTGCCAGTATCGAAGCAGGCAATATCCTGCTCAGCGTCGATGGCCGGGAAATCACCCCGCCTGAGCATCCGGTCTTTGTCATGGGCAAGCAGGCCAGCATTGAAATCGTCGGGAGCGACGGGCGACGGCGCACCGTGCCCGTCGATGTGGGCCGTCCCAAGGGCAAGAAGCTCCACTTCATTCAGCCGACTCTTGTTGAAGCCCGCCGTCTGGACGGCGGGCTTGGATATCTGAAGGTTGCGATGTTTCCCGGCATGGTGGGCGTCGAAGTCGCCACTGCCATCTCCAGCGCGATTGAAGAACTGGGTGCGATTGAGAGGCTGATTATCGACCTCCGGGGCAACACCGGAGGAGGCGTCGGCGCGCTGCGCGTCATGAGCCTCCTGACTCCAGAGAGAATTCCAGTGGGCTTTGCCCTGGACCGGCGACGAATCACGCAGAACCTCGACTCGGAAAAGCTCAACTTTCCCCGCTTCTCGCGCATTCCCGCGTCCACCAATGCTCTCTGGCCGCTCGCTCTAAAGTTTGCACCCGTCATGCTGGCAAAGAAGCCGATCGTGCTTCAGTCTGAAGGGTTGGGCAAAAAGCCGTTTCATGGACGGATCGTACTGCTTGTCAACCGGCACACTGCAAGCGCCGCCGAGATGATCGTTGCGTTTGCGCGCGAGAACAAGCTAGCTACGATCATTGGCGAAAAGACCGCAGGACGACTCCTCTCCGCGACATCCGTCAAAGTAGGCAAGGACTTTCGGCTGGCGTTGCCCACCGGAGCTTATTACACATGGGCAGGAACGATCCTGGAAGGAACCCCAATCGTTCCCGATCAGATTATCGAGTTCGACTGGCATGATCGACGGGGCGGACGGGATCGACAGCTTGAGTACGCAATTGACCATATTCGCGACATGGCCGTTACGAAGTCTGTGCCTCAATGAGTGCCAAGGCGGAGAAGGCACCAACCGAGATGCTTTTGCTCACCCAAGCGGACGGCTAGACTCCAGTTTCGAGTATTCGGGCGTCTTTTACCTAACAGGTGGCGCAGCTTTCTCCGCGCATGGAACGCCGCCCCTCAATTACGAGGAGAGGCAGGATGGCGAGCGCTGCCGCCGAGTCGATCCAGGGCATGCGGAATATCGCATTGATGGCCAGCCCGGCGAGTGCGATGGCGGCCATGTAGGCGCACGTCGCAGATTCAACGGCGTCGGCGGCTAAGGCCCGATTATGCGTGGTGCGCGCAATGCGACGCTTTCCCAACGCGAGCAGTGACATGATCAAAAGCGCTGCTACCGTGATGCCGATGCCGACACAGCTTGTTTTCGGCTGTATGCGCTTCACAATCGAAAGAATCGAGGTAGTTGCGATGACTGCTGCGAGGAGAAACAGAAGATAACCTGCCCAGCGCGAAGCGCGACGCTCGCTGAGATGACCCGGCCAGATCGCCGCCAGCAGAACAATGCTCGCGGAGAGCAATTCGATTCCGCTGTCCGCGCCAAAGGCCAACAGCACAGGGCTGCGCGCCTCGACTGAAGCGTAGAGGGATATGCCAGCCTCCGCAAGCATCCAGACAACCGTGATGCCCTGAAGCCAGAGCACAGAGCGGGGCACATTCGGTCTCGCGACGCAAGATTCAGGAACGCTCAAAGGGTCTTGCCGCCTTTCTGTTGGCGATAGGGTAACTGGCTCAGCCACGGTTCTTCCTATTCACCAACCGCCGGCGTATCGCCATGGTAACATTCGCATGTGAGTGCGAATGTGAGAACGAAGGTGCTGCGCGGGCCACAGGCGGAGCTTGATCCCGAGTTCAAGGAAGGTCTTGTTCCATGTTTTAAGGAAGAGCTTGTTACGCGTCTTAGGAAGCAGATGCCTTCCGATAACGTGCTCGAGGATGCGTTGGATTTGTTATCAGCGATTTCCGATCGCGCCCGTCTGAAAATCCTTTGGGCCATGCGTGACGGTCAGGAACTGTGCGTGTGCGATGTCTCCCATGTGCTGGCAACGACTATTTCGACCGCGTCTCACCATCTGCGTAAGCTACGCGATCTGAAAGTTCTCAAGACTCGAAACGACGGGAAGTGGATGTACTACTCTTTGCGTAGCGGGCTCGCAGGGGATGTTGTTGCCGATTTGATCAAAAGCGTTCGAGGTTTTCGTGGCTGATACGGAGGTGAGCAGGCTGACGCGGCGTAGCAGCACCATTGCGTCTGGAACGGGGCTTCTCTTCTGCTCGTTCTTACTCGCGGGCTGCGTTCGCTACCACGCAAGACCCCTCAATCCGGTTCAATATCAGACTGCCTTTCTGAGCCGTGAGCTACAAGATTCTGGCTTGGCGGCATTCGTGAGAGAGAACGGCGCGTCCTCCGCAGCGTGGCCGCCGGCAAGCCTCACCCTGGCAGACGCGAACCTGATCGCGGCGTACTACAGCCCCGATCTGCCAGTAGCACGAGCACAACTAGTGTCGGCCAAAGCCGCAGTAATTACCGCAGGAGGACGCCCGAACCCGGAGCTCGCCGGCAACGCCGGATATGAGAATGTGCCAGGCCATCCGATTGCCATCCATTTTGAATTGGGTCTGCCGATTGAGACTGCAGGAAAGCGTCACTATCGAGTCCTTGCAGCCCAGGAGCAGCTTGGAGCCGCCAGCGTCGAATTGCAGGAGGCCGAGTGGAACACCTATAGAAAAGCCAGGGATGCGTGGTTCGAGGATGCGTCTGCTCAGGAATCGGCAGTGGCATATCGGGCCGAAGCGGCAGAGCGTGCCAAAGCAGTAGCACTGCTCGAACAGCGATTGACGGTTGGAGAAATTTCGGAACCTGTGGTGAGTCAGGCACGCGTCGCGGCGAGTGAGGCTACGCTTGCCTCTGCGGCTGCGGAGGGAAGGAAGGAAACGGCTCAGGCAGATTTCGCCGCTGCACTGGGCGTGCCATTGGAAGCTATACAGAAGATCGTGCCGGATCCAAGAGATTTCACTCCTCCGCCGACGCTTGAATCCTTGCCTTTCTTCGCCGTGCAGCAGAAGGGCCTCCTCAACCGGTTGGATGTGCGCCGGGTTGAGCTTGAATATGCGGCGGCGGAAGCTCAACTGCATCTGGCCATCGCGCAGCAGTATCCCGACGTTCAGTTGAACCCAATCTATGACTACCAGGAAGGGTTCCACTTTTACAGCTTCGGCCCGAGCATTCCAGTCCCGGCGATGAACCGAAATCGAGGTCCCATTGCCGAGGCCGATGCCCGCCGCGCTGCCACGCAGGTCAGGTTCGAGGCCATTCAGGATCAAGCAATCGGCGAGATGCAGCACGCCCTGGCTCAATACAGGGCGACCTTGAGTCAATATCGGGAAGCAAATCAACACTGGCTAGTGCTTGAGCAGGCGCAGGAGAGGCGAACAGAACGCGCGGTACAGCTGGGCAACGAAGATCAGCTTGCTTTGACGCAAGCGAGAGTCGAAACGGCCGTTGCGCAGCGCGCGCGTGCTAACACTTTGCAGAAGGCGTGGCTCGCCTACGGGGCGCTTGAAAACTCCGTTCAAGTGCCGCTCACCAGAATTCGGATCGTGAAGCAATCTCATGTGAGTACCTCCGGAGGGAAGCCATAAATGTCTAGATTGAGATACTGTGTCTCCCTGTTGAGCTTATGCCTGGTTGTACCGGCGCTCCTCACGGTCGCAGGCTGCCATCGCTCCGGTTCATCGGAAGAGAAGGCCGAGTCGGCGGAATCAAGGCCGGATTCCGACCAGGCGAAAGTCGCTTCTGTTCATCTCGACCGAGACGAACAGAAGCGCATGGGATTGGCGGTGAGAGCGCTCACCGTCTCAACCTACCAGCCACGTGTGGAGCTTTACGGCACTCTGGAGAGCGATCCGTCACAGGTTTTCGTTGTGCGCGCTCCGGTCGCGGGGATGTTACGGGCCGATCACGGAGAATGGCCGGTTCTCGCCTCAAACGTCGCCGACCACGCTCACGTCGGCTCTATCGTGCCACAACTCGCCGGTGCCGATCAGTTAACCCTGGCAGACCGTTTGTCCACAATTCAGGCGGAGGTGCTAACCGATTCTGCTTCGCTCGCTGCTTCAACCGCCGAATATCACCGCCTGAAGACCCTCAATGCCGAGGACAAGAATGCGTCGGACCGCGCGGTTCAGGAGGCAGAAGTTCGGATGCAGGGAGATCAGGCCCGACTGGAAGCGGCCCGAAAGTCTGCAACGCTCCTTCAATCAGCGTTACATGGAACGGGAAAGATTTCTTTCGTCATCCCTCTGATCGCAGAGGACGGCGGACAAATTTCAGAGGTGCTGGCGCAACCCGGTGAAATAGTCGAAGCCGGTCAACCCGTTTTTAAGATCAGCCGGTTTACGATCCTCATCGCCCGGCTGAATGTTCCTCTGTCTCAGCCGGCAGCGCTTCCGATCAAGGGCGCAGTCATTTCAGTCGCAGGCAAGGAGCACGACACAATCCCAGCAACTTTCGTTGCCGAAGCTCCCACGGTTCAGCCTGAGTATCAATCGGAAGCACTACTGTTCCGCGTGATGTCGCGGACGGGAACGTTGCGGCCAGGACAGGCGGTTGAAGGCTGGATACAGACAAGAGACGGCACACCTCATTCCGGAGTGCTCATTCCAGCAGCGGCCGTTGTCCGGTATCAGGGCAGGAGCTGGGTTTACGTGCAGGTCACCGATACCGACTTCGCTCGAAAGCCCATCGCTCTTTCTGAACCGGGAAGTTGCGGTTGGTTTGCGACCACAGGATTCCGCCCCGACGACCGTATTGTCGTGGTGGGCGCGCAGACCCTGCTGTCAGAGGAAATGAAATCCCAGCTTAGTTCGGACGAGGACTAGCAATGCTGCAAGCGCTGGTCACATTTTCTCTTCGTTTTCGCGGCGTGATCGTGGCGCTTGCGTGTCTGGTATTCGGATACGGCATCTATATCGTTTATCACTCGCGGTATGACGTCTATCCAGAGTTCTCCCCTCCTCGCGTAGTCGTTCAGACGGAAGCGCCTGGATTGGCTCCAGAAGAGGTTGAGGCCGTGGTCACGCATCCGCTGGAGAGCGCACTGGATGGGGCTCCGGATCTGAGCTCCATTCGTTCGCAGTCCACGCAGGGTCTCTCTGTCATCACTGCGACGTTTGAGGACAGGACGGACATTTATCGCGATAGGCAGATGGTCACAGAACGACTCACCGAAGCCTCGTCGCGCCTGCCGGTCGGTGTTCAGGCACCGACCCTCGGTCCGCTGACCAGCTCAACGAGCCTGTCTCTCATCATAGGACTCACCTCAAAAACGAAAAGCCCGATGGAAGTCCGAACGTTCGCCGACTGGACTCTTCGCCCTCGACTTCTCAGTGCTCCCGGGGTCGCTCGTGTAGGTGTCTTTGGAGGCGACATCGAGCAATATCAGATCCAACTGCTTCCTGGTCGGTTAGCGGCTTACAAGCTGTCGATTGAAGATGTGATCGCTGCCGCTAAAAATGCGACCGGTGTCCGCGGAGCGGGCTTTCTCGACACTGGCAATCAACGTATCCTCGTTCAAACTCATGGTCAGGCCGTCTCGCCGGAGATGCTAGGCAATGCGATCCTGCGGGGAGGAACCGGTGCATCAGTTCGGCTCCGGGATGTGGCGCAAGTTGTTCGCGCCGCCGCTCCGCCCATCGGCGGCGCTCTGATCAACGGGCAGCCAGGTGTGATTCTTGAGGTCTCAAGCCAATACGGTCAAAACACGCTTGCAGTGACGGCCGGCGTTGAGAAGCTCCTGGATGGAATGCGACCAGCCATCTCCGCGGCGGGAATGACCCTGACGCCCGCGCTCTTCCGACCTGCGGACTTCATTACCGCGGCGGTGGGCAATCTTGGCCGGTCTCTTCTTCTCGGCGGATTACTTGTATCAGTTGTGCTGTTCCTGTTCCTGTTCAACGCGCGAATCGCATTCATTTCGCTGACCGCGATCCCGCTCTCTCTGCTGATTGCTGTCATCGTTCTTTATTACACGGGCGGGAGCCTGAATACACTCACGCTCGGCGGCTTGGCAATTGCCATCGGTGAAGTCGTCGATGATGCCATTATCGATGTCGAGAATATCCATCGCAGGCTTACGGAACGCAAAATCAACGACACCGCGAAAACTTCGGTGCTGCAGGTCATTCGAGCAGCCTCGCTTGAAGTACGGTCTGCCGTTGTCTACGCTACGTTCATCGTGGTATGCGTGTTCCTACCGGTGGTGGCGCTTTCGGGTGTGCAGGGGCGGCTGTTCCGGCCACTGGCGTTCACTTACATCATTGCGATCATTGCCTCGCTGCTCGTAGCCTTGACGCTCACGCCGGCGCTCAGCTTCCTTCTACTGCCGAAGGCAATTCGCGATGAAAAGGAACCGCGAGGAGTGACGTGGCTGAAGAGCAAATATCTGCGAATTCTAACCGCTGCCAATGACCATCGCTGGTTGGCCCTCGTCAGCGCGGTTGTATTGTTCGTGTTAGCTGGAGCTCTTGTACCGTTCTTCGGCGGAGGATTTCTCCCGGAACTACATGAAGGCCACTTTATTGCCCATACCCTGTTTCTCCCCGGAACATCGCTCTCCGAGAGCGAGCGGATGGGCGCAAGAATCAGTAATGAGTTGTTGAAGAATCCATCCGTCGCCTCTGTAACCCAGCAGATCGGACGCGCAGAACTGGCGGACGATACTCAGGGGACTGAGTACAGCGAATTTCATATCAAGCTGCGCCCGAACGCAGACCAGGAAAAGGCGGAGAGCGAAATTCGACAGACCTTCGCAGGGTTTCCGGGCTTTTCGTTTTCCATGAACTCTTTCCTCGCGGAGCGTATGGAGGAGATTCTGTCGGGATCGACCGCCCAGGTGGTGATCAAGGTCTTCGGTGACAATCTGGACACACTTGACCAGAAAGCGCGCGAAATCGCAGCGACTTTGGGAGGTGTGAAAGGCGCCGCCGATGTGCAGCTGCAATTTCCGCCGGGCACTCCTGAGGTATCTATACAACTGCGCCCTGATCGGCTGGCTGAATTTGGCTTCCGACCGGTAGATGTCCTAAGCGACTTGCAGGCCGCGTATCAAGGAGTGATTGCAGCCCAGGTGTATCAGGGAATCCGCGTCGTGGACGTGGTAGCGATTCTCGACGCTAGGGCCAGGACAAATCCGGATTCGGTCGGCTCACTGCTGATTGAAAGCCCCGCAGGCGTTCGGGTTCCGCTGGATCAGATTGCGGATGTATCGCTGACGAGTGGCAGGTCTGTGATCGCGCATGACGGAACCAGCCGCGTACAGCTCGTTACATGCAATGTGAGAGGCCGAGATCCGAACTCCTTTGTTGCGGACGCGCACCGGGCAATTGAAGCACGTGTCCGGTTTCCTGCGGGGACCTATGCGCTTTTTACCGGAGAATCAGAAGCCAGCAGGGCGGCACAGCAGGAAATCTTTCTGTACTCGTTGGCGGCGCTCATTGGGATCGTGTTGCTGCTTTACATGGCTCTTGGCAACCTCCGAAACCTGGTCCTCGCGCTGGCGAATCTTCCCTTTGCGCTCGTGGGAGGCGTCCTCGCTGCTTTCATGACAGGGGGCTTTATTACAGTCGGGTCGATGGTCGGATTTGTGACGTTGTTCGGTATCACGACTCGCAATTCCATCATGATGATTTCTCATTTCGAGCACCTGGTCACTCACGAGGGCATGGAGTGGGGGCAGGCAGCCGCATTTCGCGGTGCATCCGAACGGCTGGTTCCCATCGTGATGACGGCGCTCGTTACGGGTCTTGGATTATTACCGCTAGCTCTGGGAAGTGGCGCTCCCGGCCGCGAGATTGAAGGACCGATGGCGGTTGTGATTCTCGGTGGCCTCCTCACCTCGACTGGCCTCAACCTCTTGCTACTCCCCATGCTGTGTCTCCGATACGGCCGATTCGACAAAGACCAGTCGACGAACGAGTTCTAAAGGTCTCGACTGAATAGATCTCGTCTTATGCGTACAGGGCAAGTCACTCATAGATGTCTCGTCTCGCATGATCTAACGAGAGTAGAAGGCTTCCTCTACCTGATTTGGAGCGGGTAGTAGTACGACGCCTGATCCCGCTCGTGCGTGGTCGATAAATAGTATTGCCCGGCGTGGGCACGCCGCAAATCGAGATCGACCGATAGCGTTTCCTGCTGTCCTCTATTGGTGGCGGTGGAGGCGGCCTCGGTAATCAATCCGTTTCCATCTGAACCATGTGTGACCGCCACGACATACCGACCAGGGGAACTGAAGCGCGGCAGAATAATAGTCAGCCGAACACGAGCGGCAGGCAGCGAGACGGATTGCAGTTGACCCGGCTGCTGACCTCGAAACGCACCGGCACCCCACAGGTTGACCGTTTCGGCAATTACTGCCTCGTTCGTTGTCGAGGAGCGCTTTTGCACCTCATGTCGAGCAACCGTGACAATCGCTGCGATGACCACGCACGCCGTAACAGCGGTTGCGAGCATGACCTTTTGCCGCCGCGCGTGATGCTCGCGGCGCATCGCCAATAGACGACGCATACAGGCAGGGCAGGTTGCGGCGTGATCGACACGCGGATCGGAAAGAGGGATGCCTCTGGATTTGCGGGCCAATTTCTGTAGAAAGTCTTCTTTGGGGCAGGGGCCTTGCGGTGTGATCTCGCCTGCCAGCACGCGCTCCTGATGCCGTTGCGCGATCCATTTCTCAAAACGGCCCACGGCTCGTGAGGGCCAGCGCAGATTCAATCGCATCGTGGAGAATCTCCAGACCGGGAGAGGTTCTGAAGAACCGATTCTAACTCCCGAAAGTAGGCGCGGCGCACCGCCGTGTGGTCCATATCAAATTGTTTCGCAATCTCTCGCCACGAATATCCCAACCAACGCCAATGAACGATGGCGTTGGCAAACGGGGACAGTTGCGCCAACAGCTCGTTCGCGTATACGCGCTGCTCGATCTCAGGACGTTCAGCGTACATCGGTTCCAGATCGGCGAGCGACCCATGCGAAAGCTCATGGCTGTGTTTCGACGCAAGCTGTTTGGCGCGCCGACGAAGGACACTCTTGATGCGCCCCGCCAATTTTCCTTGAGGTACATCGGGATGCCGTCCCAGATAGTCCACCGTATTCTGAACTGCATGATCCATGAGGTCGTGCGCGGCGTCGCGGTCGTTCAGGTAGGTCCAGGCACAAAGAAGAGCGTATGGCCAGGCCGCCTGGGCAGCGGCATCCAGTACCCGATCAGAAGCTGGATGCCCGGTCGAATAGGCCCAACTCCACGTCCGATCTTGCCAGCGAGGACCATTTGGCGGCATTGGCAGCATCTGCCCGAGGGGGATTCACCACCAGTTATCCAGAAGTATAGGCGATGAGTTTGCCGCCATAGTGAAAAGAATTCCAATTTCCATGCCCCAAACCGCCTCCAGGGGTGCCTTTAGTAAGTACGGAACACGCCTCTGAGGGATTGCTCCGAGGAGGCAGTGCGCAAGTCCGCCAATGCTGAGACGCGGCGGTGCAATGTGGCGCGGGCGGCGGTTTGGGCCAAGATTAACCCGGTCAGAGAGGACGATGGGAATGCGCCCAGAGTTGTGGCGGCTCGCGGCCAGAGACGCCGCCATTCGTCGCAATCCGCGATAGAGACGGCTTCGGCACACGGCCAGTTTTCGTCTCAGGAGCAGGCTGCGATTCGGTTTGTTCTTGCACTGGTTCAGGGAAAATGGAAGATCGGCATTCTCTGCCGCCTTCAGGAAGGCCCGGTGCGACCCGGCGAGCTACGCCGACTTTTCCCCCAGGCATCGAAGAAGATGCTGACCCAGCACCTCCGCCAAATGGAACAGGATGGACTCATCGTCCGCACCGACCTGAGCGGCAAAATACCTCATGTCGAGTATTCTCTATCCAAGCCGCATGGCCAATCCGCCTCTCGTCTGCTCGACTTTCTGGCAACATGGAGCGCGGAATATCCGCTGCCGGTAAAGCTCCGCTGACGGAAGTGAATTCTTCGATTCTGGCAGTGTGATCCAAATAGACAGCCTGCAGAATGGAGGGCATCGCGCGAAATGGGAACGTAGTATGGCGGAACGCAGGTGTGACAGGCAAAAGGCCGTTTGTTCAAGAACGGCCCGGTGACTGTTCTCCCAAGAATCTTACGCTGCTCGAAGCCTCCGATTCCCAAAACACTGAGGCCAGCCCTTGCGGGCCGGCCTCGCTTCCTGCCCACCGAGGGGCAGGGGGAGTTTCTATTACAATATTACAGGGTCACCCCGATGTGTCAAGGTCGAGTGTCCGGAGTAGAGAGTGGCAATCGTAAACGTTTATGTCGATGGGTTCAACCTCTATTACGGCGCCCTGAAACGGACTCCGTACAAATGGCTGGACCTCGGCTCGCTCGTGCAAACTTTGCTTCCGGCGGACACAATCCAGGAGATTCACTATTTCACTGCGCGCGTCAGCTCCAGGGCCTACAACCCATCCTCGGCGCACGATCAAGGTCTCTATATTCGGGCGCTCAAAACGGTTCCGAACCTGCACATCAAGTACGGACACTTCCTGACCCATTCAGTCCCGATGTACCTGACAAACGTGGCACCCGCGCAGAAGGTCTGGGTGGACAAGACGGAAGAAAAAGGTTCGGATGTGAACCTCGCGTCGCACCTCCTGCGGGATGCCTACACAAAGCGGTTCGAGGTCGCGGTTCTCATCACGAACGACTCCGATCTGGCGGAGCCGGTACGCATCGTTGCCCAGGAGATTGGGCTGCCAGTCGGAATCCTCAACCCGCATCAATTTCACAGCCGGGAGCTGCGGCAGTATGCGACCTTCATCAAGCGCATCCGGCAGGGGGATCTGGCTTCCAGCCAGTTTCCGAGGATGCTGACCGACCGGAAGGGCACGTTTGCAAAGCCGACCGGATGGTGAGAAACGACGCAAGCCGATTTAGGAAATTGCCGTCCAATGGACGTCCAATACCGTGCGCCGAGAGGGTTAAAGTGGGACTGAGGGAGCCACCCGTCCCCACTAGAGTCAACAAGTTACCTCAGTTCTGGAGACTTTCACGGCGATAACACGGGTTCAAATCCCGTCGGGGACGCCAACAAACCTTTTTCGTCCGCTACTGCTTCCAACATGCTGAAGAGAGAAGATTTAGAGCGGTTCAAAATGCCTGTATCCGGCGAGTAGTGCAAACCGCTTTCAAACAGTAAATTTTGAACCCGCTGGCGCTGCTCAGGCTCGGCAATCTCCCATGCGTGTGCAATGTCCGTCAGATGTAACTCTGCGAATCTGACGAACGCATCCAGGGTTCCGCGTTTGCAACTGATGGCCTGTAGCTCTTGTTCCGTTACGGCCAGTTCTGCGCTACATTCCGTATTAGCGTCCTCGTAATCAGAATGCGAAACCTTGCCACTTAACATTGCTTTCAGCAGTTCGCGCTTAAGTTTCCTCTGCTCTTCCATGCGGGCGACCAATTTCTTCGTTTCCTTCTCTGCGTCACCCTGCTTCTCAGCCCAGATTTTCGCGGCGATTTTGGGGAACTGCGAAACAGCTTGCGAATCGGGTTTCAACCGCCGCAGCAAGCCGAGAAACTCGGTTTCAAGCTGTACCTTTGAAACCTTGACAGCACGACAACCGGACTTGCGGCACCAGTAGCGGCCGCCATTCTTTTTGTTTCCCCTGCCCCCGGAGAACCCACCCGTAATTGGAGTGCCGCACGCCTCACACTTTATCAGGCACTTCAGCGGGATCGCAGGATTGAATTTTCGTTTTGGCGCTGCGGTCAGTTTCCGCCCGTCAAGAATCGCTTGTACGCGGTCGAATGTATCTTGGCTAATGAGCGGTTCATGCAAGCCGCGAACCGGCTCGAAACTTTCATCGCTGGGCAGTGTGACCCATCCGGCATAAAGAGGGTTTCGCAGCACGGCTTGTAAAGTTTGCGGCGAAAGCGGCTTGCCACTAGCAGTCGTCAGCCCCTCATCCGTGACAATCTTTAGCACATCCGTTTTCTTGTGCCGTCCCGTTGCCAAGAGTTCAAAGGCGCGGCGGATCAGCAATGCACGTTTCGGATCGGGCTTAATGTTCGGCCCTTCTTTTCCGCCAACATTGATATAGCCGACGGGCGCACGCCACGGGAAACGGCCCGACGCTACAGCGTCGCGAGTTCTATCCTTCATCTTCTCTGATAGAGAGTGTGAGAAGTATTCGTTAAATCCACCAACAATGTTCGCCGCCAACTTCCCGGATGCTGACTCGTCTACATTGGTTTCGTTCGCGGAGCGAACCAAGATGCCGATATGCAGGAGTTCAGCCATCGTCTGAGCCTGATCTTGAAGATTGCGTGCGAAGCGGCTGAGGTCTTGCACGACAACATAGCGAACTTGACGCCGATGCTCCCTACAGAAAGTGAGCATCTGTTGAAATTCGGGCCGGTCTGCCGAACGTGCGGATTCGCCCCGATCAATGAACACCTCTACTACTGGCCATCCTCGCTGCTTACACAGTTCGCGACACCTTCTTTCCTGATTGCTCAGATTCAAGGAGCCATTGGCCTGCTCGTCCGTCGAAACCCGGACGTACAGGACGGCCTCGTTTTCCTGCCCCTTCTTCATAAGTCGCCTCCATATGCGCTCAATTGACTGGGAGTTAAGCGGCCTCATGCTGGCTGCCCGTCGGCGTATAGCTGGCTTGCTGCTCCAGGGTAAAACCGCTGAAGATGCAAGCGAGAATGTCGGCAAGCTGTTCCAGCTTTTCAATCCGCTGCTGGCGAGTTGCATCCAACGGTTGCGGCAGTCCAGCAACTGCCTTGGCCGTATGCTTGCGGGCCAATTATCGCCCCGCGCTGATGAGGTACTTCCGATAACTCCGATCTTCAGAGGTTAGGTTCATTCATCAATCATGCCGGACAATCCCTGCCATGAAAATCCAGAAGCCTAATCGAGCGAATTATCTTCAGGGGTCTGAGACGACTTTTTCTCGATGTACCAAAGTCTACGTAGTTCTACGCGCGACTGTTCATCGAGTTCCTCCCCGTCCGGACTTTTGAAGTCATGACCGATGCTCTTCAAAAACGACTGAAGCCGGGTCGCTGCATTCCGCATAGATGCACCGCACGGTTCGCAGCTTCGCTCTGGATTCGGGCGCGTATGCTCACACCCCCTAAGCTCTAACGCGATCTCTCGCCAAGACATTGAAGTCCGCAGATGTAATCCCAGAGCGCGGATAGCCTGCTGTGAGGTTTCGTCTCGGGGTCGTCCTCTAGGGCGGCCTGTGGAACGTCCGGCGCGAAGCGCAGCCGTCCGTCTGTCTGCGGGAGACAAGTCCTCATCCAGAAGCGCAGCTTGTATCCTTTGCAACTGCTCTGAGTGAGAGAGCGGATGAGAGGGTGGCATCAGCCAATCCAGAATCTCAGATGCCTGTTCAGTGGCTTGCCCCCTGATCTGATCGTCATCAGAACCGAGGTCGTCCTTCAGACTTTCGAGTCGATCCCTGAGAACAAGTTCTACGTTGTAGAGCCAACGATTGACGAACTGTATGACCTCATTCCGCATGTGCTGCAATTATCCACGATCAGGAAACGATGCCTCGCCACAGCAGGTTGGCACAGAGACCCACCGGAGACTCCCCCGGCGGGGTCAACGCGCAGGGAAGTTACCACCCTAGCTTGCCCGGCAACTTGCACGCTTCTCCCCCATGATCTGATACTGCTTCTGAGCCGACATCTCAACCCGAAATTTTCGGTGCAACCCGTAGAATCCAAACGAATTTGCAATTTTATTACGTATTGTCCGGACGGGTTTTCTGGTTACATCATCTTGCTTAGATTAGGCCCCCTATGGCTTGGCCTAAACCGTTCCCATAGAATGTGCTATTTAACATATTCTACAGAATATGTGTTGACAAGCGTATTGCGATACGCCATACTCCGGTACATGAAAAACGCATTCGCTTACTTGCGCGTCAGTGGGAAGGGTCAACTAGAGGGCGACGGATTCACGCGGCAACTGGCAGCTATCAAGAAACACGCATCCGCGAACGGCATCAGGATCGTCCGCATTTTCCGCGAAGAGGGCGTATCCGGTACGCGAGATTTGGAGAATCGCCCGGCGCTTCAGGAGTTAATGCTGGCCCTCCACAGCAACGGCACGAAAACGATATTGGTAGAGAAGCTCGACCGTCTCGCACGCGACCTCATGGTTCAAGAGTCGATCATCGCGGACATGAAGCGAAATCGGTTTGAACTTGTCAGCGTCATGGAACCGGACATGTGCTCAGACGATCCCAGCCGCACGCTGATACGCCAGATTCTCGGCGCGTTTTCGCAGTACGAGAGGAGCATGATCGTGCAGAAGTTGCGCGGGGCGCGTCAGCGCATCCGTACCAAAACCGGACGCTGCGAAGGGCGGAAACCATTTGGCACTCGGCCCGGCGAAAGCGATGTTGTCCAGCGGATGCGTGACCTACGCCAGCAAGGATTAGCCGTCGACAAGATTGCAGGAACGCTCAATGCTGGCGGTCTCAAGCCGCGTGCGGGGACGCAATGGTATGCAACCTCTGTGTACCGCGTCCTTAAGGCTGCTGACGCTCTGTAAGCTCGTTAGAGGCGGTCCTTACGGCTGCTGGACGCTCTCCCCGAAATTACTTGGGAGCCTTTCCGCTCTTCCCTTTGAGAGCATCTCTGGCCGCAATTTTTGCTAATCCAAGCAAAATGCCGGAGTTCGTCAGAACTGCATCCGGCCAGAGAACATTAGCCGCTCGCTGAATGAGATTAAAATCTTCCGTGCTCAGCCGCACGTTCACCTGAACGGTGCGTTTACCATTTCGTTCCATCTCCTCGTTATCGTTACTTATGTGACGAATGACAGCAACGTTATTAATGCTATTATTGCGCCTGTTAGTAGCAGGAGGCTGAATCATGGCAAACGTAACCATGTACGTGGAACAACGTTCCGACGGTCGCTGGGCCGTGTCCAGACCGGATGCTAATCGAGCGAGTGTTTTGTCCAACACACGACGAGCGGCGTTAATACGGGCGCACGAAATCGCAGATGGAGGCCCCGTTCATATTCAGGGGCCAAATGGAAAGTGGATAAAAGAACAGAAACCATCGAAGTGAATTGATGAGGCGTCCTGAAATGCAAGGGTCATCTATGTGCATAACCAAGCAAGTCGCTACGGCGCTTTTGATTGTTTCTGGATTGACGGCATTCGCGTTCGGGAAGAAGAAAGAGGCGGTACAACATGCGCCGTTGCCTGCAATGGTTCTGACAGCTAAGACGATTTACATAGACAACAAATCGGACAGGCAGGCTGTCGCAGACATGGCATACACCCAATTAATGAAGTGGGGAAAATACAAAGTAGTGGACAGTAAGGAAAAGGCTGATCTAGTACTTGTGCTCACGCTTGCCTATTCACATACAGAGCGAGAAGACAGCGATTATGTCAGCCTTTACAACAACAAGACAGGAGCTTGGACATCGGGCAATGTTCCCGGAGGGACTTCGACGATCACATGGACTTATACGCAAATGAGATTAGTCGATCCGAAGACCACGGATGTTATGTGGGCAGATCAAAGAGTTTGGTTGCGTAAGGGTTCTGCAACGGAATGGCTCATCCAGTCTCTCCGTCAGCGCGTAGAAGAGCAAGAAAATGGATCGACCCGATGACAATCGGTTGGGCAATCGTTGTTGTTGCGGTTCTGTATCTACTCGACAAATACCACCTCCTCAAGAAGTCTCTGATAGGGGCTGGAATCGCCTCAATCGTAGTTGCAATTGGATTCTACAGTTGGATCGGCTTGAGCCTATTGAAGGGGAAATGGGACAATCACCAGTTTGCCAAAGTCCATGAATGCTTTGATCCCTCAACTGGTAAAACACATCCCGTGAACGATTCTGAGCCGTGGTGCGCAGTGAATGAGGAGGTTCAAGCCCTTGTGCCGATACCACCCGGTGCAACGATTGGGCGCCCGGTCGATGATGTTCAACCCGCTGGGCCTATTACGCCGCTGTACCCCGCGCCGGACGGAAGTATGGGCGTTCCAAACCCTGACTCCATTCCTCCGGCACCTGACGGAAGTCAGGGGCGGAGAATCATTTGCTACAACGAAGAAACTAGGAAAGCCTCCGATGTTCCCATTAAAGGCGGTCACGCGGATTGCAAGCCCCCGTCGATATTTATGGAAGAAGTGAACCACCCATAACACTAGAAGAACAGCGAAGCAGCGAGGCAATAAGAGATGTCAAGTGGCGGGGCGTCATTGGGTACGGTCTATTTTGTTCAAGAACGTCCCTCATTCTTGATAAAAATCGGCGCGACGGCAGATTGCCCGTACCTCCGTTTGGGGCAATTGAGAAGGAAAATGCAGAAAACTGACCGATATAGTGAATATGAACTCCTCGGTGTGGTTGATGTTCCAAGCGATCTTGATGCGAGCTGTAGTAAAACAAAACATGCTATTCAGAGTCACTTCGAGCAGTTGCGGGATAACGGCGACTGGTTTCGACCAGGCTCTCAACTTTTGAGCTACATTCAGCAGCATACTCGCATTCACATCTGTGACCGGACATGTCCAGACGGCTCTTCTAGATATGAAGATAGGCGTGCAGACGAGGAGAGGGCGTCTGCCGCCATTCTCGGAGCGCGACGGAATTATTGGAAGGCTTAACGGCGAAGTTCAACCGGGTATTAGGTATTCATAATCTCCATTGGCTATAGGTGGGGTTCAACTACGGATAGGGGTACTAGCGTCGCGCCATTCCAGCCTTTTCTGTGACCGCTTCTGTGATTGATTGCGGCGAATGTTGCCCGATTTCAGCCGTGGTAATATCTCGCAAGCCTGTATGAATACTAGCGATCTCTGCACTTAGAGCCTCAGCCTTAGACACGTTCGCCGCAAATTGGTTCAAACTTTGCGTGCTTAGGGACGCCAATTAAATCAACCACTTCCAAATCCCGTCCAAAATTTTGTAGGTCCGTTATAGTCCGATAAACGAAATGTTCGGTTTGGGCTTGCATTTCATGCAAGCAGTTTCTGATCTTGCAGCATGGTCACAATGCGACTCTGAGCGTCGCGTTTGTTCTGGGTGATGGCCTGTGCGTACAGGTTCATCGTCACCAGGCTGTTTGCATGGCGCAGCAGTTCTTGCACCGTCTTGACATCCTCACCGTTGGCCTTGAGGCACGTCGCATAGGTGCGGCGGAAGGTATGCCAGCCGATTCCCTCGATTCCCAGTTTCTTGGCTGCTGGCAGGATATGCGCCCGATAAAATGCGCCGGCCCAGTACGGCAATTTTCCATTCGAATGCGGACTTGCAAAGACCCAATCCTCAGTTCGTGGATAAGGGCTTGCTAGCCGCCAGTTGTACAGCGATTCCGCGAGCCGGGGATCGAGCGGCACGGGTTTGCGGCTGGCCTCTGTCTTGCACTCGCCGAGATGCTGCATGACGATGGAGCGGGTGACAGAGATTTGCAGTTTTTCAAAATCAATGTCGCTCCACTTCAAGGCCAGCAGTTCTCCCACACGCAGGCCGGTAAGCACGTCGAGAAAAACAGCGGTCCGCGCCGGCTCACGCAACAAATCGAGCAGAGCTGCGGTTTCCTCAATGCTCAGGACCAAAGGAATCCTGGCCCGCTTCGCACTTTGGCGCACGTGCGTAATGGGATTCTTGTCGTGCCATTCCCATCGGATCGCGTGATTGAAGACAGCGTGCATGATGTTTCGCATTTTCGCCTTGCTGCCATTCGACAGCTTGAGCGAACGCAACCACTCTTCAACAACGACCGCCCGAACGTCCTTCACTCGGTATTCGCCCCAACGGGGCAAGATCCACTTGCGAAAGTAGCCTTCATACGTTCTGCAGGTCGCATAGGTTTTGTTCGAGCCTTCGCCGAGTTCCTTTTGCCGGTAGTGATCGATAAGTATCTGAACACTGATCGGGGCCAGGCTCGTGCGCGGACTCTCCACGTTGATGTCAACCCGAAGCGCGACCACAGCTTTTTGTGCGGCGGTTTCGTTCGGATACTGTTCAAGGGTTCCCAGCACCAGGTTGCGGCGGCGACGACTGCCGTCAGGCTGGGCTTCGTACCATCGGTACTCCCAAGCCTTCCGGCTCCCGGCGCGCTGCACAAGTCGGAGGCTGCCTTGCTGAAATCGTGATCGTCTCATTTCCTCTCCAAATCAAGGGTGGTGAGACGGCACGGATAGCTACTTTCAGCCTACTGTGCCTTGTCGTCGTCGTCGAGTGGATTGATTCTTTCACCGGATTGAAACAGGTCGGAGGCGCGGAAGCGCCACAACTTGCCGACACGGACGCCGTGAACGATCCCATTTCGTGCGTAACGTTGAAGAGTTTTGGGGTGAACTCGAATGATGGCTGCTGCCCGATCACTATCCAGCAGCGGTTCGAATGAGGCGGGAGAATGAGGGAAATCGAACATGGTTCGCACGCTCCTTAACACCACAATGTGTGGGGCCAAGGAGCGCTGTCAACCCACGGATTGGGGCGCGTTTTCACTCTCATGGATGCGACGTACGAAGCAAAAGCGAACGGTTGGGTACAGGAAGTGCATAGAAGTGCACCATTGTCCTTCTTTGGCATCCATTGTCCTCGTGGGTTTTCGATCTCACAAAAACGAAATTAGTTTCGGACCTCTATTCCACTGGACAAATCCCGCTGACATTCCCCGGATAGCAGCAGCATAGCCGAGGCGCGGGCGGTGTCAAGGGCGGCTACGCCGCCGCTTCGCGGTCAAGACCCTTGACACCACCCTCTCCGCCTCGGCACACAATCCTAATATCCGGGGAATGTCAATTTCCTTGTCTTCCGCGAAACATCCTAGTCTGAAGTTTCCAAAGCTGCACCAACAATTGAAGGTGAAAATTACTCGCGGAGGCGAAGTTGCTCTGCCTCAGTGTCTTCACGCTGTGCCTCTCGCTCCAAACTTTCGGCTTGGGCAATGAGCAAAGCCTTCGTCCGTGGCCATCGATCTAGTTCTCGAGCCTCGCCTCGGATTGCAATTGCCAGTTCGCGCTCCTGCTTGCCACCCTCAAACGGACCGCGAGTTGTTACGCCGCGGGAGTTCATGAGCCCGATATAGATTCCCTTCTCGATCTGACCTGCTTTCCACTTCTCCAACCCTTCGCGAATCGCCCTGTGAGGCCAAACATTGTCCTCGGGATCGGCGGGGGCGTGGGTGAGGAGCTTTCCTATATACTGTTCAGCAATTTCGGAGCGGTCCTGTTCCTTCGCGATGGTTTGTGCTTCTTGAACCCATCGATTCAGAACTGAGCCGTCGATGTCATTCCCGGATTGGCCGGGAACTCGGCTAAAGCTTTCAAGCAAAGTGATTCCGACTTGTGCGCGAGCCTGTTCTTCGGATGTCGGAGAGTGCTTCGAATCATTGCGTTTAGAGGCCGGCCGGAAAACATCTGCAACAACCTGCACGAAGAAAGCTGGGCTTTGTGCCAAGTAGCGATCCAAGGCAGATTCGGGATCTACGTTCATCCACATTTGGCGAAGGAGTGGAAGATAACGATATTCAAGAGCAGCCACCTTCTCCAGGGACAGGTCTTCGCGGACCTGTAGTGCTTGAAAGACTTGCTGAAGATGGAAAGAAATGCCTCCTCGGATGAGCTCTGGCCGGGCGACAATCTGCTGCTCAAAAGCGATAAGTGCCTCGATTAACTGAGAGCTCGAGATTTCTGACGCGCGGTCAGACAGCGCTTCAATGACGAACTCCGGACGCTCGAAAAGCAAGTATTGACTTACGACGTACGATAATTCCTCCCCAGTGGATTTAAGCCCCCACGGTGATTTCGCCTGCCAGAACCCCTTCTCTTCAACTGCGCCGAACTGGGCAATCCAATTCCAGACTAGAGGAACAATTGGCCACCACTCGCTGAGGCTCGGTAGTAACTCCACCTGAATTCTTCCCGCGTCAATTTCATGTTGAATGTGCGAGAGCCAGGAATCCCCGAATCGAATGAATGCTGCACTAGATACGCCCGACGAAAATCGAGCCGGCCTTTCGGGCAGCCCTTCGCATATCAGGATTGCGTTCATCGCCTCGGAGGGGGATTTCGCTATGCTTCCAAACACGCCTCCTACAACGGACGGGGCTTCTACGCGGGATGCAAAATCGACGACTCCCTGAATGCCGAAGGAGGCCGCTATGCGTTCGACCGCGCTTCTTCGGAGTTCCTCCACCTGCTCCAAGAGCCTGCTGGAATCGAGCCGTGGAATATCAGGAAACCTCTCAGTAAAAAGGTGCTCATCCTGAATTCCGGGCTTTCCCGGAGCAATTCGCTCTGCAATCTGTTCCAGGGCCTCGATCTGACTATCCTCCATTACCCATTTTGCTGAGGGATATGCACGGTGATGCCGAGTTATTTGTGCAAGCTCTCTCCACAGCGCCGGGAGTTGTTCGGCGCCCATCTGGTCTACCGCATTCCCAAACGCCGAGATCAGTCGATCTCTATCGGCCGTGGGAAGTTCGTGAACTTCTTTCAGCAATGCTGACCATCGTTTGTCAT
The DNA here is from genome assembly GCA_021793405.1 of Acidobacteriota bacterium. Classification (GTDB taxonomy): domain Bacteria; phylum Acidobacteriota; class Terriglobia; order Terriglobales; family Acidobacteriaceae; genus JAKAAZ01. The sequence goes on from JAJYSV010000028.1 coordinate 34,364, forward strand.
CTAATCCTGCAAGCTGGATGGCCATGGTCAAGATTGCGCTAATGGTCTTGAACAATACCGGGTAGGTGAGTTTCTCGCGTTCAGATGCCCCGGCGTCTCGAAATCGCGGGGATTCCGAGTTAAATTGGATTTGGCCGTGTCTGGGCAAAAGACCCAGTATTAGCTGCCACGCAATGTGTGGCTGGGTAGAAACCAAGTTCTCCAATACAGCCAGTCGCATCTCGAGCGACGCGTTGGTCGCCGGCTTCCAGATCAAGAACAAGGAGCGAATACTCGCTAACGGGCGGTTCGAAAGGCTGCCGCCCGGGTCGATCGCGACCAGTCCCGCCAAGATATCGGTTGTCCGCTGCAGGTACTTGGGGTCATGCCCAATCCGCTCTAATGCCCACAAGAGACCAGTATGTGGGCTGCTGGACCAGAACGAACTGCTTTCGCGGCTGTCTTGGAAGACGGGCTTCAGTTTTGCCCCGTCGCCCTCAAGCATTTGCTCGAGGGCCGACAATAAAGGGTCGGGAGCCGCCTCCATCAGCATCGGTAGTTGCCGTGAAAGACTTGCGATAACTCGGTAATCGTCTCTTAGGCCAGGTAGGGCCTCGACAAGCCCAGAGACAAACAACTCCGGTGAAGGTGCTGGTGTCTGCACGTCATTCTCCCTGCCCATTGCAGACAAGATGAGCAGCGTTGTCGTCAGCCCATCTCGAAGCCACTCGCTGTGCTTTAGAACCTTGCCGTTGAGTGAAGCATACATCCGTTCACGCGGCGGTAATTCCAGAGCTGGATCAAGCTCTGATAGCACTTCAGCGACTGCCTGTCCCAGTGTCGTAAGGCGCTCCTGCTGGAGGAGATGTGAGATATGGACAAAAAGGTCCACGGGTGCTCGTACTGCCCAAATGGAGCCAACAAGTTCCAGAGGCGCATCGGCCAAGGAAAGAAACTCCCTTAGACCCGCCTCAACGTCTTCGTATGAATTAGCTCCTGCGAGAGCCACAATGATTGATTTGTCAGCCTCCTTCGATTGGTCCCACGCTCCCGCGAGGAAGGCTGGAATAAGTCTTTGATCATTGCTCCATGCAGGACGCTCCGCCGTAGCGCTTGGGATTCTCCTGGCCAGAATGCTCACACTTCTGCCACATTCATAAGCTCGCCTCAGAGCCTCATCTTCGGAGAATCCCATCTCCTGGAGCCCCTCGCTCATTTCGTATGCTGAAGGACGGGGCAGAGTGATCGCGGATGAGGGCTTGATCGTGTCTCTGCCAATCGGCACGATGACACGATGTCCCTCATTTGCAAGCATGCCTGCAGCGCCAGTTGCGCCGCCCCGAACAGCCATGATCAGACCGTCAGAACTTCGAAGTTGCCTGGCCGCCTCCTCTGTTTCAACGATGAGCGCACGGGCACGCAGAAATTCCCTCGTGCCGTCTTCAGCGCTTCGCATGACAGCACTAACAAAGGCGAGGACCTCATCAAGCGAGTCTCCTTTGCACCGCTGGATTCCTGACCCAGAGGTCAGTGCCTGCTCCAATTCTTGTTTTTGCTGGGAGCGGCCAGCAAGTAAGACTTTTTCCGTTAATGGTGGAGAGAATCTACCGGAGTAAATATCCCAGAACTCATCTATGCTCTGAGCGTGATCCGAAGGCGCAAAACCGTTCTCGCGCGCGAAAGATGCAGCCACAGCGGGGCAAAGACTCAACCATTCTTCAAGGTCAACAGCGTCAAGAGCGCGAACGTCCTTCCATGGGCCATTCTTTCTATTACTCGCTGCCCATGTGCCCGCCCCGTTCCAGGTTCGTGGGGTCACAAAGACAAACGTCGTTTCGCTCGGGACGATGCCTTCGCCAGGGTCGACGGCTCGCTTGGCATAATCTTTCTTAGCCTTGCTCGCCGGGGATTTCTCGACTCCCCATTCCCACACGGAGCTGCCGTCCGGAACATACGTCTTGAACTGATCATGAGGGCTCGCGATAAGTCGACCATCCCAACCTTGGAGCTGTGCGCTATCACCTGATGGGAATCGAAAAGCAGAAATCTCAGCTGCTGAGCCGCGGATGAGCTGGCCAATTAGACGCGATAAAACAGTACGGGCATCGATTCGCTCGCCCGCCCAAGTCTGTAGTTGTTTGGCGTTGATCCATCTCATCGGCTTCTTCCCCGCATCCAGTCATTCTACCGCCCCCATCGCCCGCTGCTTATTGGCTTGCGTCACGTGTGATGAGTTGCGTAGGGCGAGAAATGTTGCGATCCACCTGCGCATGCTTGATACGAGGCCGGGACCTAATTCTGAACCAGCCTTACAAACTCAGACCGAGGTCGTGGCTGGCGAGAAGTTCTTGGTGCGGCGGTTCAACTTTGAGGACCGGCACCTGCTCAATGTTTTGCTCGGCTTGGCGCTGCCACAGAGAGTGCTCACGCGCCAGCTCGGTGGCTGACGGACGTGCAGAGGAAACGCCCAATGACTCACGCAATTGTTCGCGGTCACTCGTCACGATTGCGATTTCACTGCGACCACGGGAAGCGCCGACATAGAACAATTCCTGCTTCATGGCATCGGCTGACAGGATTACCCCATCAACGGTTTTCCCCTGGCTGCGATGGGCGGTAATGGCGTAGCCGTGATCGAATTGGCGATAATTTTCCGGCAATGTGCGACCATCTTCAAGTTGAATGCGTCCCCTCTCGACACCCTGCATCGTCACCAGCTCGCCATTCGTGGCGCGAAAGCCCCCATCTCGGCGATTGGCGGTCAGCATGAGCCGGTCGCCCGGAGCCACGTCAATGGATTGCCGCTCATGGACGGAAAAGGAGCGCGTCTGTGCCGGTGTAAAGCTCCTCTCCTCGCCGCGTGCATTGCGAGCGATGACCGCACCAGAGCAAACACGGCTGACCGTGAGCGACTCGTGTTTCTCCATACCCCTTGCTGCCCGATGCACTACCAACACCTGCCCCTCACGGTAGTTCGCCAGATCACGTTTCTGCGCTTCCGTCCATTGCAGAGGGACATATCGATCCATCGTGACGCTTTGGCCGAGATGACCGCGCTCAGAGAGGTCGTTGCGAATCGCGCGAGTGACACGGCCTATTTCCTCATGCGTGGGGGCGACAACCAAAACACGCCGCGACGAATCAGCGGTCATCTCCCGGTAGAGATCAGCAACCGCACGGCCACGCTCGACAAAGGGGACCTCGTGCACGGCGCCAAGCCGCTCCAACTTCTCAAAGCCCTGTTCGGGAGCTTGGCGCAGTGTTTGAATGGCGTCTCGATACTGCGCGTGAGTCTGACGCTGTACGCCGGTCAGGGCGACGCTCTTCATCTGCGATTCCCGCTCCAGAATGCGCAGTGCGTCGGACGCCTCGACACTCTGAATCTGCCGGCTATCGCCGGAGAAGAGAACCCGCGCCATTTTGCTCTCGGCCAATTGAAGAATGCTGTCCATCTGCCGACCCGAGATCATTCCGGCCTCATCGACGATCAGCACCTTGCCACGCAACGCCGATTGCGCCGTTTCGTCCCCAAGCAGGCGTGAGACCGTCATCGCATCACGAAAGCCAACTTTTTGCAATTCCTCCACCGCGCCGCGAGTGGGCGCCACTGCCGTTACCTCACGTCCGCCTTCGCGCAGGCACCGGTTGATTTCTTGCAGCGTTGCCGTCTTGCCTGTCCCGGCAGCTCCTCGCAAATTGATGGCAAAATCCCGCGAGTCGAGAATTTGCTCAACGGCGCGCTTCTGTTCGTTGCGCAAATGCTCGGCGGGCCTAAATTCATTTGTGCCGCCCAGCCGACCGTACTGTTCAATGCCATGATTCACCATGGCAACCATACGCTGTTCGCGGTCCAGACTCTCGTGTGTTGCCAGCCGGTCGCCGGCATGAATGACGGCTCCCTGGGATTTTTCGATTTCCAGTGCGCCGCGTAGTTGGCCCAAATCGACCCGTCCGCGACCGTATCGCAGAGCTTCGGTCAATAATTCGTGATCGTAGACGACGGAGCGCCGCTCGAAGAGATGGTCCTTCGCGTGTTGCAGTGAATCCACCGCCAGCGAGGGTTCATGTGGACCGCCGCGACTCTGTTCCAGGGATGCGCCTCGCAGGCGATCCAGACCCTGCGATTCTTCCGGCGACAGGCGCTCCTGCTGCTGCCGACGTACTTGTTCTGTGGCAATCTCGGTGAGCTTGTCCGCGCGTGATTCACGAACAAGCACGGCCACTTCATTGTCGGTTGGCTTGCGGCCATGTTGATTTCTGAATTCTTCAATGGCCGCGTCGCGCTGCGCACTTCGCTGGCTGTACCGCTCCAGCAGGTCATCCCCCACACCTCGGATTTCAAAGCCGAGATCCCGGCCTCGGGAATCGCGGCGCTGATCAATCTCGTAACCGAGGCCGCGTACTTCTTGTGCCAGGGCATTCCGATAGACTTCTGTGAGGTACGCCCGGCGCTCGTACAGGCCCGACGCCTGCAATGCCTTCCAGCGGCCCTCCACGCCGTCATAAGTGAGATTCGCGACCACCGCATGGGTGTGAAGCTGCGGATCGAGTTCACGGCTCGTGTCGTGACGGTACGTCGCGGCGATCCAGTTGCCAGTCGTGCGATTCTCATTTGCCGCGTTCAGTCGAACGCGAGAACCTGCATAGTTTTCGGCTTCCGCCAGAACTTCCCGTACAGCTTTGTCATGGGCAGCGATCAAACGTTCATCACCGCCGACCGTTGCCTGAACGGAAACCGACTTGGGTGCGGAAAATGTCAGGTCGAACAGGGAGCGCGCTTTGCTCTGTTCGCTTCCATCCCCGTTTGTCCGGTCTGCGCTGTGGCGCGGGCGCAGGAACTCGCCGGTTTCTGGATGCAGCCCTTCCCGCACTGCCTCAAACTGTTCATGGGTGAGGTTGCCCCGCAGCCCAAGCAGCTCTGCGCCGCGCCCCTGCCACTCGCCTTGCACCTTGCGGCGCTCATCGTAGTAGTCGCTGTGCTCTAAATGCCGCTGTGAATAGCCAGCGCCGCCCGTCATGGCCCGAATGGTTAGCACCGCTCGACGGTAACGCTGTTCGAAATCCGAATGCAACAGTCGGCCCCAGAAAAGTAGCGGACCTACCGTCGCGCCCGATGCCAAGTCGCAACGCATCGCGGTGTGCGCGGCCTGATCCTGCAAGCGTCAATTCGCGACGCTGCACCGAATTGCTTTCTTGCTTTGCTCGTTCTGAAGATAGACACCATCCCTAAGCCTGACGGCTTAGGATCACTGACGTTTGCTGCCTGCCTCGAACAGAATTCGAAGGACCTCGGATCGCGTTCGAGGAAGGCCGAGGACTGTTCGATTGCATTCGAGATCAGGATTTGCAATTATCTTGTAGCCAAGACGAGCTGGATACCCTCCGCAAAAGACTCGGCGGCGACTGGAACTAATTGGGCATCAAGACTACGGCTTCAATCGGTCAACGATCCGCAGAAGCTGGCTCGCAAAATTAATAATCTCGGCAGCCTCTTGTGGGCTCGTCAAGACATGACGATGACCGACCGGGTTTCGATAAAATCCAAACGCGCCAGCAAAGAGGTGAGCCATCGCTTCCTGTTCGGCGGGCTGAAGTTGTTTATCTGTCAGGTTACCGGAACCTGAATTCGGTTTGTTCTTGTCTTCAGGCCTGAAGGCTTTTCGCATCAAATCGACGCCGGTATCACTCGGGTTGTATCCACCACCCTCACGAACGCCAACCTCCACCTCGCGGAATGCCTCAAAAACTGCGGTATCGTAATCCCCGCGCAAGAATGCCGGATAAACCTTGCTGGCAATTGTGGGATGTAGCTGGTCCTTCGGCAGCAGACCAACATTACGGTATTTCGAAAAATCAGCGCGTGATGTGATTGCCTCCCCCCGCCGTGAAATGAAGTAGAAGTCATGCGCCAATCCTGGACTTTCGACAAGAAACCCAACGTTCTTGAGCCACGCCCACGCTTCCATCAATGCACGATCAACTTCAATCTGCCGGCGGTCGTAATCCTGCCGTGGTGGACACTCGAAGAAATTCCTGTAATTGATGCCGCCTGTATTCCTATGTGAATCTATGATTCCGTTTAGGTGAAGAAGCAGAACACCTGCGACCTCCTCGACTTCTAGCTTGAGGAGGTCGTCAACGTTAGGAACAAGGTCGCGGATTGCAATGTGCATGGGATAATATCCTCACGTTTGCCTCTGAGAACAGTCTCTACCCGCCGTTGCTTAGCGTGCAGGGGGCACGAATGCATTTTCCCCGAATTTTGTCGTATCGATCTCCTTGTCTACAAGTCGTTGCACGTCTTCCGACTCGGCATTTGCATAGACATTCCGGTGAGCAAACTGCACAATCATACGATTTACATACTGCATATCGGATTCAGAGAAAACCATGGGCCATCCACCGCGACGTGGAGAAGCTACAAATAAGTGATTCGGACTCACAGGCAGCAATACAATTGTCTTCTCATCCCCAAACCCTGCTCCCGTGAATATCCTCCCATCCTGCACCTTATAGGTGACAACAGGACAATCTGAGATTAAGAAACTGTGTCCTTCTGGAGCAGCGATCGTGTGCCAGTCACGTGCAAGAATATCCGGTGCGATGATGCGTACTCGGCTTGGCAGCGCGGAGACAAAGAAATATGAGGGGTCTGCACTCATCGCGGCATGAATCTCCGTGAGATTGCGCTGAATGTCTTCAGCGTAATGCAATTCTCCATGTTTTAAGAGAGCGAGTTGTAAATCCCGGACATAATCTGGATTATCAATCTGCTGTCGAACTTTCTGGGACATCGCATTTGAAATTTGCGCTTTCACTTTTCTGGTCCGCCCAAAAAGAGCCGCAACGAACGTCGCCCATATCTCAACTTCTTGGCGACTAAGGATGCGCCGCTGCATGATGCCTTCTAGTACGGCCGCAGCATTTCCCTCGACCTGTGACATCCAATTCTCATACTTGTTGTTCGTTTTCTTTCCGCGAAACTCAAACTCGAAATATCTGCTCTCCACGCATTCGTTTTCTGGCCTGCTCACCCGTAGCGGCTTGCCCTTCTCATAAATCCGCAGCTTCCCGTCAGCCGCAACAAACTGCGACAGAAGCATTCTTGGGATGATGTGCTCCTTTTTTGTCAGTTTCACTGCTCAGCTCCGAGAGTAATGGTTTAGCTGCGGAGTCGTCTCTTCAATCCGGGAGCGGCAAAGGTTTAACTTTGTTCCTGGTGCTCTGACGAGCGGTTTCCTTCCTGTTGGCGAGCCACTCTTCTGCGCGCGTCTTCTCTTGCGACACACTGTGTTCGTCTAGCTCCTTCTCGATCTTGTCGCGCAACTCGGTAGCGTATTTCTGCGGGCTGTATTCATCATTTTCAGCCGAGGCGATGCACAGATGGAAGAAGGCTTTGTGATTATCCTTTGCGACTCCGTCTGCACCTTCGGCATATAGTTTTCCAATTTGTAGTGGGAGCAGTCCCTACCGTGTTGTGCAGCCCGCTCCCACCACCAAGCTGCTTCGGCATGGTTCACCGATACTCCTTGTCCCTCGGCGTACATATCGGCGATGTTGCTCTCAGCAATTCCAACGAGGTTCCCCCCTCGCTTCACACTTCTGCGGTACCAGTACATTGCCTCGTCATAATCTTGCAACTCGATATAGGCGTCACCAAGAGTGTTCTCGCAGTCGTAGTCCACGCTAGCTGCTTTACGCAGCCAACGGATTGCATTCCTGTAGCCGTCTTTGGTATGGGAGTTGTAGTAAGCCATCGCACGATTCCAAAAGAGGACACCAAGGCTATAGCGGGAAGTGCTGTCTCCGCTATTTATGCCCTCTCGGTATTCCGCCAGCTTCGCCTTGGTATCATCGTCAAGGTCGGATTCCCAGTCGTCATCATCTTGCTCGTCATCGCCCGAAAAACGGAGCGGCCTCCATTTGTAGAGGGCCTCTATGCGAGTGTCCATGTTGCGGATTCTATCGGCGATATTAGTGTCCGCATCTGCAAACCGAGCGTGTATGGCGCGGACTTTATCAGCGATTTCGTTGTCGCGTGCCTCTCTTCGTTCAAACCAGCCCCCAATCTTGGTTACTGCCCACAGGCAAATTAGTATTCCGAGTCCTGTCTGCACATCATGCAGCAGCGATGGCTCCCGCCCGTTGAAGAATGTCCAGCGGAGGAACACGAACCCTTCAAAGGCAACCAAGAATGCAATGACGAGGCCAAGGCTACGACCTAGCTTCCAAAGGCTTTTGCTCATATTCCACCCCGCTTACTTCACATGGATAGACCAACAAGTAAATGACCATCTATGAGGCGATCATATCGGCTTCCGCAACTAGATGGAGCCGTTCCGCAGGATCGGCAGCAAGCTGCTTCAGTTCAGCAGAGAAACCGCCCAACGCAAAAAGAATGTAGCTGGGTTTGTTCCGCCAGCGAGCCTCTGGGAGGCTGGCGACCTTCGCTTGGAGAGCGCTCAGATCACCCAACCGCATTACGCTATCAGCGCGCCATTTGCATTCACCAAAGAGGTGGGTTCCGTGGGCGAGTTCCGCCATGAGATCGATTTCCGTACGACCATCGCGGCTCCAGTAGCGCGCCATCTGGCGAATGGTCAGGCCGAGCCGTTCCTTGGCGTGGCGTTGGAGCCACTGGCCGCAGATTTCCTCGAAGACCGACCAGCCCATGTATTCCGCTAGGCGAGGTGCTACGTGGGCAGCGTAGACAGCGGTAGGGTCAGAAAACTGCAAGTCGCTGGCAAGCGGCGCGACGAAGCGATACCAGAAAGCTAGGAACGGATCGGCAACGCGGTACAGTGCGCGGCGTTCGGAATGCTCCTCGAAAGGCAATTCACGTCGAATCCAACCCAGTTCCAGAAGGGTGCGCAAGGACTTTGAAAGCGCCCCGCGTTCCACGCCGATCAACTGTTGAATGCCATTGAATTTCGTTTCGCCGCCAGCAATCGCGGCGAGAATCGCGTTGTAGGGAGCAGGATCGCGGATTTGTTCACTGCCCAAGAGAAATCGGACTTCGTTTTCGAGGATGGCGCGCGGCTGCATCAGCAGCGTGACAATCTCCTCGGCGGGTGGGCGCGACGGATCGACCAGAGCGTGATAGCGCGGTGTTCCGCCAAAAACGCCGTACATGAGCAGCTTTTCGACGACGCCATAGTGCGGGCTGTTTGCGTAGAAGCAGGCGACATCTTCGTACTGAAGCGGATCGAGATGAAAGATTCCGGCATTGAAGCGCCCGAAGAGCGGCGCGCTTTCCTCGCCGAGCGCGGCCATGGCCGAGAGCTGCGAGCCGCAGAGAACCACGAAGAGGGAAGAATGAACCCCTTCGCGGTCCCACCACGCTTGAAGTATGGAGGGCAGCTCAGGAGTCTGCGCAACCAGATAGGGGAATTCATCAAGGATCAGGGCGAAGCGACCCGTGCCCTTTTTCCGGGCCTGCGCCTGCTGCGAGGCGTAGCGCAGGAGCGAATTCCAGGAGACTGCAATTTCCTCTGCCGTGACCCCCTCGGTCGGCAGCGCCGCAATCAACTGACGCGCTAAGGTAAGCTGCTGTGCTGCCGCCGTGGACTGTTCGGCCAGATAGTAGCAATGCGGCTTTGCCGGTTCATTGCCAGTTGCTCCCGCCGTGAAATAACGCTGGAGAAGGAAGGTTTTGCCTAATCGCCTGCGGCCATAAAGAAGCAGCATTTGGCCGCCGTTTCCATGACGCTTCCAAGCGCGATCAAGCGCCGCCAGTTCGACCGTGCGGTCGTAAAACGGATCAGGTTTGATGGTTGAACTGGTCATTGGGAGTCCTTATTTAAGGATTATTATGGGTTGTCAGTTTATGAGTTGTCAACCTACGAGTTGACAACTCAAATAACGACGATGAAAGGATAGCTAACCAATTCATTTTTAGTGCTTTACTTTTTCCCCTTGGCACGTCGAGGAGTCTTTGCCGGAGATTGAGGAACCACAGGCGGAACTGTTGGCATTGCCGCTGTGGTTGATGGCGTAACCGCAGGCGCGTCGCGGCAGCCTTGTATTTCGATGCCGCCGAACAGCCCGATCAGCATACAAGCCCCGGCCACCATGGGAATCCATATTCGCAGCAGATCGCTCTTCCACTCATGCAGGAGCGCGTCCATCGTTTTTGCCCGGTTCTCCAGCGAATACTCAATCCGATTGTTGGCGCGTTCCACTTGCGCGACAACGCCGCCATGCGAATCTGACAGTGTGCGCAGAGCGGCAGAGAGTTCCTTCTGCGCGCCCGTCATGGCCGCGCCCGTGGTCTGGAGCGCGCTCACGGTGTCCTGCACACCAGAACGGAGAAAATGCTGGCGCAGGCTTTCACCGAGCATCTTGGCAATCTGCTTCGGATCGAGACCAGATTCAATCTCGCCGGGCAGACCGGCGAGCCGTGACTCGAGTTCGTGGACGTAGCCCAGCATGTTCTGCTGGGCCCGCTCTGAGTGTTGCTGATGAGCTTCAAGCAACCCCTGCAACCGTTCCCGTTCGTCTGCAATATCTTTCGGAGTATGGCGCGTCAGCAGCGCCAGAATCCCCATCGCTTCGAGAATGCGCAGCATTTCATCGTCGGGGGAAAGTGTTCGAGTGTGAGCGAGGACGCGATAATACGCAGCCTGCAAATCATCTGGCACAAGCCGAGCGAGAGAGTCGAACATCGTCGGCTCTCCCACCAGATCGATTTCGAGGTTCTGTGGGGGTGACATGGCGCTCATGGCAGGAACGCCTCCTTTGCACGGTCGAATTCGGAAAAGAGCCGCCGCCGGTAGCTCTGCGCGCGCATCACGAGCGACGCTCTCTTCAGTTCATCGACCATCGTTTTGTGGTCTGCGACCTGACCGAGTTGAATGCCATGCTGTCGGAGAGGGTTTTCGAGTTCGGCCAGGCGAAATTCCATCTGCAAAATAGCTGGAGTGAATGCTTGACGGAACTGGTTTGCCTGTTTCGTCGAACGCCAGTACGTGAAATCCGCCAGCGCACTCGTAGCGTTCTCGACGATGACGTACTCCACCCGATCCTGTAGCCGATTCGCCCACGCCAGGACACTCTCGACGCTGGCCGGGTCCGGCGTTACGATTCCAACCGCCGTGAATCGGACGCCGGTCGCCGCGACATTTTCATACATCGAATCGAACCAGCCTGCGGCAACCTGGCCAGCACCAGCTCCCATGTCGGCAAGGATGATCTGAGTACCGCCGTCGAGGTGATCGACAAAAGCATCCAGACCCGCCGGGGTATGAACATCGACTTTGGTCACGGTTCCATTGAAAAAGTGCTTCAGAGACCCACGCGCCTTGTTCTCGATATCGAGATCGAGAAGGGTGACAGGAATCTCGTTGGCCTGAAACCACTCGGCCAGGGCGACCACGACGCCGGTTTTGCCGACGCCACCTTTGCCGCCCATGGTAAAGACGACACGCTTTGAGAATTCCCTCATTGCTCACCCCCAGTGACGGTCAAGGTTAGTGGCTCATTTTCCCGGAAGACGAAGCGCGCCGATTTCGGTTTCTGAAGAATCGGCTTTGTCTTGAGAGCAGCTATGGAGGCGAACCCTGCCGATTGCGCATCCACTGGTTCGAGCGGTGGCAGTTCGAATCGTTCACGCTTGCGATGTTTCGCGCGGACTTTCACGAACGAATGAAGCGTGCTGGGCGCGACGTACAGCCCCAGCCGCTCATGGAAGAGCTGTGCGACTTCGCGGTATGTCCGCCCTTTCCGCCGCAGCTCCCGGATCAGTTCGCGGTGAGGTTCGAGTTTCGAGCGTGGAGATTTTGGTGGAAGCGACTCGAGGATGGATTGAAGCACTGGTTCCATGTTCAATGGCTCCAGAGCACTTTCGATCATGGTCCGATAATGGTCCGATTACCCGCTCCAACAGTGCCTGAAAGTGTCTTACTGTGCCATCCGTGCCGTCTAGTTTCAATAAGTTACCAGACAGGCGACCACTTTCACGGCGATAACACGGATTCAAATCCCGTCGGGGACGCCAACAAAACAAAAGACTTACACGCAAAACCTCTACCTGTGGATATTTTCTGGTAACGCTGTGGTAACGATAGCGCATGAACTTGGCTCATTTTTGCCCAGATTCATGGCGTCCGGGAAGACACCATCCAACCGCCTTGCGGCATCCCCCAGGAACGATTCTGATAGGTGAGCGTATCTGTCCGTCATTCTCGGATCGGAATGCCCCAGCAGCTTTTGTATCGTGTGAAGGTCGGCCCCGTTCATCCTCATGTGGCTGGCGTAAGTGTGTCTCAGATCGTGCATGGAAAAATCTTCGATACCAGCCGCCTTGCAAGCCCGAATGAAAGCGACGCTGACCTGAGCGGGTGTGACTCCGGGAAATAGCAATTCCTGTCCGCCATGCACTCCCATGGACGCGAGAACCTGATGCGATAGATAGTTTAGGTAGGTGTGCCGTGGTCGTCCATTCTTCGTGTGACTCAGAAGGATGCGGTTGCCGGGAATGTCCACATCATCCCACCGCACCTGAAGCAGCTCCCCGCGTCGGCATCCTGTGCTGACTGCCAAACCGACAATCGGACGCAGCCATGACGGACACGCTTGCATGACCTTCCCCAGTTCCTCTGGTTGAAGATAGCGCACGCGGCCCTTTGGCGCTTCCGGTATCTCACAGCCATGCGCCGGGTTTTTCGGGATCATCTCCCATGTATCGACCGCCACGCTAGAGCAATTTATCTGATGGTGTAGAGTAGTGGAAGGCGATGATCCGCGACATGAGCTCAGATGGCGCGACCGTATTCGGACGATCTGCGAAGGAAGTTGTTGGAGGCGCACGACCAAGGGCAGGC
>JAJYSV010000029.1 GCA_021793405.1 Acidobacteriota bacterium
TCTCCTCGCCTTGATCGTAAGCAAACAGAAACTTACGGCGCAAATCATCCCCATATGGCTTCGCCATCGATTCACTCGCCGCAGAGTCTCGCCAAGATGAGTCTACACTATTTCAGAAAATGCTCTAGCTGAGCGGTCGGAGTTGCTGCTGAGGAGTAAAAATCCTTCGCGGAGCCAAGTAGGTTGCCGTCAGACAACTGATTCCGCCGGCGGTAAAGATCATTCCTAGAATTATGAATTGATAGAGGGCCGCGTATACCGGTGACGAACCGGACAACACCATGCCGGCCATCATGCCGGGAATCCAGACGATTCCGAGGCTGCGCAGATTGTCGGTGGCGGGAATGAGGCTGGCATGAAAGGAGGCGCGCAAGTACGGTTCGGCGGCACGGTCCGCCGCCGCGCCGAGGGCCAGCGCGGACTCAATTTCCCCGCGGTGGGACCGGACTTCGCCCAGGAATCGATTCAGGAAGAGGGATTGGATATTCATGTTCTGCGCGATCACCATGCTGCCGACAGGGATCAGAATGATGATTTTCGGTTCGACAATACCGAGCAGTGTCATTACCGTGAGGACGCCGCCAGCACCGGCACACATGCAGAGCAGCGAGAGTGTGTAGGCGCCGGGCAGTTCCGGCACTCGCCTGCGCACGATGGTGGAAGCGATGAAGATCATCGCTGCCAGCACGGGAATGCCCGTCCACCAGGGGCCGCGGAGCAGGGCGGCGATGAGCAGCCCGACCAGCAGAATCTGGACCAGGCCGCGCAATAGAACGAGGGGAATTTCCTTGCCGATGTTGGCCCCGCGACGCGCGGCAAACCGTGCGACCAGGATCGCCAGCACGGCCACGGCGGCGGCCTGCCCCAGTCCCAAGGATACTTGCGTGTGAAACAGCAGCCTAAGCATCCAGCAACTCCTGAGGCGTTCCCAGTCCGGCGGCTTGGCCGCCTTCCAGCTTCAATACCAGATCGGCTACTCGTTTGGCCTGGGAGACGTCATGGGTCACCCAGACACAGGTCGTGTTCCGCTCGCGGACCAGGCTAACCAGGAGCCGCTCGATGTCCTGCTTGGAGGCGTCGTCGAGAGCGGAGGTAGGCTCATCGAGCAGCAGCACCTCGGGCTGGTTGGCCAAGGCTCGCGCAATCGAAACCCGCTGCGCCTCCCCGCCGGAAAGGTTCGCGACATCACGGTCTTCGTATCCGGCCATTCCAACATGGCGCATCAATTCCGACACCTGGGTATCTGCCAGCCCATCTCCGTGCTGCGCCGGTCCATATCGAACATTCTCGGCGGAGGTTCCTGGAAACAGGTAAGCATGCTGCATGACCATGCCGATCCGTCGCCGCAGATGTCTCGTGTCCATCTCGCGATAGTCCTTGCCATGGAACAAAATTGTGCCGTCCGTGGGTTCATCCAGCCGGTTCAACATCCGCAGCAGCGTGCTTTTTCCGGCGCCACTGGGTCCAAGAACGGCCAGGATCTGCCCCTGCTCCAGTCGGAAGCTGACATCGCGCAGCAAACATTTGGGGCCGCTCGCGAGGTCGAGGGTCCGAGAGAGCCGTACGGCTTGCAACACATCAGTATTCATGAAATTAGACATGGCGCATATCGGGCGAGAACTATGCTGGGTGCACGCCCAATTCCACTTCATCGAAGTTCTGATTCAGTCGATAGAAGGCCCCGCAAGGGCTAAAGCTCTACATATTTTCAGTTATTTAGGGCAAAGCTGAAGCCGTGCCCTGATGCAAAAAAAGGCTTAGTCAGAGCTTCCCTAACTGTAAATGAAGACCGTCGAATGCCAGGGTGGGAATTCCGGAGGACACCCTTTCAACTGGGGAATCATCCAAATTTGGTAGAGTTCTTTGGGCAACTTCCGCGACGATGTAGATCGCGCCGAACGATTTGAAAGTAAGGAGGGAAGCAAGATGAGGCGGAATAATACCAGCTTTTTCAAATTTAGTTTTTTCAGAGCAGGACTGTTGGCAACAGGGCTGTTGCTACTGACGACAACACCGGCGGGTCTGGCGCAGATGCCGGGAGGGCAGAATGGCAGCAACCCCGGCACTCCATCGGGCGGAATGCAGCCGAATGGGATGCAACCGAATGAAATGCAGCCGAGCGGGATGCCCCCGGAAGGAATACAGCAACCCCAGCAGAACCAGCAGTCGATGGAGCGCAACCAAACTTTTGGAAATTTAAGCAGAAATATCTATGTGGAAACGCAACTCAGCAAGCTCGCGCAGAAACACACCAGCAATGCCGACGTGAAGAAATTTGCCCAGCAGGTGATTTCCGACGATCATAAGCTGCAGGGGAAGGTAATTGTTCCCGCAACGAACGATGGCCAGATCTTTGTGCCCCAGGTGCCCAGCCAAACGCAGCAGGCTGAAAAGCAAATGAAGAAGCTCTCTGGTCCGCAGTTCGACCAGATCTACCTGGTGCAGATGGATGCCTATGTCAAGAACGATCAGCAGGTCGCCGCGCAGGCATCTTCGATGACGGATTCATCGGACGTAGCGAAAGTGGGAATGCAGGAGCAGAACCTGGCGAATCAACGGCAGGAGCAGATTGCCAAGCTGAGTGCAGAAGAGAACTTCAGAATCAAATAGATCAGTTAGGAAGCGCTGATTAAGTCGATAGGAAGAAGTCCCCCTCAGGGGTGACAGCCCTATAGATATTCCGCCATTTACGGCGCGGCTAAAGCCGTGCCCTGATACAAAACAGGCTTCATCAGAGCTATTTTTAGATCACTTGAAGTAAAAAAACCTTGACCTGCCGCAAGGAGAAAATTCCAAGTCCTGCACTTAGCCCCACGCGAAGCGTAGACTGTCAAATTGTGGAGCACGCGGTTGTTCATGGATAAGCCACATTTCCCTTCTCAGATTGGCTGCGTGAAGGGCGTTCCCAGAGTGGGAGTCCGCAGGATACATTTTCGATGGCGATGCCGACAGACTTCCTCCAGCAACTTCACCAACGATGCAGATCGCGTCGCGCGATTTGAGATCTGGAGGTGAGCAACATGAGGCGGAATGTTTTCAGTTTTCCTCGAGCAGGACTGTTGGCAACCGGACTGCTACTGACGATAGCGCAGCCGGCAGGAGCGCAGCCGGATCTTCCTTTTGTAGCTGGCAGCTTGCAGGGTGGACCCATGCTGTCTGAAAATCACCAACAGTTCGAGAACAACCCACAAACGATGATGGCCCTCACCATTTCTGCCAGCATGTGCAGAAATATCTATGTGGAAACGCTACTGAGCGGGCTCGCGCTAAAACACACCAGCAATGCCGATATCAAGAGTTTCGCCCGGGAGATGATTGCGGTCGATCGCAGGTTTGAAACTCAGGTGAATCTGTCCCAATCGACCGAATCCGTGGAGCGATATGGAAGGGGGCAGGAAGTGAGTCTGCCGGAGTCGGACAATACCTTCCTATGTGCGAGTTTCGTGCCCAGCGAGACGAGACAGGCGCAGAAGGAAATGAAGAAGCTCTTCGGGCCGCAGTTTGACCAGAAGTATCTGGTCCAGATGGATGCTTACATCAGAAACGATCGGGAAGTGGGTGCCCGGGCATCTGTGATAAGGGGCGCGCCGGACGTCAACGCAATGGGGATACTGGCGCGAGATCTGGCGAAGGAACGGGAAACACAGATTTCCCATCTGACGGCAGAAGAAAACTTCAAAATCAAATAGATGTCGTCTAGATGTCGTCAGCCATTTGGACGATTGGCCACCTGGGCGGAGCGAATTTTTCCAGGCGCTTTGGCGGCGAAGAAGATACTATTTTGTGTAACATGATTCGAGAAAGACGGAGGATTCAGATGATGCGGAGTTTTTTTACTTTTCCCAAGATTGGTTTGATGGCGGTCGGACTGTTCTTGATGGCACCCACCGTTATGCTAGCGCAAAAAGGAGATACGCAAGAGGTGCTCGCGCACTTGTACAGAAACACGAATGTGGAGACCAATCTGAGCAAGATGGCAATGAAGAACAGCACCAACGCGGATGTTAAGAAATTCGCACACCAGGTGATGTCCGACGATCGCAATGCTGGCGGCGAGTTGATGGAGTACGCAATGAAATACAATTTACGGCTGATCGCCGAAGCGCCTGCTTCGACCGTTGAGGCCGAGAAGCAGATGAAAAAACTCACAGGCGAGGCGTTCGACAAGATGTATCTAGTGCAGATGGATGCCTTCGTGAAAGACGACCAAAAAACAGCCGCACAAGCCAGCGCCATTAGCGATTCCGAGGTGAGCGCAATAGGCACAAAGATTCAGAACCTGGCCAGCGACCGCGCGAAGCAGATTACAGCTCTGACCACAGGCGAGGGGTTCCAAATCCAGTAGAGAGCGTCCACCGCGCGCGAGCGGTTCGCGAGCCTGTCGCGGCCAGGTCGTACAATGAGAGCCAGCATGCTATCCAGAGATTCATTATGGCAGCGCAGGCTCGATTCTGACGGCCCGGATTGCACGTCCGTCCCGTCTGCGCGCGTGTTCCCTCCGCCAACAGAATCCGGCCGTATGACGCTTCTTCGACGCGTACGCTGGAGCGTTTGGGCGCTGCTGTTGTTTGCAATGGCGCCGTTGCTTCTCGTCTCGAGCCTGAGAGCGGAGAAGGTCAGCGATCTGACGCCGCACGGGTATGTAAACGATTTCGCCGGAGTCTTGTCGCCGGCAACCCGCGGTCATCTGGAGACGCTGTGCACGGAAGTCGACCAGCAGGCCCATGCACAGATCGCCGTGGTCACCATCCATACGACAGGCGATGACACCATCGATGACTTTGCCTCTCGCCTGGAAGAGAAATGGAAAGTCGGGCCCAAAGCGACCGACAAGGGCGTGATTCTTCTAATCGCGACCGACGACCATCATTATCGATTTGAAGTTGGATACGGTCTGGAAGGCATCCTGCCCGATGGAAAAGCGGGCTCGATCGGCCGCGAGATGGTGCCTTATTTGCGTCAGGGAAATTACGATGATGCGGTCACGGTGGGGGTACAGGATGTAGCCCAGATCATCGCCCAGGATGCCGGCGTGACGCTGCAGACTCCCGTGCAGAACTATGTTCCGCAAAGTCAGGAGCATCCTGCCAGCGCACTGAAAGATATCTTGCTGGCTATTTTCGCGATACTTGTTTTCATCTCTCTGCTGCGATCCGGCACAAGTGGCTGGGCAGGATTTCTTCTTGGATCTATCCTCGGGAACATGTTGGGCGGCGGCCGTAGGGGTGGTGGCTTTGGCGGCGGCGATGGAGGAGGCGGCGGAGGCTTTGGCGGTTTCGGCGGCGGCGGTTCCGGGGGCGGGGGCGCTTCCGGCAACTGGTGACAGGCCCCGCGCATATCGTATGGAAGCCCACGCGCATCGAATGAAGGGCTGAAGCAGCGAAGACAGGTTGCAGGACCTAGGAAAGACTAAGGGAGAACAATCAAGATGAAACGAACCGGCATGGTCGTTCTTGCAGTGCTCGCAATTCTGGTGGTGGTGGCGTTGCTGGTGTTTGGGAGCTATGTTTCCGCCCGCAACCAGATGGTGGCCAAGAATGAACAAGTAAAGCAAACGTGGTCGCAGGTCGAGGTTGTGATGCAGCGGCGCGCGGACCTGATCCCCAACCTGGTGGCCACGGTACAGGGATTCGCCGCGCACGAAACGACGGTCTTCAGCGATATCGCAAATGCGCGGGCAGCACTGTTGGGAGCACGAGATCCGCAATCGAAAATTGCGGCGAATGGACAGCTCGACAACGCTCTCGGTCATTTGCTGATGATTTCCGAAGCCTATCCGCAGTTGCGATCGAATCAGAATTTTCTGCAACTGCAGGATGAACTGGCCGGGACGGAAAATCGCATCGCCGTCGAGCGCCGGCGGTACAACCAGGCGCTGCAGGACTACAACACCTTCATCGGCCTGTTCCCGAATAGTATCTGGGCCGGTATTGCAGGCTATCACCGGAACAATGCGTACTTTGAGGGCACTCCGGCGTCGCAGCAGGTCCCGAAGGTGGCCTTTTCCGGCAAGTAGCACGAAGTGTTCCCATGGAGCACAAAACGGCTGCCCATCGAGGGCAGCCGTTTCAACTGCGGAAGTTCGAGCGATTACTTGTGCGTGAAAACAGCGATGGCTTGCGCTTCATCGTCTTTGATGTCGAATACTGTGTACAGCTTGGTGATCTGAAGCAGATCGTGGACTTTTTTCGTCAGCTTCAACAACTTCAGTTCGCCGCCCTGATTGCGCGTGGCTGTGAAGGCGCTCACTAGCTCTCCGATGCCGGAACTGTCGATGTAGTTGACTTCGGCCAGGTTGAGCAGGATATCTTTCGATCCCTTGCCCAACAATTCACGAACCGCATTGCGCAGTTGCACGCTGCCTTCGCCGAGTGTAATGCGACCGCTGAGATCGAGAATGGTGACTCCATCCACCTGACGGGTGCTGATCTTCATGCTCACGGTAATAGTCCTCCTTAGGCTCTTTTCTGAGTTGAATCCAAGTGCTTGATAAGTGTTAACTCGGTTCCGGGATGCAGTAGCTTGAAGTGTACCTCGTCCATAAATGATCGGATGATGAAAATTCCCCGTCCGGAACCGCTGAGCAAATTCTCCGGCGCCACTGGGTCCGGCAGGGTGTTGGGATCGAGCCCGCTTCCCTGGTCGCTGATGCGGATGACGAGCGACGAGCCGGTATTCTCAAACGAGGCAGTGATTTTCTTCTGCGGATCGTAGGCATTTCCATGGAGTACCGCATTGACCGCGGCTTCCCGCACCGCCATGGTGATCTGAAAGATCTGGTCTTCGTCCAGTCCCGATTTCTGGGCCAGTTGTTCCGCCGCTTCCTCCACTTTGTTCACGCTGTCCAGCGACGAGTCCAAAGTGTAACTGAATCGACTTCCCATGGAATTCACCACACACCTGGCCCGCTTGAATTGTCTTTCCTGGCCTTCGAATGCGGATGTCGCCGCAAACGGTCCCCAGAAACTCTCCACAGGGGCAGTTTGCTTGCATATTCGCCGAGTGTCAAGGCGGTCTTTCCATTGGCGTAACGAACCGGCTTCGATGGGGAGGATTTTTTCGTCCTGTGCCGGTTGGCTCAAGAGCGCGAAACTGCATCCCAGTTTCTGATATCGCTTCGCATTTGGAACAGCCACTCGACGAGGGAACCGAGGGGCTTCGGCTGGCGAGCCGCCTTGCGTCTCTGAGCGCCTTGAAATGAGGTTTCGTGAAGGGGGCGAGCCGCGCGGAATTTATGTCGGCTTTTGTAGTCGTCAAACAGGAAAGAATCTGCCCCGGCGTTCGACGGGGTTGAGTAGACTGTCAAGGAAGGTCGAACCGGTTCGCATGCAGGATTAGAGCGCGTCCGTTGATTGCCGCGCGGGCTTTTCTTTCAAGAAAGGCTAGACGAATACCCGTTTGTGACTCGGAAGCAGGTTGCCGACCGCTCAATGCAGATCGAAAATGAGAGTGCCTGCGATGCAGCTCGACCAGACAAAAAAGGCGAATGAGCATAAAGAAGGGTCGCAGGCCAAGGACTCCATCCTTGTGCATCTGTCGCTGCTTTTGGGCAGCGCGATCCTGGACGCGGCCGGTCACTCGCTCGGTCATGTGCGGGAGGTTGCGGTCACTCCGGGAGTGCGGGCATCGCTGGTCACGGAGTTGATCTGGGGCCGCAAGGACGAACTGCAGGCAGTCGCGCCAGCGGGACTGGAGCAGATGTCTAACGGGACATTGCGGCTGCGTGGCGATGCCCACCCCAGAGCATTCAATATGGGCGAGCCGTTGCTGCTGCTGGATCGCGACCTGATGGATCAGCAGATTATCGACGTGCATGGAAGAAAAGTTGTTCGCGTGAACGATGTCTCCTTGTTGTGGCTGCCGCAGGAAGGTGGCGGGGAAATGCGTGCCATTGAGGTGGAAGTAGGCACGCTGGGAGCGATGCGCCGGCTGCTAAAGGGAATTTTGACCAAGCGGGCGATTGAACGGCTGACGAAAAGGATTCCATCCCGTGCCATTCCCTGGGATTTTGTGGATCTGATTGAAGTCGATCCGGCGCGCCGCGTACGGCTGAAGATTTCGCATGAACGGCTGGCGCAATTCCATCCATCCGACCTGGCCGATATTCTAGAGGACCTCGCTCCAGTCCAGCGGAAAGCCATTTTCAATTCCTTGGATGAAGAAGTGGCTGCTGAGGCTCTGGAAGAAGTGGAACCCAAGCTGCAGAGGCAACTGCTCGAATCCATGGACTCCGAACGCGCTGCGGACATTATGGAAGAGATGGATCCCAGCGCGGCCGCCGATCTCTTAGCAGAGTTGCGCAAGGAGCGGTCGGAAGAAATCCTTGAAGAAATGGAGCCGGAGGAGCGGGAAGAAGTAAAAGAGCTTTTGGAATTCAGCGAGCATTCCGCCGCGGGCCGCATGACAACCAAATATATCGCGGTGCCGGCGGACGCTAGCGTGGCCCAGGCAATCGAAGCGCTGCGCAATTTCGACGACGATCCCGAGACGGTGACGGAAATTTACCTTGTAAGTGAAGCGGGAGTGCTGCTGGGTGTGGTTTCGCTGGCCAGGTTGTTGCTGGCGTTGCCGGAGAGCAAAGTCGCGGTGCTCAGCGAATCCCGCTTCGTCAGTTGTCCGTCGGGAATGCACGACAAGCAGGTCGCGGAACTGTTCGATCGCTATAACTTGTATGCTCTACCCGTGGTGGAAGAGCATAACAAGCTGGTGGGAGTGGTGAACGTGGACCAGGTCATCGCTTTTATGCGGCAACAGGCGTAGGCGAATCACACAACAGCATGGAGAATCCGCGCACATCCCCGCCAGCGGTCCCCGGTTTGCGGATTCTGTACATCGCGCCGATGAATTATGGCTGGTACGGACTCTATCGCCAGCGCAGTCTGGAGCGGCTTGGCCACACGGTTTTCCCCATCGACATCATGCACTATGAGGGGCGCGGCAATCCTGTGCTGGCGCGGGTCCGCTATCGATTGCAGGTCGGTCGCACCGTTACCCGCATGAATGAAGACGTGCTGCGCCTGGCGCGGGAGCATCGGGTGGATGCCGTGTGGTTCGACAAGCCGCTGTTTCTTCGCGCCGCCACGCTGCGCCAACTGCGGGCCATGGGCATCGCCACCATCGATTACATGATCGACAATCCCTTTGGACCGCGGCGCGATCCAGGATTTCGCCTGTACGTGCGCACGATTCCGGAGTACGACCTGCATGTGCAGCAGAGGGATGTCAGCGTCCAGGCATATCTCGAGCGAGGCGCGCGCCGCGTGGTCAAGGTGCAGACGGCTTTCGAGCCGAGCGTACATTTTCCTCCGCCGGCAGGTTGGTCGGACAAGGACCGCACGCGGGAAGTTTCTTTTATTGGCACACCGTATGACGAACGACCGCAATTTCTGACCGATCTGTGGCGCAAATACAATGTACCGGTCGTGATTTCCGGTCCGCGCATCTGGACGCGCAAACTGGATCGCGCCGCGTTGGCTGCGCTTTATCCGCAACCGGACGAACTGTACGATGCCGCGTACCGCGAAGGCATCTGGCGATCGAAGATCAATCTCAGCTTCCTGACGCACGGCAATCAGGATGAATACGCGCATAAGAGCTTTGAAATCGCGGCATGCGGCGGATTCCTGCTGGCAGAACGCTCCGCGGGACATAGCGAGCGTTTCAAAGAAGACGAAGAAGCGGTGTTCTTTTCCAGCCTGGAAGAGTGCGCTGAAAAGATTCGCCTTTATCTCGACGACGAACCGGCGCGGACCCGCATTGCGGCCGCGGGACAGCGCCGGGCTGTCTCCTGCGGATATGACAATGACACGCAGCTCGCCAAGGTCCTGGATGTTGTAACGGAATTGCTGCCGCAAATTCGCGCCGGGAGCGGGCAGCCACAATGATCGTCGACCTCGAACGCGAGCAGGTTTTGCCCGAGTTCAACGCGGACGTGTGTGTTGTCGGCGCGGGGGCGGCAGGCATCGTGCTGGCTGCGGAGTTGGCGCGTCAAGGCAAGCGGGTGCTGTTGCTGGAAAGCGGCGGCGGCAAAGAGGAAGAGGTCATCCAGAGGCTGAACAAAGCCGAACGGACCGGTCAACCCTTGAAGGCGGTCCATCCGGGTCGCTTTCGCGCGCTGGGCGGGACAACCATACGGTGGGGCGGCCAGATTCAGGAGATGCAGGAGCAGGATTTCGAGTCCCATGCCGGAATTCCGGGCAGCGGCTGGCCGATTTCCAAGTCTGCTCTGGAGCCGTACTATCAGCGCGCGCTCCACGCCGAAGGTCTGTTGCCTGTGTTGCAGACCGATGGACAGGTGTGGCGGCAAATTGGAAGCATCGCGCCCGACTTTGGCGAATGGCTTGTCCCCTATTTCACCCGCTGGTGCCCGGAACCAAACTTCGCCCGCCTCTACCGCGACACGCTTGCATCCCCAAATATCTGCGTAGTGTTGCACGCAACGGTTTGCGGGCTGTTGATGGATGTCGCGGGCGATGCTGTCACGAGCGTGCGCTGCCGGAATTTCGCGGGCAACGAACAAGTCTTCAACGCTGCCAGTTACGTACTTTGCCTGGGAATGGTGGAGACTATCAACTTGCTGTTGCAGCCTTTGGCGAGCGGGCACATTGCCCCGTGGCAGCAAAATAAATGGCTAGGGCGGCATGTGCAAAGTCACATCGACTACAACGCCGCCCGGGTGGTCGCCATCGATCGAAAGAAGCTGGAGCGAGTGTTTCCCAATATCTATCTCAAGGGAAGAAAATATCATCCGAAGCTTCGCATCGCTGCCGAGCGGCAGCGCGAGGAAGGCATCCTCAACATTGCCGGAGCGATTTCTTTCATCAGCATCGGGAACGTGGAACAGGATGTGCGCCAGATGAAGTCGGCGGCGCGGAACCTACTACGCGGCAACTGGTCGGCGACCGGTGTGCGCGATACGATACCGGCATTGCGGCGGCTGCCTATCCTGCTGCAGTTGGCTTATAGCTTTTATGTCAGCCATCGCGCGTACTGGCCCAAGGATGTCACGTATTGGTTACGGGTCCATTGCGAGCAGGAGCCGCTGTCGGCCAGCAGCATCACCCTGTTGCCGCAACGCGATGCGCTGGGAATGTTCCGCAGTCGCATCGATTGGCAGGTGTCGCCGCTGGAGTGGAAGACGATTCGGCGCTTTACAGAAATGGTTCAGAACGCATTGCAGACGGCGGGATTGGCGACACTGGAGCCGCAGCCGGAGTTGACGCTGGAAGATGGGTATCGCAGCGTGACGTTCGATGATAGTTACCACTGGATGGGCGGGACGCGCATGGCTACGAGCGCCGCCGAGGGCGTCGTCGATACCGACTTGAAGTTATTCGGCGTGAGGAATGCTTACGTATGCAGCGCTTCGCTCTATCCGACCTCCGGATTTGCGAACCCGGTGCATACCCTGCTGGCGCTGGCGATTCGTCTGGCCGATCATCTGGTGGTTGGTCTGTCCTGCAGCAACTTTCCGGCAACTGTTTCTGACGACGCTGCTCCGCGGGTGCGAGTCGATGCTTGAGAGAATTGCATTGCCCGGCGGCGGCCGCGCAAGCACTCGGCTTGGATTTGGCGGCTCGGGCCTGATGGGCGGTTTGAGCGAGCGGGAATCGCTGATTCTCTTAGAGACGGCGTTTGAAGCGGGAATTCGCCACTTCGATGTGGCGCCGTCCTA
This sequence comes from Acidobacteriota bacterium, assembly GCA_021793405.1. Classification (GTDB taxonomy): domain Bacteria; phylum Acidobacteriota; class Terriglobia; order Terriglobales; family Acidobacteriaceae; genus JAKAAZ01. The sequence continues at coordinate 11,675 of JAJYSV010000029.1, forward strand.
TGGTCATGGCCAAGCGGAGCGATGCCTGGGAAAATTTTTGCGTGGGAAAACGGAGCAGGTCACGGTCACCACAAAATACGGTATCCTCCCACCCGCGCAGGCTGGTCTGCTGGGAGTTGCGCGGGGTATTATGCGCCCCGCCCTTCGACGGCTCCCCGCAGTCCGTAAGCGGGTGGCGCGGGCGGCGGCCGGGCTGAAGACCCAAGCGCGTTTTTCAGCGGACGAAGCGCGGCGATCGCTCGATCGCAGTTTGCGGCATCTAGGCATTGCTCGCGTCGATGTGTGGCTGCTGCATGAAGCGACGGCAGACAATCTCGACGATTCCGACCTGTTGCCATTTCTTCAGAACATGCGGCAGCAGGGCCGCATAGGAATCTATGGAGTGGGTACAGAGCGCAGGCAGGTGGATGCAGTTTGGCAGAGGCATCCCGGTTACTGTCCCGTGCTACAGTTCGAGTGGTCCGTACTGGATAACGAAGCCGAATTTCCCGGTGCATTTTTCATCCACCACCGCGCTGTTTCAGGAGCCATGGGTGCGATACAGAATGCCTTCGAGCGCAACGCTGAGATGTGCGGCCGCTGGTCGAATGCGGTGGATGCAAACCTGGCCGAGCCGCAAATTCTTGCCGCAGTTCTATTGCAGGCCGCTCTGGCATCAAATCCCAACAGCATGGTGTTGTTTTCCTCGCGCGTCCCGGCGCACATTCGTGCCAATGTTCGCGGCATAGAAGATCCTGCATCGGTCGCTCGTGGGAAGCGTTTTCTGGAACTGGTCGCTGAAGGACGTGACTGGATGGGCGAACGGGCTGAAAAGGGCCCACGCACTTGAGGGTGCAGGTGCGGATGTTTACCACAATCGTGTACCCTGAAACATCCGGAGACCTGCATGAAGCGACGCTGGAAGACCCAATTCGTTTTGTTTCTTGCGGTCCTCGGGCCCGGCATTATTACCGCCAACGTCGATAACGACGCGGGCGGCATCCTGACCTATTCGCAGGCAGGCGCGCAGTTCGGCTACATGCTGTTGTGGACGATGATTCCCATCACGCTGGCGCTGGTTGTGGTGCAGGAGATGTGCGCGCGCATGGGCGCGGTGACGGGCAAGGGATTGAGCGACCTGATCCGCGAAGAATTCGGGCTGCGCATCACGTTCATCATGATGATCCTGCTGGTCATCGTGAATTTTGGCAATGTGATCGCCGAATTTTCCGGCATCGCCGGCAGCATGCAGTTGTTTCACATCAGTAAATATATTTCCGTCCCCGTTTGCGCCACGCTGGTGTGGCTGCTGGTGGTCAAGGGCGACTACAAGGGCGTGGAAAAGATATTTTTGCTGGCCTCCGCTTTTTACATTGCGTACATTGCCGCGGGGGTTCTTGCCGGACCCGACTGGCATACCGCGCTGCTGGCCACGGTCAAACTTCCTCCGCGCCCGATTTGGCACAAATCGTCCTACATTTACATGGTCGTCGGAGTCATCGGTACGACCATCGCGCCATGGATGCAGTTTTATCTTCAGTCCTCTGTGGTCGAGAAGGGGATCAACGTCAAGCAGCTGGGGGCCTCGCGACTGGACGTAATAATCGGCTCGTTTTTTACCGACATTGTGGCCTGGTTCATCATTGTGGCCTGCGCGGCCACGCTGTTCGTGCATGGCCTGGGGGCGATTCAGGTACCGTCGGACGCGGCAGAAGCCATGAAGCCGCTGGCCGGGCAATATGCCTTCATTCTGTTCGCGGCGGGGTTGTTCAATGCATCGTTGTTTGCCGCCTCCATCCTGCCGCTTTCGACCGCATATACGGTATGCGAAGGCATGGGGTTTGAATCCGGTCTGGACAAGCGCTTCAGCGAAGCGCCCGCCTTCTACTGGCTGTATACGCTGCTGATCGCAGCCGGGGCCGGGGTGGTGTTGTGGCCGCACTTTCCGCTGGTGAAGGTGACGATCCTTTCGCAGGTGCTTAACGGCGTTCTGTTGCCTGTGGTGATGATCCTGATGCTGGTGCTGATCAACAAGCCGGAGCTGATGGGGAAGCACACGAATAACCGCTGGTTCAATGTCATTGCATGGGCCACGGCGATCATCGTGATCGGATTGTCGGTCGCGATGCTGTTTGCGCAAGGCAGCTAAAGGATTTTTCCCTGCGCCAGATCGCGAATAAATTTGCGGTCGGCGGCGAGAAAATTGTACGCCGGCAGGTCGCGCAGCTCGGCCCATCGCATGTCCTGAAACACGCGGTTCTTCATTTCTCCTTCAAAGTGATACACAGCGAAAAATCGCAGGTGGATGGAGCCGCCATTGCGATAATTGTGCTGGACCTCTGTGATGTAGGGGCCGATCTGGGCGTCGATGCCCAGCTCTTCTTCCAACTCGCGGCGCAATGCCTGCTCGGGAGTTTCGCCCGGCTCGATTTTGCCGCCCGGAAACTCCCACTGCAGGCCCATGGCGGTGCCGGCTTTGCGCTGACAGATGAACACTTCCTTGCCTCGCAGAATCAATGCCGCGACGACGGCGCGCATGCGTGGTTTTTCCGGTTGGGACTGAGTAGCAACTTGGACTTCTGGTTCCATCTCTTCATTAGGATAGTGATTTATGGCAGGTTCCGCGAATCGGGAAGCGAAATCAGGCGCGGATGCGAGGGGAAGGAATTTGGATGTATGGCCGCGGCCAGACATGCCAGGCCCTGCAGTAATGGGTGAGCCGGCGTGTTGAGAAACTCATCCGGAATGCAATAGACGCGGCCTTGCGCCACCGCGCGCAAAGATTGCCAGCCCCGCTGCTCGATGACGCGCGCGAGCGGCACACGATCGCCAGCGCCGCACCAGGCGAAAATTAAAATGTCCGGGTCCGTGGCCGCGACTGCGTCGGCCGTGGTAGATTTTCCTGCTTCTCCAACAAAGTTGCCTCCGGCGGCTTCTACCAGTTCCCTGACCCAGGGTTGCGAATGGATGAGAGGCTTGCCCCACTCTTCGCAATACACGCGTGGTTTGTTGCGGCAATTTTCCGCTTGCGTGCGAACTGCCTCAATGTTCGTCAGGATTTCCGCAATCAATTCTTCGCCGCGATCCGAGGCATGAACGACCGAGGCCAGCAGGCGAATATCCGCGAGAATATCGGCGAGTGTATGGGGCGCCAGCGCCAGAACCGGGCAACCGGCGCGCAGAATGGCGGCCAGAGATTCCATTCGATAGGGAACCGATGCAAGCACCAGGTTGGGTCGGACGCCCAGTAATTCTTCCATGGTGGAGGACCATAAGTCGGCAATCACTGTCAGCCCACGTGATTCAAGTTCCGGCAAAGCTTCCACGCAATAGCGGGTGCAGGCGACCAGATTATTCAGGCGGCCTAGGCGGTCCAGGATCAGCGTGATGCTGGGCTGAAGAGAGGCGATGCGGAATGGAGAAGACGGGCCGCCGGACTGAACGTCTCTAGGCTCGGACATCAGGCATCGATCGGACCAGGTTGGAACACTGGCCATCCTTTTGCCGCTGCAAGCGCACTCAGCTCGGCGGTAGGATTGACGACGAATGGATGTGTCGCGATCGCCAGCATGGCGGCATCATGGATCGAGTTGCCGAAGACCGCATCCGGGTGCTGAATGCCGTGGCGCGCCAGCGATTGCACTTTGCCTTCATCGGTAGGGGTGTCGAGCAGTTCGTCTGTAATCAAACCATTGGTGACGCGAACGCGGGCTGCCAGCACACGCTCGGCTGGAATGCCAAAGTGTTGCATGGCGTCTTCAATCAACCAGCTGTTGGTGGAGCTGACGGCCCAGACCGTAGCACCTCGTTCCTGGAGTTGACGGCAAAGCTCGCTCATCTCTGGAAAGATGTGAGGACGCATCAAGGCGTCGAAGTATGTATGCACGGCCTGCCGCAATTCCGTTTCACGCAGGTCACGATAGATCTGCACCATCTCGCCGCAGATGGCGAGTTCGGAGACTTCTCCGCGGAGATACGCGCGATACCGCGTGTCCATCCAATTGCAGGCTTCGCGGGAAAGCAGTCCGGATTCCATGGACCATTGCATGAAACCTACGCCAGCGTCGCCGCCCCACAGCGTGCCATCGCAGTCGAAGACGGCGAGGGAGGGCTGGGCAGCGTCGATGAGACGGAAGAATTCAGAAGAGGTAAGAGTGGGGAGTTTGGGTGATATGAGTTGTTGTGCCAAAACAAACGACCTTGTCAAAAAATAAAAAAGAAATTCAGAAGGCGTGGCTACTTCCTGCTCGCGACTGATCCTTCCACTCTATGATGCAGCATTCGAGCAAACTCCGCCAGCGTTGTAACCAGGGTGTAATCTCGCGGTGCACCTGCGGGCTGGCAAAGTTGATTCCATACAAAGAGTTCGCCGCCGCGATCTCTATCTAGCCGATAATTTGTGCAGGCGAGGCGGAGCGTGGAAAGTAATCGCAATCTCGATTTGATCCAGGGCTATCTGACGTATCTGCGCGTCGAGAAAGGTCTTCGTCCGCTCACTTGCGAAGCATATCGTCGCGATCTTTTGCAGTGTGCGGAGTATCTGGAGAAGACGGACGGCTTTCTTGCAGCGGCCCGACATGAAGACCTAGCGGGGTTCATTGCTCACCTGCAAGCGCACCAGGTGGAGGCACGCAGTCGCGCGCGGAAACTTTCCTGTCTTCGGGGCCTGTATCGGTGGCTCCTGCTGGACAAGCGCATCGCGTACGATCCGACGATTCATGTGGAAACGCCCGCCGGATGGAAGGTGCTTCCCAAGTCTCTATCGGAAGCCGAAGTGGTAACGATGATCGATCAGGCCGGGGGGCATTCGGCCGATAGCAGCGCGGAAACTTGCACGCCGCAGTCGTTGCGCGACCGCGCCATGCTGGAGCTTTTGTATGGCGGCGGCGTGCGGGTATCGGAGTTGGTGGACCTTGCGGTCGAGGACGTTTCCTTGCAGCAGGGACAGATGCTGGTGCGTGGAAAAGGCGATAAGGAACGGATTGTGCCGCTGGGTCAGCCTGCGGTTCAGGCACTCACGGAGTATCTGCAGCATGGCCGTGTCCGCTTGCTGCGGAAATCGAATGTGCGGCAGGTATTTCTGTCGCAGCGTGGGAAACCGCTGACACGGCAGACGATATGGAGCATCGTGAAGCATGTGAATCATCGGGCCAGTCCGCACATGCTGCGCCATAGTTGCGCTACCCATATGGTGGAGCACGGCGCGGATCTGCGCACGGTGCAAACATTGCTTGGCCACGCCGACATCTCGACCACAGAAATTTATACGCATCTCGCATTGGGCAGACTGAAGGCCGTGCATCGAGAGCATCATCCACGGGGCAGGCGAATGCAGGCCCAGGGCAATCCAATGCAGGCGCTGTCCTCGGATCCAACTGCATGAAGGCCGCGCGCCAACCCGCTAATGAGGTCGTTCCGGAGAATGTTCCCGAGGCGCAGGCGTCCCAAATTCTTCAACTCATTTCGGAATACATGACCGTGCTGACTTCCGAGCGCGCCGCCTCGGAGCATACGATTCGCGCGTACCAGAGAGAATTGGACTCGTTCGCCGTATTTCTAGCGAAACGTTGCGGCACAAGCGTCGCGCCTGCGCAGATTGAACATCCGGTGATCCGCGAATACATGGGGACGCTGTACGAAAAGGATTTGTCCAAGCCCAGCGTGGCGCGGGCGCTGGCGGCTATTCGATCGTGGTTCGGATGGTTGGCGCGTACTGGGCACATTGACCAGAATCCAGCGCGGCTGGTCTCAACCCCCAAGCTACCGAAGCATCTGCCGCGCGTGCCGGGCGCCGAACAATTGAATCAGGCACTCGACGCGCCAGCCGTGGAGACAGCGTGGCCGGAGCGCGATCGGGTCATTCTGGAATTGCTGTACGGATGCGGTATCCGCAACGCGGAGTTGGTTGGGTTGAACCTGGACGACATTCAATGGGGCAACGAATGTCTGCTGGTACGCGGCAAGGGGCGCAAGGAACGCTATGTTCCGTTGGGCGATGCGGCGGCGATGGCGATTCGCGCGTATCTGCCGCAGCGGGCGCAAAAGCTGGCCGAGGCCAAGCGTCCCTCCGAGGCGCTGCTGCTGAATGTGCGATTGCGTGGCAATGGCCGCCTGACCACCCGCAGCGTCGGTCGCATTGTGAAGCATCTTGCGCTCTCGCATGGTCTTGCGGCCGACGTGCATCCGCACACCTTGCGCCACGCCTTTGGAACGCACATGCTGGAAGATGGGGCGGACCTGCGTGCCATTCAGGAAATCCTGGGCCACGCGCGGCTTTCGACGACGCAGCGCTATACCCATCTGACCTCCGGCCAGGTTGCGGCTGTGTACGACAGGACGCATCCACGGGCGAAAGCCTGACACTGGCGACTGCGCTGTCTGGCCATTACAATAAAGATGTGGCCATCCCCGTGAGCCGCGCATACGACGGCGCGCTCTGTCCGCCCTGAAAACCGCTTAAAATCGATTGTGTACGCCGAATTTGGGGCATCGTTCGACGGCGAACAGGCACAGAGACATTGCAAGAAAAAGGTTGGATTTTCCCTTGATAGCAATTGGCAATGCACTAACAAAAGTTTTCGGCACCAGCAATGAGCGCACCGTGAAGCGGATGCTGCCCATGGTCAATGCCATCAACGCCCTGGAGCCGGAGATGCAGCAGCTCTCAGACGAACAGATGCGCGCCAAGACGGACGAGTTCCGCGCCCGCATTGCGGCTCACATTGCCGATATCAAGGATCCCGAGGAGCGGTACAAAGCGGAACAGGATGTGCTGGAAGAGGTCATGCCCGAGGCCTTCGCACTGGTGCGGGAGGCTGGACGCCGCGTCATTAACATGCGCCACTTCGACGTGCAGCTGATTGGCGGTGCAGTCTTGCATCAGGGCAAAATCGCCGAGATGAAGACCGGAGAAGGCAAGACGCTGGTCGCCACGCTGCCATGTTATCTGAACGCCCTGGCGGGCCACGGCGTGCATGTCGTCACCGTGAACGATTACCTGGCCAAGCGCGATGCGGAGTGGATGGGCAAGATCCACAACTACCTGGGGCTTTCCGTAGGCGTGATCGTGCACGATCTGGACGATGCTCAGCGCCGCGCCGCGTATGCCGCCGACATCACCTATGGGACCAACAACGAGTTTGGCTTCGATTACCTGCGCGACAACATGAAGTTTGAGCTGGCGGAGTGCGTGCAGCGTCCCCCGTATTACGCCATCGTCGATGAGGTAGACTCCATCCTGATCGACGAAGCGCGTACGCCGCTGATCATCAGCGGCCCCACCGATCAGACGACGGATAAATATGCGCGCGTGGTGCGGATCGTTCCGCAATTGGAGATGGGCGAGGAGATCGACTCCCTCGAACAGAAAATTCTGACCGGCGATTATGTGGTCGACGAAAAGCATCGCACCATTGGCGTGACCGATGAAGGCTGGGTCAAGATTGAAAAGCTGCTGGGAATTGAGAGCATCGCCGACCCGGAAAACTGGGATCTGAAGCACTACGTAGAAACCGCGATCAAAGCGCATGCGCTGTATAAGCGCGACGTGAATTACGTCGTCAAGGACGGCGAAATCATCATCGTCGATGAATTTACCGGGCGCCTGATGCCGGGCCGGCGCTGGTCCGATGGTCTGCACCAGTCGATTGAAGCCAAGGAAGGTGTCAACATCCGACGCGAAGATCAGACGCTGGCGACGATTACCTTCCAGAACTATTTCCGCCTGTACAAGAAGCTTGCCGGCATGACAGGTACGGCCGATACGGAAGCCGCGGAGTTTGAGAAAATCTACAAGCTGGAAGTAGTGGTGATTCCCACCAACATGCCGATGCGCCGCATCGACAATACCGACGTGGTGTTCCGCACCGCGAAAGAAAAATATTTTGCGGTCGCCGATGAGATTGCCCGGCTGCATGAGAACAAGCAGCCCGTCCTGGTGGGCACCACATCGATTGAAAAGTCCGAATTGCTGTCGCAGATTTTGCAGCGCAAGGGCGTTCGCCACGTTGTGCTGAATGCGAAGTTTCACGAGCGCGAGGCGGAAATCGTCGCGCAGGCGGGGCATCTGGGCATGGTGACCATCGCCACCAACATGGCCGGTCGGGGCACGGATATTGTGTTGGGCGGGAATGCGGAATTCCTGGCCAAGCAGGAGCTGGTGAAGAAAAATCGAGCCCGCGCGGTGAGCGCGGCGGAAGGGGAGATCTTCCCGACGGCGGCCCCGGGCATGATGCGTTTCTATTACCAGAGCCAGGAATTTGAGACCCCGGAAGCAGACTGGAAGGAAGTCTATGCCGGGTATGCCGCACAGGCGGCGGCAGAACGCGAGGAAGTGCTGGCAGCGGGCGGTCTCATCATCCTGGGAACCGAGCGCCATGAGTCCCGCCGTGTCGACAACCAGTTGCGTGGCCGCGCGGGACGCCAGGGCGATCCGGGAGCTTCGCGGTTTTTCCTATCGCTGGAAGATGACCTGATGCGCATCTTCGCCAAGGAATGGGTTTCCAATCTGCTACAGCGCCTGGGCATGGAAGAGGGCGTGCCGATTGAGTCGAAGCTGATCACGCGGCGCATTGAGGCGGCGCAGAAGGCCGTCGAAGGACAGAATTTCGAGTCGCGCAAGCATGTGCTGGAATATGACGATGTGATGAACAAGCAGCGCGAGGCGGTCTATGGAACACGCCGCCAGTTGCTGGAAGGTGTCGATCAAAAAGAACTGATCACGGACGATTACGTCTCCAATATTTTGAGCAACATTCTCGACGTTCACGCGCCGGATAACCTGCATCCCGACCAATGGGACGTGAAGGCGCTCGGAGACCAGTTGCTGATGCAATTTGGCATGGACATTTCCGCTGAGGGAATTCCTGTCCGCGAACTCAATCGGCATGAGCTGGGGGAGGCGTTGTTCGCTCATCTGAAGGAACGTTACGACGCCAAGGAGCAAATCATCGGGGAGCAGGCCATGCGCTACCACGAGCGCATGATCATGTTGAGCGTGCTCGACGGCCTATGGAAAGACCATCTGCTGGCGATGGATCAGCTGAAGGAAGGGATTGGGCTGCGCGGTTATGGGCAGCAAGATCCTTTGATTTCCTACAAGCGTGAATCCTACGAAGCGTTTGAAGCGATGATGACGCGGTTCCAGGAAGATACTGTGCGCTTCCTGTTCCGCATGCAGATCATGGGACCGGACGGGAAAGAAATCTCCGTACCGTCGCGTCCGCATCCGCAATCGATCGTTTTCAGCGGAGGTTCCGCGACCGCCGCCGATCCTGGATATGTGCCTGCCGGGACCGGGGGAATACTGAATGGCGCGGGCTTGAATGGAGGATCATCGAACGGCACCGCGCCGGCCATACCCGTGCCAATGCGCGCGCCTTCCACCACGATCGATTCTCTGGAAGAAGAATTTCACCGGCGCAAGAAGCGCGAGCTGCAGCAGGCCCGCATGGCGGGAGCGGGAGAGTCGAGCGAAACCGTCCAGCGCCGGAGTGGGGAGAAAGTTGGGCGCAACGACCCGTGCCCGTGCGGCTCAGGCAAGAAGTTCAAAAAATGCCATGGAGCGGACGCGTAGGGCGCGTTCGCAGCCGGTCGGCAGAAATCGGTAGTTCACTAAATTTCGATTTCAACTGCAATACGGAAATTCATAGACATACGCCCGCGCCCGGTGGGAGGATTACGGGTATGTGGCAATATTACAGACGGTTCCTGCGCACCTTGTGGGGTGACTTCAAGGTAGCCACGGGGGTGCAAGTTATCGCTCTCCTTGTTGCAATCGCTATTTTCGCCTTCCAATATCGGTTCGGGCTAATCCCTGAAAAAGCCGTCCACGCCAATTTCTGGTCTATCGCGTGGCCATATGTGGGTTTGATTGTTGGACTATTCGTTTGGCATTTAACCAGAACGCCCTACAAATTAGACCAACAACGGGCTACAGTGATCGAAAATCTCACTACAGAACTTCAGGAGGCTGCAAAAGCCAAGCAGAAATACCTAGATGCTGCCCCTCGGCTTGGGATGAGAATCGTGCCCCTTTCTGATCCTCTGGTATTTGGCAGCGCCAGGTTAGACGTGGAATTTAGGCTTCGCCTTCTGATGGGTCGGCCCGCGAGTTCCTTAAGTATCGAGCCTATTTACTCCAAACGAGGGGTGCATTCGATTCATTTTCATTCTCTATCCTTTCTTGCGGGAGACCAAGAATCGTCCGTTGAATTTGAAGTGTGGAAGCTCGACACCTCTCCTTCCCGCAAATCCCGTGCCCTCCGGCAAGGGTGGGGAGACCTTCTTGCGGAGTTCGTGGGGGAGTCTCTGGGTAATGGATGGGGAATCGAAACTTCCCCCCTTATCGTCAATTTTAAGGATGGAGATGATTATAAAGCGCAACGATTCAGACTTACCTTTGATCCCAATACGCGCCAGTTAGGCGTTATCGACGAATATCCAGGTATTGTTGCGCTGCACGTTAGAGGCCAGCCTGAATGGATAGCCAATTCAAATTAGGACACAACCAAAAAATCCACCTCAGTGAATCGAAGCATCGCAGCGACTAATCTCAGGAGAGCGCCTTGTTGCTGCGTGAGGGACGGTAGATCTGGGCTCCTAAAACGCCACCCGCAATAGCGAAGAGCAAGATCAGCACGGACAAGAAAGCCATCGTCAGCAAGATCAGGCCAATGCGGCCTTCGGCGGAGAGCCAAAAATTGGTGAATACGGCCACCGGAGCCTGAGAATCCATCGACGCCGCATGAGCTGCGGCCTGCTTCACGATCATCGTTAACTGCGTGTCGATCTGGTTTCCTTCATGCATTCCATACCGCTGGACGACCAGCAGGACCGCATTGGCCGCCAAGGCAACCGTTGCTGCTATCAGGCCCACCAGTGCGCCGACACGTGCTCCTATGCGCGGCCCCAGCAAAACCATCGGTCGGCGGCGATGATAGATCCCCAATACCGCGACGGCTCCAGCACCGACCCAGAGCACGCTTCCAGCCGCCAATAGTGCGCACAGAATTCCTACCGCCAGGCCCACCATGGCGGCGATTCGAATGGCGATGTTCCATGAGATGGAATTGCCTGGATTGGCAGCCGTTATCTGGGGCGTACCGCTGTCGACGCCAATCGCGGATGCGACCTCATCGTTCTGCGCAACGTAGCGCACTTGCGGCGCGCCGCACTCCTGGCAATAGTAAGCTTCAGGTTCCAGGGTTGCACTGCACCGATGACAAACAGGATCCATATGTTGAAGCTAAACCACCTTGGCATCCGCCGCAATCTTGGTCGACTGCGATGGGTCAGGAATCAGTCGGTCTGTCCCCTATGCGGCAGCTGGACCACGATCATGGAAAATTTCGTTCCGTTCACCGTGGGATTGAACTCGACGATATGCTGGCTTTCAGGCGAGCCCGCCAGGAGCTTGATGGCTCCGGAAATCTGGGGAGTTGAAACACTCATATGCTTCTTCGACTTGTCGATACTAATGGTCACTTCGTATTCATGGCCATTGTCGCAGGTGAGTCCCTGGCTGGTTTTCGCAGGTTCTCCAATCGCCGCTTTGTCCTTGCACGTGAGCACGTCCCCATACTGTGCCATGGCGTTTTTATAGAATGCGATCACCTTCTCTTCCGGATCGCTGCTGCGGTATCCAATCGCTTTCACATGCAGGTGCCACTGGCCGAAGCTCATACGAATGTCCGCGGACCCAGAATCATCGCCATGCTGACCTGTCTCGATCGCCCCAGGATAGACGGGCAGGCCTATGTTGGCACCGTTAACGGAGTTCGTGCGAACGTCAAAGCCGCCCAGGGGAGTGTGTAAATGTACGTTCTCCGCCGCGCCATTTTTCTTTTCATGCACCGAGCAGCCAGAAAACACAAATAAAAGCGCACTGAGCAGCAGAGTTGTCGTTCGACCTCTACTTGCTAAGTCGCCCGCCAAACTGGCCTTTCTGCGATGGGGATTGGATACTCGTCTGGACTGCATACTCGGGAGGAACCTCCTGCGGCGCGGCGATTGCGCTACTCGATCAAGATACGCTCTTGTGTAGAGGATGGTTCCGGTGCACGCTAGGGAAAATTTACCTGCGGCATATTTATTTGTTGACATTGTTACGTCGATACCCCAATATATAGGGCGACGTCATCCAAAAACGCAATTCTTGGCACATGCGGTACAAACAGCTTTTCGGGAGAAGAAGCTGCCGGAGGCAACGGGAATGTCCCAAGGTTGCGCGTAGAGCATGACGATTTCCTCAACACAGGAACCAGGCAACGGCCTTGCCATTTTGGCAAGGCCTTTTTTTTGTACGCTCGGAACGTTGTCTCGTTTTGGGCTGATGGAACCGCAGGCTCCGCGCGGGTATCGCCGGCAAGTTTTTCGGCCGCGATCACGGCACGGTCTTACGCGCTATCATTTACACCGTCCAAAACAATTAGGTTGAAGCCGAGAGGCCATCCCCTGTTGGAGGAAGTCTCTTCGCTGGCAATCCGAGGCGCAAACAGAATGACAAAGTACCAGTACTCTTCGATAATCCTGCGGCTGGCTGTGTTGTTGCTCGCTGGAACGACGCAAGCCATTGCCGCGAGCGGCGACCCGCCGATTCGTGTTGCGCGTCTGGCGCAGATAGCAGGCCAGGTGTCTCTGGAGCCAGCAGGAACGGAGCAATGGACCCAGGCAATGGTCAACGCTCCATTGACCACGGGAGACCGGCTTTACGTTGACCAGAATGGTCACGCGGAACTTCAGATGGCGCGGATGGCGGTGCGCGCCGGACGCTATACAGACCTGTTCATAGCCAATCTGGCGAATACAGTTACACAATTCGGTCTAGCGCAGGGAACTCTGCACGTACGTACATTCGAACTTGAGCCCAGTAGCAACGTGGAGATCGACACGCCCAACGGAGCAATCACGGTCGTGCAGCCGGGCGATGTTCGCATCGACGCCTATATGGCAGACGGCGGTACGCTGGTGACGGTCAAGTCCGGCGAAGTGCAGATCACCGGGCCCAAATTGTCTCAAGTGTTAGGCGCGGGCCAATCGGTCCATCTTGTTGGCAGCCATCCCATCACGGTGCTGCCGCAGCGTATGCCTGGTGCGGACCCCTTCGATGTCTGGAGCCTGCAGCGAGACCGGGCGTTTCTCAGCTCCAAGGCCCGCGACTATGTCAATGCAGGCACGATTGGATCGGAGGATCTTGATCGGTATGGGACGTGGACGCAGACATTGAAATACGGTCCGGTCTGGTATCCGTCGAACGTTCCCGCGGGATGGACTCCCTATTCAAGTGGTCGCTGGGTCTGGATTTCCCCATGGGGCTGGACGTGGGTGGATACGTATGCTTGGGGCTTCGCGCCATTCCATTATGGTCGTTGGACCGACTTGGGATCGCGGTGGGGCTGGATACCGGGTCCATTGGGAGTTGCTCCCATCTACTCGCCGGCAATGGTCGCGTTCGTTGGCGGCGCGGGCTTCACTAACGATGCCGGCGCGCAGCTTTCCGGCTGGTTTCCACTGGGACCGGGAGAGCCATTGTACCCATCGTACTTCTGCACTTCGCGCTACTTCACACAAGTGAACCTGACGAATATCGGGAACCATCGTGGCAATATAAATGCGTCGAATTATTTCCGCTACTATCACAGTCGAATTGCGCTGCATTCGATCCGGTACATCAACGAGAAGAAAGGAACGATCGCGTTTCCGCTGGACGAGTTTGCCGCTGGGCACACGATCACGCCTGCAACAGCGGTTCACCCAGGTGCTCAGCAGCTGGCGCATGCACAGATCCTTGCGCATCCAATGGCTGCCCCCACGGTGCAGAGTCTTGTCCCGCACCCGGTCAGTCCTGTTCCTGTCCCCGCGGAAAGGCCTACTCTTGTTACCTTGAGCGAGCCGCAAACAGCAATTGCGAGTGGCGCGGCGGCACAGTACGAGCACGCACAGCCGCAGCCTAACTCCGACGGTGGACGAAGCCCGCTGATTGCACGTACTCCGCCTCCGCCCGACAGCCCAAGTTTCGCGGAGAGGCAACCCGCATATAGTTTGGATCCCGGACGCCCGCTCGATCCGGGCCAGTTGAACAATCTGAGCCAAGGCCGTCCGGCGGGCGCTCCCGCTACGGCGGAGTTTCCGCCTCATCACTTTTAAAAAAGGTGCTGCGTGATTCGCCCATCACAACTTATACTTCTAGCAGGGTTGTTTATGTGGAGTAGTTCCACGGTAGGTATACCCAGCGGGATTGCGTGTTTGCGCGGCCTGTCTATGAAGAAAAGCTACACCAGGAGATGGTTGAGCGGGGTATAGTAGCCGTGGAACGCGCTAGCGATCGGTAGTTGCATGGGGTTCGAGTTACCGACGAATTCGTGCGCGGGGCCAGCACAAACGAAGCAGTCCACTTTCTTGTTGAGATGAATTTATGCATCTCTGCCTGGGGATGAGGGGAGTCTGATGGCACAACAGCAGCCCGCCCGACGCAAGATGCAACCTGCGAAATCACCTGTCTCGATTCCGGACAAGCTATATTTTCGAATTGGGGATGTCGCGGAACTGTGCGGATTACCCGCGTATGTTCTGCGCTTCTGGGAAACGGAATTTCCGCAATTGAAACCGCATAAGGGCGGCAGCGGCCAGCGCCTGTACCGGAAGCGGGATGTTGAGATCGTTCTCAGGATCAAACATCTGTTGTATGGCGAGGGATTTACCATCGCGGGCGCTCGACGGCTGCTTGTCGAGAAGCGTCACGCGCCGACTGTTCTGCCTCAGCAGTCTGATGCTGAGGTCCGCCTTGAGCCGGTGCAGTCGGGACGAACCCATCCACCCACGACATCCAAGAACGGGAAACCGTCCTCGCTTGTGGCGGCCGCCTCGAAGTCTGCTGCGGATGGTCCTCAGTTCAACGAGCTGCGAAACGAGATGCGGGCATTGCTGACGATCCTGGGCGCCGAGGAGAGTGAGCGCCGTTCCAGTCCGGTCGTGAGCCGGCCCAAGAAAAAGGCCCGCGAGAATGCCAACGAGCCCACACTATTTTAGATTTGGCGACCTGGCTCTTTGGCTCGATGGGTCGATGCGTTTCGAGGTTCCACAGTCCGTCTGTCCAAGAGAACAGATTCTGCGCATCTTTTCCTGCCAGGTAGGCTATAGTCCAGAATTTAAGGCTCGTGCCGCCGCCACCGCAGGTATGTGCTTCGTCCTCGAAGGAATTGCGACAAAAAAAGGGCCCCTCGTGTGAGGGGCCAATCTGCCTTGGTTCTCTCTTGTGTGAGAGCTTTTATGTCAACCCTTATTCGGTCGGGCCTGGCTGCGACGCAGTCCCATTCGAGGAGGACTGCGCGGTACCGGACTGCGCCGCGCCGGTTGTTGAGGCACCAACGTTCGACGCACTCAAGGTTGACAAACTGTTATGCATCAGTGTGACTTCCACGACGCTGCCGCGGTGGGGTGCGCTCGAATCGTTCACAGTGAGCGGAGCATTCCCCAAGCCAATCTGGCGAATCTTATAGAGCGGAATGTGGTTCTGTTCGACTAGGTACCGCGTTACCGCCGAAGCCATGTTGTGGGAAGCAGTGATTCCCGCCTGGCCACGCAGCGTTGAATACCCCTGTACATCAATCAGATAGCCACGTTGACCTTGCACCTGAGTTGCGAGCTGATCCAATGCATCCTTGGAATTCTGTCCCAGAACCGAGTGTCCGGTGCGAAAGCGAATCTCCACGGTGGTGACCGTCTGGTATTGATCCAGATTGCTGACGGCCGTTCCAATCGCCGCCGTCTGACTACTGGCCTGCTGAGCGGTTTGTTGCGCCTGATTGGCGGTATTGCCAGCAGTTGTCGCGTGCTGGTCGGCGACCAGCGCCTCATTCTGAGCCCTCGTAATCCCTGCCTGCGCGCGCGAGTCTACGTCTTTGATCTGCTGAGCATTCTGGGCGGTCAGCTGATCCAGTTCATTCAACCGATCTTTCACGGGACTGAGTTGGCGATTGACCCACTTTTTGCGGGCCATGGGATTTACGCGTCCCCAGAAGCCCTCATGCGGCTTGGTTTCTAATGGTTGCCCGGCCGCATAGGAACCATCTGTCGAGGTTCCCGTTTGGACTTGAGCGTCCGGCGCCGCGCCTGCAGCCTGCGCCATGAGCGGCAATGCCGTACTGGCTGCCAGAATTGCAGTTGCGATTCGCAGGATATTCTTAGAACTGGACGTCTTCATTAATTTTTCCATATCCCATATCGAAGCCAAACTGACCTGCGCTATGTGACAACGCCCATACAAGTGCAAGCACCGTGCCAAAGGCGGCGCTCGACTCAAACAATTTTCAAAATGTTGATTTTAAAAGAATAAATTAGGGAAACCCCTGATCACGGACCGATGGCAGTTGGGCCAGCCGGCCTGCAATAAGGTAAATCCTGCTCGTTCCACGGCAAAAAATACGCCCGACAGGGGAGGTATCGGGCGGCAAGATCGTCCCGGACGCATGCCTGTTGCCTGGTTACCAGGCCCAGGTAACCGTCAGGGGATGAGGTTTTTTCGCGGAAAAGTTCAAGGCAAGATGGCCCTGCCGGATAGGCCGCTCGCGGAAAGGCCCCCTAGGGTCGAGTCCCTGCGTGCAGGACCTGGATTTGGGGAGCCTGCTGATTCCACATCGGCGAGACGTTATCGAAGATCAACCGGAAATCCTGTGACTTTCCTGGCGCCAATGGAGCGGCGCTGATCGGCTCGATGTCAACATACGGCTCACGCGATCGAACCAGACTGACCGGTATCTGCTCGATCTGCGGGGCCTCTCCGGAGTCGTTCGCAAACAGCACCCGGAGAGTCAGGGAGGCGACCGTCCTATCCCCGCGATTTTCCAGTGTTCCATCGACATAGGTGAGTTGGTCGCCGGCAAAGTTGCTGCCCTGACTCACGTGGAGATTGCCGAAAACGAGGTATTTTGCGTAGGGATCGACGCCGGAGCCCGGTGCGGTCGATGGAGTTCGGCCCATCCAGAGAACTACCCCCAGCAAGCCGACGACGGCAATCACCGCGACAACCCACGGGAGAAAATTGCGCTCAGATTTTTCTCCGGCAGAGTTTGTGGAGCCCGGGCCTTCGGCAACAAAGAGTACGGGTGTGCGGCGTGGTGTTGGAGGCTGTGAGGGGCCCGGACCTGGGTCGTTCATGGGCCGATTGTAACGCGGCCTGTCATCCGATAGAAACAGTCGGTAAACCGCGGAACGATGAAAAAAACAAAAAATGTCTAAAGTTGCGAATCCGATTGGTCGAAAACTACGTCATAGAGATAGCGCCAGGGAATTCAATCTTCTAAGTTTTATCCAGATTGGAAAGTCCTGCGAACCAACTGCGGCTGAGAGGAGCATCCATCATGTCGGCTCTCAAGAAGCAAATTCGTAAGCGCCCGGCACATCCGCAAGGAGACACGATCTATCGGGCAGCCGCAGTGGCTGCCGCTCTGATGGTGCTGGCAGCTGCACCATTTTTCTGAGTTGATAGAAGGCGTTGCGGTCGGCTTTGAACGGTGCGGAAATCTGTCTTGGGCCGTTCACGCTCTTAGCTATTCTTCCCGATGGTTATAGAAAATTCGCGCGACGCACTGTTTGCCGAAAATCTTTCCCTTCCATAGAAACAGGAATGCACATTTCCTGCAGGCGCGATCGCATTCGTTCGCCGATGCGGTCGCCCAAAGTCTCTTCGCGCATGGCCCTTGTCGCAGCGTTCGACGGTGCGCTTCGGGAAACGTCCCGGTCCGTGACGGAAGTGGATTGCGCGTGGATCAAGGCCGAAGGAAGATTCGGGTAGTTAGTGGTAATCAGCGTGGTTCGCTTGTCGTTGTAGCGCGTATTCAACACATGCGCTACCGTGTCCCACACCCAGTCCGTCGGTTTCACTGCACCGAGTTCATCCAACAAAAGAATTTCCGCTTCAAACACTGGCCGCAAAATCTCCAGCTCTGTGGTGGCGACCTGCGGGTTGTAGGAGTTTTGAATCTGCTTCAGCAGGTCGCGATAATCGCAGAAAATTCCCGTGGCTCCGCGCTGCTCGATCAGTTCTCGCAGGAGTCCGACAGCCAGGTGTGTTTTCCCGCATCCGATGCTGCCGGTCAGCAGCAACCCGCGGCCACCGGTCTCGAGCGGGTAACCTTCGGCAAATCGACGCGTGGCCATCAGCGCCATGCCCAGGGATGGATCTGCGCCACGAAAGCCAGTGTCGAAGCTTTCCAGCGAGCAGTGGGTGTAGCGTTCGGGAATTCGGGCCTTCTGCAGCCGCAATTCCGCTTTTCGCTCGAAACGGCAGATACATTCGGCGGCGAATTGCTCCCCGTCGCGGCGAACCAGCGTCACGCCGAGACCGCCGCAATGCGGGCAATCAGTCGTGGGATTATCGGTCATTTTCATGATAGGAGATTCGGTCGCCGCAGATGGGTCATGGTCTCTATTCTGCTCTCCAGTATCGCAGCCGCTTCGCCAACGGGTACACCATTGATCCATTGCAGGCTGTGGGAATCTCGCATAAACTAGAAAGTAGCGTTTTGAGAAAGGTTTTAGTCCCAATGCCGAAGCAAGGAATTCATCCAAACTACGATACGATTCGTGTGCAATGCGCCTGCGGTCATAGCTTTGAGACCCGGTCCACCCATAAGGGCGACATTCACATGGAAATCTGCTCCAATTGCCACCCGTTTTTCACCGGCAAGCAGAAGATGATCGACACCGCCGGTCGCGTGGAACGCTTCCGCCGCAAATATGCGCAGTCGGACTCCGCGAAAGCCGAGACGGCCGCAGCGGGAACTGCAAAATAACGGCTGCCGGTGGAACGACATCCAGGCCTCCGCTGCGGCGGGGGCCTTTTGGTTCTTACGAAGTCAAATGACCGAATCCCATGAAAAAGCATTGGGACAATCCGGCGGAACATGCGATGCCTGCGACGGAGCGCGTCCCCGCGTCGTTGCTGATTGGCTCCGTTAAGATTGCGCCCGCAACAGTACTGGCTCCGATGGCCGGTGTCACGGACACGGTTTTTCGCCGGTTCATTCGCAATGCCAGTTTGTTTAGCCAAAGTGCAGCGCCAGAAAGCACGACGGCGGAATTTGCCGATGGGATTGAAGCTAGCGTCACCAATCAGCAATCCGGCTGCGGGCTGATTATGACGGAGTTTACCTCCGCCGACGGCCTGTCGCGGATGCGGGAGTCGAAGCGGAAGCGATATTTGACGTACTACGAAGACGAACATCCGATTGCGGCGCAGCTTTTCGGTTCCGATCCAGAGACACTGTCGGAGGCGGCGCGCATCGTTGAAGATGCGGGCTTTGACATAGTGGATTTGAATCTTGGCTGCCCGGCCAAGCGCGTTGTCAGTTGTAACGGCGGCAGTGGCCTGCTGCGGGATCTTCCTTTGATTGCGCGTATTTTTGAGCGTATTCGTGCGGCGGTCAAGATTCCGTTTACCGTGAAATTTCGGATGGGATGGAATGATGACAACATCGTGTGCGTGGAGCTGGCAAAGCTGGCGGAATCGAGCGGATTGAATGCCGTGGCGCTCCATGCCCGCACGCGCGAGCAGGGTTACGCCGGTCAGGCGCGATGGGAATGGATTGGCGCCGTCAAAGAAGCGGTGACGATTCCGGTGATTGGCAACGGCGATATTCGCACTCCCGAGGACGCCTGCGCGTTGGTCGCGGAGACCCACTGCGACGCGGTGATGATTGGCCGCGCAGCGCCGGCCAACCCATGGATCTTTCGCCAGATCGCGGAATACACGGCCAGGGGAACTTACAGCCAGCCTACCGAGACCGATCGTTATCATCTGATCCGGACTTACTTTTCCATGCTGCTCGATGAGGAATATCCGGACGCAATCGGCAAGATGAAGCAATTTGCTTCCTGGTTTACGCATGGAGTTCCGGGCGGCGCAGGATTGCGGAAGGCGATCTACGAAGCGAAGACGGGGACTGGAATTATCGAATCGGTGGAACAATTTTTTGGGTCTAGACTGCTCGAATCGCCGGTGCATGCATCCTTCGAGATCGAGGAGCCGGTACCCGTCGAGTAAAGAGTCGCCGCTTATTTCTCACGGCGCTTGCGGAAGACGACGCGAATTTTCTCTCGCCAGCGTTCGTCGAGCGCGATCAAGGTCCAGTCGACTTCCTGCGAAACGTAGCGCAGGACGACTTCGGTTGCGGGATGGATGCGCAATGCCGGCGCAATCAGATAGAGCAGCGGAGCCTCGGCGCGAAGCTGCTTTCCGGGAAAATATCCGAAGCGCTCCAGATCGCTTTCAGGCTCGGAACTGCCGCCTTTGCCGGCAACCGAGAGATGATGTCGCCGCACGCGTACCCAGTAGTCGAGCGCCTGCAATGCCAGATGCAGGTCTTCATCGGCTTTGATTTCTACAACCACCAAGCGGCCATCCCGCCGCACCGCCAGCAGATCGAGCACGGCGCGGTCTGCCGCGGAGAATGCCGGCACCTGCGCGTAGACAGGCTGCGGCTCGATCATGGCGTCGATCGAATCGAGCGAGCGTCGCAACATGGATTCCAGCCAGCGTTCCGGCTGCTGGCGATACAAGGCGTCGCGTTTATCTCCATTGGGCTGCCGGCGGGCAATGAGTTTCTCCACCATTTCGCGCAGCTGTGGAGTGGACTCCTCTGTCAACTGAGTCGCGTTGGCACCGCTGCCAAACAGAATTTCTTCCGAGCGGGCGAAGCTGTTTTCTGCCGCGCTGGTCCGCACGCGCGCAAACTCCAGACCGTTCCACAGCAGGCCTACCTCGCTGCCGCTGCGAAAGACGATTTCCATCTGCGCAACCGCGTGGGAGGGAAGCATGGCTCGCACGCGCTGGATCGCGGGATGAAACCGTTGCTCGGCGGCCGTGATGTTGGGCGTGTGGACGAGGCGAGATTGGAAATTTCCCTGGTCGCTGAATTCTCGCTGGTACAGTTCCTCGGCTTTTTCATCGAGCTCATACAATTCCCACTTCGCCGCGCGCGAGTTCATCCAAGTCAACCGCGCCGCCGTTACAGCGGACCTGCCTCGCGGAAGTATCAGCCGCAGTCCTTCCACCAGGCGTCGTCCGCCGCTCTGTTCCCTGCAATGATGCAGCCACAGCACGCCCAACGTCAGCATGCCGTCGACGAGTGCCTGGTTTTCTTCCCCATTGATTGCAATGACAGCCCAGGCGGAGTTGCCGCGGACCAGCAATCCGCGCGCGTAGGAAGGGCCGAAGCTTCGCTCCAGGTCCATCGCGGTGCGTAGTCCCTCCACCTGGAAATCTGGAAAATAACGCGGGAGCAGGCGTTCCAGCAGCGGAATAAAGCGGGTGCGGGTATTGTCTCGCTGCGAAGGCAGGCGCCGTTGCTGCGGTTGCAGCTCGAGCGTCTGCGGCTTGGTTTGGCCCATGCGCAAGACATGCAGACGCAATCCGGTTTTGCGCACCGTGATGTCGACGACATGGCGAATTACATTGCGTTCTTCTGACCAGACGTGCAGGACGCAATGGCCATGCTCCGCCGTAACGGTTGTGCTCGCCAATCGCAGATCGAACAGAATGCGGCCGTTTTCCAACAGCACGGAGGCAGGCTGATCCTGCAAAAATGCTTGCAGTTGGAGTGCAAGTTGCTCTGGGTTGGACCCGTCTACCATCCCATCCGCTCGCGTAGCGCGGTGATTTGGGCGGTGTGATGGCGGCCATGCCATGCATACAGCGCGGCGACCTGCTCCAGGGTTTGAGCGCCGGATTCAGGATGTTTATAGCCGCGTTCTGTCCAGCTAATTTCGTCCAACGAGCGCAGCAGGGCGACCCAGCGGGCCTGCAGCGCGTCAAGAAGTTGCAGCGAAACTTCGACTGGCTGGGTCCGTGCATCCGCGAGGTCGGCCCATAAATTTTCCTTGTAAGGGGTGATCAAAGGCCAGTCCTCGGTGAGTGCCAGGCGCACTCGACCGCTGGCCTGCATGTGACTGTCGGCTACATGATGGACGGTTTGCCGCACACTCCAACCGCCTTCGCGATAGGGGGTATCGAGCTGCTTCTCCGACAGGCCGCGCACCGCGTTGCGAATTTTTTCGGGCAGCTCCGCAATGGATTTCATGGCCTCTTCCCGTTCTGCCCGGGTGAGGCTGGTGGATCGCACGAATTTGCCGATGGGGTAGCGCGCATCGTTGTTCATGCCCTCCACGCTACCACGGAACGTTCGTCTCGACCACGAGGCCCCACGTGGATGCGTCGCGCGCCGAATTTGGGCCCTGAAGTGCGTCCTTCGGCATTGGGGTGAATCTAAAAGATAGAATCAAATCAGGCCGGCGGCCGTGCGCCAGATCACCGCGTCATTCCAGAGGAGTTATCTCATGCAGCCAGCATCTCCCGATACCCGCAAGTTTTTCTATGAACATCTCGGCCTGAATGAGCAACTGCTGGAGCAGTGTCTGGGTGCAGCACTCTCGGCGGGCGGCGATTATGCGGATCTTTATTTTGAATACATCACGGCAAGTTCGCTGATGGTGGATGAATCTCTGGTGAAATCCGCGAGCCAGGGAATCAGCGCGGGTTGCGGCTTGCGGGTAGTTTCAGGCGAGCGCACCGGATACGCCTACACGGACGATCTATCTCCTGAAAGGCTCCTTCGTGCGGCTCATACCGCTGCGCTGATCGCCAGTGGCCCTTCGAAGCAGCAGGTACAGGGTTTTCGCGAGTCGCCTTCGGCTGGGTTGTATGCAGTAGCCGGCGCAGGCACAGACGCGGAAACCGCCGCAAAGCTTGCGCTTATCCAGCGCGCTGATCGCGCGGCCCGAACCTACGATGCGCGCATCGTGCAGGTGCAGGCAAGCTTCGCGGACGAATTACGGCGGATACTTGTTGCTGGATCGGATGGAAGTTTTGCGACCGATACGCAACCGCTGGCGCGGCTGAATGTATCCGTGATTGCGAAGGAAGGCGACAATATTGCCCGGGGCAGTTCCGGTGGCGGCGGTCGTGTGCTGCTGGATTTCTTTTTGACCGACAAGACGCCGGAATATTTTGCCGTCGAAGCTGCACGACAAGCGGTGTTGCAACTTGGCGCGGTTCCCGCACCGGCTGGAGAAATGCCGGTGGTGCTGGGACCGGGATGGCCCGGAGTTTTATTGCACGAGGCGGTGGGCCACGGCTTGGAAGCGGATTTCAATCGCAAGAAAACGTCCGCCTTCGCAGGCCTGATTGGCCAGATGGTCGCGAGTCCCAAGGTAACGGTGGTGGATAACGGGACCATGCCGAATCGCAGAGGCTCTTTGAACGTGGATGATGAGGGCTCACCCACGCAGGAGACGGTATTGATTGAAAACGGCGTGCTGAAGGGGTACATGAGCGATAAGCTTTCCGCGCGGTTGATGGGGATCGCGGACACCGGTAATGGCCGCCGCGAAAGCTATCAACACATCCCCATGCCGCGCATGACGAATACCTATATGCTGGCGGGCGAGGACGACCCGCAGGACATTATCCGAAGCGTGCAGCGCGGACTGTATGCGGTGAATTTCGGTGGGGGGCAGGTCGATATCACCAACGGGAAATTTGTCTTTTCGGCGTCGGAGGCCTATCTGATCGAAGACGGAAAAATTACCGCCCCGGTGAAGAATGCAACATTGATCGGGAACGGTCCAGAGTCGCTGAAGTACGTCTCCATGGTCGGCAATGACCTAAAACTGGATGAGGGCGTTGGGACCTGCGGCAAGGCCGGGCAGAGCGTGCCTGTCGGCGTTGGCATGCCGACCATCAAGCTGGACAAAATGACCGTAGGCGGAACCGGCAATTAACGGATTGTCAAGGATTTTCGAGGATCTTTCGTGAATAGTGCAGCGATCGTAAGTGAGAATATCATCGGCAAAGAATTTGTAACTGACATTGTTTCGAAAGCGTTACGCGCGGGCGCCAGTGATGCGGAAGCTGTCTTCGCCGAGGGCGACGAGTTTGAGACTCTAGTCCGACTGGGCCAGGTGGAGCAGTTGAAGGAAGCCGGTTCTCGCGGGTTGGGCCTGCGAGTGTTTCAAGGCCAGCGGACAGCCTCGACCTCCACCAGCGATCTTTCGGCGGAGGGCATCGACCAGTTGCTTTCGGGAGCCATGGCATTGGTGAGCGTTACCTCCGAAGATCCGTTTGCGGGCTTGCCAGAGCGCGGGGAATTCGGGATGCTTTCCGGTGATCTCGATCTATATTACGAAGATGTTTACTCGCTTCCTGCGGTGGAACGCATTGAATACGCGCGGCGCACGGAAGCGGCGGCCATGGCTGCGGACGCACGCATTCAAAACTCCGGGGGCGGCAGTTTCGACGCTGCGACCAGCCGCAAGATTCTGGCGAATTCGCGTGGGTTTGTTGGAGAAGTGCGCCGTTCCTCCTGCTCGATCAGCGCCCAGCCCATTGCACAATCTCCCGATGGGGGAATGCAGCGCGATTATTGGTATTCCAGCCAGCGCTCGCTGGCGCTGCTGGATTCGCCGGAGGCGGTGGGACTGGAAGCTGCGCGGCGCACGGTGCGAAAGCTGGGCGCGCGCAAGGTTCCCACGCAGCGGGTCCCGCTGGTATTCGCCCCAGAGGTCGCCACTTCCATCCTAGGGGCAATTCTGGGCGCGATCAATGGAAATGCAGTCTACCGCAGCTCTTCGTTTCTTGCCGGCAAATTGGGAGAAACTGTGGCCGGAAACAATTTGACGATCATCGACGACGGCACGATGCCGGGCGGTTTCGGCAGCGCGCCATTTGATGGAGAGGGTTTGCCCACGCGCCGCAAGGTGGTGCTCGACTGCGGCGTACTGACCAGCTATCTTCTGAACACTTACACGGCGCGCAAGCTCGGTCTAAAATCCACGGGGAACGCCGCACGCGGGCTGGCGGGCGCTCCAGGAATCAGTTCGGGGAATTTTTATCTGGAACCCGGAACGAAGGCGCCAGAAGATATTCTGGCGGAGATTCCCAACGGCCTCTATGTGACCGATCTGATTGGTCATGGCGTCAATATTGTTACTGGAGATTATTCTCATGGCGCTTCCGGGTTGTGGATTGAAAACGGGGAACTCACGTATCCCGTGGAAGAAATTACGGTAGCGGGCAACCTGAAAGAGATGCTGCACAATATTTCCAGCATTGGCAGCGATCTGATTTTCCGCAGCGCCGTGGCTTGTCCCACGATTTGCATCGAAGGAATGACGATCGCGGGCGAATGAGCGGGGCATATCCTGCAACCTGCGCACCCAGCCGCAGATTTACGCGGCTGCCTCTTCCTCATTCCGCGGCATGACTGCCGCATCGACGACGCGCGCACCATGCACACCGAACCAGCGGTCCTCGTCATACCAGCTTTGCTGCAGAATGTACCCGCTTTTCAGCAGCAAGTCCTCAACAGCTTCGGGAGTGAATTTATAGCAGTTCTCGGTGTGGATGGACTCCCCACGTTTGAACCCGAAGCTGCGATCGAGCGATTCCACGTGGACGGTTTGATTGCGCTTGCTGTCCAAGTGCATCTCGATCCGGCTTTCCGACGCGTTCCAGATCGCGCGATGTTCAAAAGCATTCGGCGCGAAATTAGCCCCCAGCTCGCGGTTCAGTCTGATCAGAACATTTTTGTTGAAATGCGCGGTGATCCCAGCGCTGTCGTTGTAGGCTGCCAGCAAGGACGCGGGATTTTTCACCATGTCGGTACCCAACAACAAGGCATCTCCGGGCAGCAGTTGGGAGCGCAACCAACGCAACAACTCCACGGCATCCTCCGGACCGAAGTTTCCAATACTGGAGCCGATGTAGAGAGCGAGCCGTCGGCCTTCGGTTGGGAGGTTCAACGATTTTTCACGGGTAAATTCGGAGCAGATCGGGTGCACTTCGATCGCAGGCAGCGCGGCATGGACATTTTTCGAAGCCAACTTCAACGCGGCTTCAGAAACATCGACAGGCACATATAGGGTGCGGGCCTGTCGGGCCGTCAGCGTGCGCAAAAGGACCAAAGTCTTGCTGGCGCTTCCGGGCCCCAGTTCGACTACGGACAACGGTTGCTCGCCGAGCCCCGCGAGCGCGGCAATCATCTCGGATGCATGGCGAGAAAAGATTGCATGCTCGCGCGAGGTCAGATAATACTCTGGCAGCCGGGTGATCTTCTCAAACAGCATGGATCCGGCTGCATCGTAAAACAGCCAGCAGGCCAGGCGCTTCTGCTGCGCGGACAATCCTTCCGCGACAGCCTCGGCCACGGCCAGACGCTCTTTGGTACGTACCGTTGTCGATGGGAGGATGATGCTATCCAGGACAGAAGCCATGTTCAAGCGGTCCCTCCATCCGCAGCCAGACGAATGCCGGAGAATTGCCAGCGCGTGCCGGGAGCGAAAAAATTTCGATAGCTGGCGCGAATGTGCGACGCGGGAGTGACCGCCGAACCGCCGCGGAGCACGAACTGGTTACACATAAATTTGCCGTTATATTCGCCCAGCGCACCGGGTGCAGTGCGATAGCCCGGATAGGCGACATAGGGGCTGCGCGTCCACTCCCACACATCGCCAAACAGTTGTGCGGGCTGGTGCGGGTCGGAGTCACCGCGTTGCGGCGCCAGCGGATGTAGCGCTCCGCTTTCGAGCAGGTTGCCAGAGACATAGACAGAGTTCGCGGCATGTTCCCATTCAAATTCGCTGGGCAGCCGACACCCGGCCCAGCGCGCGTAGGCATCCGCCTCGTAATAGCTGAGGTGACAGACGGGCGTTTGCAGCAGGGCATCGAGCGGGATGATTCCACGCAACGTAAACACATCCCATCTGCCGGACGGATCGCGATGCCAATAGAGAGGCGCCTGCCAGTCGAGGGCCTGGACCGTGTCCCAGCCGTCAGATAGCCACAATTCGGGTCGCTGGTAGCCGTTGTCCTGGATGAAATTGCGATACTCTGCGCAGGTGACGGGCCGCGATGCGAGGCGGAAGGGTTCTAAGAAGACCTGGTGGCGAGAGAATTCGTTGTCGAAGGCAAAGCCGTTTCCGCGATGGCCGATCTCCACCAGACCACCGGCATAGTCCAGCCAGTGATGCGTTTCCGTTGAGCCAGCGCTCGCAGGAAAAGGAGACTGCTCATACACGGGTTGCAGGGGGTTCGACCAGAACGCGTGCTTGATATCCGTCGCGATCAGCTCCTGGTGCTGCTGTTCGTGGTGCATCCCCAATTCGATGCGGTCGCATATCTCCGCGGATGCATTGGTCGCCAATAATTGCCCGATCCCATGTTGGACGTATTGACGGTAGGCGCGAACCTGTTCCAGCGATGGGCGGGAAAAAGACGCGCGCAGTTGTTTTTCCGGATGATTGCCGAGGGACTTGTAATAGCTGTTGAACAGCCAATGGAAATCCGGATGATACGACTGATATCTGGGTAGATACGGACGCAGAAGAAACGTCTCAAAGAACCAGGTTGTATGCGCCAGATGCCATTTCACCGGGCTTGCTTCGGGGCAGGATTGGACCATCATGTCCTCGGGCGTAAGCCGTTCGGACAGGGCATCCGTCATGGCCCGGACTGCTTGAAAGCGCTGCGCCAGCTGGGTCTGGCGCGCTTGGACAGGTGTGACTTCCAAAATCTCCACGCAATCCTCCTGAGACTTACTAGATGCTAGGATGCACGTTGAGCAGCCTAGCCAGCATATAGGCTGCGCCCGCCGCCAGTCCTCCGATGGAAACTGTTTGCAGCGCCGATTTCCATGTTCCGCCGCCAGTCAACCGCCCCTTGATCGCACCAAAAAAGAAAAGCGCAATCAACGTAATGATGACGGAAGCATGTAAGGCGGAGGATGCCTGTTCGAGGACCATATAGGGGAGTAAAGGAATAAATCCACCGGCAATATAAGAAAAAGCGATGACGGCAGCGCTCTGGCGGGCGCGGAAACTGGCGGGTTGTTCCAGGCCGAGCTCGAAACGCATCATGAAGTCCACCCACGCCTTTGGATTTCGCTTCAACGCCGTCAATACCGAGTCGCTCTCCGCGCGGGTGACGCCGTATTCCTCAAAAATCTGATAGATTTCCTCTTCCTCATCCCGGGTGCGCTCGACGATTTCCTTCTCTTCGCGGCGGCGTTCGCTAGCGTAATGCTCGACGTCGCTGCGAGCGGCAAGATAACCGCCCAATCCCATGGCGATCGAGCCGGCAGCGATTTCCGCAAGACCAGCCAGTACGACGATGTGAGAGGAGCCCACCGCGCCAGAGAGTCCGGCGGCCAGCGCGAAGGGAACCGTCAGGCCGTCGGACATGCCAATGACAACATCGCGCACCAGTTCGGTTGACTCAAAATGGCTCTCAATATGGTCTGTATTGGCTAAATCGTGCATGGGGCGCAGTTTACCTTATCGAATTGAAGATTGGATGTCGAAAACCATAGATGAGACGCATTCAATCTGGGGGAACTGTACGAACGGACTACGGGCTATTGTTTTTCAGAAACTTCCAGCGACTCGGCGATGGTTTTCGCGAATCCATATGGGCAGTGGCGGCAACTGGATTGGCAGCAAAAACCGCGTTTCCGATGGTACGCCTCGGTGAAAACCAAATACGGCCCGTCAAAATACCAATCGTCCTCATTTTCGTCAGGCAGACTGGAGGGTTCCGGCGGGGTTGGATTGGGAGTCGTCATCGCTGGTGGCTTCAAGGCCCTTGCTTCCAAGCCTACTAAATGTTCGATATTTGTGGTGATTCCGATTCCAAAGCGGTTGTGGGGACATTCGTTGCGCTGCGGCCGCGAAAACGTCCGATCAGTTGTTGCGGCAGGTTGGATCGGGTCAGGCGCAGGACCAACCATGCTATCGCCAGCCACACCGCCGTGCCGCAGGCTAGTTGTAGTAAATCGCGGGGAAATGAGCCAGGCGGCGGCAACACATGCAGCACGCCAAACAGGACAGCGAAAGAAACCACCCCCGCCGCCAGCGACCGTGCCAGTTCGGAGTATTCCAGGCCACTCCATGGAACCAGCCGCTTTCGTTGCAGGAGCCATGCCAACGCTAAGGTTTGCACCAGAATGCCGCAGTCGGAAGCAATGGCCAGCCCGACCACGCCCATGTGATGAAACAGCATCCAGTAGAGGGGGATCGATGCCACTGTAATCAGCGTGCTGGCGGTCATGGGAGTGAGGGTGTTGCCGGCAGCATAGAAGGCTCGCGCATAGATGGCCTGCGCCGACCAGAAACAAAGCGATCCAGCGAATAGCGTGAAATAGAGTGCCGTCTGACGGGCGTCGGCGTGAGAGAACGATCCGCCCCGCAGAACCAGGTCGACGGCTGGGTAGGCAAGGCCGATCATCCAGGCTGAGAGCAGAAAAGCGAAGGCATAAATGCGCGTCACAATACGGCTGACCGCGCCGGCAAATTCGCGATGCCGATTTTGACCGGCAAGGGCGGCAAAAAATGGCATGGAAGCTGCGCCCGCGGCCTGTCCAAGGATCGCCATCGGGGCCGTAAACAACGTTTTGGCGTACGTGAGTTTGGCGATATTTCCGCTGCCGTGCGACGAAAAGAAGAAGAGGATCCAGTTGTCCGCCGTTACCAGGGAGACGCCGATCATCAATGGAATAGACATGCGCACCCAATCTCGCAGGCCAGGGTGCGACCAGTTCAGGGAGAAGCGAAGGCGCAGTCCGATACGACGCGTTCCAATGTAATTCAGCAAGAGGGGTCCGGCAATGGCCCCGGCGAGCGCGCCCACGGCCAACGAGGACACCCCAAGACGCCGGGCCAGCAGAACTCCGCCGAGTATGATCCCAAGGTTATAAACCAGCGGAGAGATAGCCTGCCAGGCAAACTGTTTTTTTACCAGCAGCACAGCCGCCAGCACGCCGCCCGCAAAAAAACATAGTTGCGCGGGCAGCAGGATGCGGGTCATGTGCGTGCACAAATCAGCTTTGTCCGCGCTGAAACCGGGAAAAAACGTGCGCGTATAGAAGGGGGCAAACACTTCGCCCAGAAGGACTGCCGTCCCAAGGACCAGCAGCATGACACTCAGAATGACAGAGAGCGCCCGTTCCCCTTCCTGCTCGCGTCCCTGCTCGCGATAGCGGCTCAGAATCGTGATGAATGCAATGGATGCCGCGCCCCCGACCAGAAAATAGTTGAGCATGTCAGGAAGCTGAAAGGCCGCGCTATAGGCGTCGGTCAGCGAACCGGCGCCGAAAAGATACGCGATCACTTTTGCGCGAACCAGCCCGATGACGCGCGATAACAGGGCGGAAACCATCAGCAGCAGCGTGGCGGAAAACGCAGTGTGCTCGTGGGACAGGCGCAGCCACGTTGGGCGCCGGCTGGCGCGCTTGGGACCGTGCTGAGTGGCAGCGGTGATCTGTCCTTGATCCTGCATCTTGCTCTCTGCCATGGATTCTCTTCGTTTGATTCTATCGGGGGAGAAAGCCGGCAAAGCTGGATTCTTCGCGGGATGGACGAAAAGATTGATTCTCGCCCAGCATGAACTCAGTTCAGGTCGGAGAATCCCGACCAAGAGGTCGTGACCCCAATCACAGCGATGGTCTGTGAGCTGGAGTTTCATCGAGTGTATGCGGAGCAAACGTAAGATTTGCGCATGGGTTGTCGGTATCTCCCTGCTGTCGTGGGCCTGTGGAGCACGCGCAGCGCAAAAACCGACCGACAAAGATTGCCTGACTTGCCACTCCGATCCCAGCATGACGAAGGATATAAACGGCAAGAAGATTAGCCTGTACGTCGATCCAGACAAGCTGCAGCATTCGATCCATGGCGGCATGTTCACCTGCGTGGATTGTCACAAGGACGTGACCGAATCTCCGCACCAGGCGGAGCCGAAGACAATCACCTGCGCCCAGTGTCATGCAGATGCACAGAAGGCCTATCTGCACAGCAACCACGCCAAAGACACAAGACAGGACGGAACGCCGGCCGCGACCTGCGTAAATTGCCATGGGGATGCCCACGGAATCCTGCCGACCAGCGATCCAAAATCCTCAATCAACCACGCCAATATTCCTGCGACCTGCGGCCAGTGTCATGGGCAGAAATTCGTGATGGAATCCAGCGGTGTGAGCACCCAGGTTTTCGCCTCGTATCAGGAAAGCGTGCATGGCCGGGCGGTCGAGGGTGGTTCCCAGAACGCGGCGGTTTGCACGGATTGTCACGGCGCGCATGAGATTCTGCCTGCCAACGCTGCCAGCTCTCCGATCAACAAGTTCAACGTCTCTGCCACCTGCGGCAAGTGCCATGGTCAAATCCAAGGCGTCTTTATGCAGAGCGTCCATGGGCAGGCGCTTGTTCGCGGCAATCAGCTTTCCCCTAGCTGCACGGATTGCCATGGAATCCATACCATCAAGGCCCCCACTCCAAACTCTCCGGTCGCGGAGGATCTTGCTGGCGCCACTTGTGTGCGCTGTCACCAGGGCGTGCGGCTGACCCAGGAATTCGGGGTCCCGGGCAATCGGGTTTCCAGCTATCTGGACAGCTATCACGGACTGGCCTACCAGAATGGTTCGGTGGTTGTGGCCAACTGCGCGAGTTGCCACGGCGTGCACAATATTTTGCCATCGAGCGATCCGCGATCCACCATCAATCCGGCCAATCTCGATGCGACCTGCGGGCAGTGCCACAAGGGGGCGACGAGGAGGTTCGTGCTGGGCAGGGTACATCTCGATCCGGCGCAGCCTACGAGCATTGGCGATGTCGTAGTGCGCTTTGTACGACGCTTTTATATTGGGATGATTCTGCTGGTGATTGGAGGGATGTTCCTGCACAACTTCATCATCTGGCGCAGGAAGGCCATCGCACGGCGCAATGCCCAACATCGCACGGTGGTCCGCCTGACTCGAAATCAACGGTGGCAGCACGGTCTCTTGATGCTGACTTTTACCGTGCTGGTGGTGACGGGTTTCGCTCTGAAGTATCCGGACTCATGGTTTGCGGCAGTGTTCGGCATGGGCGAGCGGCTGCGCAGCATTGTTCATCGCGTGGCCGGAGTGGCCCTGATCGTTCTCTGCATGTACCACATTGTTTACGCCGCAGTGACCAGGGAAGGACGGCAGTGGATCGGCGCGATCGCGCCAGCCCCGAAAGACGCATTCGATGCGTGGGGAACGATGCGATATTACCTGGGCCTCGGCCGCGAAAAGCCGAAGTTCGGCCGCTTCAATTACGCGGAAAAGGCGGAGTACTGGGCGATGGTCTGGGGTACCACGTTGATGGCTGCCACAGGAATCATGCTGTGGGCCAAGGTCTCCATTGGGAATCTTCTCGCTCGCTGGTGGCTGGATGTTGCGACCGCGATCCATTTCTATGAAGCGATCCTGGCGGCGTTGGCGATTGTCGTTTGGCACTTCTATCAGGTCTTGTTCGATCCCGATACCTATCCCGTAGAGTGGGCATTCTGGGATGGCAAGATGGATGCGAAGCACTATCGTGAAGAACACGAGTTGGATACCGAGACGCTGGCCGCGGCTGAGGGGACAGTCACCGCAAACGTGGCGGAAACTTCCGGTGAAAATACCGCAGCCAAGCATGCAGGAGAGCCGCGAGAGTAGAAATGGATACTCGCCGAGGTGTCGATGGGACGGTGCGAAGGTCCGTGATCGATGGAGTGCTCAACTGAAGCCAAGTACGGGATGCGGCGAATACGGTTCCTCGAGAGAGGAAATCTCTTCGGGCGTCAAGCGTATCGAGAGTGCGGCGACGGCATCCTGCAGATGATATGGCTTGGTCGCGCCAACAATTGGGGAGTTGACCGTAGGCTTGCTCAGCAGCCATGCGAGGGCAAGCTGCGCGCGGGAAACGCCACGCTTTTCGGCCACCTCTCCGAGGCGATCCACAACGCGGCGATCCGCGTCCTCCGTCTGAGAGTACATGCTTGTTCCGAACTTGTCCGTGTCGTACCGTTTCGTGTGTTCACTCTGCCACGGACGAGCCAGACGCCCGCGGGCAAGCGGGCTCCATGGAATGACGCCGATTCCCTCGGCCTGGCAGAGCGGAAGCATCTCGCGCTCTTCTTCGCGATAGAGCAGGTTGTAATGATTCTGCATGGAAACAAAACGGGTCCAACCGTGACGATCGGCGAGATAGAGTGCCTGAGTGAATTGCCATGCATACATCGACGACGCGCCGATATACCGCACTTTGCCTGCCTTCACCACATCATGCAGCGCCTCCAGTGTTTCCTCAATCGGCGTCTCATAATCCCAGCGGTGAATCTGGTAGAGGTCGACGTAATCCGTCTGCAGGCGGCGCAGGCTCTGGTCGAGTTCATAGAAGATCGCTTTGCGGGAAAGGCCACCGCCGTTCGGCTCCTCGCGCATTATGCCATGCACTTTGGTGGCGAGGACGATGGCTTCGCGGCGAGTGTTGGCTTTCAAGAATCGACCTAGCACTTCCTCGCTGGCGTCACCGGAATACACATTGGCTGTATCGATAAAATTGATTCCGAGATCGAGCGCCTGCCGAAAGAAGGGCTGGCTCTCTTCTTCGTTCAACGCCCACGCATGACTTCCAGGTTTCAGCTTGCCTTTGGCTGGCGCGCCATAGGTCATGCAGCCGAGACAAATGCGAGAAACTTGCAGTCCTGTCTTGCCAAGCCTGACGTAGTCCATTGCTTCTCCTGGATCAGTGGGATGATTTCTGTCATGATGACCGCCTGGGATGCTCTTACTCAATAGTAAGAGCTTTCTGGTTTCGTTAAGGATGCTAAGCGTCCGAATCTTAGGGACGCTGTTTCGCCGCAATGTGTCTAGTTATGGATCATTTCTGCCTCTGCATGCCTGGAGGTCTCAACCAGCGCGGCGTATCGGGGAGGCAAGTTCGTAGAAACTTAACGGCCATCAAGACGAAAGCGTTCGCGGATTTCGTAATGGGAGCCGGTGGATCGGGTGAAGCTTTCGTACAGGATGAATTCCTTTGCGATAAAGCTAGTGAAGCTTGGCTGACGGGAAATCCTGGATTTCCATATTTCGAGATGTTGTGCTCCGCCTTTGCCTTTAGCGCGTGCCAGAGTGATGTGGGGACGATACGGGCGATCCTCGGGGATGAATCCGCAATGGCCCGTCGCCGCGATGACGTGTTGCTGAAGGGAGAGCAATGCAGGCGTGATACGAACACCAGCAAAGAAAATTCCAGCGCGATCTAAGAGCCCCAGGGATTCAAGTTTAATGGGGACGGGGGACAGGTGTGGCGCGCGAAGCCGGTCAACGAGGCATTCATATTGCTGCTGGCTGGCAGTGCCCAGAAATTGCAATGTGATGTGCCGCGATTCCGGCGCGGACCAGCGTAGTCCGGCTTCATTCGACTGAAGGCGGGTCGTGATCGCCGAGAGTTCCTCGATCACCGTAGCGGCGAGTGGAATTCCAACAAAAAGGCGCATCTCGATGAAAGTGTAAGCCGCCCTGAGCCGTTATGGCGCTACCTCATGAGGAAACCTCACGCATTCCCGCAAAGTTCAATCTCTGGGAAAGCCGATCGAGAAAAGGCTCCTGGTTTTTGTGAATGCGTTCTCTCGCGTCGCCGAGGGAAAACCAGTCGCCACGATCCACTTCAGGAATCTCGATCAAGCGACCCGAGTGCGGCGGCCATTCCACTTCACAGCAATTGCTGGCCAGAAGGGAGGGGTCGCAATCGCCTTCAAACGCCCACGCTGATACGACCTTGCCGCTGGCCAGTCGCACTGTGCCGAGCTCGAGAAATTCCCCGGACACCACAAAACCGGTTTCCTCCTGGAATTCCCGTCTGGCGGCTTCTAGCGCCTGCTCGCCTTCGTACTCTCCCTTGGGGATGGACCATGCGCCCAGATCCTTGTGCGCCCAGAAAGGACCACCGGGGTGTACGAGGAAGACTTCTACATGTTCATTGCGCCGCCGATACATCAGCAGGCCCGCGCTGCGTTTTGGCATGGATCCTGCTCCACTCATCTGCTTAGCCTCCCAGTCGCCTTGATATGCTTAGCGAACGCGCATTCCATCCGCAATTCAAGTCCCAATGTTCCTTCCAGTACTTCACCATATTTTTGACGATTACGCCGGTAAGAAGACTGGGGCCAGAGATTGTTTTCAGCCATACCCACGTGCAGGGAACCGGAGGCGTAGACCTTGGTGACATTCTGTTGATGCCGGTGGTTGAAGGACGGAACTGGAGCTGGGATACCGCCGTTCCTGAGGACCAGGTCGAGGCGCAGATCAATGCACTTGGAGTGAAGTCGGGTTGGGTTTTTAGCGCTTCAGAACCAGGCTACCGATCTTTCTTCTCGCACCAGCGCGAGGTCAGGGCAATCGCATTTGAAATTCATCAGTTGAACCAGGGTTGGTACTTACGGTAGAGGTTGGCAGGCATGAAATTTCTTGCAGGGGGATTTCATGTCCAGCAAAGAAACACTGGAGCAGTTTAGTT
>JAJYSV010000107.1:0-4146 GCA_021793405.1 Acidobacteriota bacterium
ACTAATCTCCTTCACGAGGTCCTGTGGCCTCATCGCACATATTCAGCCCGCACCCTGCCTGCCCCACAACTCTACTGTGGAGCTTACCGCCTCAGATTCCCGCTGTACTATTCATGCCATCTCCTTACTGAAGAAGAACAACTCTAAGGATGCGCGACAGCGCTATTTGTAGCTGTGATCGACGTCACCTATTTGGCTGAGCCATGTCACTAGGAAATTTCCGTGTCTGTGAGAAGAGCTCGACGAAGCAGGCCTTCTTCTGCGGCTAACAGATATGGGCACTGCCACAGAAAATACAATTTTGACCTCCGCAACAGTAAGAACCCCTTCCAGGTGTCATTCATTAGGGAAGCGGATATCGGCCATGTCGCATTCCGAGAGCATTTTTCTGTGTCCTCCGTCACAGACTTAAGCTATGGAAACATGCAGAATTAATAGGTAGGTGACGCGCGCTGTAATTTGGAGGACTTCCAATGCAAGCCAAGATCCACAACGAAGACGCTGCGCGGATCTTCGAGAAGATGTCCCGCGTGCTTTGGCCAGGTCTGCCGCGGAAGCAGGCGCCTTGCTTTCAATCGTGGCAGATGCACACAGCACCGCGCAGCTTGCCTATCTGCGCTTCGGAGTGCTCCAGGCGCGCAGGGCGTGGGTCGGACCAGCTTCCATCGTAAAAACCTGGTCCTGGAGCCACCTGCACAAGTGGCTATTTGTCCGCAGATCGCAAAAGGCTGCTTGGGCAATGGAGGCAGCGGGCTGATCGAGGTCACTATGGATAGCGTAACCGTTCGCGATGTAGACGAGGCGCAGATACATCTCAGCGAGAATGCAATGCAGGTTCTCTCTGTACGTTATCTGCGCCGGGATGCGAGCGGCACCGTAAATGAGACTCCCAAGCAGATGTTTGAGCGGGTGGCGCGCGCTATTTCAGAGGCAGAGCTGATTTTCGGCCCAGCAAGCAAGGCGCAACTCTGGGAAGGGAGATTCTACGAGATGATGGCAGTTCTCGATTTCCTGCCCAACTCTCCAACACTGATGAATGCAGGTACGCAACGTGGCGAACTCTCTGCCTGCTTCGTGCTGCCGGTTGAGGACACTCTTGAATCTATTTTTCAGGCGTTGAGGAACATGGCACTCATCCAGCGCTCCGGCGGCGGCACAGGATTCTCTTTCTCACGACTCCGCGCAAGGGGCGAACCGCTCAGGTCCACCGGAGGCGTTTCCTCTGGCCCTGTCTCTTTCATGAAGATCTTTGACTCTGCCACTGAGAACATCAAGCTCG
Source organism: Acidobacteriota bacterium (assembly GCA_021793405.1). Classification (GTDB taxonomy): domain Bacteria; phylum Acidobacteriota; class Terriglobia; order Terriglobales; family Acidobacteriaceae; genus JAKAAZ01. The sequence goes on from JAJYSV010000107.1 coordinate 1,280, forward strand.
GTGGCCGGCGCCGTGGCGCCAATATGGCAGTCCTTCGTGTAGACCATCCTGATATCGAGGCATTCATCGATAGCAAGCGGAATGGCCGTCCTGGCTTGTCGAATTTCAACCTCTCAGTCGCCGCAACCGACGCATTCATGGCTGCCGTCGACTCTGGATCCAAATTTGCACTAAGGGATTCTAACGGCCGTGTCACGAAACACCTTCCTGCGAGGGAACTTTTTGATCGCATCTGTCAGGCTGGCTGGGAGACTGGCGATCCGGGACTGGTCTTCATCGATACCATGAACCGCACCAATCCTGTGTCCGCCGATGGCACGATCGAGAGCACCAATCCGTGCGGAGAAGTCCCGCTGCTGCCCTATGAATCCTGCAACCTCGGGTCCATCAATATTACCCACTTCGTTGACACTACATCGGCTGGTGGAAAGCTTAAATGGGAACGGCTGAGTGAGATTATCCGCTGTGCCGTGCGATTCTTGGACGATGTGATCACTGTCAATCGCTATACATTGCCAGAGATTCAGCATGCTACAGAGGAATATCGCAAGATTGGACTGGGTATCATGGGCTTTGCCGAGGCCTGTATCCTGTGCGGAATTTCCTATAACAGCGAAGCTGCGCTCGACTTCGCCGAGGAGATTATGCGCTTCATCGCCAATGAAGCAAGAGAGGCTTCGTCGGCGTTGGCCGAAGAACGCGGCGTCTTCCCCGCATGGGACCGCAGTCTATTTGCCACATCGGGATTGAAGCTGCGGAATGCGACACAAACCTCCATTGCACCCACCGGCACGATCAGTTTGATCGCAGGAACCAGCTCTGGAATTGAGCCGTTATTCGCGCTCGCGTATCGCCGCGTGGGGGTTCTGGAAGGACAAAGCCTCGTTGAGTTGAATTCAGTATTTGCGCGCTACATGGGAAATAATGCAAAGGCAGGGCGAGTCCTGGACTCCGTCATGCACACGGGCTCGCTGGCAGATCAGAATGAAGTCTCACAAGAGCAGATGCAGCTATTTATAACTGCTCTGGAGGTGCAGCCAGAACAGCACGTTCGGATGCAGGCGGCCTTTCAGAAGTATGTTGATAATGCAGTCTCAAAAACCGTCAATCTTCCTTCGGATGCTTCAGTTGAGCAGATCACTAGCGTATACACTCTCGCGCACAAACTTGGATGTAAGGGCATCACAATATACCGTTATGGCTCGAAAGCAGATCAGGTTTTACAGCTAGGCATGGAAGAGAAGCCGTGCGAACGCGAATATTTTATCCATTGCGATCCCGGTGCCTGCAAGTTGTGAAAAGGTTGAAAGCAGTGGACCAATATTAGAGAGCATCGCCCTCAGCAAAGCGTCCCATGGGGGAACGCAGTCCTAGCACATATTGTTCTGGGAGTTAACGGCCTTTTCATATACTGGGCTATATTCGGCTTTGTTCATTTTTCCAGGGCCCTGGACACAATTGACCCGGTGGAGATGTCCGCGTCGTGGTGTCCTGGTGACGCATCGCTTGATGTATCAAATCAGAGTAGAGTCTGGCTTTTTTCTTTTTACAACTTCGCTCTCCAATCTCAAGTCGCGCAGGCGCAATTTCTAGACTCTCAGAAAATCAAAATGACTGCGACGAATCTTGGGGGCCGGTGGAAATGCGCTCATACTCGCTAGCAACGGGGAACGGCTGCGCCTGTATGCATGTCCAGAAAGGATGGTTCGTGAACACACGGCCATCTCAACTAACCGGCTACCGCAAGAAGAGCATTGCCGGGAGTGCTCAAGCAGTTCTTGCAGCTCCATCTCCGTCAGCTGCCCGCTTGCCGGGAGGGTAGACAGAATTCGCCGCTTCCCCAGCACCAGCTTCGCCACCGGCACCAGCCTGGCGTACCCGCCCGCCTTCCAAATCCCCGGCCGCATCGATCTGCACCTGGTGCCAGTCGAATCCATGATGAAGATAAAACCGAGCGTCCTCCGCCGACACCACCGCATGCTGCAAATTCGGCGAAATCTCCCTCAGCGGAACAAACTCACAGCGCCGCGATCCCCAGCCCAATCCATCGCAACCAGGTTCACCACCGCGCCTTCCCAAGCCGCGCCTTTAGGGGAGTAGATCTCTTTCGCTTCACATCAGAATCATAGCCTGCGCCGTCCAGTGCCTATCGCGACCCTAAGAACCCGCATCCGCCCCGGGCAACACCCCAAGCTGCCCCATCATGCCCAAAGTATCCATGATGATGCGAGTGTCCTTGATCCGCCCATCCTCCAGGCGGTCGATCACAATCCCCCACACCCGCACCGGCCGTCCCGTCGCCGGAATGCCGAGGAACTCTCCCTTGTGCGTCCCCGTCCATTCAAACCGGCTGGCAACTTTATCCTTCTCCACGATCTGCTCCAGGATGGAGAACACGATGTCAGGAAACCCCGCACGCATCCCGCGAATCACGTCCTGCAGTCCGCTCAGTCCCGGCCCCTGCCCAGGCATCGGAACCTGCTCCACCATGTCTTCCCAGAAATATTCCCCAGCCGCTTCAATGTTTCCCTTGGTGATCACTTCGTCCACAAATCCCCGGACGATCGCCGCATTGTCGTGCGCCATTCTTTCCCCCCTTCAATCCTCAGTCCAGGATTATAGCCATCCACGCTCCAGCCGATGCCCACATCGATCGAAGCGGCGACTCGTGGCGGAACATGCGCAAGAGAAAGGTCCGACCACCCGCGACCCCAAAAGAAACTCATAGGAAGTGTGCTTTGTATCAGGGCTTTGTATCAGGGCTTTGTATCAGGGCTTTGTATCAGGGCTTTGTATCAGGGCTTTGTATCAGGGCTTTGTATCAGGGCTTTGTATCAGGGCTTTGTATCAGGGCTTTGTATCAGGGC
>JAJYSV010000107.1:4156-10020 GCA_021793405.1 Acidobacteriota bacterium
GTATCAGGGCTTTGTATCAGGGCTTTGTATCAGGGCTTTGTATCAGGGCTTTGTATCAGGGCTTTGTATCAGGGCTTTGTATCAGGGCTTTGTATCAGGGCTTTGTATCAGGGCTTTGTATCAGGGCTTTGTATCAGGGCACGGCTTCAGCCGTGCCGCAACTGCACCGAAAACTCGCGGGCTTTAGCCCCTGCGGGAAAACCCTTCGAAAAAAATTGTCATCCCGGGTCGCTGTGGTGACCCGACCGGAGCGGAGGGATCTGCTGTTCACGGCAACAAACAATCTGGGTGCCCATGTCTCGCCTCTGAGACATGGGATTGACTCAATTCCAATCAATTCCATCCAGCGCTTCGCCGGCGACGACTACACCCGCGCCCGCTACTACGACTTCGACCCCGACTTCCCCGTCGAAATGGAGCCCCACGTCCGCCACTACAATCTCTACACCGCCGCCAGCCCCGAACATCCCTGGTAGCAGCCGCGATTAGTGATCGGATGCCCGGTTCCCTCACCTCGCGCGCCACTACGCAAGACGATAGCGAAAGCCAAGGGCGCTCGAGAATGGGCCATGATCGTTGTGGCTTACAAACATGGAATGCGTGCCTCCGAAGTTTGCAATCTTCGGCTGGATGACATCGACATGAAAAACGGCAGCATCGTTATCCATCGACTCAAGGGTTCGTTCCCGCACGCCTCAGACCCAAACCAGCCTGTCCCAAAGGTCAACAACGCCCACGACAGGGCTGTTAAGGATAGCAAAGTCACTGCATTCCGCCTCTACGATCTTCGTCATACATGGGCAACGCGAGCAGCCGAGGCAGGAATTGATCTTGTGACGCTCGCCGCAATGCTAGGGCATTCCAAGATCAACATGGTTTTACGCTACGCTCACCCGTCGCAGGAACATCAAACGAAGGCCATGGAGAAGATGGAAAAGTTTGTAGCGCACCAGCAGATAGATGCGGCTGAACATACCGCTCGTCAGCGAGGAATCTCAGGGACGGGGATTCAGTAGGAAATCTCGAAGAGTCCCCACAATTTTCCCCACACCCGGGTTCGAGAAAGTTCAATAGATCGCTTAAGTTGCTGAGAAATTGGAGGCGCGGGTCGGGATCGAACCGACGCATAAAGGTTTTGCAGACCTCTCCCTTACCACTTGGGTACCGCGCCCGACAAGAAGTGTGAAACAAGAACTGCGGCTGCTGGCGTTGGGAAGGTTGCAGCGACGCGCCGCTGGAGCGGGAGACGGGGGTCGAACCCGCGACTTCGACCTTGGCAAGGTCGCGCTCTACCACTGAGCTACTCCCGCCCTTACTGGATTGAAGTATATCGACATGTCGCGTGGCGGGTCAACGCAGGCGCAATCTGATTCCCCACCCGCGTCCATCAGAGGGCGATATCCGCACGGCTGTTCGCCTCAAGGGCCGCGTGGGTCTCGGCGTCCAGGAGTTCGCCGTCGCGCATGTGCAGAATGCGGTCGCCAATGGCTGCCGCCTCGGGATTGTGCGTGATCATCATCACGGTCTGCTTCAATTCCTGATTAGAACGCCGCAGTACGGCCAGCACGGCGTCGGAATTCTTGGAATCGAGATTTCCCGTAGGCTCATCGGCCAGCACGATGGCAGGACGCGAGATGAGAGCGCGGGCAATCGCGACCCGTTGCTGTTCACCGCCGGAAAGCTCTGAAGGGCGATGATGCAAGCGATCGCGAATGCCTAGAAGCTCCGTGAGGTGATCGAAATACTCCTTGTCCATCTTTTTCCTGCCGGAGGCAATTTCGTGCGCCAACAGAATATTGTCCATGGCGCTCAACGTGGGCAGCAGGTTGAATTTCTGGAAGACGAAGCCGATTTTATGTTTACGCAGCCGGGTTCGTTCGGCGTCGTTCAATGTAGCGAAATCGACGCCATCAATGAGCAGGCGACCTGAGGATGGCTGGGTCAACCCGCCAATACAGTAAAACAGGGTGGACTTTCCGCTTCCAGAAGGTCCGACGATACTGACGAACTCTCCCGGTGCCACGGAAAAGGAAACGGATCGGAGAGCATTGACATCGACTTTGCCTGCGCGATATACCTTGCCGAGCTGCTCGGCGACAATGACGGGCTGCATTCTGTTCCATTGTACCGGTTGAACCGCCCAGCGGTAACACTTCGCGGAACCTGAAGGTTCGTTACGCAACCCCTTGTGCCGCAGCGGCATGGACTTCGAGTGGAGGCGGGGACGCAATCATCTTCTTCGGACCACGCTTGCGGACCAGCAGAACTCGAACGCGCTCCAGCAATTCCTGCGGCGAGCAGGAGCCTTTGGGCAGAAAAGCGTCCGCGCGACTATTTGGATCGAATTGCTTGATGCTGCCACTCACCAACACAGCCGGTACCCACGGCGCAATCTCCTTCAGTTGCTGGATCAAATCATTGCCATTGCAATGTGGCATGACCAGATCGCTAATCACCAGATCGACGCGGCCACGATCGTACAATTCAACTGCTTCTTCGGCATTCTTCGCTGTCAACACGCGATAACCACGGGTCTCCAAAACAAATTTGCGAACCGATAGAACCTGATCGTTGTCATCGACGCATAAGATTACTTTTTTTGGACGCATTCATTCTCCCTGCAAGCACAACACCGCGCGTTCCGATAAACGGAACAAGGTGGTTCGGCCGCAGTCCGCTGCTAAAATGACACAGCACGTCTCACGGGCGCCGAGGCCACGCTCGCGAAAAGAACGAGACGCGGCCCTCCTATTGCACCCAAAGCCGTTCGGCTATCAGCAGCCGGACTGCGGAGAAACGGGAGAACAGACGCATCGTTGCCTGCCGCGCCAGCATCCAACCTCGACACAACCATGCGTTTGCAAGCTGCAAGCGAGTTGGCGATTGTCGGCTTGGCCCGTCGCGTATGCGCCCGGCCTTCCGTTTCAGCTTAAGTTTTGTGAATCAAAATAGGCGAAAGAGGCGCGTTGTTGTTTCCATCAACGCTCGCCTAGAGTACGAATCGGAGAGCTTTGTGTAAACAGCGAATATTCGGTGAAATTCGCTCCATTTCGAAGTAGACTTGCACCGGGTTCGTCTACTTGTTGCAAACACGCGGTGGGGCGTCGGCGAGTCCTGTTGAAAGCATGTGAATCGCATTCGGAAAAGCCGGCTGTATGCAGCGCAAACGGGGCGGCTGATCGCACCAACTGTGCGATAGAAATCGGGTCGGTACTCGCATCCTAACCAGAGACCTTCCCATTGCAGGGAGTTTCGAATGAATCAGTCAACCAATCAGCCTTCGAGAACCAGTCGCAAAAGTCCGCTGCTCGCCGCGCTGCTGTCCGCCGTCCTATGTGGTCTGGGACAGCTCTACAACGGACGAGTTCTGCGGGGAATTATTCTGTTTGTCCTGATGTCGATCGTTTGGGGGATCGGCGGCTTCTTCGGTGCGCTCACCTTCGGACTGGGAATGGTTCCCTTCGCCGTTGTGGCGGGTGCGCTTTGGATCTTTGGCGTGGTGGATGCCTATGCGGGGAGCCGCAGAATCAATCGAGCATGAATCAGGATCTGCAAGCGCGGGCATCCCTGTCACGCAAGTAAAACCTCAAATCTTTTCGACCACCACGGCGGTGCCATAGGCCAGCACTTCTGTCACTCCGTGCTGAATTTCGTTGGCGTCGTAGCGAGCGCAGACGATGGCATTGGCGCCGTGCTGTGCCGCGTCCTGCATCATCAACTCGAAAGCGTCCTCGCGGGTCTTTTCACACAGATTGGAATACAGCGATATGTTGCCGCCGGCCAGCGTCTGCAAGCCGGCACCGATGGTTCCAAAGATCGAGCGCGAACGCACCACAATGCCGCGTACCACGCCACAGTTCCGCACGATGCGGAAGCCAGGTAACTCCAGGGCCATTGTGACCATAGTTGGATCGAGTACAGGGTTTATGGGCATAACCATCCTCGAAAGAACATTTATGCGGAGTGTACGACGAAATGAAACCAGATAGCCGCAGAAAATCGGCGGATGGATTCGCGGTTCACACGACTGGAGTGCCATACTGGAAAGTTGCCATAGGAGGGCACGGCATGGAAGAACGCGATTTTTATAACGAAAAACCCGAGCAGCGCCCCCACACACTCACCTGCCCACATTGTCGGCAAGCCGCGGAATACCAGCTCAATTGGCTGGTGCGGCGCAAGAAGAACAGCCTGCCGCCGCGAGCCGATGAGCGCGACCGCGCCCGTTTTGCCAAGGCGCAGTCGTACATGGTCTTGCGCGAAGATATGGTCGCTTGCCGGAACATTCGCTGCCGCAAGCGTTTTGAACTGACTAGTATCAAGTCCGTTGCGTTTTTAGATTCCTAGCCGGCACACTATGGGCAGTGATCAGAACCCAAACAACGATGCTCCCAAAGAGCGCGACCCGCGGGTCTATTTTGCCGCGGAGCGAACATTTCTAGCGTGGATTCGCACTGGCCTGGCACTGATGGGCTTTGGCTTTGTCGTGGCCCGCTTTGGATTGTTTCTGCGCGAGCTGAGCATGAGAAATTCCCAGCCGCAGCTCGCTACTCACACGACCGGCCCTTCGCTTTGGCTAGGCACGGGCCTCGTCGTGGTTGGGGTGCTTGTAAACGTCAGCGCAGCTCTGATGCACATTCGCGAAGTAAAAGAATTGCGGACTGGTACCTGGGCCGTGGGGCGACCGTCCAAGGCCGCGGTAATACTGGCTCTGCTGCTGGCCGCGGCTGGCATCGGCTTGGCGATATATCTGGTCTGGGTGCGGTAACGGGTGCAGTGCGCAACGCGTCCCTTAAGACCCTGATGAACGCCCAAATCAATCCAAACGATAAGCCCGCAGCCTTAACCCGCTCGCAACTGATGCGCGGTCTAGCGGCATTGGCCAACCCGGCAAAGGCGGCCATCGTCGCGAAGTATTTTAAAACGGGACCGGGTGAATATGGGGAAGGCGACAAGTTCCTCGGCATCGCAGTACCGCTGCAGCGCAAAGTCGCGCTACGATATCGTGCTCTTGCCTTGCGCGATCTTGCACTCCTGCTGGCTTCGCACACGCACGAACATCGCTTTGCCGGTCTGGAAATCTTAGTCGCCCAATATGAGCACGCTGCGGAGGCGGATCGCGAGACAATCGTCGAATTTTATTTACAGCATACGCGGAGTATCAACAACTGGGACCTGGTGGATACATCCGCCCCGTACATTCTTGGCGAACATCTGAAGACGCGGCCACGCCGCTTGCTGGTTACGCTGGCAAGATCGCGGTCGGTGTGGGAGCGTCGCATCGCCATTATCTCGACGCTAACACTGATCCGGAACGGTGAAACCGCAGACACATTCCGAATTGCGAAGCTCCTACTATCCGACCCGCACGATCTGATCCAAAAAGCCGTTGGATGGGCGTTACGTGAAGCTGGCAAAGTGTCGCAAGCTGCACTGCTCGAGTTTCTGTCGCAGCATTACACTTCCCTATCCAGAACCACTCTGCGATACGCGATCGAGCGCTTTCCGCCGCAACGACGGAAGCGACTGCTCTCCGGAAAATTTTAATTACGCTGACTGATATCCTTGAACCAGACCGCAGAGACTCACTCCGCAGATCAAGGATGTAGCGCACGCTTGCCCCCAATCCTGAATGGACAATCTCTTCGCAAGTCGTACGGAGCCACGCCGCTGTTCGACAACATCGCCTTTACTGTTTCTGAAGGCGACCGGATTGGCGTCGTCGGGCCGAATGGTTCCGGCAAATCCACGCTGCTGGAAATTCTTGCGGGAAACATCGAGCCAGACGCGGGCGAAGTCTCGCGGCGTAAGCTGGCGCGTGTCGGATACATCGCGCAGAATTCAGAATTTGGCGACGAGGATAC
>JAJYSV010000030.1 GCA_021793405.1 Acidobacteriota bacterium
GAATGGCAACCAACTGGGAACTGCGACAGAATGCGCACTTGTTCTTCAGTTCCGGCTGGATCCGACCGCATTCGCCACATTCGTTCGCCGTCTGTCCCGTCATATCCCCAAGCAGCATTTTCTGCACCCTGCCGGCGGCAAGAGCTTTCAGAACTGCGTGTAGTCCATGCGCGCCGCGTCCGTTATCATCATCGATCGTGTGCAGCAGGACCGCTCCAATCTCTCGTCAGCATTTCCACCTTCCAACGGGCGCAGTACCTTGGGCGCGGGCAATCACTACGATCCTCGCACAGGTGAGGTTCTTGAAATGCTGGACATGCATCACGGCGTAAAACCCCGAGTCGCCGCCGCCACCGGGGGCAGGAATACTGGTAAGTATCCCCTGGCCGCGGGGCCTCCCATGCTTAGCTAGAAAAGGCGCTAATTCCCGTGCGAGAGTAAGCTCGATGGGGAGAAAACAATTGTTATGATCCGCGACGAAGATGCATTTGAGTATCACTCATCCAACCCGCCGGGAAAAATTTCGATCATTGCGACAAAACCCTGCCTGACACAGCGTGATTTAAGTCTGGCCTACACCCCAGGGGTGGCCGCTCCCTGTCTGGCAATCCATCGCGAACCGGATCTCGTTTACAAGTACACGGCGAAGTCGAACCTGGTTGCAGTGATTTCAAACGGGACCGCCGTTCTAGGATTGGGCAACATTGGGCCGGCCGCAGGCAAGCCGGTGATGGAGGGAAAGGCGGTCCTCTTTAAACGTTTCGCGGATATCGATGTCTTCGATCTTGAGTTGGACGCGAACGATCCTCAGGATGTCATCCGGGCCTGCCAGATGCTGGAGCCCACATTCGGCGGAATCAACCTCGAGGACATCAAGGCGCCTGAGTGCTTCATTATTGAAGAGGAACTGCGCCGGACCATGAAGATTCCGGTCTTCCACGACGATCAGCACGGCACAGCGATTATCTCCGGCGCGGCATTGCTGAACGGACTGGAGGTCGCCGGAAAAGAGATCCGCCACGCGCGGATTGTTGTCAACGGCGCTGGAGCAAGCGCGATTGCCTGCGCGGAGCACTTCATTCTCCTCGGCGCACTTCCTGAAAACATTCTGATGTGCGACTCCAAAGGGGTTCTCTATGAAGGACGCCAGGAGGGCCTCAATCCCTACAAGGCGCGGTTCCTGCGAAAGACACAGCTTCGCACCCTTTCCGACGCCCTGGTCGACGCAGATGCCTTCATCGGGCTATCCGCGGCAGGTTGTGTCACGGCGGAGATGCTGCGTCGAATGGGATCGAATCCCTTGGTCTTTGCTTTGGCAAACCCCGATCCGGAGATTGACTATACAGATGCAATTGCGGCAAGGCCGGATGTCATTGTTGCCACTGGCCGGTCGGACTATCCGAATCAGGTGAACAATGTCCTTGGCTTTCCTGGCATCTTCCGTGGAGCGCTCGATGCACGCGCCACCGAAATCAACGACGCGATGATGCTGGCAGCCACCCGCACCCTTGCCGACCTAGCAAAGCAGGACGTTCCCGAATCCGTATGCAAAATCTATGGGCTGGACGACCTTGGATTTGGCGCGAACTACATCATCCCTAAGCCATTCGATCCCAGGGTTGTTGTTCGGATCGCGGCCGCCGTGGTTGCTGCCGCAATGCAATCGGGAGTTGCCCGCGTGGACCTTAACCTGGAGGACTACCGCCATAGCTTGGAGAAACGTCTGGGCGGTGATCCCGGCGTAACCAGGGTCCTCATTCAAAAAGCGCGCGCGAAACCCTGTCGTATTGTATTTCCGGAGGGGGAGAATCCCACCGTTCTGCGTGCTTGCCGCGTCCTGGTCGACGAGGGGATTGCCAGGCCTGTGCTCCTCGGAAACGCAAAAGAGATTCGAGAGCGCGCAACCGGCCTGCACCTGGATCTTGCGGCATTGGAGATCGTCGATGCTGCAACCCATCCTCGGCTGTCATCTTATGCAGATGAACTTTTTCGATTGCGACAGCGCAAGGGAGTTACGCGAACGGAAGCCAGTGGACTGGTTCGAAGCTGCAATATTCTGGGCGCTTTGATGGTGCACCACGGCGACGCGGACGCTCTTGTGACTGGTTTAACGACCCACTATCCCGACACCATCCGGCCCTTATTGCAAATCATCCCGCTGCAGCCGGACGTGCGACGAGCATCCGGCTTGTACCTGACGATCACGCCTCGAGGCAAGCTTTATTTCCTGGCCGACTGCACGGTCAACATCCAACCTTCCTCTGAGGATCTGGCGGAGATCGCCATCTGTGCCGCCAGTACCGCCCGCCGCTTCGATGTTGAGCCCCGGGTTGCCTTGCTGTCGTTCTCCAACTTTGGAAGCAGCCGCCACGAGTCCTCCGACAGAGTGCGCCTGGCAGTTGAGATAATCCACCGGAGGTGTCCGGACCTTCTGGTCGATGGTGAAATGCAGGCGGACACAGCCGTGCTACCCGAACGGATTGAAACCACGTATCCTTTCAGTCCGTTGCGGGGCGGGGCGAACGTTCTCATCTTCCCCAGCTTGAATGCCGGAAACATCGTCTACAAGCTGCTCGCCTCACTCGGCGGAATGCAAGTGATCGGTCCCATCCTGATGGGCCTCGCCCGACCGGTACATGTACTTCAACGGGATTCCTCGGTTTCGGACATCGTCCATCTGGCAGCGCTGGCGGCTGTCGAGTCGCAGGAGACCTTGCGATCCAGCAAGCTCCCGCAGTGAATTACAGCAAAACATTCTCATGGTCTGCGTGGTGTGTCCCCTGCGGATGATGCGGGGCGTGGAAATTCCGCAGGATCATGGCCGGGCAGCGAGACCTCCATAAAACCTTCGCCATAGTTCCTGATCGAAGGTGCGTTAGTAACCCGTTGCCGCAATGCGCGCTCATCACCAGCAGGTCCGCCTGCGTGTCCTCCGTCATGCGGACGATTTCATCTGCGGGTTCTCCCTCACGAATCAGACATTGCGGCTTTACCGTTAACCAGACATCCCGGCTCATCATCTTTTCCAGGGCGTCGAATTGGCCTTCCAAGAGGCTTGCAATGCCTTTTTCTTTCACCGTGAAAATCGTTAGGCGCGCTTGGTGGCCGGTGGCGATATCGCCGGCCACGCGGGCGGCCTCGGTCACTCCTTCCGCGGTATCACACGCCAGCATCAGATGTTTCCAGGGGATCGTTTTTTCCGCTATTGCCGCGGCATGTGTGCCCACGACGATGACTGGATAGTCTGATTTGCGGATGACTGTTTCGGCGACCGAACCCAAGAGAAGGCGCTCAATCCCGCTGCGTTCCTCGGTCCCAACTACAATGCAGGCAGCCTTCAACTTATTCGCCAGCTTGATCAGTTCGTGGGCCGGCGTACCCAGTACGAGAGTACCTTCGACTTTCAGGCCACTCCCTTGCAGCTTTTGTTCTGCCGCATGTACTTGTTGCTGGAGTTCGGTTTTCTGGATTTCCAGCAGGTCCGGAGAGCTGTCCGGAATCAGCGGCATGACATTGACCAAATATAAGGGCCTTGCTTCCTGCACCGCCAACCTTGTCGCGTACTCCAGGATGGATTTGGATAACAGGGAAAGATCTGTTCCAACTATGATTGGGCCATGGGTGAGTGCTGAGTCGATAGACATACAACTCCTCTCCTGCGCGATGATAGGAGTGGCTGGAGTAGAAACTTGTGACGCAACATACGCGTGGACGTGATAGCAATCACAGTTTTTGGTCTTCGCGGGCCATGCCAATGGACCAATTAGAAATCTCCCAAACATCTTGTAGCAAGGTGATGGCAGCTATCCTACAATTTCTCTCACTCCGACCCTGAGCAAGAGAGTATCTACCTCAGCCCTCGCGGTTGCTCGGTGAAGATCACCTATCCATTTTGGCCACATCGGCAGCCTGGCGTTCTTCCATCGGAAGAAATCGGCGTGCACGCTGCCCGGTGTAGATCTGCCGCGGACGAGAAATTTTCTGTTCCGGATCGACAATCATCTCCTGCCACTGGGCCAGCCAGCCCACCGTGCGCGGGATGGCAAACAGCGCGGTGAACATTTCCGGCTTGAAGCCCATGGCCTGGTAAATGATTCCGGAATAAAAATCGACATTGGGATACAACTTGCGGCTGACGAAGTAATCGTCTTCCAGGGCAATCCGTTCCAACTCCAGGCCAATATCCAGCTTGGGATTGCGTCCCGTCACTTCGAACACCTGCTCGGCGGCCCACTTGATGATCTTGGCGCGTGGATCGTAGTTCTTGTATACGCGGTGTCCAAAGCCCATCAGTTTGACGTGCCCTTCCCTGACTTTTTTAAGATACGCAGGCACGTTTTCTTTGGAGCCGATTTCGTCGAGCATCTTGAGAACTTGCTCGTTGGCTCCGCCATGCAGGCTGCCTGACAGCGCGGCGGCGGCAGCGGCGGTGGCCAGATACGGATCGGCATACGAGCTGCCCACCGAACGCATGGCGCTGGTGCTGCAGTTCTGTTCGTGGTCGGCGTGGAGGATGAACAGGATGTCCAGCGCGCGCGCCAGCACCGGGTTAGCCACATACTTGGGCTCGACCATCTTCCACAGCATGTTCATGAAGTTTTCGGTGTAGCTTAGATCGTTATCGGGATAGACATACGGAAAACCAACATTGTGCCGGTACGACATGGCGGCAATCGATGGCATCTTTCCAATCAGCCGCTTGATTTGCAGCAGGCGATTGGCTGGATCGTGAACCTCTTTCGCTCCCGGATAGACCGCGGACAGCGCCGCCACCGTACTTACCAGCATGGCCATGGGATGGGCATCGTAACGGAAGCCCTCCATAAACTTCTTAGTGGCTTCCTGCAGCATGCTGTGGTGCGTGATCTCGTTCGTCCAGCTTTTCAGTTCCGGTTCGTCGGGAAGCTCTCCGAACAGCAGTAGGTATGCGACTTCAAGAAAAGTGCAGTGCTCAGCCAACACCTCGATGGGGTAGCCGCGATACTCCAGGATGCCGCGCTCGCCATCGATGAAGGTGATGCTGCTGCGGCAGGCAGCCGTGTTCATGAATGCGGGATCGTACGTCATGAGCCCGAAATCTTCCGGACCGGTTTTCATTTGCCGCAGGTCCATCGCGCGTATGGTGCCGTTCTCGATGGGGAGAGTGTAAGTTCGGTTGGTGCGATTGTCGGTGATTGTGAGAGTATCCTGTGCCATTAACAAGTCTCCTTTCGCGTTCGAAAGCCTTTGCCGCCCCGAGATTTTCTCGCGGGCACGCCGGTAACAGATCCGTATCCTCTCCAGTCAGTCCGAGTTTCACCGGGGAGGCACAATCGTACCCACTCTGATTACGATTACCAGAGAGATTTGTCAGTGATGCCAATCACCCGTAATTCTGCGAAAGGGCCAAGTCATCCTGCGGAAGCTGCGCCTAGATTTTACATTTGAGCTGCTGGGCGAAGGCCGGACTTTCGCCCGCGGTGGAGATAGCGATCTGCAGACTGTCGCGCGATATGACCGATCCAAAATAGAAATCGCAGTTGGAAAGATCATCGACAGAATTGCAGAGAATATTTCGACGCAAGGCCTCCTGGTAGACAGCATGATTCACCTACGGGGAATTGGTTGCGGCAATGACCAGGAAACAATTTGCTGAGTCGCCGGGCTGGAAGGCGCGTTGGCGCCAGGAACGGCTTGCTTGCTGCGCCAACTCACGAATGGCCGGAACAGCATCCGGCGCTACAACGATGACATCCACCCCCGCGCTCTGCAGGCGTTCAATTTTGCCCAGCGCGACTGCCCCTGCGCCGACGACCAGGCACCGCCGCCCGTCGAGTCTTAGAAAGATCGGAAGTCAGCTCATAAAGTTCTCTCAAAACTATTTTCCTCCCTCGCGAGCTAAGGCTGGGTAACTCCCGGTTACGATCGGGATTTCTCGTTTTCAGGCAGAGAGCAGGAAAATGCATAAAATCCCGACTCCAGAGCCAGAAAATAACGGTCTCTTTAGAACTCCAGATTGCATTTGTATGATGACTGTGGAAATTGAGAGGACCGACTGTTGCGGACTCCAGAGCTGGAGGAATGATGGATCCTACCACCGTATTAATGATCTCTCGAGGCACCCTCACCGGCGGAGCCGACGTTGCCGCTTGTTTAAAAACAATCGCCAATATGCGGTGCATCATGCGCGAGGATTTGCTCCAGGTTGTCAATCGTTTCGGCGATCTTGCCAGCCGCATGACCGACCGAGTCGAGAAGGCAACGGAGGACTACGAACTGTTGAGCGAACTGCGGCACCCCTACGAGGTGCTGATGAAGCAAGCGCTTCTGAATTACGTGCGTGAAGGGCATCTCGCCTATCTGGGATATTCCGGGCACCTGCTTTTGGGAAGGGTGCGACACATTGTGCGCATCCGTCTCATCGCTCCGGAGGAAATGCGAATCGCGCGCGGGCAGCAGGTTCTTGGCGAGTCCATGGAGGAAGCCCGCACTTATGTGCGCAGGGTGGACCAGGAAAGAAACCAGTGGGCGCGTTGGATGTACGGCGAAGACCTTCGCGACCCGGCTCTGTATGACATCTGTCTGAATCTCGACCGGCTTCCCGCGGACAGCGTTTGCAATCTGCTTTACGTCATCATGCAGGAGCCAGCGTTTCAGCCCACCGCGGAGTCGATTGAGCAAGTCGAAAACGACTATATCGCCACCCAGGTTCTAGCCAAGCTGGTGCTGGATTCACGCACATCGCGGTATGAATTCGGCGCCACTCTGCAAAAAGGAATACTGCAGCTGGTGGGACCTTACCTTGACGGCGAAATCCTGGATACTATCCGCGCCATCGCGACCTCGGTCGAGGGCATCAACAATCTGCATTACGAACCGGGCTACGCGCCTGCCTTTTCCATGTCCACCGATGTTACTTGGGTTGACACAAAAGGAGCACCCCATGCCGCACGATCTTGAAGAGACCCAGCAGAACGGCCGACCCGCGGTGATTCAACTGCTAACGGAAATCTCGCATCTGGAACAGCAACAAGCTGCGGAACTGCAGAAACAAGGGGAACTGGCGCGCCAGAGAACCGACACTACTTCCAATCTTGTGGCCTATTCGTCCCAGACAGCGGAAAATGCGGAGAAGCAAACAGGGTTCGCGCAAGAACGGACGGCACTCACCCGCGAGCAGACCCGGCTCTCTACCCGGACGACCGAGTTAGCCAGCGTGCGCACGGAGCTGGCGCAGGAGCGGACGCGATTTGCGGAAGATCGGACACGGCTGGCGGTTCATCGGACAGAGATGGCGCGCCGTCGCACGGCGCATGCCGAGTGGCGAACCAGGCTTGCGGAACGGCGCACTGGATTGGCCCGCGAGAGAACCGTGCATACAATCACGCGAACGCGCTTTGCGATGCAGCGCACCACTCTGGCCAAGGGCCGCACCTGTCTGGCGATGATTCGCACCGGACTTGCGCTCCTGACAGCGGCCCTGGTATTCATGCGCTACTTTGGCTTTTCCCTGTGGACGATATTCGATGTGGCGCTGCTCTCTTGCAGCCTGGGGTTCCTTTACTTCGGAGCCATGGGATATCACCGTACCCGGAACCTGGAGAAAGAAATGGCCGTGCTGCTGACAGAGGCCATTCCTTCCATCATGGCGAAAAATGCATATGAAAGCGCACAGGCTCTCGACAGCCGCTTCAGTGAAACGCAAGCGATCAAGTAGAGCGAACTTTTGTTGCTAAAGCAGTTTCAGCGAGACTATAGACTGTCGACACAGCGAGTCGTGGTCTCCCACCCTTTGCGCAAGAGGCGCACAAAGGATGGCGCGCCCAGGGTTTTGTTGACACTTGATTTGAAGATGCTCTAAAAGCGAATTTTCGATTGCCATGCCCCTCCCGATACAAAGATAAGCGTCTTTCTTGCGGAGAGGCCACGCCATCCGGAGCGCATCTATCTAAGAAGAAAACGCTGCAAAGGAAATGCGGATTCGCCTGAGCGAACCCGCATTTCCATGACCCCGATTGCACGCAGTGGAAATGAGCTATCGCGCGCTAGCGCCGGTAGCCGCACCGTGCAGTTCCACGGCCACCTTCTCCTCTAGTGAATCGTAGTACTGTTTCAGAATCGCAATCACCTCCGGCCTTGAGAACTCCGCAGGCACTGGCTTGCCTTCGCTCATCAACTTGCGCAGCAAGGTCCCGGAAAGCAGCAGACGCGCGCCCCCCTGGTATTTGCCATTCTCATCAATGACCGCTTTGCTCTCATGTGGGCAGGTCTTCATGGAAGCCATGCATCCGCATTCGTAGCAGTAGAACGTCCAGTCCATGCACAGCGGCCGCAGCAGCAGCGCGTTGGGTGGAATTTCGTTGAAGATCTTCTGCGCGTCGAAGGGACCGTAGTAGTCTCCCACGCCGGCATGGTCTCTTCCGACAATCAGGTGAGTGCAGCCGTAGTTCTGACGGAAGATTGCGTGCAGCAGCGCCTCGCGCGGCCCGGCATAGCGCATCTCCATCGGGTATCCGCCCTGGAGGATTCTTTCTTTGCGGAAATACTTGTTGACCAGAGCGTCGATCGCCTTCACCCGTACTTCGGCCGGTATGTCTCCCGGCTTCAATTTGCCGACCAACTGGTGGATGTACACACCGTCGCACACCTCGACCGCGATCCATGCCAGATAGGCGTGCGAATTGTGCATGGGATTACGCAATTGCAAGGCTGCTATAGACGACCAGCCGCGCTTTTCAAACTCCGCGCGAGCTTCGGCGGGGCGCTGGTAGATGCCCGCAAACATCTCCGGATAGTAGGACTCCGACAGCACTTTGACGGGACCGGCCAGATTGACCGCGCCCTGCTCCATCACCTTCTGTACGCCGGGATGTTTCACATCCGTGGTGCGAAATACTTGTTGGCATTCATAGGCCTTGTCGACCTTGTGTTTTTCTGTGACCTTCATGGTGCCCATCAGGGAATCTGTTTCTGTGTCCCAGAGCGCGACCTCTTCGCCCACTGCGATCGTTTTGGCATACTCCTCATCCGTTGAAAGCGTAATCGGAATGGGCCAGAACAGCCCCGATTTCGACGGCATGGAATAGCTTTCGCAACACCCTTGCCAATCGTCGCGACCCATGAAGCCATCCAGCGGGGTAAATGCCCCGATTCCCATCATTATGAGATCGCTTGTCTCACGCGAAGTCATGGGGATCTTTTTCAGGCCTTGGGCCTTCAGGATCTCCTGTTTCCGCTCTGCTCCATCGAGCAAGAGCACTTTCAGTGACTGGCTACCGTGCGGAAGAATCAGCTTGCTCATATATCTCTCCTTGGCGTTCGGACTACTTCGTTCGCGATACTAGAAGGCTTCGCGTTTCGGAACAACCGCACATTTCAGATAAAGAAAGCCGGTCGAAAACCCATAATTTCCGGATGTTTCCGGCAGCGATTTCATTTATTTTGACCATGTAGATTGCATTTTTTGCGATAGAGGATCACACTTTAGTTGCTTCCCGGAGGTGTAATGCCGTGGCGGCCCAATACATCACGACTGGCAAGGCCGCGCGCCGCTGCTCGGTTCAGCCCGACACAGTCTTAAAGTGGGTCAAAAAAGGCAGGCTGCCCGCGATACGAACCCCAGGCGGACACTATCGCATCGACGAGCGCGATCTCGCACGATTCGCGGGCATTCGTGAGCCGGAAGATCCTGGAGCTCTGCCCGTACTCCAAACCCCGAAGCGCATTCTCCACTGCTGGGAATATTTCAGCGAAGAACTCCGCGCGGAGTGCAAAAGCTGCGTAGTCTACCGTGTGCGCGCGAGCATGTGCTTTCAACTCCGACTGGCGATGCATGGGAATGGGCACAGCAAGGAATTCTGCAAAGACATCTGCCAGGATTGCCCCTACTGCCGGCGTGTGCATGGAGTGCCCACGAACGTTCTTGTAATTACTCGCAACGAGCAACTGATCCAGCGTCTTTCTCAAACGCCTAATCAACATCTGGTTCTGCGGTATGCGCGCAGCGGATACGATTCTTCGGCGGTGCTGGCGGTCTTCCGTCCCGCGCTTGCAGTGGTGGATGTGCGCTTACTCGCGTGTCATTGGGAGAATGGGGGCCTGATCGCCGCCTTGACCTCGGATGAACGGGCCAAGGGAATGCGCGTCTTGATATCCGTTCCGGCGGAAGGCGCTTGCCCGGAGCTGCCGGATGCGTGCGAGGCTGGCACAATACCGGAGCCCTCGGCCCCAGCCGACCTGCTGCGCTGGGCCAATTGCGGAGAAGTGGAAGTAATACCCGAAGAATCCGTACACAAGGCGCCGTCAGTTGTCGGCGAGGAGACTTCGATACCGAAGACTTTATCCTGCAATGCTTCTCCTGCGAGGGATATTCCTGCTAAAAAGGCTGCGGGGCACCCGCGAAAACAATAACTCTTTCGGCTTCGGGCAATGCCAGGATTTTAAAAATCCAGAAAATCCAGAAAGCTTTGCCGCACGCGCCAGAGTGAGTGTGGGCCGCGGCAAACGCAGCGAACAAAGCCATTCCCGCCCTGTCAAATCGCTTAAATTGCAGTAACTACGTCAATTCCCAACGGCGCGGGTCGCTGACTTCATTGCGCTGAAAAATCTTACAAAGATATGACAACGTACCGATTCTTGCGCATTCTTGCCGCAAATTCTCAACGGGTCTACATTCGATCCGGATGTTACGGCAGGGATGGCGGCGAAGCGACCAAGACTAAAGCGGGTCATTCGACAGTGAGTAACTGAACTCAAAACAAAAAGCGGATGCAGTGAACGCGAATGGGCACGATGAAATCAAACCATGGCATGTGATTCGCGTCACGGACATCACGATGGATTACGCAAATAGTTAAAAACCGGAAGGAGAGGTTATGCCGAGTTACGTGAATCCAGACAAATGTGACGGGTGCAAAGCACTGGACAGGACGGCCTGCCAGTATATCTGTCCCAACGACCTGATGGTGCTGAACAAGAGCACGATGAAGGCCTATAACCAGGACGTCTCGATGTGCTGGGAGTGTTACAGCTGCGTCAAGATCTGCCCCACGCAAGCCATAGAAATTCGCGGATACGCGGATTTCGTCCCCATGGGCGCTGCGGTCACCCCGTTACGCTCCACCGATTCGATCATGTGGACGGTCAAGTTCCGCAATGGTACCTTGAAACGCTTCAAATTTCCCATTCGCAGCACCGCAGAAGGGACTGCGGTCCCGAGCGGTGGGTTTGAGGGCGATAGCGATCTGGACAGTCCTGTGCTTTATACGGAGCCGGCATCTCTGGGTACGAAAGAAATTTTCACTTTCAACGGGAACGCTTAGGAAGGAGTCGGAAATGGAAAAGTTTGACGTACAGATCATTGAAACTGACCTGCTCATCCTGGGCGGAGGCATGGCGGCCTGTGGGGCAGCTGTCGAGGCCGCGCACTGGGCGCGGAAAAAAGGACTCAAGGTCACCTTGGTGGACAAGGCGGCCATCGACAGGTCTGGAGCTGTTGCCATGGGCCTGTCGGCCATCAACCAGTATGTGGGACTGAAAGATGGGAAGAACACGATCAAGGATTACGTGGACTATGTGCGCAATGACCTGATGGGCGTGACCAGAGAAGACCTGGTGGCAAACATCGCGCGGCACGTGGACTCCTCAGTCCACTTGTTTGAGAAGTGGGGCCTTCCCATCTGGAAAGATGAAAAGGGCAACTACGTGCACGAGGGCCGCTGGCAGCTCATGCTGAACGGCGAGTCATACAAGGTGATCGTGGCCGAGGCCGCCAAGAACGCTCTCAGCCAGGATGGAGTGGGCCAGATCTTCGAGCGCATTTTCATCGTTGGGCCGCTGATGGACGGAGACCGCTGCGCGGGCGCCGTGGGCTTCTCGGTACGGGAAAACAAAGTGTTCGTGTTCAAGGCGAAGGCGACGCTGGACGCCATGGGCGGCGCAGTGCATGTCTTCAAACCGAGGAGTTCGGGCGAAGGCTTCGGACGCGCCTGGTATCCGCCATGGAACGCGGGATCGTCGGCCTACTTCACGTTGAAGGCCGGGGCGGAAATGACCTGCCAGGAGGTACGCTTCATTCCCATTCGCTTCAAAGACGCGTATGGTCCTGTGGGAGCATGGTTCCTGCTCTTCAAATCGCGGGCGACCAACGCCATGAATGAGGAGTACATGGTGACGCGCCGACCGGAACTGGAGAACTGGCTGCCCTATGGACGTGTCAAGCCGATCCCGGCCAACCTGCGGAACTACCTTGGGATGCTGGACGTGGCGGATGGGAAAGGCCCCATCTTCATGCGCACCGACGAGGCGATCGGCAAGATTGCCGATACCTTCAAGGACGATCCGAAAGCCTACAAGAAGAAGATGAAGGACCTGGAGAACGAGGCTTGGGAAGACTTCCTGGACATGACCATCTCGCAGGCCATTCTGTGGGCGGGGAGCAATGTCCAACCGGAAGAGAAGAGTTCGGAGATCGCGGCCGCCGAGCCGTACTTTATCGGCTCGCACTCCGGCGCTTCGGGTGCGTGGGTCAGCGGTCCGTCGGACTTGCAGACGGACGAGACTCGCAGCAAGTACTTCTGGGGCTACGCCAACATGTCGACGGTGAAAGGGCTGTTTTGTGCGGGAGATGCCTCCGGCGCGTCGAGCCATAAGTTCTCTTCCGGCTCCCACGCGGAAGGACGCATCGCTGCCAAGGCCGCCGTTAAATTCATCGTGGACAACAACACGATGCCTGCGGTTGAGCAGAGCGTCATTGATGCTACGGTTGCGGAAATCCTCAAGCCCATGGAGACGTTCGAGCAACACAAGAACGCCACCACGGATGAAGAGGTAAATCCTCATTACATCAAACCGCGCATGTTCATGTTCCGGCTGCAGAAGATCATGGACGAATATGCGGGCGGTGTTAGCTCCCAGTTCAAGACCAACAAGGCCCAACTGGAGCAGGCTCTGAATCTCTTGGCCTTCCTGCGCGAGGACTCGGAGAATCTGGGGGCTTCAAACCTGCATGAACTGATGCGGGCCTGGGAGAACATTCATCGCATGTGGCAGGCGGAAGCCCATGTGCGAACTGTATTGTTCCGCGAAGAGACCCGCTGGCCCGGTTACTACTTCCGGGCTGATACGCCAAAGATGGACGAGGAAAAATGGCATGTTTTCGCCAACTGCCGTTTCGACCCCGCCACCAAGGATTGGCAAATGATGGCCCGCCCGATCTATCACGTGTTCCCGCAAGCCAAGGAACACGAGTTATTGGGTGGTTAACTGTAGTGAAAAATCGGGGGGCCAGCGGCCCCCCGATTTTTCAGAAGTCCTCTTTTCGGTAAGTCAAATGGATTTCGGCGGTCCAATTCGCTGCCCGCACTGCAATACCCCCATGCCGCGGTGGGCGAACCCCGAACTCACCAATTGGAGCGGGGAGTTTCAATATGTCTGTTTCAGCGATGCTTGTCCGTATTTCATTCGCGGCTGGGCCTGGATGGAGGACAACTTCAATGTGCATTCCTCTTACCGGTGCCGCCTGGATCCAACCACCGGCGAGACCGGACCTTTACCCGTCTGGTCGCGTGAAGCACTGAAGGACCGGATTGTCCCGTCCGAGGAGGACTTCGATGCCTGAAGCAAAACTGATCCAACCCGAACGGCCAAAAGACCTGCCTCCCATTGGACTGGATGACCTCTTCCCTTTTCAATGCCGCCGCGACCTGGACTGTTTCACGACCTGTTGCCAGAATGTGTCCATCATCCTGACCCCGTATGACGTGCTGCGCATGCGCAAGGCGCTGGGCATCGATTCGACGGAGTTCCTGGAGAAATATACGCTCCCCGCATTTACAAAAGAACAGAAACTTCCTCTGCTGCTGCTGCGGATGGATCCGGAAACACTGCGCTGCCCCTTCGTAAGCGAAGCAGGCTGCACCGTCTATAACGATCGTCCCTGGGCCTGCCGGATGTATCCGTTGGGACTGGCTGAACCACGCCAGGCAACGTCCAGGGAGCAGCCGTTTCATTTCCTGCTGCAGGAAGATTTGTGCCACGGACACGGATGCGGAAACACGCAGACCGTGCGGCAATGGCTGGATGGACAAGGGCTGGAGCAGTTTGAGGCCATGGAGGCCCCATTCAAGAAACTAATGCTGCACGAATTTTGGCAGAAGGGTGAGGCCTTGTCTTCCGACAAGGCGGTCATGACCTATATGGCCTTTTACGACCTCGACCGGTTCCGGCGCTTTATCTTCGAGTCGCGATTTTTGACGTTGTTCGATGTGGATGAGTCGCGCGTGGAGGCGATCCGTGTGGACGACGAAGAGTTGCTGGACTTTGCCATGGAGTGGCTGCAATTCGTGTTGTTGGGCGCCCGCACTATGAAGCTCCGGCCCGCGGCCCACGAGCAAGCTGCGAAAGCGACTGCCGGGACCGCGGCGGCAGGGGAGTAGAGGACCATGGCGAATGCAAGGACACCGCAAAGCGAAGGGCTGGACATCCTGGTGCTGGGCGGCGGTGTGGCTGGCATCTCCGCAGCGATTGAGGCAACCGAAGCCAGCTGCAACGTTACCTTGATCGAAAAGTCTCCCACCCTGGGCGGACGGGCCGTACGCAACCACCAATATTTCCCCAAGCTTTGTCCTCCCTCCTGCGGTATGGAAATCAACTTCCAGCGCATCAGGAAAAATCCCCGCATTCATGTCATCACTCAGGCGGAGCTGGAGCGGCTGGAAGGCGTGCCCGGCGACTTTCAGGCCACGCTGAAGATTGCGCCGCGTCACGTCAACGCCAACTGTACGCAGTGCGGGGCCTGCGCCGTGGTATGTCCGGCGGAACGGCCCGATGAGGTGAATTGCGGACTTTCCCGTACCAAGTCAGCGTATCTGCCATCATTGACGGCCTACCCTCCTTGGTATGCGATTGACCGGCAGGCCTGCGTCGAGGGGTGTCATGCGTGCGTCGATGCCTGCCAGTACGCCGCCATCGATTTGCAACAACAGCCGGAGCGGAAGACGGTGCGCGTTGCGGCGGTGGTAGCGGCGACCGGCTGGGAATCCTACGACGCCACAAAGATCGCCAACCTGGGCTTCGGGCGCTGCCGCAACGTGGTGACAAACGTAATGATGGAGCGGATGGCATCGCTGTCCGGGCCCACCCAAGGAAAGATTCTTCGCCCCTCCGATGACCAGCCGCCGCGTTCTGTGGCCTTTGTGCAATGCGCCGGCTCACGCGACGCCAATCATCTTCCCTACTGCTCGGCGGTCTGTTGCTCCGCCTCTCTGAAACAGACCACGTATCTTCATCGCCAACTTCCCGAATGCAAGACCACCCTCTTCTATATCGATCTGCGCACTCCGGGCCTGTTGCAGGACTTCTACAGCAAAGTGACGGCGGACGGCAGCGTCCGGCTGATCAAAGGCAAGGTGGGAAAGATCGAGGAAGACGCCGCCACCGGGGACCTGATCGTGACGGCGGAAGAGGCCCTGACGGGAAAAAAGATCTCCACGCGTTTCGACATGGCAGTGCTGGCCACCGGCATGGTGCCCAATACGCAGGGACTGCCGGAGGGCTTCCACCCCGACGAATTCGGCTTTCTGACCAATGAAGACAAGGGACTGTACGGCGCCGGGTGCGTACACCGGCCCAGCGAAGTGGTAAGCAGCATTCGCGACGCCACGGGTGCAGCTCTGCGGGCCTTGCAATGCGTAGTGGAGGGCCTTCCCCGTGGATAAAAAACTGGGTGTCTACATTTGCAGCGGGTGTGAAATCGGCGACAAGCTGGGCGTGGATGGGCTTGTCCAGGTGGCTGAGAAGGAATCGAAGGCCGCTATTTGCCGCACGCATCCTTTTCTATGCGGGCCGGAAGGCACGGCGTCCATTCGCCAGGACATGGAAGGCGGCGCGGCCAATACGCTGGTGATTGCCGCCTGCTCGGCGCGCGCCAAGACCGAAGCGTTCTCTTTTGACCCGCGCATGGTGATGGAGCGGGTGGACCTGCGCGAGCGAGTGGCATGGAGTCATCCCGCGGGCGAGGATGAGACGCAGGCCCTAGCGGAAGACTATCTGCGCATGGGCATTGCCAAAGCCAACAAAATGGAACCGCTGGAGCTGATGACCGGGCAGGTATCGAAGGCCATTCTGGTGGTGGGAGGCGGCATCGCCGGCCTGACGGCCACGCTGGAGGCTGCCAATGCCGGCTATGAAGTTGTTCTGGTGGAAAAAAGCGAAAGCCTGGGCGGCAGCCTGGCCGAGGTGAAACAGCCTATCCCAGTGAAGGCACCATACACCGAATCTCTCCAGAACGATGCGCTGGAACGGGCGCGTCTGGTCATGGAGCATCCTCGCATCCAGGTCTTGACTGCATCGGCCATCACGCGCACAGAAGGTCAGCCCGGACAATTTGACGTGACCCTGGCCACGCCGAGCGGGCCGGTCACTTTCCGGGCCGGAGCCATTGTGATGGCGACAGGCTGGAAGCCGTACGACCCGGCGCGGCTCAGCGGGCTGGGATATGGTTCCTGCCCCAACGTCGTGACCAATCTGGAAGCGGAACGGATGGCGGTGGTAGGCCGGATTCGCAGGCCATCGGACAAAAAGCCTCCGCGACGCACGCTCTTCATTCAGTGTGCCGGCTCGCGCAGTAGCGACCAGCTGCCATATTGTTCCTCGGTCTGCTGCATGGCCACGCTCCAGCAGGCGAAATACCTGCATGATGCGGACCCGAATGCGGAAGTCTATGTGATCTATCAGGACATGATGACACCGGGGCCTTATGAGAAGTTTTACCAAAAGGTGCAGGATCACCCGCGATCTTTTTTTATGAAGGGCGAGGTGACCAGCGTAGGACCGCGGCCAGACGGCCAGATTCGGGTCCGCGTGGAACATACATTGGCCGACGGGCCGTTTGAGATCGACGTGGATCTGGTCGTGCTGGCCACGGGCATGGTCCCGAATGCAGCCGACAGCGAGGCCATCCGCACACTGCACGACGCGCAGGCAAAGGTGCTACGCAATGAGTCCGAAAAACAGCGCACTGAAGCCGAAGCCGTCGTCGCCAGTTTGCGTCAGCACGAGAACACGGAAATCCTGCACTTGGCGTATCGCCAAGGACCGGACCTGCCGGTGCTGCGGCACGGCTTTCCGGATTCAAACTTCATCTGTTTTCCCTACGAGTCCCAGCGGACTGGCATCTATGCCGCTGGCGCGGTTCGCTCGCCCATGGATTGGGCAGGCGCGGAAGAAGACGCAGCCGGCGCGGCAATGAAAGCGATCCAGAGTGTGGAGTTGGCCACTCTCGGCGCGGCCGTGCATCCCCGCGCGGGAGACCTGTCCTTCCCGTTTTTCAATCTCCAGCGATGCACGCAGTGCAAGCGCTGCACGGTCGAGTGTCCTTTCGGCGCCATCGATGAAGACGAAAAAGGGACACCCAAATTCAATCCATACCGTTGCCGCCGCTGCGGTGTCTGCATGGGCGCCTGTCCGGAACGGATCATCTCCTTCAAAAATTATTCCGTGGACATGATCGCGAGCATGATCAAGGCGGTCGAGGTCCCGGAAGAAGAGGAAGAAAAACCGCGGATCCTGCTCTTCGCGTGCGAGAACGATGCGGTCCCGGCCCTCGACATGGCAGGCATGGAACGGACGCAACTGGACGCCAGCGTGCGCGTGATTCCGCTGCGCTGCCTGGGCTCGATGAACATGGTCTGGATTGCGGACGCGCTCTCCAGCGGATTCGACGGCGTGATGCTGGCAGGTTGCAAGCACGGGGAAGACTACCAGTGTCACTTTGTGCGCGGCAGCGAACTGGCCGAGCGCCGCCTCGACAACGTGAAGGAGACCCTGCAACGGCTGCAGTTGGAGTCTGAGCGCATCGAGATGGTGGAAGCCGCCTTTGACGATTGCAGACGGCTGCCCCAATTGATCAACGATTTTGCCGGGCGCATCCGGGCGCTCGACCCCAATCCGTACAAGGGATTTTAGTCATGGACACGACATCGATTGGCAGACCCGACAACGATTTTATCCAGGACGTGCTGGGTCTCGGTGGAGAGGACCTGAAGAAGTGCTATCAGTGCGCCGCCTGCACCTCCGCCTGTTCCCTGTCCACGGAGCAAAACGGCTTCCCGCGCAAAGAAATGCTGATGGCGCAGTGGGGCATGAAGGACAGGACAATCGAAGACCCTGGCCCGTGGCTTTGCTACTATTGCGGCGATTGCTCCAAGGTCTGTCCGCGTAAGGCCAATCCTGGCGAGACCATGATGGCCTTGCGCCGCTATCTTACCTCCTACTACGACTGGACAGGGCTTTCCCGCCGGATGTACCGCTCCGGCATTTGGGAGATTGGCTTCCTGCTGCTGATGGCCGCGGTGGTTATTGCGCTGTTTACGCTGCCCCATGGCTTTGGTTTTGGCCTGCTAGCCCGCTCGGGCCCCGCGCCGCTTACGCACGTGATGCTGGATCGCTTCGCGCCGGTTGCAATCGCGCACCGTGCCGACCAGATCCTGGCCCTGTTTTTGGCGGTTTTTCTGCTCTCGAATGCCGCACGCATGTTTTTCTTCCTGACGCGCGGGAGGAAAATCCCTGTCGGCCTTTACTTTACCTATCTCCCGGTCTTTGCTCTGCACGGGCTGACCCAGATTCGGTGGAAGTCCTGCGGTAGCGCGGAGACGACCAAGAATTGGCTGCGCCACCTCTTTCTGGTCACAGGCTACGCGACCATGTTTCTCCTGGTAGTGATCTTCCTGCCCTGGTTCCAGGTACAGAACAATAGTTTCCATTGGACCAGTTTTCTCGGCTACTACGCGACGGCGGTCTTGCTGATCGCGACTACGTGGATACTGATCGACCGCGTTAGGAAACAGGATGAAATATACAGATACAGCCATATCTCGGACTGGCTGTTTCCCATACTGCTCTTTCTCACGGCCCTGAGTGGCATCCTGCTGAACGTGCTGCGATTGATGGACCTGCCGATGCCGACCTATGTCCTGTACACGGTCCACTGGGCCATCGCGGCGCCCATGCTGATCGTGGAAGTGCCTTTCGGAAAATGGGCGCACCTGATCTATCGTCCGCTGGCTATCTATCTTGCTGCCGTAAGAAACAAGGCGGAGGAATTGTCCGCGGAAAAGAAGGTCGACCTAAGTGAGATGGTTGCATGAGTGATGGCGCGCAAAGGTATCAGGCGCGGGTGGACAGCCGCTGCGAGGGGTGGATAGACCGCACTTATCGCCAAAAGGAGATCAACGCGGAGCACCTATGCACACGACTTATTGCCAATAAGTATTTCTTTGTGGGGAATAACTATTTGCGAGGTAACATACTGCACTTTTGTATCTCGAAGATGACTTAGTCGCAATCAGATGCGTGATAGAGATCACCGATAGAAACAAGGTCTCGGCGCATAGTTTGGAAGTAGGTGGAAACGATGAAAGACACCCGAGAATCCAGGTTGCAAATTGAGCAGGCAGGTTAGCGAAACTCTACTTTCCGCACCTTGGGACAGGGAAACGGGAAGCGTGTGCTAAAGGAGAAAACATGGCAGACAAAAAATATGAGACCCCGATGCTGGATGAACTGGAGAAAGGCCCGTGGCCAAGTTTTGTGAAGGAGATAAAAAAGTCCACGGACATCAGTCCCGCATGTCAAGACCTTTTGGGAGTTCTGGAGGTCTCCTACGAAGACAAGAAGAACCACTGGAAGCATGGCGGGATTGTAGGGGTCATGGGCTATGGCGGCGGGATCATTGGACGCTATAGCGACATGCCCGAGCAGTTTCCCGAGGTCGCCCACTTCCACACGATACGCGTCAACATGCCAACAGGATGGTTTTATACCAGCGACGCCTTGCGCACCCTGTGCGACATCTGGGACCGGCACGGGTCCGGTCTGACCAATATGCACGGATCCACCGGGGACGTTATATTTCTGGGCACCACGACCGATGAACTGGAGCCGACTTTCAAGGACTTGACTGCCGCCGGATTTGACCTGGGCGGGTCCGGGTCTTGCGTGCGGACTCCCTCGGCCTGCGTAGGACAAGCGCGTTGCGAGTGGGCATGCTACGACACACTGGCTGCCTGTAACGACATCACGCAGACGTATCAGGACGAGTTGCACCGCCCGGCGTTTCCATACAAGTTCAAGTTCAAATTCAGCGGCTGCCCCAACGATTGCGTCGCTTCCATTGCCCGCTCCGACCTGGCCATTATCGGCACATGGAAGGACGAGATCCAGCAGGATGATGCAGCTGTGGCGGAGTACGCCGCATCCGGGTTGGACATCCAGAAGGACGTATGCGGTCACTGTCCCAGCAAGTGCATGGAATGGGACGGGCAAAAGCTGAGGATCAGCAACCGGGAATGCGTGCATTGTATGCACTGCATCAACGTGATGCCGAAGGCGCTTCGCCCCGGAAAAGAGAAAGGGGCGGCGATCCTGATCGGGGCCAAAGCGCCGATCGTGCAAGGCGCTCTGCTGGCCTCCGTGCTGATTCCGTTTGTGCCTGCCGAGGAACTGCTGGACACGATCAAGGAACTGACCTCCCGCATCTGGGACTTCTGGGGCGAATATGGCAAGAACCGCGAGCGGATCGGAGAACTGATCCAGCGTGTCGGCATGGCGAATTTTCTGGATGCTATCGGCTTGGATCCAGTGCCGGAGATGGTCTCCGCGCCCCGCGACAATCCGTATGTTTACTTCAAGGCGGAAGACAAAATATAGCCCGATGGCCGGAGGACAAGATCCATCCGACCCTAGAGGAATGGAGATACGATCATGGCAACAGCACCCGTCAAGCGCATTACGGACATCGGACCACCGAGCTACGAGAACTTCCTTCACCCGGTCATCAAGAAAAATTATGGTCTATGGAAATACCACGAGAACGTGGCCCCCGGCATCCTCTGTCACGTTTCCGAGACAGGCGATCGCATCTACACGGTGCGGGCCGGTTCGCCGCGGCTGCTGAGTACCCACACTATTCGCCTGTTCGCGGCATTGGCGGACAAGTACTGCGATGGGTTCCTGCGCTTTACCAGCCGCAACAATGTGGAGTTCCTGCTGGACAAGAAGGAAAACATCGAACCGCTGAAGCAGGACCTTCATGCCGCCGGTTTTCCGGTGGGAGGCACCAACAACGCCATCAGTAATATTGTGCATACGCAGGGATGGGTCCACTGCCACTCTTCGGCCACAGACGCTTCCGGCATCGTCAAGTGCGTCATGGATGCACTGTATGACCACTTCACAGAAGAAAAACTGCCGGCCAAGATGCGCATTGCACTGGCCTGCTGCCTGAACATGTGCGGCGCCGTGCATTGCTCGGATATAGCCATCCTCGGCATCCATCGCAAACCGCCGCAGGTCAACAATGACACGATCAACAAGATCTGCGAAATCCCCAACGTGATCGCTTCCTGCCCGACCGGAGCCATCCGCACCGCTACGGTCAATGGCAAGCCTTCGGTGGAGGTGGTGGAGGAGCAGTGCATGTACTGCGGCAACTGTTACACCGTCTGCCCGGCGATGCCGCTGAACGACCCGGCCAATGATGGGATTTCCATCTGGGTCGGGGGCAAGGTGAGCAACGCCCGCAGCGAGCCGCGCTTCTCCAAGCTGGCCATTCCTTTTCTTCCCAACAATCCGCCGCGCTGGCCGGAGGTGGTGAACGCGGTGGTGAACATCGTAAACGTCTATGTCGAGAACGCACGCAAGCATGAGCGCATGGGCGAGTGGATCGACCGCATTGGATGGCCCCGCTTCTTTGACCTGACGGGCATTGAGTTTACCCGCTACCACATTGACGATTTTAAAAACGCCGGCCTGACATACGCCCGCTCGGCGCACATCCGGTACTAGGAGGGAACCATGTCTGTCCCCGTCGAAACAATTGCAGAAGAGATGTTCAAGATGGTCACGGAATACCAGGGCAAGAAAAACCTGAAGGCCCTGGACCTGACCAAGGCCATGATCGCGAAATATGGCGACGCGGAATGCAGCAAGGACGACTGCAAGCACGCCATCCGGCAATTGATGGATTCCGGGCGTTGTGTCTACAGCTATTTTGGTGGAAGTTTTATCACTCTGCCGCACAAGGAAGGCGCGGCGCCGGAGTAGTCACGCTTGGCCGTGCGCACAAAGGCCACGGCGCGTACCAGGAAAGGACCGCAATGAAGACAATATCGCTGGACAAGAAAAAAACTGCGGATGGGCAAGTGGTGCTCACCAGCCTGCTCCGCCAGTGGCAGCAGATCGAGGACCACAGCGTGGAGTCCACCACGCACATCATCCAGCAGACGAAAAACTCGTTCATCAAGCTATTGATGGAGATCATCCGGCAAGACTCCGTGATGCACAAAAAGGTGCAGCAATTCATCCTCGACAGCATGGAAATAGAGGCCGTCACTTTGACCCCGGAGGACGTGGGGGAAATTTGGGAGAACATCGAGCGACACGCGGCGATGGAGAAGGAGACCATCGAGTTGGCCGTGAAGGCGCAGAAGGAATGCCGCCTCTTTGTACAGAGCGAGCTTTTGACCTATCTCATCGAAGACGAACATTTGCACGACCGCCTGCTTGGTCAGCTTGAGGACTTCAAACGCAAGATGTATTCCAACGGGTAAGAAGTGGGGCGGCCATGGGTCTCTTTAAGGAAGTCAAAAAACCGGTCATCAAAACGGGGGGAAGCGGCGCGGACATCTCCGCCACGCGACCGCATTTCGTGGAGAAGACCCCTCCCTGCGTTGGCACCTGCCCCTGCGGTACGGACATCCGAGGCTGGCTGACGACGATTGCGCAGTCTGAGGAATACGGCCGGACCCATGAACAGGCCTACGAAATGGCCTGGCAGAAAATCACCGAGCACAATCCCTTTCCGGCAGTCTGCGGACGGGTCTGCCCGCATCCGTGCGAAGACGCGTGCAACCGCAGCGCCAAGGACGGCGGCGTGGCTATCAACGCGCTGGAGCGCTATGTCGGAGACTTTGGCCTTTCCAAGGCGCTGAAGCTGACGAAATTGACGGACGAGGTTCATTCAGAAAAAGTGGCGGTCATCGGCGCTGGCCCGGCAGGCCTTTCCTGTGCCTACCAACTGGCGCGCCGTGGGTATGGCGTCACTGTGTTTGAGGCTTTCAGCCACGCTGGAGGAATGTTGCGGTATGGCATCCCCTGCTATCGCCTTCCCCGAAAGGTCCTCGATGCGGAAATTCAAAACATCCTGAATGTAGGGATCGAGCTGCGTTGTAACACGCAGGTAGGCCGCGACATTTCCCTGGAACAGCTCCGTCAGGATTATGCCGCGATCTTCGTGGGCATCGGCGCCCATAAAGGAGCGCAACTGGGCGTGCCGGGCGAGGGTGCGCCGAATGTCTACACCGGTACGGAGTTCCTGAACCACGCCAACAGCGGCGAGGCCGTCGATCTCGGTGAAAAAGTGATCGTGGTGGGTGGCGGCGACACGGCCATCGACGCCGCGCGGATGAGCAAGCGGCTGGGCGCATCGGTGACCATCTTCTATCGCCGCACGCGCCAGGAAATGCCTGCCATCAAGCCGGAAATCGAAGGGGCGCTGGAGGAAGGCGTGCAGATCGATTTTCTGGTTGCGCCGGTGGAAATATTGCTCAAGGACGGCAAAGCGGTGGGCCTGAAGTGCATTCGCATGGAGCTAGGCGAACCGGATGCATCCGGACGGCGGCGCCCAGTCCCCATTGGCGGGTCCGAGTTTGAAACTGAGGCCACCGCGATCATCACGGCCATCAGCCAGGAGCCGGAGTGGAACGGGTTGGCGGCCATCCAGCCGGACAAGAACTGGATCAAGGCCGGGGAGTGCGGCGAGACCGGTGTGGACGGAGTCTTTGCGGGCGGCGACGATACCGGCCTGGCGCTGGTGACCACGGCCATCTCCCAGGGTCAGTTTGCGGCCAAGGCCATTGACGCCCAACTGCGCGGCAGGAAGCTGGAAAGCCCCTTCCATGGCCCCACCATCAAGCCGGAGAAGATCAAGCTGGGCTGGTACAAGGAAATGGCCCGCCACGAGCGCGCGCATCTGTCCGCGCCTGAACGCCAGAAGGATAGCGAAATCGAGTTGGGGCTGTCTGAAACCGAGGTCTTCGAAGAAGCAAAACGCTGCATGTCCTGCGGCATGTGCATGGACTGCCAGACCTGCTGGATGCTTTGCTCCAATAGCTGTTTCGTAAAGCAACCCAAGGGAGAGCATTTCAAAATCAAGCTGGAGCTTTGCAACGGATGCCAGAAGTGCGCGCAGGAATGCCCGTGCGGCTATATCGAAATGCAATGAGCGAAAGAGGAGTGAAAAACGATGCCTACATTTGAAGCAAACGGCCATACCTACGAAGTGGATGAGGATGGCTTTCTGCAGGATCCCGAGATCTGGAACGAGGAAGTGGCTAAGGATTTTATGACCACCGAAGGGGTCACGGAGCTGACCGAGGATCACTGGAAGGTGATCAAGATGTTGCGGGACTATTACCTGCAGTTCGGGATCGCGCCAATGGTGCGCAAGGTCTGCAAGGACACAGGTTTCAAACTGGGCCGGATCTATGAGCTGTTTCCGTCGGGACCGGCCAAGGGCGCTTGCAAACTGGCGGGTCTACCCAAGCCGACCGGGTGCGTCTAGCCACGTCCGAACGGCGCAGGGAAATAGTTGCTCTTCAGTAGCCCCGCAATAGAGTGAGTCGCGAACATGCGCGCAGTGGACAATGCGGAAATCGATGGGATCGCGAAGGCATGGCTGATTCAGGTCGTTCAGTCTTTTTCGTTGCAGGGCCAGCCTTTTCTTGAGCAGAAGAAAGATCCCTTCCGCAATCCCATGGGGCATGCGATCCAGGAAAACCTCCCGATCGTGCTGCAAGAGATATTGGGCGGCATGAATCGCCCGCGACTCGCGGCGGCACTGGAAGCGATCGTGCGCATCCGCGCCGTGCAGGAAGCCGCTCCCAGCAAGGCAGTGGAGTTTCTTTTCCAGCTTCCTCTCATCTTGCGGGAGCAATGGAAAGCGTGGTCCGCGGAACAGGAAGAGGTGCTCCAGCACACCCAGCAGGCCGCGCTCATCGCATTTGATTTGTACATGGCGTGCCGGGAAAAGATTTTCGCCCTGCAAGCGGACGAGGCGCGACGTCGCACAGCACAACTGGAAAGGGTCTACCAGAGGATGGAGGCGGAACCGAGATGAGCCCGTTGCGAGCAGGCATCGCGTTTTTGCTGGTGGTCCTGGTGGCCGCTCTGGCGTATTTCGGTGCGGAGACGGCGGCCGTGCGGCCTCTGCTTGCGGACATCCTTCCGTATGCGGCGCTGGTGATTTTTCTGGCTGGTTTCAGTTTCAAGGTGATTCGCTGGGCGTGGTCGCCTGTTCCCTTTCGCATCCCCACCACCTGCGGACAGCAAAAATCACTTCCTTGGATCAAGGCCAACCGCCTGGACAATCCATCGACCAAGACCGGCGCGTGGGGCCGCATGGCGCTGGAGGTCCTGTGCTTTCGTTCCCTATTTCGCAATACGCGGGCGGAATTGCGCGAAGGGCCCAGGATCGCCTACTCCGAAGATAAGTTCTTATGGCTGGCGGCGCTGGCCTTCCACTGGTCTCTTCTCTTCATTCTGCTGCGTCACTTGCGCTTTTTTCTGTTGCCGGTACCGCACTGGTTGCTGGGGATGAGCGCGCTGGACGGATTTTTCCAGGTGGGTGCTCCCGGGCTGTACATCACGGATGGGGTGATTTTTCTGGCGCTGCTCTACCTGCTGGCGCGGCGCTTTTGGGATGCGCAAGTACGTTATCTGTCTCTGCTGGCGGATTATTTTGCGCTTTTTCTATTGCTCGGACTGGTGCTGACGGGAATCCAAATGCGCTATTCCGACAGAGTGGACCTGGAGAGGGTCAAGGAGTTCGCCCTCAGCCTAACCGTTTTATCTCCCCACATATCGGCGGCCGTGGCACCCTTGTTCTTCGTCCACCTGACCTTCGTTTGCGTGCTGCTGGCCTACATTCCTTTCAGTAAGCTGATGCACCTGGGCGGCGTTTTCCTCAGTCCCACCCGCAATCTGGCCAACAATAGCCGCATCCAGCGCCACATCAATCCCTGGAACCCCCCGGTGAAGGTCCATACCTATGCGGAGTGGGAGGACGAGTTCCGGGAAAAAATCAGGGCGGCGGGTCTTCCGCTGGAGAAGGAATAAACATGTCCGATCATGCGCCATCGCCGCAGGAATTGGTCCAGATCACGTATCAGCCCAAAGGAAGCACAGATTGGCTGGAACCGGTTGCCACTCTGTCCAAAGGGAGGTACTGCTACAGCGCGGCCGCCAAAAACCTGAACGCCATGGATCTGCCCAACCCACGCGAGTGGCAACCCTTTGAAGAAGATTGGAAGCTACCTCCGGACTGGCAGAAAATCATCCTGAACGGCATGCAGGCGAGGCTGAAAAAGTTCCGCTCCTTCCGGCTGTTCATGGATATTTGCGTGCGCTGCGGGGCCTGCGCCGACAAATGCCATTTTTACCTCGGTTCCGGCGATCCGAAAAACATGCCAGTTCTGCGGGCCGAGCTGATGCGTTCGGTCTACCGTCGCTATTTCACCGTCGCCGGTCGCTTGTTTGGCAAATGGGCGGGTGCGCGCGATTTGACCGTGCCGGTGCTCAAGGAGTGGTTCTACTACTTTTATCAATGCACGGAATGCCGCCGCTGCTCAGTCTTCTGCCCCTACGGCATCGACACTGCGGAGATCACCATGATCGCCCGCGAGCTGCTGAACCTGGTGGGAGTGAACGTCAACTGGGTGATGGAGCCGGTGGCCAATTGCTACCGGGTGGGCAATCACCTGGGAATCCAGCCGCACAGTTTTGTGAACAGCATTGAGATGGCTGTGGATGATATTGAGGACCTGACCGGCATCCGTATCGAGGTCCCCATCAACCGCAATGGCGCGGAGGTCCTGTTTGTCATGCCCTCAGCGGACTACTACGGCTCGCCGCATTACTATACCCTGCTCGGCTATTTGATGCTGTTCCATGAGATCGGGCTGGACTACACGATCAGCGCCTACGCGGCGGAGGGCGGCAACTTCGGACTGTTCGCCTCCAACGAGATGATGAAGCAGTTGAATTACAAGATCTACGCCGAGGCCAGGCGCCTGGGCGTGAAGTGGCTGTTGGGCGGCGAGTGCGGCCACATGTGGCGCGTACTCAATCAATACATGGACACCATGAACGGCCCCGCGGATTTCCTCGAAGTGCCGGTCTCCCCCGTCACCGGAACGCGGTTTGAGAACACCCGCTCCACCAAGATGGTGCACATCTGCGAATTCACTGCCGACCTGATCCACCAAGGCAACCTGAAGTTGGACCCGAGCCGCAACGACCAATGGCGGGTGACCTTCCACGACTCCTGCAACCCGGCGCGCGGCATGGGACTGCTGGAGGAGCCGCGCGCCATCATCCGCAGCACCTGCAACCAGTTTTATGAGATGCCGGAGAACACCATCCGCGAACAGACCTTCTGCTGCGGCAGCGGCGCCGGTCTGGGCACGGATGAAAACATTGAGATGCGGATGCGGGGCGCATTGCCCCGCGCCAATGCCGTCAAGTATGTACAGCAGCGCCACGGAGTGAACATGCTGGCCTGCATCTGCGCCATTGATAAAGCCACGCTGCCCACGGCAATGAACTACTGGGTGCCTGGAGTCGAGGTGGGCGGCGTGCATGAGTTGCTCGGCAACGCCCTGGTGATGCAAGGCGAGAAAGAGCGCACCACAGACCTGCGCAGCGAGCCTCTAAAAGAAAAAGAAAAGGAGGCGCCAGTCCATGCGTAAGAACCCCAGGCGTAAACAATCTCATGCGTAAGAAAATTGGCATTCTGGCTGTCCTGCTGGGCTTTTTCATTCTGGTGACCTTCCCCTTGTGGCACAGCGTGGGCATGCGGCATTCCCTTGAGCCGCCCAACCTGGTGCTGCCTGCAAACCAGAAAAACTGCGTCATGCCGGTCGCCTATATGCGGTCTTCCCACATGTTCCTTCTGCTCAATTGGCGGGAGCTGGTGGTCCGTCACGACCAGCACACTTTTCGGTCTTTTGACGGCAAGAGCTACAACATGAGTTTGACCGGGACCTGTCTGGGCTGCCACAACAAGCAACAATTTTGCGATCGTTGCCACACCTACATGGGCGTCCAGACTCCGAATTGCTTCAACTGCCATGTAGACCCCATGGCGCTGCGCGGAGGCATGCGATGAACATCACACGCAAACAATTTCTGGGGCTTGCGGGGGCCTCCATCCTGGTCGCCGTCAGCGGCAAGCAGGTGCTGGCCGAATTGGAAGGCGAGCGGCAAGATGGCAAGCCGCGACCGCGCAAGCAGTATGCCATGATCGTCGATACTCGCAAGTGCAGCACCCTGCCCGACTGCACCAAGTGCATCGACGCTTGCAATAGCAGTCACAACGTCCCGGTAATTCCCAATCCTGAACATGAGATCAAGTGGATATGGAAAGAAGAGGTCGCGAATGTTTTTGAGGCGCAACAAATCCCCTATCTGGAAACCACGCTAAAAGAGCGGGCTACGATAGTGCTCTGCAACCATTGCGACAACCCGCCCTGTGTCCGTGTCTGCCCGACCGGGGCCACATGGAAGCGCGAGGAAGACGGCATCGTGATGATGGACTGGCATCGTTGTATCGGCTGCCGTTATTGCATGGCCGCCTGTCCGTACGGCTCGCGCAGCTTCAACTGGATCGACCCGCGCACCGAGCTGAAGGTGTTGAACCCGGCCTTCCCGACCCGCACCAAGGGTGTAGTGGAGAAATGTGTGTTCTGCTACGAGCGGCTGGCCCTCGGCCAAGGGCCGGCGTGCGCGGAGGTATGTCCGGCGAAGGCCCTGATCTTTGGCGACTTGAACGATCCACAGTCCGAAGTGCGAAAGATGCTCGGTTCCGGGCTGACGCTGCGGCGCCGGCCATCGCTCGGCACTGGGCCCAACATCTACTACATCCTTTGAGGTGGTTGTGATGTTCATGCTGGAAAAAGCCGTGACCGGAAGCAGAAAGTACTGGACGTGGATTTCCGCGCTGCTGCTGGTGATACTGGTCGCCTTCTACTACTACATGCGCCAGTTCGACTACGGCCTGGGACTGACCGGTATGGGCCGAAACATTTCCTGGGGCCTGTACATCGGCCAGTTCACCTTCATGGTGGGAGTGGCCGCCTCGGCGGTGATGGTGGTGCTGCCGTACTATCTCCACGACCATAAGGAATTCCACCGCATGACCATCCTAGGGGAGTTGCTGGCCGTTGCTTCCGTCGTGGTGTGCATGCTCTTCATCTTTGTCGACATCGGCCAGCCGATGCGCATCCTCAACGTGCTTTTGTATCCGCAGTTCCACTCCGTGATGTTCTGGGACATGGCGTCGCTCAGCGGCTATTTGCTGCTAAACATCATCATTACGCTGGCGGCGCTGCACGCCGAACAAAAAGGTTTGCCCGTGGCGCGGTGGGTGAGGTATGTGATTCTGCTCTCGATTCCGTGGGCGGTTAGTATCCATACCGTGACGGCATTTCTGTATGCCGGTCTTCCAGGACGGCCATTCTGGCTTACCGCGATCATGGCCCCGCGCTTTCTGGCCTCCGCGTTCGCATCGGGTCCGGCGCTGCTGATCCTGCTTTGTATGCTGGTCCGACGGCTGACGGGTTACGATGTGGGCCGCAAGGCCATTGACGCCCTCGCCGTCATCATTACCTACGCGATGGCGATGAATGTTTTTTTCCTGTCGCTGGAAATCTTTACGGCGTACTACAGTCGCATCCCCGACCTGACGGAGGACTTCAACAACCTGTATCTGGGCATCGGACCCCATTCCACCCTGCTGCCGTGGGGACGCGCTTCCATTGTGCTGATGGTGATTTCCCTGGGAATGTTGCTGCTGCCGCGCCTGCGCAGAAACCATGTCACGTTGGTGGTGGCCTGCGTGGTCACATATCTCGCTCTCTGGATCGACAAAGGCATCTGCCTGGTGGTTGGCGGCTTTATGCCCTCTCCGTTCGGATTCGTCAGCCGCTATGTTCCCACTTTTCCGGAGGTGATGATCACCGTGGGCGTCTATGCCATCGGCATCCTGATGGTCACGGTGCTGTACAAAGTCACGCTCGCGGTGAAGGCCGCCGACCCGACGCAGTTTGCTTATGTTCCGGAGGACAAGCACAAGGCTACGCCGGCTGTCGGCACACTGGCAGCGACCGAAGTGAAGTGAGTGCGTCCATGAACGAGTCAAGAAGTGCGTCAAGGTGCGGAGATACGGAGAAGCATGCCGGCGCGGTCGGGAAAAGCAAGCATGGTGGAACTGCGAGTGCCTCCAAATCAAGCGCTCGAGGAGATGAGAAGTTATGACGACATTCTTCTACATAGCGATTTATGTTGCGTTGGCCGTGTTTCTGGCGGCTTGTGCGGTGCGTGTGGTCAGCTATGCTCGCGCGCCCATCCATCTGCGATGGGAGCTGTACCCTGTGCCTCACGACGATCCGGCACTGGTAAAGCATGGAGGTTCGTACTTTGAAGTCACGGATTGGTGGAAGTTCCCGTTGCACGTCAACCACCTGGGCGATCTGAAGGTGATGGTCCCTGAGATCCTGCTTCTCAGGGGGCTAAAGAAATTCAACCCGGTCCTCTGGTATAGCTCGTTTCCGTTTCACTTCGGGCTCTATCTGCTGATCGGGTCCATAGCCATGGTCTTTGTGCATGCGTTGCTGCCAACCGCGGCCGTTGCTTCGTGGATCGTCATGACCGCAACGGTTCTGCGCGACCTGATCCTGATTACCGCGGTGCTGGGTTCGGCGTTGTCCATCCTGGGGGCGATCGGTCTTCTGGTGCGCCGCTTCACGCACCCAAAGCTCCGCAACTACACGACCCCGGCCGATATTTTCAATCTGATTTTTTTCATCGTCGCCTTTGGATTTCTCTGGGCCGGCTATTTCCTCAGGCAGCCCAGCCAGGCCGGTCCTCTGGCCATCGCCCATGGCCTGCTGCACTTCGACCGCACCGTTCCCGTGTCCATATTGCTGGCGGTGGGACTTGGCCTGAGCGCTGTGCTGCTGGCTTATATCCCGCTGACGCACATGTCGCATTTTATTGCGAAGTATTTCACCTATCACTCCGTCCGCTGGGATGACGAGCCCAATCGCCCGGGAAGCAAAATTGCGGTGAAGATCGCGGAGTACCTTACCTACCGGCCCACATGGAGCGCAGCGCACGTTGGCGCCGACGGCTCCAAGACCTGGGTCGAAGTGGTTTCGAGCGCTCCGCCGAACCTGCTAAAGAAGGAGAAGAGATCATGAACGGCGAAGTCAAGACGCCCACATCAAGTTTGTCCAGTGAGCAGAAGGCCGCTCCGCCTTCCACTGGCCCTCTGGTGGAAGGCCGCCCGGTGAAGATCTCCGACATGTCCCGAGACGAACGCCAGCCGCTGGTGAAACTGGGGCTGCAGGATCTGAAACCGCTCCCCACCCCTCTCGATGATTTAGAGAACAGCCATCCCTTCGCGCCGCTCAGCGAGAAGACGATGGCGCAGTACGAGTGCCTCCTGGACAATACCTGCGCGGTGAGCATTCCCAAACCCAAAGACCGCGAGGAAGAAAATGCGCTTGTGGCCAAGTTTCTCTCCGGACTGGAAAAGCTGTTTCGCAAAGAAGACAACTGGACATTCCTTCAGCCGCTGCTGCTGACCATGGAGCATTGCGTCAAATGCCAGACCTGTTCGGACGCCTGCCATATCTACGAAGCCAGCGGCCAGAACGAACTCTATCGTCCGACCTATCGCTCGGAAGTCTTGCGTCGCCTCTACTTCAAGCATGTCAAGGGCGGTGGTCTGCTCTCTGCCT
The DNA here is from genome assembly GCA_021793405.1 of Acidobacteriota bacterium. Classification (GTDB taxonomy): domain Bacteria; phylum Acidobacteriota; class Terriglobia; order Terriglobales; family Acidobacteriaceae; genus JAKAAZ01. Next base: position 31,836 of record JAJYSV010000030.1, read on the forward strand.
GGCAGCATGGCGACATCGAGATCAATTGGCCGCTGGTGGCCCGCTTGATTGAACTCTCCTATCGCTGCAACCTGTGTCGCCGCTGTGCCCAGGCGTGTCCTATCGGCGCCGACAATGGCCTGGTGGCGCACGAGCTCCGCAAGCTGTTCAGCCAGGAAATGGGCATCGCTGCCAAGGAACTTCATGACAACGGCTCGATGCTGCAACTGCGCGTGGGCTCTTCGACCGGCATGACCCCGGAAGTGGTGAAGGACAACATTGCCTTCATCGACGAGGAAATGAGCGAGAAGACCGGCATTGAGGTGAAGACGCCCTGGGACGTGCAGGGTGCGGACATTCTGCTGATCCACAACGCCGGAGAAATCCTGGCGTGGCCGGAGAACCCCGGCGCATTCGCCACCATCATGAAGCTGGCCGGGATCAGTTGGACGATGTCTTCCGAGGCGGTCGGCTACGACTCGATCAATTACGGACTGTGGTACGACGACGTGCAGTTTGCGCGAGTCGCTGCCAAGCACGCTGAGATTGCCCGCAAGCTGGGCGTCAAGAAAATCGTGCTGGGTGAATGCGGACACGCGCACAAGGCGCTCAGCGTCATTGCAGACCGCATTTTGTTGGGCGACGCCAATGTTCCGCGAGAGAGTTCGATGACCTTGCTTCGGGAGATTGTAGTGAGCGGCAAACTGGCCTTCGACCCCAGCCGGAATGATTTTCCGGTCACGCTGCACGACCCCTGCAACATGGTGCGGTTGATGGGAGTCGTGGAACCTCAGCGCGAAATCGTACGAAAGCTATGTCCCCAGTTCCGTGAGATGACTCCCCATGGCGTAGACAATTATTGCTGCGGCGGCGGCAGCGGCTTTGCCATCATGGGCGGCCACAATTTTCCCGATTGGCGTTTCCAAGTCGCTGGACGCAAGAAGATGGAGCAGATCCTAAATGCATTCTCCGATTGCATGGCCCCTGAAACTCCAAAGTACCTTTGTGCCCCTTGCAGCAACTGTAAAGGGCAATTCCGCGACATGCTGCAGTACTTCGGTCTATGGGAATCCAACCGCATTCTTTATGGCGGACTGGCCGAACTGGTGGTCAACGCCATGGTAGACGTCAAACCCGGCTTCCTGGAATGGGAGTGGCACTGATCGGTTTCCTCGGGGAGCGAGCAGAAAGCTTCCGGTGCGGATGGCGCGACGGAACCGCGGACAGCGCGGATACAGAGGAAGGCACGATGCTTGGCAAGGTCTATCTCGTAGGTGCGGGACCGGGAGACCCGGAGTTGTTGACGGTGCGGGCAGCGCGGATTCTCGGTGAGGCGGAGGTGGTCCTGCACGATGGCCTGGTTTCTCGGGAAGTTGTGCAACTGGCCGTCCACGCCCAGGTCATCGATGCCGGAAAACGGTGCGGTAACAACAAGCGGGTAACTCAGGAACAGATCAACGCGATGCTGGTGGAACACGCCCGGCGCGGGCGAATTGTCGTGCGGCTGAAAGGCGGCGATCCGCTGATCTTTGGCCGCGCGGGGGAAGAGGTCGCAGCGCTGCAGGCTGCCGGAATTGCGTATGAGATTGTGCCTGGAGTGACCACGGCTTCCTGCGCAGCGGCGGCCGCGGGAATTTCCCTTACGTATCGCAGAGGGGCCTCTTCGCTGGTCTTTCTGCCCGGCCACGGGGGACAGGGAAAGTCCGGAAACGATTGGCCGGACCTCAACCCCAAAGGGGCGGATGCGCCCGATGTCACGGTGGCGGTGTACATGCCCGGCACGGACTACGCCGCCTTGCGAGACCGATTGCTGGCCGCCGGGATGGCCCCGTCCACGCCCTGCCTGTTGGTTTCCGGCGTAGGCACCGATGCGAGCCTCTCCCACCGAACGACTCTCGCGGAGTTGCCCAGTGCTCCGGACCTTCCCGCTCCAAAAATCCTGCTTGCCGGGGAAGTGGTGCGGGCCGTTCCCATGACCCGCCATCACGCGAGCCAGCCGGACATAGAAGCGGAAGAACTTGACGTGCTGCACAACGAGCAATGGCTGGAACAAGAATTTGACGTACTGGTGGAAAAGGCATGACGTTGCCTGGGTGGGGGCCGCAATCGCCGAAGACGGGACACGCAACGCCTGACTTCAGACTGAGGTTCGTCCACGGATGGTTTGAACAGAGGCCCTGATCTTGGTTGGAGAAAACGGAAGACCTGTGATCCACGCACCGTGGATGGATCGGCTTGAAAAGCGCTGTTGCTGTGTCCGCAGGCTCCTCCTTCTTTTGGCTGTCACTTGCCTGGCTGGTGCGCAGAACACCTTTGTCAACCGATGGCTGGACAATGTGACGCGCATCCAAAACGAGGAGCCGCACTGGATATCCCCGCTGGTGATGACCACCCCTCGCCTGGAACAAAAGCTTCGAGAGGACATTGCACGCCATCAGATCCTGGGTGGCAATGTCTGGATATTCGACGACGGCAAGGGATTGGAGTTCGTTCCGGCGCGGCACCTTGCGCTGACCTTCAACCTGCCGCCGTACCTGCAATACAATGCCCCCCAAACCAACGATGGTTTTGGAGATGTCAGTTTCCTGCTCAAGTACCGATTCCTGGCCAGGAATGAAACGAGCGGCAATTATATTGTGTCAGCCTTTCTCGGGGGCAGCGTTCCCACAGGTTCCTACAACAACGGAAAGAACAGCGCCACCGTTACGCCCACCCTGGCAGGAGGCAAGGGCTGGGGAAGGTTTAATCTGGAAGCCTCCTTGGGCGGATCGTTGCCGGTGGATAGTGTCGATACCGTGGGTCGATGCATTCTGTGGGACACTGTGGCCGAGTACAAACTCTATCGAATTTTCTGGATGGAAGCGGAATCCAATACGACCTTCTACAAGGGTAGATCGAACGACGGCACGACACAGGAGTTTGTTACACCAGGTTTCCAAATTGGCCGCATTCGGCCTCGCAAGCGCACAGGACTGACGTTCGGCGCGGGCATGCAGATCGCAACATCCCACTATCACTGCTATAACCATGCGCTGATCCTTAGCGGCCGCTACTCGTTTTAGAGAATTGAGAGTTGCTGCAATATACATCTGAAGGCGTCATTCTACGCGGCGCTTGCGCGAAGCGAAGTACAATGTGAGGACAATGGATACTGCGGATTCTCGCTTGGTTCCGCGTGTGGTTGTGGCCGGGTTGGGCGGAGATAGTGGGAAAACACTCACCTCACTCAGCCTGCTGCTTCTGGCCAGCAAAGCCGGCCTCCGCGTGACCGCTTTCAAAAAAGGGCCGGACTACATCGATGCGGCCTGGCTCACCTGGGCCTCTGGCCGTCCCGCCCGCAATCTGGATACCTGGATGATGGGGCCGGGCGCTGTCATCCGGTCATTTTGGACACACGCCGAGAGCGATAGCCTGAACCTCATCGAGGGCAACCGCGGGCTGTATGACGGCTTCGATGCCCGGGGCTCGCATAGCACAGCGGAACTGGCGAAGCTGCTCGGTGCTCCTGTGCTGCTGGTGCTGAATGCCACCAAGATGACCGGCACGGCGGCGGCACTGGTGCTGGGCTGCCAGCGGCTCGACTCGCAAGTGCGCATTGCCGGGGTGATTTTGAACCAGGTGGCCAACCGCCGCCATGAAAGCGTGCTGCGGGACGCCATCGTTTCCACGTGCGGAGTTCCCGTCCTGGGAGTAATCCCGCGCGGCCGCGAGGAACTGCTCCTGCCCGGACGACATCTAGGCCTGGTCACGCCAGAGGAGCACCCGGAAATTGACGCCCTGCAGCGCAATCTACTTGCCCTAACGGAATCCCGCTTCGACCTGAAAAAAATTATGGAGATCGCCCGAGATGTCCTGCCTTTGAAATCGCCACCGGCAGCGCCGGAGGACTTGCCGACGGGACAAGGGCTTAAGATTGGCCTGATTCGGGACCGCGCGTTTACTTTTTACTACCCGGAGAATATAGAAGCCATCGAGCGCTCCGGCGCGACCATCGTGACCATTTGTTCGCTCTCCGAAAGGCATCTGCCTCCAGACCTGGACGCGCTTTGCATTGGCGGCGGTTTTCCTGAGGTCCAGGGCGTGGCGATCTCCTCCAACGCGCCGTTCCTGGCTTCATTGCGCGATGCGGCGGAAAAAGGACTGGCCATCTATGCGGAGTGCGGCGGCCTGATGTTGCTGGCGCGGGCCATTCACTGGAACTCGCAGCGCCATACCATGTCTGGGGTCCTGCCGTTTGATGTGGAGGTATGTGCCTCGCCACAAGGACACGGATATACCACTCTCACCGTGGACCAGATCAACCCTTTTTTCCCTCTGGGCACTGAATTGCGTGGCCATGAGTTTCACTATTCGCGGATTTTGGCTGGCGAAGAAGCGCCCAGTACGGCATGCGCCGTGCGGCGAGGCACAGGCAGTTTTCCGGGCAGGGATGGCGTAATCATCAATAACGTGTGGGCGGCCTACACCCATCTGCATGCGCTGGCCACTCCGGAATGGGCGCCGGGCGTGTTGCGGGCAGCCACAGACTCGCGGGCACGGCGGAGCTTGACAGAATAACTGCACGCAGATGCGAGTTCCCATCGACGGGAATTGCGTTGTGCGGTATGGTGGCCGCTGCAAGAAATTCGTTCTCTTTGACGTTGCCTCGGCAACAATAATGGGTGCTGCATCGTCGGAAATGCCGGTACCCGAGTGTTCGCCAAGTCTGTTGCCTGCGTGTCTCCAGACATGTGGCGTGATCCAAGTCATAGCGGGCAACATGGGCGCTCATGCACACTCGTTCTTTCAGGGTTGCGATCGAGGTCCTCACCGCCGCGCTCGCGAAATTCGCCGCGGTTCTTGTCCGCCAGGATCTGGACTAAGCGCGAGTGATCGGCGAGAGCGCCTGCGATCGCTAACCCCACTCGATATTGACAACTTTTGCGGAGAGACATGACAAAGAAACGGGTAGTGATCGTCGGAGGTGTCGCGGGCGGCGCAACTTGTGCGGCGCGTCTGCGGCGGCTGGATGAAGACGCGGAGATCGTGCTGCTGGATCGTGGGCAGTACGTCTCCTTTGCCAATTGCGGCTTGCCCTACTATGTCGGCAACGTAATTCATGAGGAGTCGAAACTCCTGCTGGCCACGCCCACATTATTTCGGGAACGGTTCAACATCGAGGTTCGCACGCGCAACGAAGTCACTGGGATGGACCGCGCAGCGCGTACCATCACAGTTCACGATCTGGATAGAGAGCGCGAATATCGCGAGCACTATGATGCGCTGGTGTTGTCCCCCGGCGCCGCGCCCATCTCTCCACGCTGGCCGGGCTCCGGCTTGCCGGGAATCTTCACTTTGCGAACTATCCCCGACAGCCGGCAAATCCGGGACTGGATCGAATCGAAAAACCCGCGCAAAGCCGTGATTGTAGGCGGGGGCTTCATCGGCTTGGAGATGGCAGAGAATCTGGCGCACCGCGGGATCGCCGTGACGATTATCGAATTGGCCAGCCAACTGATGCCGCCGCTTGACCCGGAAATGGCGGAGTATGCACGCGAGCACCTGATCGCCCATGGGGTCCGCCTCTGCATGGGCGATGGAGTCGCGGGCTTTGAACAGTCAAGCGATGGCGGACTAGTTGTGCGTACGAAGTCAGGAGCGGCGTTTGATGCGGACCTCGTGGTTCTCGCCATCGGGGTGCGCCCGGAAACCAAGCTTGCGCGCGATGCCGGTTTGGAAATCGGCGCGCGCGGCGGCATTCGTGTCGATAGCCAAATGCGCACATGCGATCCTCGCATCTGGGCCATCGGGGACGCCGTCGAAGTGAAGAACCTTCTCACCGGGCAGTGGGAACTGGTTCCTCTGGCAGGGCCGGCGAATCGCCAGGGGCGTGTGGCCGCGGATGTTATCTGCGGGCGCGATTCGAGATTCGAGGGCGTCCTAGCGACTGCGGTCTGCGGCTTTTTGGGTCTGACAGTGGCCCTTACGGGTGCAACGGAGAAGGCGTTGCGAAGCGCCGGAATCAGGGACTACCAAAGTGTCTATCTGCACCCCAATCAGCACGTCAGCTATTACCCAGGAGCGCATGCCATCCATTTGAAGTTGGTCTTTCGCGCGTCGGACGGACGTGTTCTCGGCGCACAAGCAGTGGGCGAATCGGGCGTGGAACGCCGCATCGATGTGATTGCCGCCGCGATTCAGATGAAGGCCACGGTGTTCGACCTGGAAGAATCGGAACTGTGCTACGCGCCGCAGTACGGCGCCGCCAAGGACCCGGTGAATCTCGCGGGGATGGTCGCTGCCAATGTGCTGCGAGGTGATGTGGCAATTGCTCCATGGCAGGAACTGGAGGCCACCGATGCGTATCTGGTGGATGTCCGCGAGCCCTTCGAGTTCCGCCGGGATTCCGTCGACGGGGCGGTCAATATCCCGCTGGGACAGTTGCGGGGGAAAATGAGCGAACTGCCGCGCGATCGGGAAATATGGGTCAGTTGCGGGATCGGCCAGCGCTCCTATTATGCATGCCGGATTCTTACCCAACACGGCTTCCGTGCGCGCAGCCTTTCTGGCGGCTATCAAACATATCGAGTCATGTACCCGCTGGAGTAGCGGCATGTCCACATCAACAAGCGTGTTAACGACATCCACGCCGAACGTGCCAAGCGTGCCGCCGCCGCAATGAGCTTCAGTTCCGTATCGGTGATCTCAAATTCGCTGCGGCTTCGGAACGCGGAACTATAACATTCTGGAGAAATCTGCCGCGTCGAAAATGTCGTGTTGTGCCGATTGTGCATCATGCAAACTCACTTCCTTCATCGCCTAATGGAATCAACGGTCCTGAGCCATATCAGCCCGCCAAGTGCCAACCCGGCAAGCAGCGAAAGAAACGTTGCTATCCGTTTTCAGTGATCCCGGCAAGTTTTATGGAGCAGACCTTACACATTCCTGTTTGTCTCGCTGATGGTTCTTATCTTCGGACCGGGCTTCTTTGCATTGGACACGGACGGACGGCGATGACCACGGCTAGATACAGCCAGCCTGCCTCGGTGGCGATATAGGTCACATCGCCTGTCCACGCTGTGTTCGGCTTGTTGGCCGTGAAGTTGCGATCCAGCAGGTTCGGCGCAATGGGCAACTCGTGGTTGCTGTTGGTGGTCGTAACAAGAAATCTCCGCTTGCCACGCGCCCGAATGCCCTGTTGCTGCATCAGCAGACGCACCCGCTCCTTACCTGCGCGCACCCCGCGACGACGCAGCTCTCGCCACATTCGCGGCCACCCATAAGCGCCGCGCAGCTCTGCATGAATGGCACGAATATGAACCAGTAAGGCCGCATCCGTCATGTAGCGGCGACCAGCGATCTGTTTGCGACGCTGGTGATGCTGGTGATAGCCCGTGAAGCTGACCTCCAGCACTGCGCACTGCAAGCGAACCGGCCAGAGATGACGACTGCGATGGATATGGGCGTACTTCATCTCTGGCTCCGCGAGAAGTACGCCATAGCTTTTCCCAAAATGTCGCGTTCCATCTTCAGACGCGCAACTTCGGCTCGCAGTTGTCGGATCTCGATCTGCTCGGCAGTCAACCTGGAACCGCGACCGTTGGCCGTCAGCTTACCGCCCTTGTGCGCCTGCATCCAGTTCCACAGCGTCTGCTCGACGATGCCTAGTGACCGTGCCGCTTCCGCAATGCTCTGCCCGGACTCCACAAGCCGGATTGCTTCCAGCTTGAACTCGTAGGTGTATATCTTCCTGGGTAAACGCTCCATCTTGGCTGCCCTTTCGCCATTATCCCAGAGCGTTATGGAGTACGTTTTGCGGGGGCAAGGTCAAATAGCTTAGCGATTGAATGACTCACCACACTTAGGTTGCTGACCGTTTGTCGTTGTGCCGATAGAGCGGGTGCCCCAGGTCTCGCCTTTGAGACCTGGGTTTTGTGTACCTTTTCTACACGGTCGCGGCGCTAGCGCGGCACAGTCTTAAACTCTACCTCCGATGTTACCTGTAACGGTCTCACCGATCGGATCGCAATCCGATTTGGATCGAGATCGAAATAGGTGTGAGCGCCCGCTGCTATTAGGCGCACACGATGGGTACCCGGCGGCACACCTGAAAGATCCAGGGTGTACATTGTACCGGTCAGATCTTTTGCCACGGCGTGACCGTCAAGCAGGATCGAGTAGCTCTTGGGCTTATTGCCCAGAATGCTCCAATGGAGCTTTAGGTCCTTCTGCTTTACAGTCGTACCCCCAAAAGGACCGGAGAGGGCCATCACGGTGATATCTGGCGTCTCACCGCGATAGAGTGAAATAATCGCGCGAGTCAAGTTCATATAGTAATAACCCCAGCCGCCGCATCCCCGATACGCGCATGTTTTCAGCTGTGTTGGCTCTAAATCGTCGCTAAATTCGAGATTATACTCGTCACCGTAGATAGAAGCCGAGCCTTCCTTTTGGCCCATGAACTCATTCCACTGATGGATTTGAATGAACTTTGGGCGGTTTGCGAACGCTACCTTCCAACTATCGATATACGGAGCGCCGTGGTCCCGGCCAATTGCATTCGGATTGAGCCAGCCTTTCGGCGGAAATGCGGCAGGCGTTACAACCGTTTCTTCAGCTTTTCCGTCTCTAATAGTAACTTTCTGTTGAATATCTCCGTCCATCCAGGACCACATCCCGCATCTCTCCGCATGTTCTACCTGCAGTTGCGTCGCCATCCAGCGAACAGTCCATCCCGAGGCATTCAGCGGCGCCTCAGCTAAATCTGTTGTAAGTTGTTTGCAAGGATCTGCCGCGTTGTAGAGAATGGTTAGCAAAGGTTTGCCATCGTAATATAGCCAAAGATCTTGGTATTTCGGATTATCGCGATAATTGATATCCAACCAATTGATAATTTCATTCAACCTTTGGACTTTATGCGGAGTTGGGGGTCCATTTAGCAGACCCAGCATGAAGACCATCTTAGGCGTATATTTTCCCTCTTTTTCGAGCTCTAACGAAGTCTGGAACATGAGCGCCACACTTCGCTCCAACTCGTGGGTCACTCCAGTGCTTCTCCCAAGCCGGCGTGGACCAAAGCATGTTGCTCCAATCAATCAACAACCAATTAATCCCCAATTGGTGAAACCAATCGAAGTGCTTTTTCAATATGCTTGCATCGTAAGAACTGTATTTGCCAAGGATTGGGACTGCCTCTGCGGTTTGCCAGGAGCTAGCGCCCTCGGTAAAAAAGTTTTCATATTGGATGCCGATCAATGAGCCCTTGACATTATCTGCATCAAGCCGGTGCATAAAGGGGGCTTGAGATGACAGCCCTTCCCGCTCTTGCGCACCTAGACTTGTGACAATAAACGTCGCCAGGATAATGGGGAAGACCGCTCGTACTATACGCATGCGCAAACTCCTCTCAAACGAATCGTTACCAGCTTTGAAATCTCTTATTGCCCTAACTGTGCGCGTTGTGTCAGCAACTTGCCTCGCCAAGCTGTTTTCCGCGTGTATTGACGAATTCGTCCATCAAACCCATGAACTCTTACGCCGGGAAGTGTCCATGGGTTTACTGTTAAAACTTTATGTAGGCTTCAAACTGCAAGACGCGTGGAGTATTGGCTTGGCTGCTGACGGTACCGAAGGTAGTGCTCGTGATATTTGTTCCGATTCCTCCGAACTGCACACGGTTCAACACGTTGAAAGCATCAGCCTGGAACCTGGATGGCGAATTTAGTTGCGTGAATGCAGCCTTTCACATGAACATTGAAAGTCTCGTCCCAAATCTCAGGACTCGTGCCAACCACATCGCCGTAACGCTGAATCCCGGCATTGCTTACCAGTACATTGAGAGCCCCATAACGTTGCATAACCTCATCGAATGCACGGCGCACGTCCGATTCCGCCGCAACATCGCACATTTGGAAACTTGCCGTGTGGCCCTCATTTACAAGTGCATGAACCGTAGCCAGCGCGGCTTCTGCGTCACGATCTAGAATGGCAACGGAAGCGCCAAGCTTACAAAATTTTCTCGCTGTAGCCGCACCAATTCCTATCGCGCCTCCGGTGACGACCGCCACCTTTCCGTCGAATCTAATATTCATAGCACTATCCGGCTCGTGACCCATATCCACTTGGTAATTCTCCTGGTTTCTAAATCTTTTGTTTGGCCAACTTTTGCCCGCACGCATCGGTTTGATCGCTGCATATATGCCACCGTCCCCAGTATAGCGACATATAGAGTGCCGCCCTGGACCCACGCTAGGCTACTCGGCCCCAAATGTTGACAGCATCTGCTGTCTTTGTAAGAGTAAGAACTGCCGCCGCTTTCGCGGTGGCCAGCTAGCCCCTGGTATCCAGGCCGAAGTGGCGGAATTGGCAGACGCGCATGGTTCAGGTCCATGTACTCGCAAGGGTGTGGGGGTTCGAGTCCCTTCTTCGGCACCAGACTTTCTGATAAGTTGTTGACGCGTCTCGTAAATGTAAGATTCTGAAAGACTTGGATGGCGTCAACACAATCAACGCAATCAACGCAATATGGCTTTGTAAGGTCAGTTTGTCTCTTTTACCTTACAAAATGGGAACCACCTTACAAAGCGATTTCAGGGCTTTTCGGGGGTTCCGAGAAACACACAAGTCCACCAAGGAGTTCACCCTGGTGGACTTGTGTGTTGGTTCAGCGATGATTTAGGGAATAGCGCAAGCCTTGCGACGAAGGCAGTGATGACGCGGCACATATGATTTCGCTGACGGCGCATTTTGATTTGAACAAGCCGAGCCCTTGCTGTGGGCGCTCGGCTTGTCTCAAAAGGCCTTGACAGCCCCATGGAACAGCCGTAGGAACAGCCGTAAAAGGTCAATGCCTAGCCAGGGACATTGGCGAGAACGAGACTCAGCTTTCTTTCATTGGTAAAACACCATGTTCGAGAGTCAGCCGCCGCTGGATCCAGATTTCCTCTTCCTCTTTCCGAGTTGGGTTAACTGCGAGTTCCCCGGCGCGCTTCTCAGCCTTGTTCATAGCGGTCTCTCGAATTTCAAATTCGGGGGCTATTGCCATCATAATTTTCGCAAGCCATATGACCCGGTGACCAAACCACTCCTCGTCGGTGGACTTCGACGGGCGTGTGATTCGGTACAGTTCCGGCAAGTTGATCTTCTTAGGCAGTTGGATAGAGGCTGGAGGCGGACCCAACTCTCCCCGCGTGAATCTCCTCACGTCCTCCAGAACGATCGGAAGATCAAAATCGCGAATTGGCTCATCAGGCAAGGCATTTTTGCAAAAGTCCAAGATGGTGTCGGCGGCCTTGTCGCTCGGAGCGCCGGATTTTTTCTCTTCAATCAGCCTCTCCTGCCCCGATGTTTTAGCATCCCTGACCGCCTTTCTTGCCAATGACTTTTTCACCGATTCCCCCTCCTTCAAGGAGTTTCGATCCGCGCTGGGCAGTGAGGGCAATGTCATATATCTGCGAAGTGTGGTCTCGGGTACGCCCAGATCAGATACAAGGCCTCGGATCGAGCAGCCGTGGTTGAAGAGATCTCGAATAAAGTCACCACGCTGGATGTCATCCAAGTGTTCCCAATCCTCGCGCAGCTTGAGAATGAGCGGCCTCACTTCCGGTGAGCCCGCGATTTTCCGGTGCGCCGTTTTCCTCTTACGGACTGTAGCCTTGCTCATTTTTTCTTATTCTCCTTTAGCTTGATTCGTTTCTGGACGAACTCGAAGAGAAACTCCTGAGCTTCGCGCCGTTGGCCATTCTGAAGCATGTAGCGGAAGTGAAATTTCCATATCCTGCCAAGGCGGGAGTATCGGACAAACAGCCGAATTACGTGCCGGAGTTCCCGCGGATCAGGAATTTAAAACCCTTCATAGCGGATCGCTGTTTCGGCGATTGCAGTCAATTGGTCAATGACCATCCGATGCACGATCCCGCGACCTTTCACCCCTCTACCACCTTGAAATAGGCCAGATGGAATTTCATCCATCGAAGGTGCGACTGCCATTCTTTTGACATCTCTGCAAATTCAGAGCGTGGCGTAAATTTCAAAGAACTGCGGGTCGCGCGCTTCATGTTCCGCTCGAGCGATTTGATTACTGGCCCGGTTTGTTGCTTCCTTTTCTTGATCGCTGTCCGGTCGAGACCGAGAGTTTTCTTTGTTTTCGCGTCCTTGCGCCGGGCGTCGTGAACATTCCTGCGTAAGAGCTGCAGATTGACGCGGGCGGCGTAGATGGCAGCGCGAACCTCGATGGCACTCATCTCGACGCGGCCGCCGGTCGTTGCTATGTGCTTCATGCGGATCCAAAGCGCACGAATGCGATCCGTCATCGCGGGGCGATAAGTACCGTCGTCGAACCCACGCGGCAGTGGACACACTCTGAATGAATACGCGAACTCACAGGTTCCAAACTTTTCCCTGCTCAGAAGGGCGAGAACGAGAAAGTTGAGGCCGGGCCAGATGACCGACATCTGGGTTTTGGAGAGACGCATTTTGACCGCAGCTGGATCTGTGTCCATCGGACTCTTGAGCCTTACATGATGTGCGGGCATGTTGGCGCGCAGAGAACGCACGTTAGGGGAGTTGGTGGCGTCGGAGCTCGGCTCGCCCGGCGAACGGTTCGAAGGGAACCCCTAATCCTACCCCTTATTGAAATAGAAAATCACGCGTCGTCACTGGATTGATAACTCTTCGGTAATCACGAACTCGGATTTCCGCTTCAAGTCGGCCTCTTTCCATCGTCAAAGCGCTTTTGAGAACAGCTTGAGTCTCTGCACGGTATCGATCATGTTAGAGGTTCACACAATCTCGGTTCATTGTTTCTGACATTGCCGACACGTGCATCAACCTTCCATGCTTTCATGGTGCCGGAATTCGTGGTTTCAGGTACCGAGGGTCAAAAATCCACAAGGCGGGGCAGGGGTTAGCCGGAGTCGTCGCCAGCCGTAACACTACTTAACACAGACTCTAACCTTACGAACACCGCGCCACGGGAATAGACCCATAGGCAGGGAATGCCGACAAGGGACGGTAGGAAGAGAAAAGCGGCACGGAACGGGGGTGAATTCCTCTTTTTGCCTTTGCCGATTATTGATATAGGACCGTCATGTCGTTTCAACCATCGAGCATTCGAGCGTTTCAAACGCTTTAGGCAGCATGTGAAGGAGATCGCGCTGCACGATCATTTGTCGGATTACCGCCTCGCTTTCGACGAAATGAATTATCCGTTGGGGCTCGTCTCGGGAACGATCTCATGGTGAGATGTCAATAAACGGAGCGTCGATGCCGGATACGCGCGCCGCTGCCGTTAATACGCATGCGAAGCAAAGGCAAGCTGACTTCATAATGCGAACATGCGGTCTCGTCATCGAATCCTTGCCGCAGGATATGAAGGGCGGATTCGTCGGAGATGAGGATCGTAGCGCCAAGCCAACTCGCTTCCTCTTCGAGTTCGCGGTCACGATTTCGGCAGCCCGAGTTGTCGATCGGGTATGTAAAGGGATGGCCAAGCAGGACATGCGAGATTTCGTGCGACAAGTTGCTGCGTTGCCTGTACGGATGGTGGGAATCGTTATGGACGATGATGCGCTTGCTGGTGTCGAACCGGATTGTGGTCGCAGAAAAAGCCTCCGAATCCGTGATCGAAAGCTGCCGAACGGCTTGTGGATTCTCCTTAGCAAAAGCCGACAATGGCACGATCTCAATTTCAAGCCGCTGCGCAATAATCTCCAGATCGATCGGCGCATAAGGTGGGCGATCCTGCCCGCGCCGCAGTCGTATCGCTAACCTGTTGGCGCTTGCCTTGAAACCTCGCCTGAGGCTCATTTTTCCGGTCCCCTAAATCGCTTATAGGCTGCTTTTAATATCTCTTCGATTGCCTCAGCGCTTTTCCGGTTCAGGCTCTTGTCGGCTCTCAGAACGGCAGTGATCTGGGCGATCGGTTCTGCTTCCTTCTTCTTAGAGCCCTTTGCTGGAATAAACATCTCTGCCCTCAAGCCGGACCACCTCAACAACGCTCCTAATCCGTCAATATCCGGCCCTTTTCCTTGCGACATGCGGGTTAACGTGGAGGCGCTAACTCCTGCTTCTGCAGCAACTTCCTTCCAGGTCATTCCCATTGCCAATCGTTGGCTATCGAGTGCCGCCCGGAATGCCTCGGTGTCGAAATTTTCTGTCATCCATTCTCCTCCAGAAATTGCGATATTGCAATTGCGCGTCACTTGTGCAATTATGATCCTGCGATTCGAGTTTAGCAACCGCTGACCTCAGTCGCAATCGAGGAGGCGAAAATGGAACAAACTCAGTCATCTTCACCCGAACTGCACGGCCATCATCATCCGCACCATCAGCCAAGCCCCGAGACCGTGGAATTCCACGTCAATGAAAAGCACGTTCGGATGGAGGGCCACACGCATACCGGGCTCCAGATCAAGGAGGCGGCAAAAGCCCAAGGGGTCAAAATCGAGCTCGATTTTCTCCTTTACCTGCTTCGCCATCACCAACCAAACCAGCTGATCGCCGACGGCGAAGACGTGCACCTTACGCACGAGAGCCGGTTCCACGCGATCGCGGATGACGACAATTCGTGAGGTCTGTTGGCCATGACGCCGGAAGTGCAGGAAGCAATTAAAGAGATTTCCGAAGCGTACCCGGATTGCCGGATCGATTCCGTGGATGACGGTGAAGGCGGTGCTGTCGTAACGGTGCAGGACATCCCGCTCGATGGCTCGCTATACGTGCAGACGCACACGTGGGTCGGGTTTCATATTACCCACACCTATCCGTATGCGGATGTCTATCCGCATTTTGTTAGGCACGATCTGAGCCGGCGTGATGGGAAGGCGCTAGTACCGTGACCGCATAAATGAGTAATTCATTTTCCGGCGCGCGTGTTTTCTGGTGAACTTCCAGCGGATAGTGATGTGATCGCTATTCGCACGTCGATTACACGCTTTGGTCTGACGGCGCAGG
>JAJYSV010000031.1 GCA_021793405.1 Acidobacteriota bacterium
GTAGATTTTCTCTGCAAGTCATTGAATCTTCGTGGCTGTGCATACTTTGTATGGACCATTATAGAAAGTTATGTTATTTATTTCTAGTATTTATGATATAGTTCTCATCCTGAGCGAAGCGAAGGATCCAGAGAGTAATGGCGCAGCTTCCCTGCTGAAGGTGCTGCAAAAAACTCTCCAACCGCGAATCATGCGCGATTCGCTTCGGAGCCTTTTTTACTTGAGCAAATGAAGTAGAGCGTGGCGGAAAATGGGACCTTCGCTAAAAGGCAGCCAGCTCCACCATCGCCTTCCGGATGTCTTCCGGCTGCGGCAGAATTTCATCTTCCAGCAGCGGCTGATACGCGACGAACACGTCTTTTGCGGCGATGCGGCGCACGGGAGCATCCAGGTCATCGAACAATTCCTCTCCGATGCGGGCCGCGATCTCGGCCCCGTACCCCCAGCTGCGCATGTCTTCATACGCCACCAGCGCGCGACTGGTTTTGCGCACGGAGGTTGCAATCGCGTCCCAGTCGTAGGGATTCAGCGTGCGCAAATCGATCACCTCGACATCCACGCCGTTCTCGCGTTCGGCGCGCTGCGCTGCCTGCAAGGCGCGCGGCACTACCGCGCCAAATGTGATCACAGTCAGATGCTTTCCCAGGCGAAGGATACTTGCCTTGCCAAACGGAATCGTGTAGTCGGGGCCTGGATATGCGGCCCGCCCGAACGTCTCGCGATAGAGCCTCTTATGTTCCAAAAAGAGCACCGGGTCGTCGCAACGGATGGCAGTGCGCAGCAGGCCGTTGGCGTCGAGCGCATTCGACGGGTAGACGACCCGCACGCCAGGCGTGTGCGTGAAGATGCTTTCGCCGGACTGCGAGTGATAGATGGCGCCGCCGGTCAGATAGCCGCCCGTGGGCACGCGAATCACTAGAGGACAGGAGAAGATCCCATTGGAGCGCCAACGAATCAGTGGTAGCTCGTTCCGCAACTGGTGCATGGCCGGCCAGATGTAATCAAAGAATTGAATTTCGGCCACTGGCTTCAAGCCGCGCGTGGCCATGCCAATCGCACGTCCAACTATATTGGCCTCGGCCAGCGGCGAATTGAAGACGCGGTCGGAACCGAAGGCGGTCTGCAGACCGGCTGTCAGCTTGAAGACACCGCCCTTGCCCTTCACCAGCCCGCCTTCCAGAATGGTGTCGCGGCTGCAGTCGGCAACGTCTTCCCCAAACACCACGACGCGTTCATCGCGGCGCATTTCATCGTGCAGACACGCGTTCATCAGATCCGCCATCGTACGCTCGCGAACCGGGGATGCGGAATCCTCGACGGCCGGCTGCGGCTCCTTGAGTAGAGACAGTGACGTGGGATCGAGGTCCTCGGAATAAATATGAAGATGAATCGTATCCGTCGAAGGGGGCGCCGCGCGCAGAGCTGCTTCCGTTGCAACCCGAATCTCCTCGTCTACCCCCTGCTCCAGCCGCGTGATGCCCGCCTCATCCAGAAGACCCTCCCGCAGCAACCGCATCTGCATTTTGGGCAATGGATCGCGCAGGGCGTCGGCCTCGCGCTCTGCCTCCGATCGGTAAAGACGCTCATCGTCGGAAAAAGAATGAGCATAGGGACGGACGACATGGCCATGCACGAACGCAGGCCCCTTTCCGGAGCGGCAATACGCCACCGCCTGCCGCAGAATGTTGTAGCACTCGATCGGCTCGGTGCCATCTACCTCGGCAAAGAAAAAGTTTGGGAAGTTAGCAACGAGTTTTGAGATGTTGCCGCCCGGCGTA
The DNA here is from genome assembly GCA_021793405.1 of Acidobacteriota bacterium. Lineage (GTDB taxonomy): Bacteria > Acidobacteriota > Terriglobia > Terriglobales > Acidobacteriaceae > JAKAAZ01. Next base: position 1,779 of record JAJYSV010000031.1, read on the forward strand.
TTCACCTCGACCGGCACCGAAATCGCATAGCCATTGTCTTCGATGACAAACAGCACCGGCAGCTTCAGGTTCGACGCGGAATTCATCGCCTCCCAGAATTCGCCCTCGCTGGTGGCACCGTCACCCAGCGAAACATACACCACTTCATCCGCGTGAAAGCAGACATTCTTGAAGGCGCGATAATCCACATCGCCGCCCGTACTGTCCGGCTTCCTGGCGGCTTTCGGATGGCGACTGAAATAACGTCCCGCTTCGGCGCAGCCGACCGCCTGCAGACATTGCGATCCCGTCGCAGAGGATTGCGTAACGATATGCAGGCTCTGGCTGGCCCAGTGTGAAGGCATCTGTCGCCCGCCGCTGCTGGGATCGGACGCAGCACCCACGCCCTGCAACAGCATGTCCTCCGCCGTCATGCCCAGCGTCAGACACAGCGCCCGGTCGCGATAGTACGGATAGAACCAATCATAGCCGGGCTGAAGCGCCATCCCGGCAGCCACCATCAATGCTTCATGTCCAGCGCCCGAGATTTGGAAAAATATCTTCTGCTGCCGCTTGAGCATGATCTCCCGGTCGTCGATGCGGCGGGAAAGATACATGAGCCGGTACATCTGGATCATTCGCTCAGACGATATTCTATGCGTATCGACAATCGTTGTTGCGGCGGAAACGGTGCGGGTGACTGCCATGTTGGACCCTCTTTGGATCGGGCTGCTTCGATTGGCTCTGTCATACGAGGCAATCGTATGGCGACTTTGTATTGTAGCGACCTTCCTATCCACTTGTCAGCCAGTTGGTTCTGGTTACCAGATTGATTCGATGCCGGGTACTCCGAGCCCTACTCGAGCCGACCCGATCCAATCGCCAACCATCGTTGACAAAGACTGGGCAATGCAATAGAAGGAGGATTCAACAGACATTCAGGTGAAGGAGTTCACCTCGAACCGCTGTCCCTACCAATAGGCCGGACATATGATGACTCCTGACAGGGAATCCTGTCGCGGAGCTATGCCCCGACCCGATCCACTGTAAAACGCGCGGCTGCGGGAATTGCCCATGCACTGCTACGCATGATTCGGAGAGCTATGCGCGAACAGGCGCGTTTTTTTGAGGCGTCCACCTAAGTTGTCGTCAGCATCTTCCTCGGGCTCGCCGCGATATGGTGTGGCTCACTGATTGCAGAAATTATCTCGTAACGGAGGGCATATGTCGCATGCGGGCAAGGCCGTCAAAGTCACCATTTATGTGAGCGAGGGATCCGAGGGCAAAGCCAAACTGATGCGCATCCGCGTCGACGGCGAAGATAAGTGGAAGAATAAGCCGCTGCATCAGGCCCTGGTGGAGCCGATGCGCGCCAACGACTTCGCCGGAGTCACCGTATATCGCGGCGCATCCAGGGTTATCGCGGCCATCGGCGTGCCAGCAGCGACAAGCCGCTACAGCTGTCGCGCGATCAATCCATCATGCTTACCGTGATCGATACGGAAGAAAAGCTGCAAGCGTTCCTTCCGCTCGTCGAACAAATGGTGCTGGAAGGTTTGGTGGTACTGTCGGACGTGGATATCATCAAGTATTCGTATCGCGAATTGGATGCGGAGGAACCGGCACGATCCTGAAGCGCGGTAGCAACGGAGATCGACGATGAAAACGCAATTTGAAGCGCGCATGTTGCGCATCCATTTTGGGGAGGACGATAAGTGTCAAGGCAAGCCGTTGCATGAAGCGATTCTCGCCAAGTGTAAAGAGCTGGGCGTTGCCGGCGCCACGGTGTACCGCGGTATCGAAGGCTATGGAACCAGCACCCGGATTCGTCACGCGAATCATTGGACATTTTCTAAGGATGCGCCCATCATGTGCAGCATCATCGATACAGAGGAGCAAATCGGCAGGCTCATTCCTCATCTCGACAAGATGGTCCAGGAAGGACTGATGGCGGTATCTCGCGTCGAGGTGATTCGCTACACCCAGGTTCCAGCAACCACTCCGCAGCAACCTGAGTAAGATTTCCTCAAGGATTCCCTTTTGGAGCGGCCGTTGGTCGGGGGGCGTACCACAGATTTTTCGTTAGTCATAATTAGGGAGTACGAGGGAGTACGCCGATGGCAATCCTTGATCTTTTTAGCCTGCAAGGCAAGAACGCGCTGGTTACAGGATCGTCGCAAGGGCTGGGCGCCGGCATGGCTATCGCATTTGCCCAGGCCGGGGCCAACGTGACCCTGCACGGCTTCGACGAGGTGCTCCAATCCACCGTGGAAGAAGTCCAGCAAACAGGCGTCCGATCCATATCGATGACGGGCGATGTATGCGATCCGGAGGTCTGTGCCATGCTCATCGATGAAACTGTGAGCGCCTTTGGGTCCATCGATATTCTGGTGAACAACGCCGGCACCATCCGTCGCGCTCCCGCCGCGGAACATTCGCCGGAATTCTGGACGACCGTGATTGAAACCAATCTCAACAGCGTCTTCCGCCTAAGCCAATACGCAGGCAGAAAAATGTTGGCGCAGGGGTCTGGCAAGATCATCAACATCGCCTCCATGCTTACGTTTCAGGGCGGCATTCTTGTCCCCAGCTATGCCGCGGCGAAGGGCGCGGTAGGCCAATTGACCAAGGCGCTTGCCAATGAATGGGCAAGCAGAGGCGTCAACGTCAACGCCATCGCTCCCGGCTATATGGCCACCGACAATACCGCGCCTTTGCGGGCGGATGCTGAGCGCTCGAAAACCATTCTTGCCAGAATTCCAGCGGGAAGATGGGGTTTGCCGTCGGACCTTGCCGGCGCAGCCGTATTCCTCGCTTCGGCGGCCAGCAACTACGTCCACGGCCATATTCTGGTGGTCGATGGCGGATGGCTCTGCCGTTAGGAAACCGTCCCATAGTGGTTGCACCCAATCCGGCGCCGCGCTGTTTCTGTAGAAAAGTTTTCCACAGCGTAACTCCAAGACTCTTATTTGCGTCTTAGAATCACCTCGGGAGGCTTCCGCCATGAAACGCATCCTGACAATTGCTGGCGTAGCACTGGGCGTACTCATCCTCATCCTGCTCGTGCTACCGCTGTTCGTGAATGCCAACACGTTCCGTCCCAAGATCGAAGGCATGGCCTCGCAGGCTCTAGGGCGCAAGGTGCAGATCGGCAAACTGTCCTTCTCCATCTTCTCGGGCTCGCTCACCGCCGACAATCTCTCTGTCGCTGACGATCCCCGCTTCAGCCAGTCGCCATTCCTCACCGCCTCCTCGCTCAAGATCGGCGTAAAGATATGGCCGCTCATCACCTCGAAACAGCTCGAGATCACCGGCATCGCCATTGACCGGCCGATCGTTCACCTCATCTCGAACTCGGCCAATCAGTGGAACTATTCCACGTTAGCCAGCACCGGAAACTCCGCGCCCAGCCAGCCCAAGGCGCAACCGACCGACAATCTCACCGTCGCCAAGCTCAACGTCACCCATGGCGAGGTGACCGTCGCGGAGGCCGGGGCCAAGGCACCCAGCGTCTACAACAATGTGCAGATGGAGACGACCAACTTCTCGCTCGCGTCCGCCTTCCCGATCACGCTTTCGCTGGACCTGCCTGGCGGCGGCACTATGAAGCTCAACGGGAACGTCGGCCCTGTCAACTCAACCGACGCGACCCTGACTCCCGTTGAAGCCGATGTCAAGGTCGATTCCTTCGACATCGCGAAGAGCGGCTTTGTGGAACCTGCAAGCGGCATCAGCGGCGTCGCCGACCTGACCAGCCACCTCAGCGCCGCCAATGCGAAAGCCCATCTCAAAGGTGTCGCCACGCTGCATAAGCTCAAGCTGGCCGACAACGGCGCACCCTCCGGCGTACCCATCGCGATGGACTTCGACCTCGACTACAGCCTTCCCCAGAGCTCCGGCACGTTAAACAGCGGCCTGCTGCATGTGGGCCACGCTCAAGCCAATGTCAACGGTACCTTCGCCAGCAAAGCTGAAGTGACCTCGATCGACATGACCGCTGCCGGCCAAGGCATGCCCATCGATGATCTGGTTGCCGCGCTTCCCGCCTTCGGCGTCATCCTGCCGTCGGGTTCATCGCTCCACAGCGGAACGATGAGCATCAATGTCCACGCGCAGGGTCCCAGCTCGGCCCTGGTTGCCACTGGCAACATAGGAGCCTATAACACGCGCCTCGCCGGGTTTGACCTGGGCTCCAAGCTCTCCGCCGTCTCCAAACTCACCGGCGGCCACGCCCCCAGCGGCGACACGCAGATTCAGCGGCTCACGAGCAACATCAATTACAGTCCGGCAGGAATTCAGGCCTCGAATATCGTCCTCGTGGTAACTGGCATCGGCCAGGTAACCGGCAGCGGCACGCTCAGTTCCAGCAACGCACTCAACTTTCACCTAGTGGCGCAGCTCAGTTCCGGCGGCGGGGTGTTGGGCGGTACGCTCGGCAAAACCGTGTCCATGGCAAAGCTGCCTTTCGCCGTCGTAGGCACGGCCAGCCAGCCGAGAATCATCCCCGATGTGGGCGGCGCAGTCGGCGGCGTGGTCTCCGGACTGGGAGGAATGCTTGGCGGCATGACGAAGGGCACTACCGGGAACGCTACCGCGCCTGCGCAAAAGCTGGGCAAGAGCCTGGGCGGTCGCTTCGGCAAATAGCGCTTATCACAAAGTGAGCGATCTTCGCGATCGCAGCACGCTGGAATTTCCGCTCGGAGTCCATCACCGCAGCCTCCAGGCGGTCGACTTCGGCGACTGCGAAAGCACGATCGTCAACCAAGCGCCTGTCAGTCGCGTTGGAACTTTGAGTCGTTCTGGATGACGCGCGATTCCTAGCCCGGGACACGTCAATAATGAGTGCCGTACCCGTTGCGAAAACGGGGTGATGCACAGGCATGCCGCTCCGGTCGCTGGCCCATCGCCCCCCTCCCGTGAAATATTCGATAGGAACACGAGGAGACAATGCATGCCGCAAAAAGATAGCAAGCGTTTGGGCATCGGCGTCCTGGGAGCAGGACAGATTGCCCAGGCGGCTCACTTTGAGAGCTGCACCAAGGCGCGGAACGCCGATTTGACCGCCATTTGCGATGTGGCTGACGATCTTCGCGAGCGCATGGCCATCATTCACGGCGTCGAAACGACCTATTCCGATTACGACAAGATGCTGGCGGACCCTAGGATTGATGCCGTGATCATCGCGACCTCGGACGCGTTTCACGTACCTGCATCCTTGCGCGCTCTGGCGGCTGGAAAACACGTGCTCTGCGAAAAGCCGATCGGAGTGACCATCGAAGAGACAGAGACGCTCAAAGAAGCCGTTGTTCGCTCAGGGAAGGTGCTGCAGGTCGGACACATGAAACGCTTCGACGCAGGGCTTCAGTCGGCAAAAGCGTTCATCGAGAATGAGATGGGTGATCTGGTCGCCATCAAGGCCTGGTACTGCGACAGTACCCATCGTTACGCGATGACGGATGCGGTACAGCCGTTGGTAATCACGAGCGCAAACGCGAAAAAGCCGACCACTAACCCGAAAGCAGACTTGCGAAAGTACTATATGCTCGCGCACGGATGCCACCTCATCGATACTGCGCGTTATTTTGCCGGCGATATCACTGCGGTGCAGGCTCGTCTATCGGAGCGTTCTGGGATATGGTGCTGGTTTGTCGATGTGGAGTTCGCAAGCGGCGCCCTCGGCCATCTCGACCTTACCGTCGCCGTTCGCATGGATTGGCACGAAGGCTTTCAGATCTACGGCAAGAATGGAAGCGTCCTCGGAAAAACCTTCAATCCCTGGTATTACAAATCCAGCGAGGTAGATATTTTTCATGAGTCCGATGGCTCGACCCACCGCGTGCTGGGCGCGGACGGGCACTTCTACCGCCGGCAGCTGGAGGGCTTTGCGGACGTCATCCTCCATGGTGCGCCGCAAACTGGAGCCACCATCGATGACGGAATTGCCTCCGTGCGCGGTATGGTGGCCATTGCCCGCTCGGTCGAGTCGGGACGTCGTGTCGCACTCGCCGATGTTTCGGGAGGCGTGTAATGCGGTTGGGAGTTTTTGCGAAGACATTCGAGGGAAACAGTCCGTACATGGTGCTGCCGCCCGCTGCTGTAGCAGGATACACCGCGGTGCAGTACAACATGGCATGTTCAGGCTTGCCTTCCATGCCGGACAACATCCCAACCAAAGTTGTACAAGACATCGCGGTCGCAGCGACAAAGAATCAGATCACCATCGCCGCGCTCTCCGGTACGTACAACATGATCCATCCGGATGCCTCTATCCGCGCCAACGGCCACGAGCGATTGGCGAATCTTGCCCGTGCAGCCGCCGGGATGAAGACCAATCTCATCACACTTTGCACCGGGACGCGCGACCCGGACGATCAGTGGCGCGACCATCCTGAGAATAGAAGCGTCGCGGCCTGGAAAGACCTGCTCGCATCGATGGAGGTCGCCATCGGAATCGCAGACAAGCATGACATCTTCCTTGGCATCGAACTAGAACTGTCCAATGTCATCCATTCCGCGCGCACTGCACGGCAGTTGCTCGATGAGATCAAGAGCCCTCGTCTCAAGATCGTTCTCGATCCCGCGAACCTCTTCGAAACAGCCTCGCCGGAAGAGCAAAGGCGTCTTGTTGCGGAAGCAATCGACCTGCTGGCCGACCGTATCGTGATGGGCCATGCCAAAGACCGCACACCATCGGGCGGCTTTACCGCTGCCGGGTGCGGAGTCCTGGATTATCCTCATTATCTCGCCTGCCTGAAAAGCGCTCATTTCGACGGCCCGATGGTAACCCACGGCCTGTCCGCGAAAGATGCGGGCTGGGTCGCGGCCTTTCTCACCGCCCAAATGGCACAAGCCGGCTTCAAGGTGGAAACCGCATGTCTGCAGCAGTAACAAGGCTAGTTCGGCAGGGTCTGATCCTTCGCGTCGATGATGCAGGAGGTTCCGGCACGCCTGTCGTTTTCCAGCACGGCCTTTGCGGCGACTCGAATCAAACACGCGAGGCCTTCCCAAGTGATCCCACCTTTCGCCGCATCACCCTCGAATGTCGGGGGCATGGGCGATCGGAAGCTGGCGACCCAAAAGATTTTTCCATCGCAACCTTTACGGATGATGTCGTCTCTCTCATCGAGAGCCTGGACGTCGGCCCCGTCATTGTCGGTGGAATTTCCATGGGCGCCGCAATCTCTCTGCGGCTTGCAGTCAAGAGACCCGATCTCGTCCAAGGTCTGATCCTTGCCAGGCCAGCGTGGGTCACGACCTCGGCGCCGCCCAACATGGAACCCAACGCGTTGGTGGGCGCAATGTTGACTCTCTACCCGCCCGAGGAAGCTCACCAGATTTTCATGCGGGGTGACGTTGCCCGGCACCTGTCTCAGGTCGCACCCGATAACTTGAAATCGCTCGAAGGATTTTTTCAAAGACAGCCCTGCGAAGTGACCGCTGCGCTGCTCAAGCAAATTTCCGCCGACGGGCCAGGAGTCGACGACTCTGAAGTTCGCGCATTGACAGCACCCACCCTCGTCATCGGTCACGAACAGGACTTCATCCACCCCATCTCCTACGCCCAGGCACTCACGGATCTCATCCCGTCGGCGACATTGAAAACCATCACGTCAAAGGTCATAAGCCGAGATCTTTATGTCTCCGACTTCCACGACGCCATAGCTCACTTTCTGAGGAGTATCTGAAATGCTTGAGACAACGACATGCTCGCCACACTGGATCGATGCGCTTCCGACGGATCGTCTCATCGGCGAGTTCTCCGTTTGGTCTGCGGATCTCGTCAACCTTTCCGCCGACATGCGCCGAATCGCCGACCATGCCGATGTGCTGCATGTGGACGTCGCGGACGGACATTTTGCGCCGACTCTGCTTTTCTGTCCCGACCTGGTGGCCGCTCTGAAAAAAACGTCGAAGCTTCCGATTCACGTCCATCTCATGACGGCGGACTCGATTCTTCTGTCTCAGATCGAGCAATTTGCCGAGGCCGGAGCCTCGCTGATCAGCATCCACGCTGAAAACGCCGCACCGCGGGAGGCTCTCGACCTTTTAGATCATCTCGGCGTGGCCGCGGGCATGGTCTTGAAAGTCGAATCGCCGGTGGAGATGATTGCACCGTATCTCCCACGCATGCGCTTCGTCACACTCCTGGGAACCGCGATTGGCGTCAAAGGCAAGGGTCTCGATGAGCGCGCATGTGCCAGGCTTCAAGAAGCGAAGGGCCTGGTCGAAGCAGCAGGTCTTCCCCGTCGTGTGGTCCTGGCGGCGGATGGTGGCATTCGGGAGCACACAGTACCGCTGCTGCGGCAGGCGGGCGCGGAAACCGTCGTCCTGGGATCCCTTGCATTCGGTGCATCCAATCTCGGCGACCGCATGGCTTGGCTCCATAGCCTCTAAAAGCCAGGGAGGTCTCGCTCATGGACAGGTTCGCAGTCGCCTTGGATTTAGGCGGCACACAAGTACGCGCTGCGCTGGTGGATCGTCGCGGTCAAATCCTGAACCGCATCGCTGTCCCAACTGCGGCGACCGAGGGCCCCGAGGTTGTCCTACATCAGTTGAGCGACGCAGCGCGCGCCATGATGAGTGGTGTCGAAACCGATCGCGTTCTCGGTGTCGGCCTTTGCGCGCCCGGCCCTTTGAATACTCAGGAAGGTATCGCGATCTCGATGCCAACGATTGCCGGCTTTGAGAACATCCACCTTCGAGAGCGTCTGGAGCAGTCTCTCAACCTTCCTGTCTGGCTTGAAAACGATGGTACCGCGGCTGCCTTAGGCGAGTGGCGCTTCGGAGCTGGCGCAGGCTTGCAAAACTTCGTGTACATCACCGTGAGCACAGGCATCGGCGCCGGGATCGTCGCCGACAACCGGCTGCTGCGTGGCCGATTGGGCCTCGCCGGCGAACTCGGACACATGACCATCGTCCGCAACGGAGATACCTGCTCCTGCGGCAACAAGGGCTGCTGGGAAGCCTACGCTTCAGGGACAGCGTTTACTCGACGAGCCCGCCAGCGGGTCGCACTGCATGGCCATGGTCTTCTCGCCGAAAGTGGGAAGACTGTCGACGGGAAAGCTGTCTTTGCGGCAGCTGCGCAGGGAGACCCATTAGCAATCGACCTGGTTGCGGAGGAAGCTGAGTTTTTGGGCATCGGAATTGTCAACCTGCTCCACCTTTTCAGCCCGGAGACAATCGTCGTTGGCGGCGGCATGTCGTCGAACTTAGATGTTCTTCATCCAGGAATCTCGTCCAAGGTCCGAGACACGGCCATGAAAGGTTTTGAAAATGTACCCATCGTCAGGGCCGCACTGGAAGGCAACTCAGGTTTGATCGGAGCGGCGGCCTTGGTCTATGACGCCGGTCCAGCGGTCAGTCCCAGCTCGCACACAGCGTAGATATTCCGGATGGACCGCGCGCCTTGGCAGTCGTAGATTTTCGCGCCGATAGCTGTGCGGCCCTCGTCTGTGACTTCGATGGATTGGCACACTATATCGTGTCACGATATACTTTGCATTATGAATTCCAGAGTCGCTGCGCAAGACCCCAACAAGCCTCTCCATCAGGCCTTAGCCGAGTTCAGGCGCCAGCTACGGAAGTTTTTACTGGCCAGTGAAAACGCTGCATTCGAGGCGGGTCTGCAACCACAACAACACCAGCTTCTTCTCGCCGTGGCCGGCGCGCCAGCAGGCCGTTCTCCCTCGATTGCCTACGCGGCAGACACCCTGGGGCTAAAACACAACAGTGCGGTCGAGTTGGTGGATCGTTGCGAAGGAGAAGGATTGCTCGAACGTGCGGAGGACTCCGAAGATCGACGTCGGGTATGCCTTCGGATTACACCGCGCGGTCGGAAGCTTCTTGACCGCCTGTCGCACGTTCATTTATTGGAACTCAATTCGCAGGGGCCGCAATTGATCGAATCGCTCGAAAACGTTTTGCGAAACCAGCACCGGCAACGCAAGCGTACCGGCAGAAAACAACTTGGATAAGAGAGCCGCGATGGCCGAAACTACAGCGACAAAACCGAATGTAAAGTTAGGCGCTCGACTCATTGAGCATCCGCTCCTCCGCAAGTATTTTCCCATGGTCTCTGAAGACCTGGCAGCCACCTATACGCGAGATCTGCATAAGTGGCTGCTCATCGCGCCCATCATCGGTATTACGACGGGTCTGGCAGTCACTGCCATCGCCATCGTTATCCTGAAGAAACTTTGGCCCCCGCTGCTGCAATGCTTTCTGCGCCATCCCTGGACAATTCTCCCTATTATGACGGCGGCATTTGCGGTCACGGGTCTCATTATGCAATTTTTGACGCCCGATCCAGACGAACATTCGACAGAAGAAATTATCCGTTCCTACCATGAGCATCAGGGCGACATCGAGGTTCGTTCATTCTTTCCGAAAATATTGGCGGCCATCACCACGGTTGGATTTGGCGGCAGCGCGGCGCTCGAAGGCCCCAGCATTTACGGGGGGGGAGCCATTGGATCGTGGCTGTGGACGAAGTTGCGGCGCGTTCGACTAGAGCCACGAGACCGTCGCATCATGCTGATCAGCGGAGCCGCAGCCGGCATGGCAGCCGTGTTTCGCGCGCCCATGACCGGTCTCGTCTTTGCGCTGGAAATGCCCTACAAAGATGACCTTGCGCATGAGGCGTTGCTGCCCTCTCTGATCGCCTCAGTCGTTTCTTACGTGACACTGGCATTCTTTCTTGGCGCCACTCCACTGTTCGACTTCGCCAGCGCTACCTCCTTCACCGGCCGCGATCTGCTATGGTGCGCGTTGCTCGGGGTTCTTATCGGGCTGATCGCCATGGCCTTCACCATCACCTTTCGCCGCACGCGCGTTTTCATGGTTCACTGGCCCATCCCGCATTGGCTCAAGCTGACCATGGGCGGCTTTCTTACAGGAGTTTGTGGACTCGCATTCCTGTCGATGTATCACGGATCTCTGGTTCCTCTGGGCCCGAATTACGAGGCGGTCGGAGAAATTCTCGGTCACCATCATGGCTCGCTGGAACTGGTCGTCTTCGGGGTGCTCAAGCTTGCCGCAACGCTTTGTACCCTGGCCAGTGGCGGCGTCAGCGCAATGTTCGTTCCTCTATTTCTGACTGGAGGCAGCTTTGGGACCGCCTTTGCCCAGTCGATTGTTCATTCAAATTCTGTTGAGCTATACGCCGCGGTTGGCATGGCGTCTTTTATCGCTGCGGGATACAAAACACCGCTGGCCGCAGTCGTCTTCGTTGCCGAAGCCACAGGCGGCCATGCCTTCATCGTCCCGGCTCTCATCGGCGCCGCCGTTGCTTACGCGATTTCCGGCGAGGCATCCGCATCCGGCGATCAGCGTCTGCACGAAGGCGTGCGCATCCATGAACTAAAGAATATTTCGGTGGCGGAAGTGATGCAGCAAAGCGTGGTTTCCGCCGTGGCCTCCTCGACTTTGCGTGAATTTGCGGACGACGTTAGCAGACATCACAGGCACATTGCATTTCCCGTTTTGAAAGATGGTGCCATTGTTGGAATCATGTTGGTTTCGTCGCTGGGGAGCATTCCTCCCCGGGAGTGGACAATCAGGAAGGTTGAAGACGTCGCCGAAAGAAATATCAAGAAAATCCCCCCCGATTGCGACGTTGCGGAAGCCCTGCGGCTGCTGCTCAGCGAGCAGGACTATCACATGCTTCTCGTGACTTCCGAGGATGGCAACCTGACAGGCATTTTGACGAAGACCGACATTTTGTCAGCCTTGAAGATGCGCGGCGGCGGAGCCAAAGAGCTGGCGTATGAGCCCGCTAGCACTTGATTTCAGCAGTTTATGCAGATGGTTATCCGTGCGGTGGAGATGAAAATCTGTCGTGGCGAATGCGAATCAAGGGCTGGTCACACTGACAAGCAGAAAACCGTCGTAGCTTGATGGACGGAGGTCTTCGATGGCCGACTTATCTGACTCCAATACTACGGTCCCCGCCGATGAAAAGCTGTCTAAGAAAGGCTTCTTCGGCGTGGCCCTGGAGCCGGAAGTCGTCAAAGTGTCTGCTTACGCGCTTCTGGTGGGCCTGATTGGGGGCCTAGTTGCGCAAGGGCTGCTGGAACTCATCTACCTCTTTACCAACATATTCTTTTACGGCAGGCTGTCGTTCGCCATCACCTATCCGGCTCACAATCATCTTGGTCTGTGGGTCATCCTCATTCCTCCTATTGGCGGGTTGGTCGTTGGTTTTATGGTCCATTACTGGGAACCGACGCTGAAGGGTCATGGCATTCCAGAAGCCATGGAAGCTGTTCTTTTTGGCCAGAGCCGAATGCGCTTGCGTGTTGCGATTCTGAAGCCTCTCGCCACCGCGTTCGCCATTGGTACCGGCGGACCTTTTGGGGCGGAGGGTCCCATCATTCAAACCGGAGCGGCCTTTGGGTCGCTGTTCGGGCAAGCCATCGGTCTCTCGCCGTATTACCGGCGCGTTTTGCTGGCTGCCGGTGCAGCGGCGGGCATGGCGGCTACGTTTACAGCTCCCCTTGCGGGGATTCTGGTAGCAGTGGAGCTTTTGCTGTTTGAATTTCGTGCGCGCTCCTTCATTCCAGTCGCGTTCGCCGCTGCTGTGGCCACGAGCGTGCGCATTCACTTTGCGGGGTGGACTCCGCTGTTTCCAACGCCCGCTTTTAAGCTCGTCAACATGAATGAACTATGGCTGTTCGCGCTGATGGGCATTTTGATGGGCGTGATCGGCATCGCCATGATTCGCTCCTTGTTCTGGCTGGAAGAATTCTTCGATCATTTACCCATTCGACGTCCGCTTATCTGGGCGCCCGCCATTGGCGCATTGATTCTCGGCGCGATCGGATATTTTTATCCGCAGGTGTTTGGCACCGGATACGACACCATTCGCAGCATGTTGAATGACCGCCTCACGGTCGCGAATTTGATTGGCATTTCGGTGGCGAAGTTCTGGGCCTTGGTGATCTCTCTCGGCTCAGGCACCACGGGCGGTGTGTTTGCTCCATCATTGATTGATGGCGGCGGCATTGGCGCAGTCTACGCAATGTTCTGGCAGCATTTCTTTCCCCACTTCGTAAGCGACCCGGCCTTTTATTCGCTGGTGGCCATGGCCGCGGTCTTTGCCGGCATCGCGCGCGCACCGTTCACCAGCATTGTGTTTTTGTTTGAGTTGAGCCACAATCCGAATTCCTTGTTGCCGCTCATCGTCTGCGTCATGGTTGCCGACGGATTCGTGCGCCTGTTCAGTCCAGACTCGATCATGACCGGCAAGCTAGTGAAGCGCGGACTGATTGTGTTGCAGGACTACTCCGTGCCAGTGCTGATGCGCGCGCGGATTGACGAGGTCATGCATAAGAATTTCAGCGTCATCCCCGCAGACGCCGAGCTAAGGACAGTCCTGCGCGACTTTGCGCCGCAGGGGCTGGATTTACTTCCCGTTGTCGAGTCAGATGGATCTCTGGTCGGCATCGTCGAATCCCACGATCTTCTGCGGGTTGAGCCTCCCGATCATCACTTCAAAATGCGGGAACTGGCGCGGAAGGATTACGTGTTGGCCCATCCTGGCGAACTGGTTGACCGGGTAAGCCGAAGCATGTTGTTGCAGGATGTCGAGAACGTGATCATCGTGGAGCCGCACGGAATTTTAAAACCGATCGGAATCGCGCGCGCGAATGACATCCTGCAACTGCGGCGATGGTTGGTAGACGAAGAAAGCAAGGGATTGCCCAGAGACTGGAAAGGCAACGAGAAGGGAGGGGGTCAATAGACGAGATAGATTACGCAGGCATCCCTCACCGCATACCCCAGAAAGTTAGCGGCCCCAGCGCAACCAGAAGAGCTGCGGATTCTAACCCAACGCCTGTTACTTGGGGGCTCGGGCAAGCAACGCGTATTGGCCGCCAAACGATATCTTACTGAGCAATCCTTCCACTTGACCTACTCGATTGAAAATCCTCTCAGGAAAATAGAGGAAATAATCCACGCGCGGTGCTTCAAACCCGGCCAGCAGAAGCAGCCTCTTCGTGTCTGGTGCTGTGAGAAGTTCGGCCTCCACATCGACCGGACATCTCCGTACAATTGCACGCGTAATGGGATTCAGAGGATTGTGTTCGATGATGCAACACAATCCGCCCGGTACCAGCACACGCTTGATTTCCCTACTTAGCGACATTCTGGCCGCCCCATGCACGTGATGATAGACGCACACGGCTGTTACAAAATCCACCGAGGCATCGTCGAAGGGCAGTTCCGATAAGGAGGGCTGATGCATCCTTCGATATGCATCTGATTGGGAGATCATGCCTGCGGATGGATCGCATCCCATGGCCTCCGCGAAGTTGTGACCCGCCAACTCCAGTAACTCCCCCCGTCCGCAGCCAACGTCAAGCCATCTTTGTTTTGCGATCGACACGTTGGCGCGTCTCAAGATTCGCTGCAGGAGAAGCCATTTTCTGCGGTGAAAATGGAGCGGATCCTGCGCGAAACGATTGCGGATGGGATCGTCGAGCAGGTCACTATAGGCGGGAGCATAGTGGTCAAATTCACATTGTGTCTGATCAATGACCGGCATGGTCGTCCGCCTTTCGTTCCATGATGCGCACGCCATCTACGTCCTGCACGACCCGATAGTGCGATTCCAGGTAGGGTTCGAGAATGAAACCGCCGACAGGCCGGTACATCGTCGAGGAATAGAAATTGGCAGCCGCCTTTGTCTGAAAGCTCGCGTCCCACAGGACATATTTGACCTTGTGTTGGTCCAGGATCTGGATGACCTCTTGAAACTGGGAGGGAGTGTTGTAGTTATAGATCAGAAGGCTGTAGCGTGTCGGATTTGTTGTGGCGGAGAGGAAGTAATACATCGGGCAATACGGGTAGGAGAAGATCTCTGTCCCAGGGGCGACATGGCTATCCAGAAACATGAGCACCGGATCCGGCTTGAACATGGCGACCGGTCCCACGCGGGTGGGTACGGAATACGCACAGAGGACAATGAACAGGTTGACGACAGCCAATGCACAAGCACTGATCGTAAGAAGCTGCAGCGTCAATTCAGTGATCTTTCCCCGATATTCACCCAGGAAGTACACGCATAGAATAATCAGCAACGGGGAACCAGATGTGAGATGAGCTATGTCCCGTCTGTGAAACTCAGACAGCCACAAAGCCCACCCGCAAAACCAATACAGCAGAATCTCCGGTCTCAGGTTCTCTTTGCCACGGGGAATGCCAAGGAGGGGTACCAGCGCAGGAAGCGCCGCGACAAAGAGGAACGGCAGGATCAAGACCACTCCCAGTGGAATTAACCATCGGATGCCGTGGACCGGGACAATCCAATGAGTCCAAAACTGCGAGATGCCCGTCGCATACGGTACGGCATTCACTGCGCTGTAGTGCTGGGAGGGCCATACGAAGTTCATGTACGTCAGATCCCGTAGGGCCCCCTGGCCCCAGAAATAGAGAAGAACAAGCGCAACCACTGCGCTATAGCTCGCAAGAACGATGCCCAGCGCTGATAGCGAGGCTGACCGCCGCTGGCGCTGTATCCAGAGCCATGCCAGGAAAGCAAACAGCAGCAGCAACCCCTTGGGCTGCAGGATGCAGGTTGTCACGGCCACTCCGGCGCCTGCGGCGACCAGCAGAATGTTCCGGTGTGTGTCCTGCCATAGCACGATGCAAACGATCGACAGCAGCGCGAAGAAGTTGCTGTCTACGTGATGGTTCACCATCGGCCATATCGTGCTGAAATAAACACCCACCAACAGGACGGGAGGGAGAAGCCGGTATCTTCCGCATACCCGGCGTGACAGAAAGTACATCGACAGAAACGTCCCAAGGGATGTCACATAGAGGCAGATACGCTCCGCCAGAAAGGTTGCGCCGAACAGCTTGAAAAATGCCGCCAGCCAGTAGAAGCTGCCTGGCCCCATCACCTCAAAGAAGTCGCGGGCGAAAACCTGGCCGTGAATGATCCTCACCGCACCGTAGACAATTGTTCCCTCGTCGGTTGCCTTCCAGATAACTCGCAGGAATGGCAAGAAATAGATCGCGGCGCAGAGAGCAAACAGAAAATAACGGATGTAGGGCCGAGCAGACGAGGTCTTGCCCGGCGCGTGAATGGGCGCGGGAGCAGCGCTCACTTCGCGGTCGCCGCGATGCGTGTCGGGCAGCTCTTGGAGGCTTACTTCCACGGTTGTTCCATCCCAGAGATTCGCATGGCCAAGCTGGTTACGCCCGGACGCCGGCAAACGGCTGGATCGAGATCGAGGCGGCAACTTCCGGAACAGGGCGCTCAGTGTCGTCGATCGCAATGCAAGCGATTGCGGGAACGGACTCGGCCAGGATGACGGCGCGCGGCAGAGAAATTTCAGCCAGGGAAACGTTGCGCGCTTCCGTCACAACGTACAGCGGCCGCTTTTTCGCTTCTTCGTAATTTTTGGCGACATAATCGCCGATGGCGCCAAGCGCCAGCAATATCATTCCGGAGAAAACGCATTGCAATGCAACCACGGAAGCCCATCCGGGCACAAGCGCATGGGTCCAGATCGCCAGATACATCACTCGCAGCAGATATAGGAACCCGGCACCACTGAGTATGCAGCCCGCCCCAATGCTGATGCGCAACGGAAAGGCAGAGAACGAAGTGATCCCGGTCCAGGCGAATCGCAGCATCTTCAGAAATGGATAATGGGTTTGTCCGGCGGCCCGCGGCTGCCGGTCGAACGGAAGCATCGCTTCCTTCAACCCCAGCCATGCCACCATGCCGCGCATATACCGGTGTTGCTCCCGCAGAGAGCGGATGGCCAGCACGGCCCTGCGGCTGAACAGGCGAAAGTCTCCCACGTCGGGAGTCAGCGGCTGCTCTGCCATGCGCGACAGAACTCGATAGTAGAGCTTCGATGTCCACTGCTTGAACCGCGTCTCTCCTTCGCGGGAGTTACGCCGCGGCGATACGATATCGTAGCCTTGTTCGAACAGATCGAGCATTTGCGGCAGCAATTCCGGAGGGTCCTGCAGGTCCGCATCCATCACCACCACGGCATCTCCGTTGGCGAAATCCAACCCTGCCGTCACCGCGGCCTGGTGGCCAAAGTTGCGGCTGAACCGGAGCAGCTTGACACGCTCATCTCTCCATGACTCGCGTCCCAGGATCTCCGGCGTTGCATCCGTGCTGCCATCATCGACAAAAATCGCTTCCCACGCCACTTCGCGGAGCGTGTCGCGGAGACGCTCCAGCATCAGAGGCACTGTCTGCGCCTCATTCAGGACCGGAATGACGATGGAAAGTAGCATACCCACATCCCTGTAGAAAGCTTGTGAAGCAACGCAGAAAAAGAGCCTGCAATCCGAGTCTTCTCAAATCTTCTCTGCCCGAAAGAACGACAGAGAAGTTGTTGCACCGACCTTACCTCGCGACAACTAACCGAGGGCGCTGATTATGGCTGCGCCCATTGTGCTGAAAGTCGTGTTGAGCACCCCGGCCAGCGTCGTCATCCCGGCAGTCATTGCGAAGGCGACCGTCGCAATCGCCAGCCCATACTCGACCAGGTCCTGGCCTCTCTCGTCCTTGAGAAGATGCCACTTTGCAATCAGTTTGATAAAGACATTCTGCGTGTGATAGGTTCCCGGTTTCATTAGATGGGTCCTCCAACCGTGGCCCGCGCTTGGTACCGTATTTCAAGGCGCAGTGTGTGCCGCCGAATTATCTCTCCGCCGATAGAAATCTCGCACCGTTTGTACGTCATGCGATGCCAGAGTCAACGGAAGTCAAGGTGGGAGAAGACGCCTGGTGCCTGGCTGAGTCAAGCGTCTCTCCCGAAAAGTAGGACAGAGTTGCTGCTGTTGTACAGCCTTATTTCGGTGGTAATTACGCAATGGCGGTGGTCAGATTGCCGCCGATGGTCTTGAAAGCAAGGTTGATATCGGTGGCCAGCGTAGTCATGCCGGCCGTCACTGCGAACGCGACAAACGCGATCAACAGGGCGTACTCGATCAGGTCCTGTCCCTCTTCGCCCTTGACTGCATCCTTCAGTAGGTCCATCTTTACTGACAGTTTGATAAGTAGATCTTTCATGTGACATGTTCTCCCGTTCTATTTGGATTGGTGTTCCAGCCATAGGCTGGTGTTGCCCTATCTAATGCAAACGGAGAACCATTTGCCCGAATCCCTGTAACGCAATCAATCCAACGATTTACGAATTTCATGATTGCTCGTGGATGTGAACGGCAGTTTACGGGTGATCTGG
Organism: Acidobacteriota bacterium; assembly: GCA_021793405.1. GTDB lineage: Bacteria > Acidobacteriota > Terriglobia > Terriglobales > Acidobacteriaceae > JAKAAZ01. The sequence continues at coordinate 19,979 of JAJYSV010000031.1, forward strand.
GCAGATACCCCCCGTATACACGGTACGAAACGGTTACCATTGGCGTGGGCTCACGTATGTCATTGATTGAATAGGAGTTCCAACCATACAAGAAGTCTTCGCGGGAGCTTCGCCGAAGTGATGTCGATGGGAACCAAATTCGGGAGCGAATAGAACAGTTTTGTCATCCTGAGCCGCAGGCGAAGAACCTCGCGGTTGACTGCCAAAACGCGAGATCCTTCGCTTCACTCCGCTCAGCTCAGGACGACAAACCGTAGGTTGGCAGGATGTGAGCAAATCAATCGGCGGGAGAGAATTCAAGCTGGTCTCCCGCTTTCGTCTGCGTGTCGCGAACCGCGCCGGAGGCAAGCTCGATGACAGAATGCGCGGAGAGACAGGCCGACAGGCGCCACGCCGGCACATGGCTCCTCACCTTTTTCACTCGATGCTTGCGGTCGATGTAGACCAGATCGATCGGGAAGCGCATGCCGAAGGTATGCACGGCTTCACAGGGAACGATCCAGAGGCCTTCTCCCGGATCGAGGCCCTTGCGTCCCAGCAAGCCTTTGCCGCGCCTGGCGCCGCGGTCCGCCACTTCCACCCGTTCGGCAAGCACCGCCTGGCGGGTCAGATTCAAAATCTTCAGCCGGACACCGGGTTTTGCATGGCGTCTGGCACGACGGTCCGATATCCAACGAATCAGATTCATTCGGTTGCCTTGGATCGTCGCGTCTCAGTTGAAGATTGCGCCGACAGTGACGTTACCAATAGTGCCGGTTTGAGGATTGGGCGCGGGCATCGCTATTGTGCAGGAGTATGGGTCGCCTGTCACTGGGGTGCAGTTACTCGACCAACCTCCAAACGACGGGGCTGGTGAAGGGCTCCGATTCGGCGTAGTTAAGGTGACTGTAACGCCGACGGGAACGTTCGCCGTGCATAAGGAAGCTGAGGCTCCTACAGAACAATTGATCGCGGTTACGATAGAGGTGCTTCCGGGCAAAATATAGGACGCAGTGACTGACGCGAGAGACTCGTTCGCTCCCACCTTGTAGACGGTGAGGGTTGGGAGAGTGACGGTGCCAGGGGAACTTGCGCTTATAAAGGTGGCGGTTGCACTTACGGTCGGATTGGTCGATGGTGGCGTTGCTGGCGGCGTGTACAGTGCCGTGATCGTGGTGGTTCCCGAGCTTATGGCCGTTGCGAGACCGGATGAATCGATCTTCGCTACGAAGACATCGCTTGAACCCCATGTAACCAAGCTTGTCAGATCTTGCGTCGCGGGACTTCCAGTGTAGGATCCGATCGCGATGTACTGGCTAGTCTCTCCGATATTACCGACCTCTTGAGAACCCGGCAGGATAGTTATCGAGGTGAGGGTATGAGCGGTCGTACCTGAACCTGTAACTGCGAGGGTTGCGCTGGAGCTTACAGGGCCATTGAACCCCGTTGCGCTGGCTGTGATCGTTGTTGTGCCCGCCCCGACAGCCGTTGCTACTCCGGAAGCGCTGACGGTTGCCACGGATGGAGTGCTGGAGGCCCAGGTCACCGTGCTCGTTATAGTCTGTGTCGAAGGGTGGCTCGCATTGCCGTATTTCCCGACCGCGGTGAATTGCGCAGTCTGACCCACCGTCAGAGATTGAGATGTTGGCGTAACCTGAACGGAATCCAGCCCGGAAGGGTTCCCGCATCCGGCAAGGAGCAGAATCAGGCAACTGAGCGAAAACGCCTTGAAATGACGGTAATATAACATGTATGCCTCCCGAGGCATTTCTAGTCTTAGAGGGCCGCATCCGCGGCCCCATCCCAAGATGGATTTCTCAGCAATCTTGCAAAAATCCGAGAGCCTTGTGGCGCTCGCTATTACGGCATCTACTGCATTCCACCGCCGCCGGACATGCTAGCGCCGGAACCGCCGCCGCTACCACCACTCCCGCTGCCGTACCCTGTTCCTACCGTTAGCGGTGTTTCTGGCTTCATGCTCTCGATCAATTTCTCAATAGGCATGGTAGGGGGCGAGGGCGGAAGTGGCTTGGCGCCGGTTACATTCGCGCCCGGCGTCGTCATGGGCATATTAGAATTAGACGGCAGGAACGATCGCGGATAATGCAACGCTGGAAGCGGTTCACCCGCAGGAATCGGAGCGACGATTTCCGCCGTCACTATCACCATGAGTTCAGTGTTTGTCTTGGTCTTGGAGACCGACTGGAAGAATTTGCCAAGAATGGGGATATCTCCGATGAACGGGATCTTCTGAAAGGTATCGGATTCACGATTATCTAGCAGTCCACCAATAGCAAAGCTCTGCCCATCTCGTACCTCAACCTCCGTGTTCACGTTACGGACGTCTATGGCCGGAATCGTAAACCCAGAAACCTGCACGGCATTGGTAAAATCCAGGGAACTGACCTCAGGAGCGACCTGGAGACGGATCGTGTTGCGAGGGGTAACGGTGGGGATGAAGTTCAGTCGTACTCCATATTCCTTGAACATGATGGTAACTGCGGCTCCGGCGCCTCCGGTGACTCCCTGCACCACTGGATACGGATATTCTCCACCGGCCAGAAAGCTTGCCTGTTTGCCGTCCTCCGCCAACACGTTTGGCTCGGCGAGGACCTGCACCACCCCCCTGCTTTCCAGAGCCTGGAGGGTAGCCCCCAGATTGATGTCCGGTCGGAAAAAGAAGAGGTTCAGCGCATTCGATACAATTGTACTGGCGGGTTGGCCCCCACCCGGAGGGTTCACCGTTGGCGGACTGAACTGCCCCGTGGTCACCGAGCCGATGGTATTGGTCGCGCCGGTACTGAACAGATTCATGCCGAGCTGGTTGGTCAATGTTCGATCCACGCTGGCAAAGCGCACCTTCAAGAGAATCTGCGGCTTCGACGCCGGAACATCCACATAGAGCAGATTGACGACTTTGCCCGCGGTGGATGCGATTTGGACCGCGCGCTGCGAGCTATTGAGGTCCTTCACCGTGCCACGCACGAAGACGATGCCGTCCTCGGAGTCTACTTTCACGTGCTGTCCAGGAAGCTCCATCCGCAGCTCACGCCGTATCCCGGTCAGCGCGTCGTTCTGCGCAGAGGAACTCGGACGCACCACGACCTTGAAGAATTGCCGTCCGCCTTGTGCTTCCCAAACAATCAGGCTCGTGACTCCGGGGGCCTTTCCATTCACCATGACCTCGGTTGGACTGGTCGCGCTTGCCTCGGCGATATCGCCAAAGCCAACGGCGATCCGCACAATCGGCTGGGTAGTGTCGACCAGCACCGATTGTCCCACCGTGACGAAGAGCTCATTGGCCAAGTCCTGGCTGGCGACCTGGGTCGGTTGTTGAGCAGCAGGTTGGGCCTGCGCCCCAATTTCGGGTGCCGCGCAGACCGCGCACGCCAAGAGACAAAAAGAAATAAGGATGAAGCCGATTCTCGCTCTCACTCTGATTCCCCGTGCGAGGCAAATTTTGATTCACTTTTTTTCGATCCATTGAAGACTTCGATCACGTAGACATGAGAAGCAGGAGTCCGGCGGACCCTCCGCGGACCGGGCGGCCCCACTGGATCGCTAGTGTGTCCGTAGAGTTGGGCCAAGTCTGTTCCCGCTGTCTTGGCCAGTTTCGTATCCAGAGGATTCCGCAAGACAAGCTGAATTTTTGTTTGATTGCTGGCGAGGCTCAGCGCCTCCGCCTGCTCCGGAGTCACCAGCAGGTTGACCACCTGGACCTGTTGCGGCTTCCCTTCCGCGTCCCGCTGTATGTCCGTCCCGGCGGAAAGGACCTGAATGTTCTGCAGCAGCGTCCTTACTTGCCACGCTTGTGTTGAATTGTTCTGCGTCCCCGGAGGATTGCCGGAGATCAGCACGTCAACCCGCAACCCTGGCGTTACGAACCCCGCCACGCCCACGACTTGATCGACTTTCACCGCGCAAGCGCGCATTCCGTCGGGAATCGTTGCCGCGAGTCCGCCGCCGGACCCCTTCGGGGCCAGCCGGTTTTCCAGAATAGGCTCACCTTTGTAAATTTCGGAGATCACGCCTCGGCCAATCACGTCCGCTGGCTTGAGGATGGCGCCTTGCGGAGCCGCTCCCACCACGTCGATGGTCGTCAGATCGGCATTGCGAAGAACGGTCCCCAGTTTGATATCCGTTCCAGCGGCGACCACCCGTGTGGTCTTTTGCGGCGCCGCTCCGAGGCGGCCCCCGACAACCCGGTAGACGAGATAGCTGCATGCAATCGCAATGACGAACGCGATCAATAGAATACCTGTTAATCTTCGGTTCATTCAGGCACCTGCTGGAACTGGATGTGAAGTCAGACTGGATTTCTACACAACCCACCGCAATTGTTGTGCCAAAAGAAGCAGGCCCGCCGAATGAGGGGTTTAGCGGCCAAGCGGGAAAACAGGTGTGAACACGTGTATACCACTCAGCATTGCTGTGTAGCCGCGCAGACACGCCTGAGACGGCGCGCTCCAAGTTTGCAGGGACTTACGGCCAAATCAGTTGGTCTGAGAATTGCTGTTGTATCTTGCTGAGTCCTGGCGGGAAGATGTATCCACGCTTGCAGTCGCAACAAAGTGCCTCTTTCTGCCTGAGACGACGAGTCACAGCCACTGGAACGCGCGTCCTGGAGTGGGAGTTTACTCTGCATTGACCTATTCACGAATCAACACGATATTTACGAGTCAACCGCGGTCGCGCACGGAACCTGGTTTCTTCATGGTCTCTGTCCTGACGCACGGTTTAGTGCTTGGCATCGCGGCGCTTACAGTCATGGACACGCCCCAAGTAGTGGATCCGGCAATTGCCCGGCGATATACCACCCGCACTGTGCAGATGCAGGCAGATCAACCGCAATTGCATTGGTCTCCAACAGGCAGCGCGGCGCAACCCACCCCGCAAGCCGTCACGCACTCGGCTCGGTCTGGTGGACGGCCGGCAGCGGCGGCCGCTCCCCGTTTGCTTGCAGATCGAACGTCAGCACCCATCACCCTGGTGCAGCCGGATGTCCCACCGAATACACTCCTGCCGCTAAACACTCCAATTCCGCTGGTGGTGATGTGGAGCCCGCTGGCGCTTCCAGTCAAGAAAATTGTCCCGCCTCCCCGGCAACAGGCCGCGGTGAGTAATGTACGGCCGTCGCTGACCGCCCCAAACCACGAGTCTACCGTCGCCGACGTCAAGCTTGCCTCCAGCCCAACTGTTTCGCAAACAATCCCACTCACTGCAAGCACGACCACGCCTATCGTAGTGCCCGGAGCTGAAATGCCGCAGCTCCCTCAAACGGCGACGAACTCGTCGGCGCAACCGATGCCGGCGGCTGTCATGTCCGTTTCCAACGTCCTCTTGGCGGAAGGGACCATTCTACTGCCTCCGATCAACCAAATTGCAGCGACACCCGGTTCGGAATCTTTGACGCCCGGTCAGCCAGACAGCACTGCGGAAACGGGCCACGGGACCACGCCCGGCAAGCAGAATGGGAATGGCCCAGGCATAATTTCCGGCGAACAAGACGTGCCGGGCAACCGGCCCGCGGCTGCAACCGGGTCCGGCGTAGAGAGCGCTGCAACCACGGGATCGAACTTCGGGTCGGACTCGGGATCTTTGTCAGGAAACGCGCCGCCGGTTGACCGCATCACCCGCCCAAAAGACGGCCACTTCGGGGTCGTCGTGGTGGGAGATGCAGTGGCGGAAGAATATCCCGAAGCATCTGGAATATGGGCTGACCGGCTGGCGTATACGGTTTACCTGCATGTAGGCGCGGCAAAAAGTTGGATTCTGCAGTATTCCCTGCCTCGCGCCGCGCAAGCCGGAGGGAACGACATCCGCCCCGACGCGCCCTGGCCCTACCTCCTCGAGGTGCCCCATCTCGATGCTGACAACTCCGACTCAGACGCCCTGCTGGTACACGGCTTCATCAATGCCGCAGGCCGCTTTGAACGCTTGGCCATCGTCTTTCCGCCACAATTTCCGCTGGCCAAATTCGTGCTGGATGCACTCCAGAAATGGGAATTTCGGCCCGCGGCGCAAAATGAAAAATCAACCGCCGTCGAGGTACTGCTCATTATCCCCACCGAATCAGAATAATCCGCTCACTTCAGTCGCTTGTTTTCGATTTAGGCGCGATTGGGCAAGCTCTGATTATGTCTGGCATTGAAGGGAACGGGCTTCATCGGCTGCGGAAAAACTCTGCTTTGTATAAGGGCACGGCTTCCGCCGTGCTGTAAATGGCTGGAAATCCGTAGGGCTTTAGTCCCTGAGGGATTTTCTATCGGCTTAATCGGAGCTTCTCTCAGTGATAAGCACTATTGAGAGATCACCATGGCGGAGGTGCTGGTCATGTTTAGCGTTTGGGCCGGAAGAAACGGAATGTTCAGGTGAAATGTATAGGTCGCCGTCACCGTAACCAGGTCTCCCGGACCATCGCAGCCAAGCGTTTTACAAGTCCCTCCCGCTGGATAGGCCGAATATACCGGGGTAACGGTCATGTTCGACGGATCGATTCCCGGAAACCCGAGATCCCGAACGTACGTCTGAATTTGGGCTGCTGAGACTGTGCATGAAGTGCCGGAAACCGTACATGTCGCTCCATGAACGATGGCGTAGCGACTCCCTTCCCGCGCTGCATCGGAAACGAAGTGAAAGCTGTAGAGCGCCAGGCAGCCGAAAAGAACGCCGAATATGATGGTCAAAAGGATGACCATGGAAAGCGCCATTTCCACCATAGCAGCGCCCTCTTCCCCGCGCCCGCGTCCTCGCCTCTGAAAACGTTGCGGAGAAAAGCTTCGCTTAAACCGAAATCGGGTCGCCGCGGCGACTGTTCGATCGGGCGCTCGCCCAGCCGCTGCATCCGCCTCCTGCGGGAATGCGCTCCTGCCTGTTGTTTGCGGCGTCATCACTGTTGTTCCACTCGCATAATTGCCTGCCCGGTCAACGTAAATGTGCTGGGCAATCCTGGGTAATGAAACAGGGGATCCACCGTGGCCGTGGTATTTACCTGCACGTATTCCTGAATCCGCGCCGGGCTCGGGCACGGCGTAAGAGCGGTCGTACAGTCGGGAGTTGCCGCGCCAGAAGAGCATGTGCAAAAATTCGTGGCCGTCGCCGTGACTCCCGAAACGTTCGGCGCATCCTGGGTCGCCGCCAGCTCGATGTTCCCAAAGTCCGATGCGGTAATGTTGGTCTGCGCGCCATAGGCTGCCCCGGCGCGCGCGGCATTGGAAATTTCGATGGCGGCATACGCCAGGCGCCCGAATTCCGCCGCTCCAAGCAGCAGTAGAATGAAAAGTGGGAACACCAGAGCAAGCTCCACCAGCGCCTGCCCCGCGTCGTGACGCATTCTCGCGCGAGGCGCGGGCACGCACCCCCGAGGTCTCGCGGAATGTGCCGTGCAATCGTTCCGTGAATGGTTGTTGATAACGTTTGTCATGGTTTACTCCACCAGCGCAACTTTGATCGCCGGCGAATATCCGGTCGCTTGCGAATAACTCGTGATATTGAGGGTCGCAGTCTGGTCGTACAGGGTGCCCACGATTAAATCGGTAATGAGCGAAATTCCGCCGCTCTTGTCGCCGCCGCTATCATGCAGAAACAACTGGGCGCTTGGCGCATAGATAATTCCGTCAATTGTTCCCGTGGAATTGCCAAACTCAAGCGTTATCGTGTTGGTGTTGGCAGGGGGTTGCATGATGGCAATCGCCCCGTAACCATCCCCGCAAGGCGGCGCAGTACCCAAAGCACAAGGCGACGGCGCGGTAAGATTGATATTTGTAGCGGCGGTTCCCTCCGTCAGCGCTCCGTTATAGATATCCAGGGTTGTACCACCCGCGCCGGTCGTCACGTTGCCGTTGAGACTTACATTTCCCTCGAAAACATAGGTCCCCGTCAGGGTCGTAGTACCGCTGATGTTCAGTGTCCCCAGGGCCCCCTTTGCGCCAGCAGGCGCGATGTAGCACCCAGGGGCGATCGCTCCCGTCAAATTGCCGCCGGTGGACGTCGTATCCGTACAGCTCATCGTTGAGGGATCAGGCCAGGTCATACCGGCATACGGATCGCTTACCTGAGCGACCTGCGTGACCGGAGCCGGGGTGCTATCGCCGGACTGGCCGCAATCGCCGCCTGCGACACCGACCGATCCGGCGGTCAACGTACCGGCCCCGCCTGTGAACTGCATGGCGCAAGAGTTGCTGGAGTCGACAACCACGCCGCAATTTGGTGCATCCACATTGAACGACCCCTGCAAATCCATTGCGCCGGAAGCATTTTGGTTTAATACGTAGATGCAGTCGCTGGACACGCCTCCGGCGTAGGCCACGGCCCTGGCCGCGACCGTCATGGACGTGAAGTGGAAAATCTTCATGAAGAACGTCGGCTGGTCCTGAGAAACGATCGCTTCGACATACCCGCCCTTCAGCCCCGCATAGGGGCCGGCCGTTGGCGGGGAATTCACGGTAACCGTGCCGCCGTTCACTCCGACAACGACGCCGTTCTGGGCCGCGGCAGCATCGGCCGCCGTCGTCATACCCCCATATGTCAGCTCCGCAGCGCCCGCGATGGCGGCGCTGTCGGCTGCGATCTGCATATTTCTTTTGGCGCGCAGCAGTGTCCCCACATCCGCCGCGAACCCTACAAAACCAAGCAGGCATGTCATGCACAGCAGCGTAATGATCGTCGCCTGGCCGCTTTCGTCTTTCAGCTTTCTCGCGAATTTCATGACTTCCTCCCCGGACGCTGCGGGCCTGTATACCCGGCCCTGCAATCCCGACGCTCCGTAAAAATATTTCTCTAAATCTCCTTCAGACTTCCGTGATTTGTGCTGTTCGCCCCATATTTGGATCACATATTATCTCGACTGGTCTGGAACCAGCGATGAATAAATTCGTCGATGGTCCTTTTGTCCGCCGCATTGCTCTCGGCACCGCCCCCGCCATCCGTGGGTTTCGGCCCATCGGCCCCGACGAAAGCGAGCCCGACGCCATCCGCGCCCACCTGGGCCACCTTGGCTCGGACTGTAATCGAACGGTAAGGGTCGTCATTCGCGCTGTCGTTGTTTTGCAGCGTGATCATCATCAATGTGCCCAGATACCAGCGCTGTTCTGTCAACAAATATATTCCGCTGGAACTGATGTCCCGAATCTTGCGCGGTGCGGGATTGCCACCGTCCCAGTAATGCGCAACCAACCCTGGAAGAGCACTCCGTTCGGCCCTTCGACGTTCCGAGTACTCCCGGCCCAACAGTACTCGCAAAATACGCTTCCCTAGTCCCCCTGCTGTCATGCTCGGCTCAGTTCCTTTGGCTGGTCCAATATGCAGACGGCCTCCTGACTTTTGTCGGAGACTTCCCTGCCCAATAGCTTCTCTATCTCCTCCGCCGGGCCGATGACCAGTTGATCTCCCGGCTGCGTTTGCGACGAATAGATCGTGTGGGTCGGCAACTCCAGCACGCTCGCAGCACGGATTCTCAATGGCGCAATCTTAAATACCGGGAAGTGCTCCTTCACGTAAATCACACGCAGATCATCATCCAGATAAATCAGATCGACAGGAAACAATACCCCCCACGTATGAACTCCGCTCGACGGCACGACCCAGAGTCCTTCGTCGGACCTTATCTTCATCCTTCCAATAAGCCCTTTGAGCCGCGCAAATGTGGTGTCGGCGGGGACGACACCAAAGCTTAGAAAGCATTCGCGCGTCTGATTGTATACACAATACGTCGGTTTCATGATGTTGTTCCCCGCCAGCGGTAGCTGCCCGCAATCGGCATTCAGTTTTCCGGCCCGCATTCAACACGCAGACCGGGGCAATCCATGCAATTTCTTCCTTTGACGTCGAGAAATACGCAACGCACGCTGCTTCCGATAGAGACAGGTGCGCCGCTCCTCCCGTTACGGAAGAATGTGGAGACCTACTTTTCCCAACGGCGTCCGGTATCGCGACGCCCCAAATCCAGCACGCAAAGACCACATTCAGGGTCTCGCGTGCATCGCATGCGCAACGGCAAAAGCTTAGTGGGCCTTTGTCCGCCGGCGCTGAATCAGGATGAACAGTACGATGACAGCGCAGGCGGCGGCAACTATTCGGATAATCGTTACATGATCCATGGCATTCTCCCTTCTCTCAATGTTTGAGCAGCTTTTGAAAGGCCTCGGACATCGTAATGACGGCGGGGCCTAAAGTTACAAGGAACAGGGCCGGAAAAATGAAAAAAACAAGCGGAAATACCAACTTGACACTGGTTTTTGCTGCTTGCTCCTCCACTTTCTGGCGGCGCTGAACTCTTAGCGTATCGGAATGGACACGCAAGGTTTTCGCGACGCTGGTCCCAAACTTTTCCGATTGCACCAGTACCGATGCCAGATTGCGGACGCTATCGACACGGCAACGTTCGACAAAATGCTGCCACGCATCGGCGCGAGGGCGACCGGCACGCTGTTCCAGAACGACGACATTCAATTCATCGCAGAGTGCCGGTTGGGCCAGGCGCATTTCCTCTGCAGTGCGCTGTGTCGCCTGGTCCAGGCTCTGGCCGGCTTCGATACAAATGATCAGGAGATCCAGTACATCCGGCAGGCCGCGCCGGATGGAGGCTTGGCGCTTGGAAATCTGTCTTCCCAACCAGAAATCCGGCGCCATAAATCCGACTCCCAGCACCAGCATATAGATCATGACTGGGCTGTGGTGACCGATACCGGTCACCGCGACAAGCACACACAAGAGCACAGGAATCATCACCTTTGCGCCATAGAAGTTCTTGATTGCCGAATCTGTGCGGAAGCCGGCACTGATCAGACGCTGCTGCGCCACCGAGACTTCCGCCTGGCTCTTCGGCAGCACGCGCTCGACTTGCCCAACCATTTCGCCCAGTGCGCGACCGGTGTGCTCAATCACCTCTGTCAGACTCGCCTGCTTTGGCTCCGGCGTGACGATGGCATGAATCCGCTGCATCATCGCTTCCCGATAGAACAGGAGGAGGCCGCCGCTCAGGAACAATAAGAAAATCACCAAAAATGCAAAGACTGCGATTCCCATAAACTCACCTTCAAACGTCCATGTTGACGATCTTCCGAATGATCAGCGAGCCGATGACCATCAGCGTGGCCGCAGCGTAGAGTAACTTGATGCCAATCGCACGATGCCACAAAAGGCTCATGCCCTTGGGATTGACCATATACAAAACGAATCCAAGCGCTATGGGAAGAATTGTCAGTATCCATCCTGTCATTCGTCCCTGAGCGGTACGGGTACGGACCTCCCGCTTCAAACGGTACCGCTCGCGAATTACATACGCCGTCTTGTCCAGCACCTCAGCGAGGTTTCCGCCGCTGTCCTTCTGAATCAGAATCGCCGTCACCACGATTCTCAGATCCTGCAGCGGGGCCCGCGTTATCAGGTTGCCCATGGCAGTTCTCAGATCAAGTCCATAATTCTGCTCCTCGTAACAGGTGCGAAACTCCATCCCAATGGGATCCGGAGATTCGTGGGCGATCAGGCCCAACGCGGAGACTAGACTGTGACCGGCCCGAAGGGCGCTCACCATTAAATCCAGCGCCTCGGGCAACTCCTGCTCAAACTTATTGAAGCGCTGACTGCGCTTGAAGCGCACGAAGAAAAAGGGCAATCCCGCGGTAAACAAGCCGATCAACATCCCGAGGGCAACCGTCCCGGTCCGCAGATAAACCAGATAAGCCGGGACCACAAAAAAGCCCGCGGACATAAGAAGCAAACCGCCAGCGGTCCATTTCAAATTGGCCTGATACAAAAGAGTGCGCAGACGCGGCGCAATCTCGAGTTTCAGCAGCCAACGATTGATCCAGGGAATCGCGCTCAGCAGTTCATTTTTGCGGACATCGACGATCGGGTCTTTTGATCCCGATGACTCCACGGCAAGCACCGACTCCAGTACCATCAGGGTCTGTTTGGTTCGCTGCGAGGCACCTGAGCCGCTCGCGACCAGGAGCAGTGTCAGCAATCCAAACACGCCGATAAATACCAGAACCAGCACCAATAGCATGTCTCGCCTCTCCCTCGGCTCGCCTACTGCACTTCCATCGTCTGATCGAACAGGCCCGGCGCCAGGAAGATGCCCGAAATCCGGAGCTGTTCAAGGAACTTGGGACGGATGCCGGTCGGTTGAAATGCACCAATCACCCTGCCGTCCGGTCCAATGCCTTTTCTTTTGAAGGCAAAAATCTCGTGCATGCTGATCACGCTTTCTTCCATGCCGGTGATCTCGGAAATACTGGTCACCTTGCGACTGCCATCGCTGAGCCGGGTCACCTGGATCACAATAGCGATGGCGGAAGCTATCTGCTGGCGCACACTCCGCTCCGGAATGTTCATGTTGCCCATCGCGACCATGGATTCGAGTCTGGACAGCGCATCGCGCGGCGTATTGGCGTGAATCGTCGTCATCGACCCCTCGTGGCCGGTGTTCATGGCCTGGAGCATGTCGAACGCTTCCTCTCCGCGGATTTCACCCATGATGATGCGGTCTGGACGCATACGAAGACTATTGATCAGCAATTGGCGCTGCCGAATCGCCCCGGCACCTTCGATATTGGGCGGGCGGGTTTCCAGCCGGACGATGTTCTCTTGTGCGAGTTGTAGCTCGGCCGCATCTTCGATGGTGACAAGGCGCTCATTCGGTGGAATATACCGCGACAGGATATTGAGAAAGGTCGTCTTGCCGGAGCCGGTGCCTCCCGAGATCAGCATGCTAATCTTCGCGCGCACAGCGGCGGCCAACATTTCCATCATCTCCGGCGAAATTGTTTTCAATTCCACTAACTTCTTGGCTGTAGTTGGGCCTGTCCCAAAGCGTCGTATGGACAATGCGGGGCCATCGAGCGCCAACGGCGGTATGATGGCGTTCACGCGAGAACCGTCGACCAGTCGTGCATCGACCATAGGGGAGGATTCGTCCACCCTGCGGCCAACACGGGACACGATGCGGTCAATGATCTGCTGTAGGTGGCGGTCGTCGCGAAAACTCGCCTCAATCCGCTTTAGGATCCCGTCACGCTCAATAAACACATGATCTTTGCCGTTTACCAGAATTTCGGATACCTTGGGATCCCGCAACAGCGGTTCTAACGGACCGAGGCCGAAAACCTCATCGAGCAGGTCGGACTGGAGTTTCTGTTGCTCACCAAGACTTAACGGCACTCTCTGGTCACTGATGATCTGGCTCACCATCCCTGCCACGGCCTGGCGCGCCTGCGTAGAATTGACGCGCGACAGCTTCTCCAAATCGAGCTTGGAGATCAGGATGCGGTGTGTTTCCGATTTGAACTTTTCGAGATTCAGCGGTTCCACAGCTATGCCACCTGTCCGATCATAAAAAAAATATTTTCACAGCCCTCTGCCGAACAGACTAAAACTCTTCTTCTTCTCCGGATTGTCTCGCAAACCACACGCAGTTCTGGCCATTTGCCGGATCACCCGCGAAATGGGAGAATCTTCCAACGCGAGCGGGCTAGCTGTGTTCTGTGCGCGCGAGGCGACCCGATAGTCGCTGGGAATCTTCCATTGCGGCGGGATGGTCAGCGCCTTTCCGATGTCCTTTTCATCAATCCCGAGTGGACGCTGCGTAAAGCGATTGAGCACAATCTCAGGCTTGAATCCTGTGGGAGTAAAGAACTCGGCGATGAGGCGATTCGAATTGCGCAATCCGGGAATACTGACCTCCGTGACCAGATAGACGACGGAGGCTTCCTTGAAAAGGGAATTGCTGGTCGGACCCATGTTTGAACCGGCGTCTACGATCACATAATCAAAAGCCTGCCGAGCCACAGTCAGCAATCGCTCGACGGCCTCAACCGTAGCTTGAATGGGAACGTAGCCGTCTGGTGCGGCCAGAACGGAAAGCCCCGAGCTATGCTTGCTCAGCAACTTCGAAAAGAAATTTGAATCCAGTCGGTTGAAATTCTCGAGGGCGTTGGCCACCGAAAACTCGGCGCGTATGCCGAGGCCAAGCGCCACATCCCCGATCGGCAGACCGAGATCGATCAACAGGGTGGTCTGATGGGATTCCTGGGCGACCACGACCGCGAAGTTGGTGGCGACGGTGGTAACGCCGGAACCGCCTTTCGCCGCGATAAACACCAGCAACTTTCCCAGCGCCTTCTTGGCAGGGCGATCAACTGGACGGCGAACCATCGCGCGCACCAGGGCTTCCTCAATCGCTCCCGGCGCGATGGGCAGCGACAGAAACTCACGGGCACCAGCTCGCATACAGCGGACCAGCATGGCTGAATCCGCCCGCGCGGAATAGACCATCACAGTGACAGAGCTGCTGGTGGCGCAGATAGCTTCTACCAGATCGAGAGCGTGTTCCGCATCGCTGTCCAGCTCAATAATGACCACATCGTAATCGGACTCCAACAGCCGCGGCACATCGTCAAGGCCGGGATACGACGTCAGCTCCCGCGTTACACGCGCCTGAGATCCAACCAGGGCATCTGCGATAGCGTTGCGGCGCAGCTCATCTGGGCCAATCAACGCAACCGTCAAGATGTCGGCGCCAAGCGAATCGCGGTCCTGAGTTCTGGTTGCCATCTGCAATTCGCGATTCCCTTCTGCTTGCGGCGTCCTTTTCACTTGAGTTGGAATTCGCATGTTATTTTGTGAAATCGCCTTAATATGTACATCTGTCCTCAACGAGAAAAGAACGAGATGAGTGTGCCGATTGCAATTGCTGGAGCATAGGGCATTTTGCGCGTCAGCGGATTGTCGAGTATCAGTTCAGGATGGGGACGAAGTCCGCGCTTTCTCAGCCCGAAAATCAAGTCTCCCGTCCCACTGAACAGCTCGCCTACGAATCCACCGCCAATTGCCCAACAAAGCGCCATGATCCCGCCGGCAATTCCTGTTAGAACCAATGCCACCAACAACTGCGCCGGTCCAATCCACGCCCCCACGGCGGCACACAGCTTCAAGTCACCCATTCCCATGCCGCCCATCCAATAAAAAAATCCGAGAACAACGGTTCCCAAGCCAATTCCGAGCAAGCTCTGCCCGACTCCGTGCCAGCCGTGCATCCAGCCCGAGACTGCGATCCCCGCCACCAGGAACGGCAATACCAGCCAGTTTGGAATGCGGCAACTGCGCACATCTGTAAAAGTTGCGATGGCGAGAACAATAAGAGTCGGCCACCAGGCAATCGAATGCATACACCAGCTCTTTCTTCCCTTATGGGAACACTGACGGAAGTGCAATCGTCCGTCCAAATCGCCCGGAGCCGGGAACTGTCTGAATTCAAGGCGTTATAGGCGTCGTCACCCGCGTGGGTGTGCACGGTTGTTTACAGGCTGTGCCAGTAAAGTGACGGGGCGGATACACCCCGCGCGGCCTGCGCCGCATTGGGAGACATGCATCCCAAGTCGAGATTGTGCTGGCATAGAGTTGTGATCTGGCAGGCGAGCTATCCGTGAGATCACGGGCGTCGGCCCCTGCAAGGGATTGCTCGATAGTCTGAAACATGATTTGGGGTACCTAGTCTGCTAACCGTGATATCGTCTACTGGTTACTAACGTTTCTAGACGCTTCTACCAGTTTTAGGCCCGCCAGTGGAGGGCGTCTGCTATATCCAAGACAGATAGCAGGTTACTAAAGTTTGCTAGACCTGTTACCGGATTTCTGCTACAAACGCTTTACCTCAATGAATTTTCTGGCTTGAGACTCCTCCGCGCCCGCATGGAGCAGTTTCGTCGCCTGTACGTGTGAGATTCAGGAGATTACAAATATGATCCGAATTGCACTGTATTCGGAGGACCGAAAGCTTCAGCAGCTATTGTCCTCTGCCTTGGGAAAAGAATTTCAAATCACCTTAGAACCGGCTGAAGAAGAAATCCATCAGTCGTTCTCCGCGGGCGAATGCGATGTTGTCGTCCTCGACCTGGATAGTAATCAGGCGTCGCTGCAAGAGCGAATTGCCTGCTCAGGGCGAATCGTCGGATCGAAGGTTTCCCCGGTAGTACTGGCCGACGACGGCCTTCGTTCTACCGCGCTTGAGTTGGTACGGCAGGGCGCGCACAGCTACTGCCGCAAGCCGCCTTCCATTGTCGAACTCAAAGCGATGTTGCGGCGCGCCCATGAGAGCCGCTCGCTGAAGCGGAAACTGGAGGCCGTGCAACATCAACTGGAAGCAGTCAACAGTTGCGATCGACTGATCGGATCCAGCCCGCAAATACGCCAGGTTTATGAACTGGTGCGCCGCGTCGCCAACGTCAACACGTCCGTGCTGGTCACTGGAGAAAGCGGTACCGGCAAAGAATTGACCGCCCGCGCAATCCATAACCTGGGCAACCGCGCTGACCAGCCATTTGTCGCTGTTTCCTGCGGAGCCATCCCGGAGACGCTCATCGAAGCCGAGTTGTTCGGTCATGAGAAAGGCGCCTTCACTGGTACGGTCGGCCTGCGGCAGGGCTATTTGGAGCAGGCGGGCTCCGGCACGCTGTTCCTGGACGAAATCGGTGAACTTAGCTTGAGCACCCAAGTAAAGCTTCTGCGAGTCTTGCAGGAACGCGAATTCAACCGGCTCGGTAGCACCCAGCTGATTCCCTTGCGGGCACGCGTGGTTTTCGCCACCCACCAGAACCTGGCTGAAATGGTCGCGCAGGGGACTTTCCGGCAGGACCTTTATTACCGCATCAATGTAATGAGAATCGATATACCACCTCTCCAGGAGCACCCGGAAGATATCCCCCTCATCGCCAGACATTTCCTGCGACATTATTCCGAGATGCACGAAAAAGACATTGAGGAGATCGATCCAGAAGCGATGTGTCTGCTACAAGCGTATTCCTGGCCGGGAAATGCGCGCGAACTGGAGAACGTGATTCAGCGGGCCATCATCGTCGCTCGCGATAACATCATTCGTCCGGAAGATTTGCCGGAGGACCTTCAGGAAGAAAGCGTCGTCAACATTGCCGATTACCGTTCAACGGGATCGTTCGAGCGACAACTTCACGACTATAAGATCAAACTTGCTACCGCTGCCGTGCGCGAAAATCAGGGCAATAAGACCATGGCGGCCCGCAGTCTGCAAATTTCACGCGCCTATCTCCATCGTCTGATTCGGCTTGCGGAAGAAGATTCCTTGCAAGTACGAGGGGGCCAAGAGGTAGGGACTGCTTGACCGCAGCAACACGGATACATGAGCGCACCCCCGGGCATGCACAAACTGCTGTGCTGAGAAGAACACTTTCCTTTCCCGTCGCGACCTCGGGCCTGCTCTCTGTGCTCGCCGTGCTGACGGTGCGCTCGCGTTTCGACGATCCCGACATGTGGTGGCATTTGAAAACGGGCCAGATTATCTGGACCACCCACACCATTCCAACAACAGACATTTTTTCCTATACAACGAATCACCATGCCTGGGTGCCACACGAATGGCTCTCTCAAACCCTCATATACGGCGCTTATCGGTTCGGCGCCTACTCCGGTATGATGCTGTGGCTGTGTTGTCTCACCGCTGCCATCCTGATCGCTGGGTATGTGTTGTGCACGCTCTATTCCGGCAATGCCAAGGTGGCTTTTATCGGGGCCATGGCGATTTGGTTCTTCGCGACCGCTGGCCTCGCGATACGGCCACAGATGATCGGATATCTCCTGCTCGTCATCGAGTTGCTGCTAATGCAACTGGGACGTACTGGCAATCCACGTTGGTTTTTCTTGTTGCCGCCGCTATTTGCGGTGTGGGTCAACTGCCACGGATCTTTTTTCTTTGGATTTCTGCTGGCAGCGCTGTTTCTTCTCTGCTCGTTCTTTGATTTCCGGATGGGCTCATTGGTATCCTCGCGCTGGCCGCCTCACCGTCGCAGGCTGCTGATGATAGCGATTGTCCTTTCGGCAATCGCGTTGTTTCTCAATCCGGTCGGGGTGAAACAGATCCTGTACCCGCTGAATACCCTGCTCCATCAGTCGATACAGATGAGTTCCGTCCAAGAGTGGATGCCGCTCGCGATGAATGGCGGCCGCGGGCTTGGACTTCTGGTCGTGCTGGGATGCATTTTTCTGCTGGTCATCGCCCACCGGTCGGAACTGTTTTTGGATGAACTGGCGGTGCTAGCCGTGGGTACGTGGCTTGCGGTCAGTCACCAGCGAATGATATTCGTGTTCGGCATATTGGCGGCCCCTGTATTGTCAAGGCTACTTGCAAATTCCTGGGACGGATATGATGCCGCTCGCGATCGCCCATTACCTAACGCAATCCTCATCGCAGTGTCTCTGCTGGCAATCATATGGGGATTCCCGAATCGTCAGAACCTAGCAAAGCAGGTTACCGCCAAGAGTCCGGTGAAGGCGGTCGAGTTTATCCAGACCCACCATCTTTCCGGGCGCATGCTGAACGACTATGGATATGGCGGATACCTGATCTGGGCGGCGCCGGAATACCCGGTGTTCGTCGATGGTCGCGGCGACGTTTTCGAGTGGACAGGTGTGCTCGCACAATTTGGCAAGTGGGCGCTGCTGCAGAGCAACCCAAATACTCTTCTAGACAAGTACGCCATCAATTTTTGCCTGTTGACGCGGACATCACCCATGGCGCATGTACTGCCGTTACTCCCCAACTGGAGAACGGTCTATTCCAGCAATAAGTCGATGATCTTTGTTCGAACTTCGGACCTAGGCCAAACAGCCCAACGCATCACTCCTGTGTCCGGTAGCAAAAAATGACTGACCTGACCGGGAGAAATCCTTCCCGAACTTTTCCGTGCGGGAATGGGGGTGAAACAGCGGGGGTAGTCAGGAGCAATTGCGCGGTTCAACAGAAGCAAGCATACTGCACTGCGAATCTGCGCTTGCAGTATGCAGTTGAATTAATTTTCAATGGACCATTTTGTAACTCTTCCTCAATTTTGTTTGCGACTTTTTCTGCGCTTTTCTCAGCTTCTTTTGTTGCTTCTTCTGGTTTTTCACATACGCTTTTCTTGACTTGGATGAGCTGGTTCGCGATGCGTGCTGGACAGGGTTTGCTGCGGCATTGGCAACGATCGGCACAGCGACCGCCAGAGAGAAAAACAGGACATAAGCTGGAAGTTTCATCATAAGTTCCCCATGAAAGAAGCTTAGATTGCTTAAGAATATGCCATCAACCGCATCGAAGAGCTGCTGCCCTGGAACCTCGCTGCCTCGCTCCAAACCGAACCATCCCAGGCAAGCGGGGATCTCAGTACGCTTACGGAGTTGCCAGCCATAACTCCAGAACATGCTCAAGTTTAATTCCAGCTCTATAGATTATGACTACACTATCCGTCAATCCGCTCTATTATCTGCTCGCACTGAGGGATGGCCTGTCCGGTTTGCAATATCGTGTCTTTCAGTCGGTGATTCCAGATCTCCAACAGCGATTCAGCTGCGGAAAAGATGACGGGGCCCAGGACTAGGCCGGAGATTCCAAATAACCAGACACCGCCCAGCAGCGACAGGAAGATGGAGGCAGTATGCTGTCGCAATTTTGCTCCGACCAGCACAGGATACAGAACGTTGTCCAGCGTACTGATGACGAGAGAGCCGACAGCGATCAGGATTGTCATTCTGATCCAATGGCCGGTCATGGCAAAGTAAATGGCAACCGGGACCCAGACTACGTACGCGCCGAAATACGGAACAATGGCGACGATCGCCGTTATCACCCCTAGAATCGCGGCGTCGCGAATTCCTAGAGAGGCGAACATAACGCCGGCGGCCAAGCCCTGGATGGCCGCCACAACGAAGTGTCCGAGAAAAGTAGCGCGAATCGTCTCCTCGATTCTTTCCAGCAGATAATGTATTTCGGAATCGACAAGCGGGAACAGGTTGTAAAGAAAGCGAAGGGCCACTTCCTCGTCGCGATAGAGGAAAAAGAGGAGAAACAGCATGATGATCGTTTGCGTGAGCGCGGCGACGGAGCCGCTGAGCATCGCGACCAGGCTTCCGGCCAGAAATTCCGCGCTCTTCTGCGCAGCCTGGCTGAGAGAAAGAACCTCAGAGCTGCGCTGCAGGACGGAGGAGAGATAAGGATACCGCTCCAGAAACGCACTCACGCCCTGCTCGACGCTGCCACCCTGCAGCAGACGAGCAGCCGTGATGGCATACTGACCGATAATCTGCACGAGAAAGAGAGAGGGCACGATGATGCTGAGGGTGGCGAGTAACAGCGCCAGCGAGGCCGTCCCGGTCGGGTTGCCGATCTTGCGGCGCAGCCAGCGATGCGGACGGCGCGTGACCACGGCCATTACAATTGCGCCCACAATGGCGGGCATAAAGGGGCGAAGCATCAGCAGACAGACTGCGAGAATCCCGAGCGTGACGATGAAAAGAGAAATGCCTTTCCATGTGAACTGAACCGGCGCCGTTCCCGCAATATCGTTCTCCATGCCTGCCAGCCTTTCCATTCAATGCGCAATTGCTCCATGTTGTTTCACTAGAAATCTGCGAAACAGCTTCTCGACTTCCACAATCCACAGAACACTGCTGGCCACTACAGTACAGCGTAGCCACTGTGCAGCCGAAATAGCTGTGACGCCCATCGCCCTTTGAAAGACCGGTACATCCAAAATCATCAACTGCAACGCGAGAGATATGGCAATTGTCCCCCAAAGCCACCGATTTCGGAAGATTCCGCGAAAGGCGCTGGCAAGGCTGCTGCGCGCATTGAGTGCGTTGAACAACTGGAAAAGGATCAGAGTGGTGAAAGCCAGCGAACGGCGAAGTTCCATCGTTCCCTCGTTGACACCGTAAAAAAATACCCACAAGGTTCCGGCGGCCATCACCGCCGCCACCAGGCCGATATCCACAATCATGGGGCGATTGACGATGTTTTGTCCGGCGGGAAAGGGACGATGCCGCATGATCTCCGGTGTTGGAGGGTCAAGCCCCAGGGCCAGGGCTGGCGCTCCATCGGTAATCAGATTGATCCACAGGATCTGCACGGCCAATAACGGAAGGACCAGGTTATTGCCGGTGTCTCTTTCCAGCGGCACCGCCAGCAGGACGCCAAAAAAGAGCGTCAGGATCTCTCCGGAATTCGAGGTCAACAGGTAGCGCAGGAATTTCCGAATGTTGTCGAACAGGGTGCGGCCTTCTTCGATCGCCGCCACGATGGTGGCAAAATTATCGTCCGTCACCACCATGTCGGCGGCTTCCTTGGCGACGTCAGTGCCGGTAATGCCCATGGCAATGCCGATATCTGCCGCTTTCAGAGCCGGGGCATCGTTGACTCCATCGCCAGTCATGGCTACGATTTCGCCATTCCGCTGCAGCGCGCGAACAATGCGCAGCTTGTGTTCCGGATTGACTCTCGCAAAGACAGAGACGTGGCGCAGCGCGGAGGCCAGCTCCTCCACATCCATGGCTGCCAGCTGTTTTCCTGTGATCACTTCATTGTCTGCGGCAATGCCCAGGTCGCGCGCAATCGCCAGTGCGGTGGCCGCATGGTCGCCGGTAATCATGATCGTGCGAACCCCTGCGGCGGATGCTTTGGCGACCGCCTCTCTGGCTTCGGGGCGCGGTGGGTCGATCATCCCGACCAGACCGAGGAAGGTGAGTCCCTGCTCGAGTTGTTCTCCTGTTTCTTCTTCTGCGATCACCGTTTTGCACGGCATGGGCTTCATGGCGATGCCCAGCGCCCGCAGCGCATGTGCCGCCATCTCTTCATGCGTTCGTAGAATCTCGGCTCTTCGCTCTTCCGTCAGAGTCCGTATACTCCCCGCGACTGCCTCATGGGTACATCGCGGCAACAGAACATCCGCCGCGCCTTTGGTCAGCAATGGGCACGGCCCGAACAAGCCGCCGTCTTCTTCGGCGATAGATTGGTGCAGCGTGCTCATGCGCTTGCGTTCGGAAGAAAATGGAATCTCGCTCACGCGAGGGTAGCGGCGGTTCCATTCGGCCAGATCGATTCCTGCCCGGACGGCCGCCGTAAGCAATGCGGCCTCGGTGGGATCGCCTTGAACCTTCGGGCCGTCGTCTGTCGGCTGAAGCGCGGCGTTATTGACCAGGGCAGCTGCCTGCAGTGTGGCGATCAGTTCATCTCTCAGCGGCGCGGGAACTTCGCCTCCCTCCGGCAATGACCAGGAACCGCCGGACGCATAGCCGGTTGCGGAAGTGATAGCGCGGCCCGACGCGGTGACCACCAGGCGCACGGTCATTTCGTTCAGCGTCATGGTGCCGGTTTTGTCAGAAGCGATGACGGTCGTTTCGCCCAGAGTCTCCACTGCAGTCAGGTGACGAATAATCGCTCCGCGACGCGCCATCCTCTGTACACCCAGAGCCAGCACGATCGTGACCACGGCCGCCATGCCCTCCGGCGTGGCTGCTACCGCAAGAGCTACGCCGAAGAGCAGCGCGCGAAGGATCAGGTCTCCGTCGTGTACCCCGTGCAGCAGCAGGAGCGTTGCCACCACCACGACCGCAATGACGACCACGGCCACACCCAGCCTCTTCCCCAGCCGCTCCAACTCCTTCTGCAGCGGAGTTTCCCGTTCCTCGGTCTGGTGCAAGAGAGCCGCGATCTTTCCGAACTCTGTGTGTACCCCCGTGGAAGTGACCAGCGCCCTGGCGTGGCCGCTGATGGCAATGGTGCCGGAAAAAATCATGTTGTGTCGATCGGATGGAGCGGTGTCGTGGGGCAGCACTGCCGTGGTTTTCAATACCGGCAGACTTTCTCCGGTGAGTGCTGCTTCCTGTGTGTGGAAGGCAGTCACTTCCAGCAGGCGCGCGTCGGCTGCAATCCGATCCCCCTCGCGCACTATCAGCAAATCTCCGGGCACCAGCCGGCTTGCTTCGATGCGCTGCACCTGTCCGTCGCGCATCACTGATGCCTCAGCCGGAGTCATGGAACGCAGCGCCGCCAATGCCCGATCGGCACGTTCCTCCTGCAGAAAGCCGAAGACAGCATTCAGGAGGATGATGGCGAAGATGGCCAGCGCTTCGTACGGCAGAGTCTCTTCATGTTCCAGCGACCACACCAGCAGCGAAACGACTACCGCCGCCAGCAGCAGATAGACCTGGACGTTGCGGAACTGACGCAGAAAGCGCAGGATTGTCCGTCGTTTTGCAGGTCTGCTCAGCGAATTCGGACCATACTGTGCGAGGCGATTCCGAGCCTCCTGCGAGCTCAAGCCCAGTTGGAGATTTCCGTGATAATGCGCCAGGGCCTGCGTCGGACTGAGTTCGTGCGGCACGTCACGGAGTTGATGTAGCGCCTCTGCCATCCGAGTTCCTCAGTGATTCTGCGATTGCAGGTGCCTTGCGAGACAAATGACAAGCGAACAGGTTCATTATTGGCCAATTCGAACGATTTCGCTGTGATGTCGCTCTGGCGCGTGCGTGATTACTGCGAATGAGATGCCGGTAGCGACCGCCGGTGACATGGAAAGATATTCCCCCCGTGATTCGAATCACTGCGATTGCCAGGGCGAAGCATGACTATAGATATGTCTGGAGTGGGTCGATGGGTACGGTACCGTCCAAGGTCGGACCCGTCCCGGAGCTGGTGAATCCCAGCCCGGTGCAGAAATCTGTACGTCGTGAACCAGCGAAGTGGCAGCGGTGGGGAATTGTCACGGGCCTGGTACTTGCTCTGACGGCTGGTGGTCTCTTCTGGCGCAGCCATCGGCAGAATTCGATTGTCTACGAGACTGTTCCCGTGGAACGGGGCGTCCTGCAGGCGAAGGTGACGGCGACCGGGAACCTGAATGCGGTCGTCGAGGTCATGGTCAGCAGCCAGGTTTCCGGAAACATCAAGGCGCTGTACGCGGATTGGAACAGCCGCGTTAAAAAAGGGCAGCTGGTGGCGCTGATCGATCCGGAGGTCTTCCAGGCGCAGGTCGATCAGTCCAGCGCTTCCTCGCGGTCCGCGCACGCATCCACGTTGACGGCGGAGGCCCAGCTAGCCAAGGCACGGGCCGATCGAAGCGCTGCGGTGGCCAACGAAAAGAATGCCCAGGCGCTTGCCGCAAAGGATATGGCCAATCAGGTGAATGTCAAAGCGCAGTGGGAACGCGCGCAGAGACTATTCAGGGAAGGCATCCTGGCCCGGCAGGATTACGACACGACGCGGTCAAATTACGGATCAGCGAATGCGCAGGTGATCGCCGATCTGACGCAGATCGTGGCGGCGCAGGAGAATGTTCGTTCCGCCGAGGCTGCGCTGCAGGTGGCGGGGAGTCAGTTGAGCGCTGCCGGGGCACAGGCGCGCGAGGCGTTAGCGTTGCTGCGTCAGGCGCAGATCAATCTCGATCGAACACGCATCACCGCACCCGTCGATGGAACCGTCGTCGCACGTCGCATGGATGTAGGCCAGACCGTGGCCTCGACTCTGAATCCGCCGACGATCTTCGAAATTGCTCAGGACCTGACCAAAATGCAGGTGGACACCAACGTCGATGAGTCGGACATCGGCAAGATCGAACGGGGCCAGCATGCCACCTTCCTCGTGGACTCCTATCCGAACACCGCTTTTCAGGGAGTGGTCGCCGAGATACGCAAGGCGCCGATCGTCACGCAGAATGTGGTGACCTACGATGTGGTGATCTCCGTCGACAATTCCGATCTTCGACTTTTTCCCGGCATGACGGCCAACGTGACGATTCTGACGGCGAAGTTGGACAATACGTTGAAGGTTCCCAACTCGGTCCTGCGTTTTCGACCCTCCGCAGCCGTCCTGAAAAAAAATGGACTGTCGCCGGCAAAGCCGGATGCGTCGCAAGTCTACGTGCTTACCGGCGGGAAGCTCAAGTCGATGCCAGTTACATTCGGACTCTCGGATGGCCGGTATACAGCTTTTTCTTCCAGCGAGATTCAGCCAGGGGAACAGGTTGTAGTGAGAGCGACGACGAAGGAGAATTCGTCGAACGGAACGCAGTCTCCTGCAAGGCCGATGATGCCAAGGATGTAAGGAGAGCGATGCCGGAACTGATCGAAACGAGCGAGCTCACCAAGACGTACAGTCTAGGGGAAGTGACTGTGAATGCCCTGTGCGGCGTCACGTTGACGGTGAAGCGAGGTTCGTTTGTCGCCATCATGGGGGAGTCGGGCTCAGGCAAATCGACTCTGATGAATCTTCTTGGCTGCCTGGATCGCCCGACCTCGGGACGCTACTGGCTGGATGGCACCGCGGTGGAAGGGCTTGATCGCGATCGGCTGGCGGAGATCCGCAATCAGAAAATCGGCTTCGTCTTTCAGAATTTCAATCTTCTGCCGCGCATGAGCGCCAAAGAGAACGTGCAGTTGCCCCTATTGTATCGAGACGGCGAGCCGATCGATGACGAGGAGCGCGCGCTGCGCGTGCTCGCACTGGTGGGGCTGGCGGGAAGAGAGGACAGTCTGCCCACGCAGCTTTCCGGAGGCCAGCAGCAGCGGCTGGCGATCGCACGGGCGCTGATCAACGAGCCGGAAATTCTGCTGGCCGACGAGCCCACCGGTCAACTCGATTCACACACCAGCGCCGAGATCATGCACATCTTCCAGCGGCTGAATCAGACCGAGGGAATTACCGTGATCGTGGTGACCCACTCGGAGGAGGTGGCGCGCTTCGCACACCGAATCATTACCTTTCGCGATGGAAGGATCGAAGGCGACCGAAGAGACCTGGCCCCGTTCGCAGATGCTGCGGAGACCCGTGCGCCGCTGGTGGAGGTGTCGCCGTGAAGCGCCTGAGATCTGCAATGCGCATCGCGTTCCGGGCGCTGCAGGTGAACAAGTTGCGCTCCGTGCTGACCATGCTGGGCATCGTGATCGGCGTGGCGGCGGTGATTGCGACGGCTGCCATCGGCTCCGGAGCCAAGCAGCGGATTCAGCAGCAGATTGCGAGCATTGGCAGCAATATCATCATCATCATTCCCGGCAGTCTCACCAGTTCCGGCATGCGCATGGGTACCGGCAATGCGATCAGTCTTACAGAATCCGATGCGCGTGAACTTTCCCTGCAGTGCCCTGATATCGCGCAGGCCGTGCCCGTAGTGCGGGGCGGAGCGCAGATCGTTTACGAGAACAGCAACTGGGCCACCATTCTTTTTGGCACCACCCCCGGTTTTCTCCAGGTGCGCGATATCTCAGTTGCAGATGGCGCGCCCTTCACGCAACAGGATGTCGACTCGGCAAGTAAGGTGGCATTGTTGGGTCCCACCGTGGCCGCAAACCTGTTCGGCGACATCAACCCGATCGGCCGCTCGATTCGCATCAAGAGCGTCCCCTTCACGGTGGTCGGTGTGCTCGGACGGAAAGGGCAATCCCCGACGGGCCAGGACCAGGATGACGTGATTCTGCTGCCCGTTTCCACAGCCAAGCGCAAAGTCATCGGCATCAAATCAGCCAATGCCGATGCGGTGGATGCCATTATGGTGCAGGCCAAAACGGGCGAACGGATCGATGTCGCACAGGAAGAAGCCAAATCGCTGCTGCGGCAGCGTCATCACCTGATGCCGTCGGAAGAAGACGACTTCTCCATCCGCAACATGCAGGAGATCTTCGCTGCGCAGGCCGCTTCGTCTCGCATCATGTCCATCATGCTGGCGGCGGTGGCTTCGGTTTCTCTGGTGGTCGGCGGCATTGGCATTATGAACATCATGCTGGTTTCGGTTCGGGAGAGAACCCGAGAAATTGGCTTGCGCCAAGCTGTTGGAGCCAAGACCCGCGACATTCTCACCCAGTTTCTGGTCGAGGCGGTCACGCTTTCGATTGCCGGGGGGTGCGCTGGAATCGTTCTCGGCATCGGTGCGTCCGTCATCATTTCTGCGCTGGCGAACTGGAATACGGTAGTGAGCCCGGGCGCGGTGCTGCTCGCGGTCTTTTTCT
>JAJYSV010000108.1 GCA_021793405.1 Acidobacteriota bacterium
TCCTGGGAGTCATCTATCACACCCTCAAAAATAACTGGGTGTTCGAGGACTTCCCCAATTTTGTCTTGGCCTCCTGAAAACAGGCCGCAACTAAAGCATGAGTAGACAACTATTCATGGGAGCACACTATGAAACTCGCATTCTCATGCTGCCGTCCTTGGAGCAGGCATCCATTTCAGACAATTGCAATCCTACTTGTTAGCTCTCTATTAGCGGTTCTCACGGCCTGCGGCGGCGGTAGCAGCAGTTATACTCCGCCAACGCCAGTTCCCAGTTCCACAACCGTGCAGGTGAATCTGGGAGACGGGCCGGCTGACGGGATGCTTGCCTTTTCCATGAATGTCTCATCCATGAACCTTATGAACAATAGCGTGTCAGTCCCTGTGATCAGCGCCACTACGCCGGTGGAGATGATTTCTCGATTGGGCACAATGGAGCCGGTAGCCATGGTTGCCGTGCGGCAAGGCAGCTATACGGGTGCTACCATCACCATCGCATCTTGCAATATCACATACCTCGACCCAACGACGAAGGCGCTTACGCAAAAGACGATTCAGGGGCCAATCACCGCCACCATCCCGTTTTCCTCTGCGGTAACGCTCGGAACAACCCCGCTCGCCTTCAACTTCGATCTGGATCTTGAAAACTCTGTCACCATGGACAACACCGGCAATTTCCAACTGAGTCCAAAATTCCATACCTCTGTCGGTGCCCAGGGTGCAGGAAACGGCAACGGCGCTCGCTATGGTGGGATGCAGCAGATGATGGGCGTTGTCAACAACGTCTCATCCAATTCGTTCTCCATCATTCCTCTACAGGCGACCAATACTTTTACCTTCATGGTCAATGCGCAAACCCAGTTTAAGGGCAATGTTACGGCCATGAGCATGGTCAGAACTGGAATGGGAGTCCTGGTCACAGCAGCCCTACAGCCTGATGGGACATTGCTGGCCACACGGGTCAGATCCAACATGAATGCCGGCGGCATCATGGGCGGCGGGATCATCACCAACGTGGTCGGAAAACCCGCAACGCAATTGAGCATTGTGATGCAGAATGGAGCGGGCGCCAGCGTGATGACGTCCTACCTTTCGCAGATCTTGACCGTCAACCTGACGCCCGATACCGAGTATGAGATCGATAGCGACAGAGTTACGCTGACCGGTCTGCCTTTCACGCCGGTGTTCAACGCCAGCAATATCTACGCTGGACAGAGTGTCCTTCCGACCAGTGAAAGCACCGGGATCACGGTGAGTGGAGTTTCCGGAACTACGGCGGGCACCATTACTGCCTCGAACGTTCGCCTGCAGGAACAGGGCTTCCGTGGAACGACCGACAAGGTCATCACTCCGGCAAGTTCGCAAAGCTTTGTCCTTACCTTGCTGCCTGGCTGCGCCTTCACCACACTCACGGGAGCCAACACGATCCTGGTCTATCAGCAAACCACGACAAACGTGGAAGACAATACGTCCATCGCCGCGGGTGCAACTCTTCGCGTGCATGGACTGCTCTTCAACAATGGAGGTCAGTGGGTCCTGATCGCTTCCACAATCGCGGCAAGTTGACAATACGATTGTCGCGCTCCTATTGAAAAACAGCCATAGGAGCGCGGCAAAGCGAGCACTTCGTGCTCAGAGTCACTCGAGTCAGTGCGCCGAATCACTGCGAAAGCACGACCATCTGACCTCTAATATACAAGGGCGTCTCGGCCTGACTTTGGTGTTCGGTGGAGTTCAGACTTGACCCGAAGGAGGAAATTATGCGACGGAGTCTTCTCATTCTCGCTTTGTTTCTGGTTCCTGCTGTAGGACTGGTAGCACAACGGCCCGGTCGTGGTGGAAACGTCTCAGGACAGCGGCAGACGCAGCCGAATCAGCCGACGACACGCCAGAGCCAGTCCCGTCAAAGCACAATGGATCAGACAAGACAGCAGCAAAGCAGCCAGCTACGTTCCCAAGCCACTGATCAACAGCGTCAGCAATATCGAACCTGCGACCAATCAATGGAACGGATACGCACCCAGGCACGAGACATGGCACGTATGTCCAATGGGACAACGTTTAACGCCGATCAGGCGCGGCAGCAACGTGACCAGCTTCGCGACCAGGTTCGCACAATGGATCAACAGCATCAACGCATGATGCAGGGTCTGGACAATCGGCAGCATGCTGCGGTTGAACAACGCACGCGAGCCATGAACCAGATCCAGGAACGCATCAACTCTCGCTTGCAGAACATGGACCAGGAGTTGGCGAAATCTTCCCCCGACCGCAAGATCATTGCCGAACAGGCTCGAAACGTGGAACGTGAGATGCAGCGATACCAGCAACAGTATCGCGATATGGGAGATGATCTAAGCCTGCGAAATCCCCAGAGTTAAGAAGGAGAAGTCCCGTGAGAGATCGAACCTTAGTCAAGTATGTTTTGCTGTCTTCAGTAGCTCTTTTATTCCTCATACAGGCGGTTCCGTTGCTACGGTCGCAATATCCGTCAAACAGCGGAAGAACTTCGCTCATGTATGATTCCACGACCGAAACCACTGTTTCGGGAATCGTCGAAGAAGTGCAGAACGTATCCGGGACCAGAGGTTGGCACGGAATCCACCTGCAACTCAAAACTGCGGATGAAGTTCTAGATGTACATATTGGCCCCTCCTGGTTTCTAGCGCAAAAGAAATTCGAAATCTCCAAAGGAGATCAGGTAGAAGTCACCGGGTCAAAGCTCCGGCTGGACAACGTGGATACACTGATTGCACGCACAATTAAGAAGGGCGACTCTCAGCTTACGCTCAGGAATGAGCAAGGTATTCCAGCATGGTCGCGTGGGCGCCGGTTTTAAGTTTTCGATTCGCGGCGTCGATCCTTTGGATGCCGTCGGCGGTGCGTGTCGTGTACAGCGACTCGGGCTTTGCAGACTTGCATCTCCCGCTCGCAGATCTGAGAGGGTAGCTCCATGGAACTGAAGAGTTCAGCCTATGAGGCAGGGAGTGCAATCCCGATCCGCTATACGTGCGACGGCGATGACATTTCTCCGGCGATGGTCTGGGAAGATGCGCCGGCGCGAACCAAGTCGTTTGCTTTGGTGCTTCACGATCCAGATGCGCCCAGGAGAGGCGGTTTCACGCACTGGGTAATCTATAACATGGATGCGAGAATGAACCAGCTGGTGGAGAACATACCCCGGCAGGGAAACGTTGCCCGGGTCGGAATGCAAGGCAAAAACGACGCCGGCCAAATTGGGTATATGGGCCCGTGCCCTCCGTCAGGGACTCACCGATATGTTGCCACACTCTTCGCGCTGGATACAACTCTCCATCTGAAACCTGGCGCAAGGCAGAAAGAAGTGGAAACGGCCATGCGCGGACACATCCTGGAAACGGCTACGCTGATCGGGACCTATGCCAGGATCGCGGCAACGCATCGTTGAATCATTCCTGCGCAGCCAGGGCAGGTAGAATTCGATTCACAATCATATCGACCGTCCGGCGCAGCGCTTTGTCAAAGTACCGCGGCACCAGCAACGTGCAAGCGAGGCCCGCTTTCGCGAGCGCAATGTCATGGCATGGCAGTGGAGTCTTAGGCCGGCTTCAATAATGGTAACTCTTTGCGCACGATGAATCTTTTGTTCAACGCTTCGAGCTTCTCGGATATTCCCGTGTACTCCAGTTCGGACATCGGAAGCATCGCTGTGCCGACGAATCCTTGCCGACGCATCTCCATGGCTTTTTGGGCCACATCATCCCGCACTGTGTTCCAGAATGGTTGCACAAAAGCATCCACCGGCTCTGTCAGCTTACCGTTGTGCACGCAAAATCCAGCGCAACTCACAATGGGAGGACCGTCGAAGTAGCTGATTCCGGTATTGAGAGTCACAGGCATAAGGGGCATCTGGTGCGATCCCCGCATACAGCCCCCTACAAAATGCCCGATCGCATAGGGTGCAAGCACTTCTCCCGTTGCCGGAAAGTTCATCTGTACCCGTACCAGCATGACGGGATCGTCTTTGCCTGTGTACTTCCCAGCGATATTGTGCAGGCGGGAGGTCGCCACCGCGACAGCTTGTTCACCGGTGGCGCGCGACCATACCGACTCAATCACGTAGCGCTCCGGATCTCGCAGAAGGGCTGCAATGTCGTACAGTTCATCGGGTGCATTCAATTCGATAATGCGATCGCCAGTAGTGTCGTTGACATCCATAATAACGAAGCGAAAACCGCGTCCGATGTTCGGCGACAAGATCAGACCTGGTGTATTCATTACGTCGGCGAAGGCCAGGTACAGCGGCAGATTGTAGGCGCCAGGATCGGTCTTATCCGCCGCGAAAAAAAGGAACGGCTCACTTGTCCGCTCGTCGATTTCCATCTCTGCGACGGCTGGCCCCATTCCCTTGACGTTTCCTGAGAACGAGTCCTTCAGTAGATCCTGTCCAGCTCCATACAATCCCTGCTTTCGTGCCGCGGCCGTACCTGCCAGAAATGCATCCCACGCAAGCTTGTGAATCTGCTCATCGCCTACTCCGCGTGTGTGGGTCATCAGTATCGCGATGTCGTCGCCCGTGTGGCTGATATAGTGATCGAGAAGCAGTCCGGTCGCCCGATCTCCGACGTACGTTCCTACTGTTTCCAGAAGCTCCAGCGAGGGAGCCACATGACCGCCGATGGACCCAATATCCGCCTTGATAACACTTAAGGTTAGTTTCATACGTCCCCCGAACTACAACTGAACATGCAATGTGATAACCACACCCCATTGGACGCTTTCGGCAGTTATGGTGCCTCTCGCGGACAATCACGGTCACACTTATCATCACTCGACGCTTACCATAGCAGAACTGGCAGGTCGACTCAGTGATCGAACTCACTCACACATGTACTTTTCCTCACTTCCTCGGGTAAGCCGAAAGGCAGTATGCGCTGTGTTCGGCCATGACCGTTTGCGTTGCAACAACTTCATCCGTAAGTGGAATATTTATTTCCATTGTTGTGATTCAAATCACCGCATTCGCTCTCAGTTACGATCACACTACTGGTGTGCCTGCGGAAGCAGGGTGAGTGCTTGCCCGCGGCCGTTGCGTCGTGAGCACCACAGGAGGAAAGTAAGATGAAAACGAACCTGGAACTTCAGAGTGATGTATCCGATGAACTGCAATTTGAGCCGGCTCTGGATCCCGCCGAGATAGGCGTAAGTGCGACAGATGGAATCGTCACGCTTTCTGGAAAGGCGAAGAGCTACGCAGAAAAATGGGCGGCGGTCCGTGCAACGGAGCGCGTCGGCGGCGTGAAAGCTGTGGTGGATGAAATCGAAGTCTTACTTCCCTACACGTACCACCGCACAGATGAAGACATCGCCCGCGCCGTCTTGAATGCACTTCAGTGGGATGTGGTTGTGCCCGACGACCGGATCAAGGTCCATGTGGAAAATGGATGGATCATTCTAAAAGGTACCGTCGACCACAAGTTTCAGCAGACCTCCGCTGAGGATGCAATTCGCAATCTGGCCGGCGTCAGGGGTATTACAAACCACATAAAAGTAAAGCCTACTGTGGTCTCGTCTGAAGTAAAGACCGCCATTGAAAACGCCATTCGCCGCGCCGCCGAATCGGATGTAAAACAGATCCAGGTCGATGTCAGTGGCTCCAAGGTGATCCTACGCGGCAAGGTCCATTCCTGGAAAGAGCGCAATGAGGCTACGCGCGCAGCATGGTCAGCGCCAGGGGTGGCGGAAGTCCAGGACGAAATGTTGATTGCTTAGAGACGGCACAAAATGAGCCTTTCGTGCTTCTAAGCAGCCGGGAGCAATTGCGAAAAAGAGAGGTTTATATGGTCACTGCTCATCCAGTATCGCCACTCTCACAAGTGAAGATCGAAACCATAGCTGTGCTCACGGATTTCTCTAGCGGAGCCGAGATGGCCTTGCGATGCGCGGTTGAATTTGCGCGAGCGTATCACGCAGGCCTGGTGTTAGCCCATGCCTACAATCCCATCTCGGCATTTGTTACTCCCGAAGCAGCGCTTGCATATGAACCGCTGGACGACATGCGCAAAGCCATGCAAGATCGTCTCCTGGGTCAGACGGAAGCTAGTTTTCTTCAGGGCGTAAATTGCACAACCTTGCTAAGCATGGGAGAAGCCTTGAACTTGTTGGAGGACTTGAAACATGTAGAACTGATCGTCGTGGGAACATCCGGTGAAGCAGGGTTTGTTAAAGCGGCGATCGGGTCGACAGCAGAAAGAATCTTTCGTTCGTCCACCATTCCGGTGCTTACAGTCGGGCCGTATTGCCGCTGCACCGGTAAAGGTGAGGCTACCCTGAAAACAGTGCTTTATACTACAGACTTCTCTCCAGGCGCAGAAGTTGCATTGCCGTATGCCGTGTCACTCGCTAGAAAGAACGAGGCCCAGCTCGTTCTTCTACACGTAAAAGGGGATAAGGATGTTCCTTTTACTTTCGACCGGGCGATGGCAAGCGAGGAACCGATGGCGCGGCTTCGTAACCTGGTCCCTGGAGACGCTGACCTACACAAAAGCCCTACATGTTTTGTGGGGTTTGGAATACCGGACGCCGTAATTCTCGACGAAGCAACTAGTCGCAATGCCGATCTCATCGTGATGGGCGCCCGAGGAACCGGCGCGCTGACCTCAATCGTCTCCCATTTCGGCGGCGGAACCGCGTATAAGGTCGCAGCCAGCGCGAAGTGTCCCGTCCTGACTATTCGCAAATGATCAAACTCATGCGGAGCGGATTGTCGCCAGCCATATTGCAATAATGTTAGAGCTCGATCTAGATGCCTGAAGGGAACGTCTCTGCGGGTTCTCCTTCTGCTCCTGCACCAATGGCTTCCAAGGGCTCGACGGCGCGGGTTTGATCGAAGTGGATGATGCCGTCGAATTGCTCGGAGAGACTTGCCTGGAAATAGTGACTGGCAAGTTCAGTGGCTGGGCGGTATACCACGCCAATAGCGCGTTCGAGCATGGGCTCGCGGAGCCCATGGGCCACCGGAGAATCCTTCTGCAGATTGAGCGAAAAGGCCGGAATCCCGACCTGGTGAAATAGTCCTTCATAGCTGTCCGGCCTGGCAGGCACAACCTGTTCCCGTTCTGCTGGGTTATCCCATGCGGACGCGGCAGTGACCGTCCCCGAGTAGGTTGTGAAACCGATGCTTCGGCACTGAGCGCCATACTCCTCGCGGGCCAGTTGTCCGATGTTCCATTCCCCCGATCGGCCCATTTGGGTGGCGCGGGCATCGCCGACATGAGAATTATGCGCCCAAATGACGATCTTCGAAGGCGGCCGCCGAAGCTCGAGATAATCGTTCAGCGCATTGAGTGTTTTCATCATGTGGCGATCGCGAAGATTCCAGGAAGAGACTGCTTCGTGGAACATCGCGCGGTAGTATTCCTCGGCGTCTTTGACGACGCGGGCGTTCTGTTCCGCGTCAAAGAATCGCTCCAGGGCAGGCAGTCCATCCAACCGGGCATAACGTAACGAACTCTGCTGCAGATCCATAAGCTGCGATACGGCCTCGGACTCACAGGAGGAACGTAGCTTAAGTCCGGCTACATATCCATAGGTTTGGGGATTATCTCCGAATTCCTCAAAGCAGGCATAGCGAAGACGAGCCCGATGCGCAGCCTCGGCATCGACCCTATCGAGGTAACGAAGGACGCATTCTATCGAAGCGTGCAGGCTATACAGATCGAGCCCGTAAAATCCAATGCGTTTGGGCTGCTCTAATACATCGTTGAAGGTCCGCAACCAGCCAATGAAGTCGAGAACGTCGGCATTGCGCCACATCCACGCTGGAAACCGCTTGAACCCACTGAGGGCCTGAACTGCATCTGGATCCGTATCGTCTCCCTGAATGTAGCGGTTCACCCGATAGGCATCTGGCCAGTCGGCCTCTACCGCGATGGCATGGAAGCCTTTTTCGCGGATAAGACGCTGCGTAATTTTGGCGCGCTCCCGATAAAATTCATGTGTTCCATGAGAAGCTTCCCCAAGCAGGACGAAGCGGGCATCCCCAATCATCTCCAGCAAAGAATCGTAGTCGCCACCTGACCCTGTCAGCGGATGAGCAGCTTCACGGATGAGGTTCGTGACGATAGATAAAGTCGCGTATGTCATAAATCCTCCCAAGCATCTGTGCCTTGCCTGTGAATGCGTCTACAACCGCGATCACCGGGCTTGGTGAACCTTAGCTAGCGCTGGGTTCCTTGCCTGATTGACGGGCTACAAAGACCCGCGAAAACCAGTCCGCGGCAAGTTGAGCAACCTTCTCCAATGCACCAGCTTCTTCAAAAAGATGCGTTGCTCCGGGGACAATAACGAGTTGCTTGTCCTGTCCGGTCAGCCTCTGGAAGGCCTGCCGATTTAGGCCAATGACCATCTCATCATTTCCTCCCACGATCAGAAGCACAGGGGCACGTACGCTGTTCAGGACGCTGCCCGCAAGGTCGGGCCTGCCTCCCCTAGAGACAACAGCGGCGATCAGACTGGGAAGTCGCGCGGCGGCGGCGAGGGCAGCGGCGGCCCCGGTACTTGCGCCAAAATAGCCGATAGGTAGCCTTTGGGCGGTTGGATGTCGCGTTATCCACTGTGTTACGCCGACCAGCCGTTTCGTCAGCAGTTCGATATTGAAGCGGAACTCGGCGTTTGCCCGATCATACAACTCCTCTTCGTTCGTCAGCAGGTCGAACAGCAGTGTCGCAATTCCATGCGCTTGCAGCGCTCGTGCCACGTAGAAATTGCGCGAGCTGTGACGACTGCTCCCGCTGCCATGAACGAACAATACGATTCCCTTTGAGTCATGAGGAATGCTCAAGATGCCCTCAAGCCGCACATCATCCAGATCAATCGAGACCTCGTCCTCGTTTCTGATCGAAACGGATTCAGCCGTCGAGCGTTTCGTCGCGAGCAATCTCCCGGCGCGCTGTAGCAGATCCTGGACTTCCTCATCCTCAACCTGGGAAAACATCTCGTAGAATTGACCGACTGCATAAAACCGTTCCGGCGCGTACACGCAAATCAAGTCATCTACCTCATGCTTGAGCCACGCGTAGGTTGCGGCAGGCGCCACTGGGACAGCAAGCACAAGGCTCGCCGGCTTCATCTGCCGCAACGCGTTGATGGCAGCGTATACACTCGCTCCCGTGGCGATGCCATCGTCCACCAGGATGACCGTCTGTCCTGTCACCTGGAGCGGAGGACGGTTGCCCCGATAAAGCAGAGCGCGCTGTTGCAGCGTTTTCGTTACCTCCTCGGTGACGCGCGCAATCTCTTGTTCAGAGATGCCCGTCGCCTGAATCACTCGCTGATCGAGATATCGTCCATCCCCGGCTGCAATCGCGCCAAATGCGAGTTCCTCCTGTCCCGGAACGCCTAGCTTTCTGGAAAGAAGTACGTCCAACGGGGCATTCAAGGCCCGAGCTACTTCATAGGCGACCGTTACCCCGCCGCGAGGAATTCCCAATACGATTACATCGTCACGATTAGCATAACTGCCGAGCCGCTTTGCTAACTGGCGTCCCGCATCCACTCGATCCCTGAATGTCATGGCATTAACCCCGCCCACATCATGCCTATCATGGCACTAGCATGAGCTACACCTAGTAATACAACTCCAACTCTGGCTGAGCAGTGATTCTACTCACTACGATGCAGTCAAAAACCGAAGGCAAACGAGAAAGTGGGAAAAGCATCTAAGCACCCCCTGCTTCCAGGCTGTGCGCACAATCACTGCCGTCTACCGGCTCCGCTGTTACTGTAAAGGTCCGGAATGAACCTGCTGAACACCGGCCATCCGCCGAGAAGCGGTCGAATTGGAAGGAGATGGCATGAATAGTACAGCGGGAATCTGAGGCGGTAAGCTCCACAGTAGAGTTGTGGGGCAGGCAGGGTGCGGGCTGAATATGTGCGATGAGGCCACAGGACCTCGTGAAGGAGATTA
>JAJYSV010000032.1 GCA_021793405.1 Acidobacteriota bacterium
GCCATACCGACGCGGCTCAGCGACTCATCCACGCGCCGCTTGCGCTCGACTGAGGGCATTCCGGAGCGATAGGTCAACGGCAGCTCGACATTTTCATACACGGTCAGGTCGCCGATCAGGTTGAAACTCTGGAAGATAAATCCAATTTCCTGATTGCGAATGCGCGACCGCTCCGCAAAGCTGAGGTTTTCCACCGGACGCGTATTCAGCAGGTAGCTGCCGCCGCTCGGCGTATCCAACAGACCCAGGATGGAGAGCAGCGTCGACTTGCCGCAGCCCGAAGGTCCTGAAATGGCGACATATTCTCCGCGATCGATGTTGAGGTGAATGC
Source organism: Acidobacteriota bacterium (assembly GCA_021793405.1). Taxonomy (GTDB): domain Bacteria; phylum Acidobacteriota; class Terriglobia; order Terriglobales; family Acidobacteriaceae; genus JAKAAZ01. The sequence continues at coordinate 332 of JAJYSV010000032.1, forward strand.
CTGCCAGTGCGTGCGTTTCAATCTCATCGGTGTAGAAAACTTTGGTGAGAGCTTCTATGTGGATCAGCGCCTGGTCCCTGATTTGCTCGGTAGCTGCCATGCGGTTTTGTCCTCTCTAAATCGAATGAACTGGATGCACTTCTCTATGTGTGTACGCAATCTTGTAGACAAAGGTTCTCGGCCGGCTTCTAATCCAGCCGGATACGGTCAACATTGTCCCAGCGCGACATGTCGGAAAGGATCACGGTATCTCCTTCTTTCAAGCCGCCGAGGATTTGAATTTCATTCACCGATGCTCGGCCGACTTTTACCGGCACGCGCGTCGCGTAATTGCCGCTGGGGTCCAGCTTGAACAGGCTGATGGTGGAGTTTTCGTTTCCAAACGCCGGACGGCCCACATACAGAACGTCATTCAGCCGTTGCAGATCGACGGTTCCATCCACGCTCAGGTCGGGCCGCGCCCCTTGCGGCGGCGGCCCATCCAGTTGTACGTCCACGGTAACAGTTCCGTTCACGACTGCCGGATTGATTCGCGTGACCGTGCCCGGAACGACTCCGTTATGCGTGTCGATTTCGGCAGGCTGACCGACCTGGACATCATGTGCCTGCGTCTCCGCGATCTGCAATTGCGCCTTCAACTGATTGGGCTGGATGATCTGAGCCAGTTCTGTGCCCGCAAGAACATGTTGACCCATCTGCAACGGCATCTGTATCAGCTGGCCCTCAATGCCCGCGCGGACGTTCAGCGCATCGACCTCGCGTTGTTTCAACTGGGCCAGCGCGCTCGCCTGCTCCACCTTCGCCTTCTGCACAGCGAGCTGCGTCTCGAGAGCTTTCTGGTTGATGGAAATCTCCTGCTTCTGCAGCTCTTCGCGCGTCGTCAGCGCATCCGCCTTGCCTTGCGAATCGCTGTAGGAAAGGCCGCTGATGACGCCGAGCTTGTAGAGCGCTTGATCGGTCCGCGCCTGCAGTTGTGCCTGCTGGTATTGCGCGTGGATGTCGGCGGCGGTGGCGCGCCGGTCCATCAAGCTGCTCTCCAGCGACACCTGGGTGTTGTGGTAATCGGCCTGGGCTTCGTTCAGTTGCAGGGTGGCGTCCTGCGCCTCCTGCAATAGTTGCGGATTCGTCAACCGTAAGATGACCGTATCCGGATGGACCAGGGCGCCGGGCAGTTTGAAAATACTCACCACCGTGCCCTCGGTCTCTGCCGGAATCGAGCGAATGCGGTCTTCGCGCGGCACCAGCGTTCCCAGTCCGCGCACTTGGCGGATCATGTTGCCGCGCTTTACTGTGTCAGTCCAGACCGTGTTGCGGTCCACCGTGGGAGCAGCCGGTTTCAGCCGCATCACCAACAGGGTGATCGCGGCTAACAAAACCAGTCCAATCGCGGACCAGAGAACCTGGCGGCGAAATTTGCGCTTTTTCAGATCGGGGCGTGCGATATCCATTGCAGGAAGAGATTGCATGTAGCGGGCCAAAGGGGATAAGAATCAAGATATTTGTAATCAGCTATTTACAAAAAGTTTGTTGTGCCCCGTTCCCGTAGTACTGTCCATTATCGAAAATGAGTGTTCATTTCCGGACACATTCGCAGGACCTCAAAGTCTCACGCAAGAGAGACCTCTAGCCCGGCCGGTAGCTGCCGGTCCCGACATGCTCGTTTCTGAATTCCTATCTATCAAGACGAGGACCCAGTTGACAATTAAGTTGAAATGAGAATACTTTCTCCCATAAGATGTTTAGGGAAACAAACTCCGAAGCAGGCGACCTGATTCAAGGCACGCTGGAAATGCTCGTCTTGAAGTCGCTGGCGCGGGGCCCGCTGCATGGATACGCGGTGGCCGAGTGGATCCATCAAACATCCCAGCAGTTGCTGAAGGTAGAGGAGGGCGCACTCTATCCGGCGCTGCACCGACTGGAACTGCGCGGGTTACTCCAGGCCGAGTGGGGAGCATCCGAAAACAATCGCCGCGCCAAATTTTATCAACTGACGACTGAGGGCAAGAAGCGTCTGAATGCTGAGTCGCAACGCTGGGCGCGACTGTCGGCGGCGGTCGCATTTGTCATGCAAGCCTCATGAGGAGACTGCCATGATTCCCGATCTACATGAATTCCTTGCACGTGCGAAGTCACTGTCTCGCAAGCGGCGCGGATGGATCGCGAGATGGCCGACGAGTTGGAGTTTCACCAGGCGCTGCTGCGCGAAAGGTTGGAGCGACAAGGCGCCATACGTGCAGAGCGAATGATGGTGCTGTTGTCGGTGTTCTTTGCCGGTGCGCGTTGCTGATTACGGCAATCGGGATGTATGGAACGCTGGCATATGCGACTGCACGACGTATGAACGAGATTGGCATCCGTATGGCGTTGGGCGCGCAGCGCGAGCAGGTGGTGGCGATGGTCTTCCGCGAAAACGCGCAGATCGCGATTGCAGGATGCGGAGCAGGATTGATTGCGGCCGTTCTTGCGTCGCGTGTGCTGGCGAGCTTTCTCTATGAGATATCCCCGCGTAATCCCTGGGTAGTACTGTTCTCGATAGCTCTCTTGATGGCAATTGCGAGTGCCGCGTCGCTATTGCCCGCGTTACGTGCCGCTCGGATCGACCCGATGGCAGCAATCCGCTGTGACTAGAGCATTTTCACTATTGGCGTAGGCCGAAGCGACGATGTCGGCGCAACTTTTCTGTCAAGAAAAGCTGCTCTTCCCTGAATTTCGAGAGTTCACAGCAATCCCGAAAAATTCTCCAGCGAGAAACGCAACCGCATTCCATGTGCGGCCGGGATGTGTTGGAATCCAATCGCTCCAGCTCATTTCGCATCGAAATCCATACTTTCTAGTCGGTGTGGAGCGCAGTCATCGGATCGACACTCGCCGCTCGGCCCGCGGGCACAGCACTGGCCGCCAACGCAACCATGGCTACTCCCACGACCGCCAATAAATAGGTCAGAACATCCAACGGCTTTACTCCGTACAGGGATGACGCCAACGCCTCCCCGACCAGAATCGCCAGCGGAATCCCTAACACCACCCCAATCGCCGTTAGCAGCAGACTGTCTCTCAAGACCATCCAGACCACCTGGCCGCGCCGAGCGCCTACAGCCATGCGCACACCAATCTCAGCCGTACGCATATTCACGCGGTACGCCATGGTGCCATACAGGCCTGTCGCAACCAGCAGAATCGCCAGCAACCCAAAAAACTCCGATAGCCGAGCAAACAGCACTTGCTGCGAAATTGTTGAATCATATTGCGCGCGCTGCGTCGTCGGCTGGATCAGCACCAGGTTCGGATCCATCTGCGCGACCACCTTCTGCACGGTCGGCAAAATCGCCAACGGCTCTCCGCGGACACGCATTTCCACGCTCATTTGGCCGATCACCGGAATTTGATCGTACATATACCATGCCATGGGAATCGGCGTTTCCTCGATGCTGCGGTATTTGTGGTCCTTGACCACGCCGACGATGGTCATCTGATAGTTCACCCCGCTGGGCCCAATGTGATGCCCAAGCGGGTTTCGATTCGGCAGAAAGCGTTTCGCAAACTCTTCATTGATGATGCCTACGTGCGGCGCTGTCGCGGTATCGGCGTCGGTAAAATCGCGGCCCGCAAGCACAGGCACGCCAAGCGTATGGAAGAAATCCGGCCCCACCACGTTACTGCGCACGGTTCTCGATGTGCCGTTCGCAACGTCCGGCGGCTTGCCATCCACCGTCATATCGCTGTTGTCAGACGAACCCGATCCGATACGCTCTTGCATAATGGACACAGCTTCCACGCCAGGCAGAACCCGCAGTTTGCTCATCAGTTCCTGGTAAAAAGCAACTCCTTCAGGAACCGAATGTATGTCTGGCTTCACTCCGAAAACTACTAATCCCTGAGTCGGAAATCCCAGAGGAGTATTCTTCAAATTTCTCAGTGTGCGAGTCAGAAGTGCGGCGCCCACCAGCAGTACTACGCACAGCGCCATCTGCAGCGCGACGATCACCTTGCCCACCTTTGTCGTTCCCACGTCGGTTTTTGAGATAGTCGCCAAAGGCTTCACCGCCAACTCCGCGCCACCGGCGATCGCTGCACGAAGCGGCGCCAGGCCAAATAACACGGCGGCAAACGCCAATACAGCCAGCGTAAACAGTAGAACGGTCGTATCCGGGGCCAGACTGGAATGAATCTGTGCCCACGCACCCATGGCCTTGGTTGCATAGGTGGCAAAGAGCCACGCCAGCGCACCCCCTGCAGCCACCAGCAGCAGACTCTCCGTCAGCAGCAGTTGAAAAAGATCCCATCGCCCGGCCCCGAGTGCCAGCCGCATGGAGAATTCGCGCTGCCGTGTCGCATTTCGCGCCATCACCAACATCACGACGTTGCTCAGGGCAATCAGCAGAACCAGTCCCACCATCGCCATCAACATCTTCAGCGGCTTGCCGTACTCCGCGTCATATCCACGAAAACCCTTGGCCTCCGTCAGGCTGAGTATCGGCTTCCGCTCTCCCGGTTGCGGAGCGCCGATTCCATCGTAGGCAGCGGTCTGGAACGCCGACTGTAGCGCCGCAGTTGCCTGTGCTTTGCTCACGCCGGGCGCGAGACGCCCAATCAGTCCCAGGCACCACCATTTTGGATTCGCTATGTAAATTTTGCCATCCTCGGGAGGATTGCCCCATGCATTCAGCTCCACGCGGCCCTGCAATGGAATCCAGAAATCAGTCGAGGAACCAGACTCCAGGCCCTGAAAACCCTGTGCTGACACCCCTACAATCGTAAGCGGCACGCTGTTGACATAAAACGTCTTTCCCAATACATCCGGATTTCGCGAAAAGCGTTGCGTCCAGTAGTCGTAACTAATCACGGCAATCGGCGCGTGGCTCGCCTCGTCCTGTTCGGTAAAACCGCGCCCGCGTGCTATTTTCACTCCCAGACCAGAGAAAAAGTCGCCGCTGACCATGTCGCCAGTCGCCTCCTCCGGCTCCGGCCCAAAGCGAACCGCAACCTTACTTCCAGATAAGGGCACGTAGGCCATCACCGGCGACAGCCCTCGCTTTTGCTGCCGCAGCGCGTCATACACCGCGCAGGAAAATGTCTCGTGAGTATCGATCGTGCCTATTCCGCGAGGATCACCGCTCGTCCGCAGGTAGACCAACTGCTGCGGATCCTTCACCGGCAGCGCCCGCAGCAATACAGCATTCATGACGCTGAAGACCGCGGTGTTGGCGCCCATTCCCAGAGCGAGCGTCAAGATCGCCGTGATGGCAAACCCCGGCGACTGCCGCATCGAATGCAGTCCAAATCGTAGATCGCGAAGCAACCTGTCCAGCCACACCCATCGATCTTTGATGTAGAAGCGTTCCTGAGCAACACTTACATTGCCGAACTCGCACCGCGCTTTGCGCCGCGCCTCGTCCTCGCTTAGACCCTGGTGCTTCAGGTCGTCGGCCTCGAGTTCCAAATGTGCCTTGATCTCTTCCGCAAAATCCTCTGTACTGCGCTTGCGATGGAACATACCTATGCCTCCTCGCCGCTTGGCCCCATGCCGCTGTCGAGAATCAATCCCATCGCCCGCGCCAGACGACGCCACTCGCTGGTTTTCTCGACGAGGTGCTCGCGCCCTTTCGGCGTCAACGAGTAAAACCGCGCCTTGCGGTTGTTCTCGCTCACACCCCAGTTCGCGCGAATCCACTTCTTGTCCTCCAGCCGCTGCAAGGCTAGATAGAGCGACCCGTGGTCAACAAAAAATACTTCTTCCGACTGGCGTTGAATCGATCGCGCCACGCCCTGGCCATGACATGGTCCCAGCACAAGCGTCTTGAGAATTAGCAGGTCCAGCGTCCCCTGCAACAATGCGATGCGGTCGTCTTTACTCTCTCGGGTAGTCATTCGACCCAAGTATGGCTCTGTTTGGGTCGGATGTCAACCCAAACGGAAATTCTGGAGGACGCCGAGAGACCGCTATCCACGCAATCGCGTATTTACGCAGCATTATTCCGGCGACAAAAATACGAAGCCGGCCTGGGGCTTTCCCACATCGCCGAAAACGCAGGTATGTTTTTTGTTTCCAGCCGATTGAACGCCCAGCGCGTTGAATCAGAGTGCGGCAACGATTATGATAAATTGACACAGATTAAGAACCATTCGATGACGACGCTATATCTTTCCCTGCAAGGTTAATACTGATAGGGTTGCTAATCTCTCCGGACGGAGGTCTTTGAGGATGGCGAAGTCCGGCTCTGAGCCGTTTTCGCACAAGCAGGGATTGTTTGTGGTGCTGCTCCTGCTGCTGGGGGCCATCCTGGCTTTGGGCGCAATTTGTTACCTCGACCGGCAATCGCTAACTCGGCACGGTACATCACCGTCAAGTTCCCAGCGGAGCGACCATTGATGACTGGCGTTGCAGAACGGCAGCGGATACAGGTCGCAACCGGCCTGGTGCGGGCACATACCTACGCGGCCTTTGTCGGGCTACTCATATCGGCGCTCTTTGGGTTGGCGGTTTCCGTCAAGTTTCATGTCCCCGAGTTTCTTACGAATCACGCCGCGCTGACATGGGGACGACTGCGATACGACCATACGCAAGGCATCCTGTATGCCTGGCTCGGCAATGCCTTCCTCGCGTTCATCTACTATGCGGTCCCCTTTCTGACGCGCCGCCGCGTCACTAGCGAGCGGCTCGGCTGGATCATGTTCTTCACCTACAACGTCGTAGCCGTGCTGGGTGGATGGACGCTGGTCCTGATGGGAGTGCTACAGCCGCTCGAATGGGCAGAGTTTCCTCTGGTTGTGGCTGCGGTCATTGAAACATGCTTCGTTCTGATGATCGTGCAGTTCGGCATCCCGTTTCTGAAATGCGGCGCCTCCGAACTCTACGTTTCAGGCTGGTACCTGCTGGGCGGAATCACATTTACGACTCTCGCCTATCCGCTCGGCAACATTGTTCCGCATCTGCTTCCCGGTGCTATGGGAGCGGCCTTCAGTGGCCTTTGGATTCACGATGCCGTCGGACTCTTCGTTACGCCGATGGCGGTCGCAATAGAGTATTTTGTGATCTCCGCGGTCACACGGAAGCCAATCTACAGTCATTTTTATTCGATGGTCGGGTTCTGGCTGCTATTTCTTGTCTATCCGCTCAACGGCATTCATCATTACCTGTACTCTTCCCTGCCGATGATGGCGCAGCACGTCTCGGAAGCCGCATCCATCTATCAGGGAATCGATGTCATCATCGTGGTTACGAACCTGTTGCTCTCCATTGCCATTGCAACCGAGGGTACAGTGCTGGAGGATGTTCCCCTACGCTACATCTGGACGAGCATTGTGCTGTATCTGATCGTCAGCCTTCAGGGCTCCGTGCAGGCGGTGATGGCATTCAATCGCTTCATCCACTTCACCGACTGGGTAATCGGCCATTCGCATCTGGCAATGATTGGATTCGCATCCTTCGCGGCGATGGGCGGTGTGAGCCATGTCTGGCAGCGAATGCCGGGAGTGCGACATAGCCGCCGCGCGCTGGCCTGGTCCTACTGGCTTCTTCTCATCGGACTCGGCCTCATGGTGCTGGATCTTTCCGGGGCGGGGCTTCTCCAGGCGAGCCTGTGGCAAAGCCACCTTCCATGGATCGATTCGGTGCGCGCTTCCCAGCCCTATTGGGTCTTCCGCACGGTCGATGGATTGATTTTGCTGTCTGGTTTTATTGTCTTTGCATGTAGCTTCCTGACCGGCGAGAGGAATCCAACCGGGTTCCTCGGAGTGGACCTCAACTCTGACGCGTACCATCTGCCCCGTCACGACAAAGCCGATTCCTGGTTTACCACGGCGTACGCAGCCACCTTTGGCGCGGGAGTGGTTTTTTTCGTCCTGTCATTCCTGATGCTGGGCGTCTATCCGGCCATTCGCCTGCACGAATCTATTGAAAGGACCACGCCTGCCGGAGCACACCTCGCGCTCACTTCCTCCGAGCAGCGTGGGGCCAAGCTGTATGGCATCGATGGGTGCGCCTATTGTCACACGATGCAGGTCAGGTACACCGCTGCCGACGAGTGGCGCTTCGGAAATCCTACCCAGGCATGGGAAACTCGCCAGGAGTATCCGCAGATGTGGGGCACACGGCGTATCGGGCCGGATCTCGCGCGCGAATCCGGCAAGCGGCCCGCGGACTGGCAACTGGTTCATCTCTACGACCCACGGTACATCGTGCCGGATTCGGTCATGCCTTCGTATCCCTGGCTATTTGACGGTTCGCCTGATCGACCCACGCAGGATGCTCGCGATCTGGTCGCCTATCTCAATACCCTGGGACGCTCGGCGGCACAGCTTTCCCCCGCAAAACCTGCTCCAGTCTACGTGCAGCCGGTAGTCGCACCGGTGGATGATCGCGAGCAGGGGCGCGCGGTCTTCCTAGCGAATTGCTCTGGATGCCACGGCGTTCAGGCTGACGGCCAGTCGATCGGCGGTCGCGCTCTGCGGCCGGTCGCCTTCGATCTCGCCGGATTTCGTCTGACGGATGGCGACATCTGGCGCGCTCTGGAGCAAGGCGTTCCGGGATCATCCATGCCCTCGTGGGAAATGCTGCCGGCCTCGGATTTTCAGGCAGTGGCGGATTATGTCGCCTCGCTCGGAAATGCCGGCTCGTTGACCCCTGATCAGCAGTATGCGTCGCCTGAAGTTCTGAAGGAGGCCGGAAGAAGGGTTTACGAAAGCGACTGTGCCCGCTGCCATGGCGAGAATGCGGACGGAACTGGACCCGACGGCGCGGAGCTTCTGCCCCATCCGGCAAACTTCCATCAGATGATGCCTTCCTACCCGGCCGCAGCCCGGATTCTTCATTCCGGCGTGCCCGGCAGCGGGATGCCCGCGTTCCCCCTCCTGACGCCGCCGGAAGTCCAGGCGGTCACCTATTACCTGCGCTCGTTTTATAGCGAGGGGAACAAGCAACCCGCGGCCGCAACCTCTGCCTCCCCACAGATGGGAGACATGCAATGACAGCCTATCTGCTGGGAGCCGCCACTTTGATTCTGCTGGTGCTGATTGTATGGCGCCGCTCTTCTCCAGAGTTCCGCAGAAAAAGCGAGCAACCGAAGTTCCAGTTTCTTGCCAACCTGGGATTCAGACCCGACACAAATGCCACAACCGATGCTTCCAACAAAACCGTCACTCCTGAACGGAAAGGACCCCATGAAGAGCATGAGCCGTAGGTCGTTTGTTACTGCCGCTGTCGCTGGAGCTACATCTTTGAGCTCCATCGGAACGCTGTCCCAGGTTGCGGACGCGCAACTTGTCTACACCACGAAGAACTGGAATACAGCCGAGTTCGATCAGCTAGCAAAGAATCCGGCCCGCATCAAGCAGGTCTATGACATTGTTCCTGTGGGCGGCGGAAAGTTCCTCAACAACATCAAGAACTCGCTGAACGGTTTGCATTTTGGATTCGGCATTCCAGACAATCAAATCAAAGTCGTAGCCGCGCTACATGGGCCGGCGAACATGCTCAATTTCGACGATTTCATCTGGGAAAAATACAAGATCGGGGCATGGCTCAACATCGACGATCCGGCCACAGGGAAGCCGGCGACAAAAAATCCGTTCTATGCCAGCAAGGCGGGTGCTGATCTGCACTACGTTTCACAAGATCCGGACAGCAGGGACTCCATCTATCAGGACACGAGCATCGCGGCGCTGCAACATCGCGGCGTGAAGTTTCTCAGCTGCCACACTGCAACCGAAGAGCAGGTACGCAATCTGATCCCGCATGACAACCTCTCGGAGCAACCGGAGCAGATTGTGAAGGAGATGCTTTCCCACGCGCTCCCAGGCGTGCTAGTCGTGGCATCCATGGTCGCCGCAATCGCACTGCTGCAAACCGAAGGTCATTACAGCTACATCACTGTCTAAACGACACGGTGGATTGGATTATGGAGGAAAAGATGAGGCTGCGCCCAAGACGATCGATTCTTCTGCCCGGAGTGATTCTGATGGGCCTTGTGCAGGGGCAATGCAAAGGCCAGACGTCTCCTCCATGGAGCAAGGGCGCGAACAATCCGGCCGCCAGTAAAGGGTATATATTCCAGGTGCCGGACGTCGATAACGTTCCCGACCTCCATGGGAACCCTGCCGATGCGAAGCTCGTGCTTTTTATCGGAGGCAACCAGTTCTTCGTTCTTCCCAGTCTGATCGAAGGCTTTGTAAGGCAGCATCCGGATCTGCGCGGCCGCATATTCTATGAGACGTTGCCTCCGGGCATTCTTCGCAGGCAGATCGCCGCGGACGACACCCTTACGCTCGGCAATCTCACTTTGCGGGTCAAGCCGGATGTCTACGAAGCGGGAGCGCGGGTGGTGCGCCAGATGGAAGAGAAAAAGCAGGTCACAGGCGTGGTCGAGTACGCGACCAATACGCTTGCAATCATGGTGGCTGCGGGCAATCCCAAGCACATCGCATCGCTGAACGATTTGGGCCGCGCCGATGTGAAACTTTCGATGCCCAACCCTCAATGGGAGGGAATCGCGAATCAAATCATCGGCTCGCTGCGCAAAGCCGGGGGTGAACAACTGTATGAGACCGTATATCAGAAAAAAGTGGCGGACGGAACTACAGTTCTAACTGAGGTCCATCATCGCCAGACACCCATGCGCATCCTGCAAGGCCGAGCGGATGCGGGCGTGACATGGGCATCCGAAGTCGAGTTTCAGAAGAAGATCGGCAACCCGATCGTGGGTGTCGATATTCCGGCATCGCTTAACACCAAGGCTACATACGCGGCTGGGATGATGGTGGACGCGGCCCACCCGCAGGCCGCCGCCCAGTGGCTAGCTTATTTGAAGAGTCCGGAAGCGCAGCAGAGTTATCGCCAGTTTGGCTTCGAGTCGGTAAAAAGCCGCTCGAAGTAGAGGAAATCGGATGAAGTATCAAAGCCCCGCCCTGGCGGGCATATGCACATGTTTACTCGCAGGCATTCTGACGGGCTGCTCCGGCCCACACCCGGTTGCGCCTCCCGTTACCGTGACGGAACAATCGCGCTTCCAGACGGCCAATATCCCAGCCGGCAGCGCAGGCGAAGAGATCCGCAAGGGCAAGCTGATCTTCGACGAGACTCCAAAGTACGCCCATGCCTACGTTGGAAATCAGCTCTCCTGCGCCGACTGCCACGTCAACAGCGGCACCATGCCGCACGCCTCGCCGATGATCGACATGTCCAATATGTTTCCGATGTTCAACCAGCGGGCCGGTCGTGTGATTTCTATGCAGGAGCGCTTCCAGGAGTGCTTTGCCCGCAGTGAAAATGGGAGTCCGCCCCCGCTGAACAGCGAGGAGATCAGGGCTTTGACTGCCTACGTGGACTGGCTTTCCAAAGATGGAGTGAAGAACAAAGCATTCTCTGGTCGCGGATTTGTCAAGCTACCAGATCTGACCGGTAACCCTACCCAAGGGATCGCCATCTACGCCGTCAACTGTGCCGAATGCCATGGCGGGGATGGAGCAGGGGTCCCTCCGGTGATTCCAGCGTTATGGGGACCCAATTCCTACAATGACGGCGCCGGGATGAACAACCCGGTGAAAATGGCCGCCTTCCTCGTCCCCAACATGCCGCAAAATAATCCAGGCTCCCTGACGCCGCAACAGGCTTTCGACGTTGCTGCGTTCATCCACACGATGCCGCGCCCGAAGTTCAACGAAGCCTACAAGCATTACTAAAACGGATTTACAGTTTGTAAGGCTTTTGTGATAAGGAGTCATTCTGAACGGAGCACAGCGAAGTGAAGAATTCAGACGACATGCACAGAGTAGACTCTGCCATCACCGTCTGGATTCTTCGCTGCGCTCAGAATGACTCATCTCATTTTTGAATACCATATCTGTAAATCCGCCTTAAGGATGCGAAGACTGCGCGTCGGCCTCGAAAACCTGCGACTCCGCGGCGTCCAGAAGAAAGTCAAAGTCGCATCCTTTATCGGCCTGCGTCACGCGTTCCCGATAGAGAGCCAGGTATCCACGTTGCTCCTTGGGAACCGGCCTGGTCCATTCGGACCTGCGCTGTTCGAGTACTTGCTCCGGCACGAGCAGGTCCAGCTTTCGATTCGGAATATCGAGCGTGATTTTGTCGCCATCGCGGACCATGGCAAGTGGACCGCCGATATAACTTTCCGGCGAAACGTGCAGGACGCACGTGCCATATGCGGTGCCGCTCATGCGGGCGTCGGAGATTCGCACCATATCTCGTATGCCGCGCTGTAGCAGTTTCTTGGGAATTGGGAGCATTCCCCACTCCGGCATTCCTGGACCGCCGAGTGGGCCGGCATTCTGAAGGACCAGAATAGAATTTTCGTCCACCGTCAGGTCCTCACGGTCGATGCGTTCCTCCATGTCCTTAAAATCCTTGAACACGACGGCGGGCCCGGTGTGCTGCCAGAATCTCGGATCTGCGGCAACCGTCTTGATGACCGCTCCATCCGGCGCGAGGCTCCCGTAGAGAATCGCCGTTCCGCCGCTTTCCATCAGCGGCGCCTCGCGACTGCGGATCACCTCAGAGTTGATAACACGCGCGCCTCGCAGATTTTCTCCCACCGACTTTCCGTTCACGGTGACGCAGTCGAGGTTGAGAAGATCCCTGATTTCAGCCATCAAGGCGCGCAATCCTCCGGCGTAATAGAAATCCTCCATCAGAAACTTTCCGGACGGCCGGATGTTGGCAAGCACGGGAACGTGGCGCGAGATTTCATCGAATACGCGGAGAGGTAGATCGAAGCCCAGCCGCCGGGCGAGTGCGACCAGGTGAATAATGGCATTCGTCGAGCCACCGATGGCCATGTCCACCGTGATGGCATTCCGCAAAGCTAATGGCGTCAGAATATCTCTGGGTTTCAGGTCCTCCCAAACCATCTCCACAATGCGCCCACCGCAGTCGATTGCCAGTCGTACATGATTGGAATCCGCAGCCGGAATCGAAGACGCACCGGGCAGCGTCATTCCCATCGCTTCCGAAAGAGCGGTCATGGTCGAGGCGGTTCCCATCGTCATGCAAAATCCGGGCGACCGGGCGATTCCGGTTTCGACGCCGTGCCATTCCTCGTCGCTGATGTTGCCGGCGCAACGCTCCGTCCAGAATTTCCAGACATCGGTGCCGCTGCCGAGCGCCTGGCCATTCCAGTTGCCGCGCAGCATGGGGCCTGCGGGCAGATAAATCGCCGGCAGGTTTGCGCTGATCGCACCCATCAGCAGGCCGGGAGTTGTCTTGTCGCAGCCGCCCATCAGCACTGCGCCATCGATCGGCAGACTACGCAACGCCTCCTCGGTATCCATCGCCAGCAGATTCCGGTAGAGCATCGGACTGGGCTTCATGTAGGTTTCGGTGATAGAGAACGCCGGAATTTCCACGGGAAATCCTCCCGCCTGCCATACCCCGCGCTTCACTGCCTCTGCCCGTTCGCGCAGGTGGATGTGGCACGGGTTGATTTCGCTCCACGTGTTCACAATAGCGATCACCGGCTTGCCGGTGAAGTCTTCCCGCCGGTAACCAACCTGCATCATGCGCGAACGATGACTGAAGCCGCGCATCGTGTCCGGGCCAAACCAGCTATAACTGCGCAGATCCTCAGGCTTTTTCCTGGATGTCATTATGTAGCCCCATTTGCGAAACGGAGTGATCTCCGATTTGAGTAGCGAGCACACCGGCCACCAGCATACAACCGGATAAAACCCACAATCCCGTGTCGTACCCGCCGGTGACCGTCTTCAGATACCCGAACAGCCAGGGTCCGACCACGCCCCCCAGATTGCCCAGACAAATCAGTCCAACCGCGGTGGCGGCGGCTGACTTGCCCATCAGAGTGGTCGGCAAGGTCCAAAACGCCGGAAGGTATGCCTGCGCCGTGAAGCCCGCCAAACAGAACAGAGCGATCATGAGCCCAGCGTGATTGTGGGACAGAACTGTCAGTCCCAGAGAAACGCCAGTCGCCAGCACCGGAACCGCCGTGTGCAGCCGAAGTTTGCCCGTGCGCTGCGCCCATAATCCATTGATCAAAATCCCACACGCGCTGCACGCATACGGAAGGCTTGCCGTCATTGTACGGATTGCAACCGGCATGCTTTTCATGCTATCGCCGATCGACGGAAGAAAAAAGATCAATGCCTGATTGCCCGTGACAATCAGAAAATAGACCCCAATCAACAGGAAGGTCTGCGGGTACTTGAGGGCATCGATTATCCGCACACGGTGTGCGATGGTCTTGCGGTCCTCATCCGCTTTCAGCGCGCTCATCAACCACTGCTTCTCGTCATCGGGCAACCACTTGGCTTGGCGAGGCCGGTCTGCGAGATACCAGAGCGTCACAAATCCCATCAGCGCCGGGACAACACCTTCCAGAATAAAAATCCATCGCCAGCCGGCAAGTCCTCCCCAGTGGATGGTATCCATGATCCATCGTGAAAGCGGAATACCCAGAGCGATCGCAATCGGCTGCGTCACCATAAAGTAGGCTTTGGCGCGGGAACGGTCTTCGGGCCGAAACCAATGCGAAATGTACACAATCACGCCGGGAAAGAAGCCTGCCTCCGCAACTCCCAGCAACAACCGCAATCCGTAGAACTGCGTAATAGGGCGAACAAAGTTGAGCAGCGGCCAGCCCAGGAAACCCATCAGCGATGCAACCACGCCCCACGAAACCATGATGCGCGCGATCCATTTTCTGGCGCTCCAGCGCTCCACGATCAGGCTTCCCGGGATATCGAGCAGCAAGTAGCCCAGAAAAAATATTCCTGCACCAAAGCCGATCACCGCATCGTTGAATCCCATATCGCCTTGCATTTGTAACTTGGCGACACCAAGGTTGGCGCGGTCCAGATAGGCCAGCAGGTAGATGAACATCAGATACGGAATCAGACGGCGCGTAATGCGCCTTCGCGCGCGAACAGACACATCCACATCGGCGCCAATGCTCATCCTTCTCCTGTTTCCTGGTCTGGTTTGATGGGTCCGGTAATCTCTGCCCGGTTCAGAAATTACATGCAGCAATACTATGGTATGTTCTTCGTGCGCGGCCATGCAGCTTCGACACAATCAAGGTTCAGACAGCGATGCCGTGACGAACAATTGCGGAACCGAGACGTTTGCTTTTGGAACGGAATGGACGGAAGCCTTTTCTCACGGTCGGGCGGGACCATGGACTCCGGGCAAGCTGCACTTGGCAGTCCTCGTTTGACGTGTCGGCTCCCGCTCGTAGCCAACGCGCTGACGCGGAAGGAACGCTCTTTCGTGGTTGGCGAATAAAAGACGAATCAATCCAGTACAATCCTCTTCATGTCCCCTACGCTGCAAACCGCTGTCGACCGTGCTGTCCCTGCCGGTCTCGACTGGGCCCACTCGATCACGCAGGAATGGTTTGTTCAGCGGTTCGGGACACCTACAGAACCGCAGATGGAAGGCTGGCCGAGCATTCAAGCGGGCCACACCACTTTGATTTCTGCGCCAACCGGCTCAGGCAAAACGCTAGCCTCCTTTCTGGTTTGCATTGACCAATTACTGCGCAAAGCGATTGCCGGCACGCTCTCGACGCATACCGAAGTGGTCTATATTTCGCCGCTGAAAGCACTTTCTAACGATATTCAAAAGAATCTTGATCAGCCGCTGCGCGAAATTCAACAGCTCGCGCTCGAACGCGGCTACCTCTACGGAGAGATTCGCACCGCTGTTCGCACCGGCGATACCTTGGCGTCCGAACGCGTGGCCATGTTTAAGAAACCGCCGCACATCCTGGTGACCACGCCGGAGTCACTCTATATTCTGCTGACCTCAAAAAATAGCCGCGAAAACTTGCGCCATGTGCGCACCGTGATCGTAGACGAGATTCATGCGGTCGCGGATGACAAGCGTGGCGCGCATCTCGCATTGTCGCTGGAACGGCTGGAGGCTCTGGTGTGTGGCGAAAATCGGGCGATGACCGGCGCACCCTCGGCGGGTTCCGCCACACCGCCGCAACGAATTGGCTTATCTGCGACACAGAATCCGATTGCGTTGGTGGCGCAATTTCTTACTGGTTCAACGGAAGATCGCCGGCCCGCAAACATCGTCCAGGTAGGGACCCGGCGCGTGATGGACTTGGCGGTGGAGGTTCCCAGCTGCGAAGAGCTGGGTTCCGTGGTCACGAATGCCATGTGGGACGAAATCTACGATCGCCTGGCAGCACTTGCACAGGAACATCGGTCCACCTTAGTCTTTGTCAACACGCGCCGAATGGTGGAGCGTCTGTCGCATGCCATCGGCGAACGGATTGGAGCGGAGAATGTTGCCGCGCATCACGGCAGCCTATCCCGCAAATTGCGTCTCGATGCGGAAACCCGGTTGAAGAGTGGCGAAATCAAGCTACTGGTGGCAACCGCTTCGCTTGAACTCGGAATTGATATCGGCGCCATCGATCTAGTCTGCCAGATCAGTTCAACCCGCGCGGTCGCAGCGGCACTGCAGCGAATTGGCCGTGCCGGGCATTGGCGAGGCGCGATTCCGAAGGGTCGATTTTTCGCGACCACGCGCGACGATCTGATCGAATGCGCCGCGCTGGTTCAGGCGATGCGCGCCAGCGATCTGGACCGGCTGGAAATTCCGCCGCAGCCACTGGATGTACTGATGCAGCAAATGGTCGCGGCCTGTGCCGCTGAATCCTGGAATGAGGATGCGCTGTATGCCGTGCTTCGCAGGGCCTATCCATATCGCAATCTTACGCGCGCTGAGTTTGACGAACTGATTCAGCTTCTGCACCGCGGTATTCACTCAAGCCGTGGCCGCTATGGAGCTTTCCTGATGCGGGACGCCGTGCATGGGGAACTTCATGCGCGCCGCGGCGCGCGGCTGGCTGCTGTGTGCAATGGGGGAACCATTCCGGACACCGCGCAATATGCTGTCATAATGCAACCAGAAGGGTTACAAATTGCGACCCTCGATGAACATTTCGCTATCGACTCCTCTGCTGGAGACGTGATTCTGCTGGGGAATACAAGCTGGCGTATTCAGCGGATTGAGACAGGCCGCGTATTTGTCGAGGATGCCCACGGCCAGCCGCCCAATCTTCCTTTCTGGGCAGGCGAAGCGCCGCAGCGAACAGATGTTTTGAGTGGCTATGTTGCTCGTCTGCGCGAACAAATTGCGAATCGCACCACAAATGTCATGCCTGGTTATATCTCGCAAGCGCACGCCGGCGTGGCGGCAGCCGCGGCGTGGCTCAAGGAAGAATACGGCGTGTGCGATAGCGGTGCAGAGCAGATGATCGGCTACATGGCAGCCGGTCGCGCCGCGTTGGGCGCTATTCCATCGCTGACCACCATTGTCGCGGAGCGTTTTTTTGACGAAGGCGGCGGAATGCAGTTGATCATTCATGCGCCGTTCGGCGGACGCATCAACAAAGCATGGGGCCTGGCGTTACGCAAGCGTTTCTGTCGCGGCTTCAATTTTGAATTGCAGGCCGCAGCGACCGACAACGGCCTATGCATTTCCCTGGCCGAGCAGCACAGCTTCCCTCTCAGCGATGTCTTTCATTTCTTAACTGTACAGACAGTACAAGAACTGCTGGAACAGGCAGCGCTCGACTCTCCAATCTTTAAGTCGCGCTGGACGTGGGTGGCTGGGCGGAGTTTGCAACTGTTACGGTTTCACAATGGCAATAAGGTGGCGCCTCAAATTCTGCGTACCCGCTCTGACGATCTCCTGGCCAGCGTATTTCCACAGGTTGCGGCCTGCGTCGAAAATATCAAGGGCGATCGTGAGATTCCAAATCACCCATTGGTGCGCGAGGTGATGAAAGACGTCCTTGGAGAAGCGATGGATCTTGCCGGCCTGACGCGCGTGCTCGACGGCATCCGCGCAGGTACGATTCATTGCGTCGCGATCGATACCACAGCACCCTCGCAGTTTGCCCACGAATTGCTGAACGCAAACCCGTACGCCTTTCTCGACGATGCGCCTTTGGAGGAGCGCCGGGCACGCGCCGTTTCCATGCGCCGCACCTTGTCCGCCAGCATGATGGAGGAGGCGGGACGGCTCGATCCGTCGGCAATTGCCGCCGTCCGCGCAGAGTGCTGGCCCGATCTGCGCGACGAGCACGAGATGCACGATCTGTTAATTCAGATCATAGCGTTGCCCTCGACGGTGTTACAGCGAACGGAAAACTATCACTGGCGATCCCTGCTGGAACGACTCCAGCGCAGCGGGCGCGCCCGAATCTTTCAGGTTCAACAAGATTGCTACTGGGTCGCCACCGAAAACCTTGCAGAAGCTGCATTGTTGTGGCCTGGGAATGCCGATGTAACCGATACAGTTGCACATGGCAGCGCCGTGAGGAAATTGCTTCAGGGGTGGCTGCAGATACTCGGTCCAGCAACAGCAAACTCCATGACATCACTGCTCGGTATATCCAGCTCGGATATTTTTCAGAGGCTGCTGGAGTTGGAGATGCAGGGGACCATCCTGCGCGGAACGTTTGAAACAACGGCCACATCCTTCTCGACAGATTTCGATATCGAATGGTGCGAGCGTCGTCTGCTGCAGCGCATACATCGACTCACGCTCGGCCAGCTGCGTAAGCAAATCGAGCCGGCTTCGCCAGCCGTGTACATGCATTGGGTCCTTGGCTGGCAGCATGTGGCTCCGCAATCGCAACTGAGTGGAGAGCAAGGCGTGTTGCAAGCTCTCTCTCAACTGGAAGGGTTCGAAGCGCCGGCGATCGAGTGGGAACAATCCCTTCTGGCGCATCGTGTCACCGGGTACGATCCCCGCTGGTTGGATCAATTGTGTCTTTCCGGCGCTGTCGGCTGGGGCCGCGTCTCGCCGCATCCGGCATGGTCGGCAGCAGACGGCGGGGCTCCTCGCCGAGTGCTGCCGACGGGGACGGCTCCCATCACTTTTTATATTCGGGAAACAGCGGTGTGGTTGGACGCCGTACTGGAAAATCAAGCTGTCGACGAAGTGAAGCTGCGCCAGTCGTTAAGCAGCGAAGCACAACAAATTCGCGCGCTACTGGAAGATCGCGGAGCATGCTTCGCGGAAGAATTACAGCGAACCACGGACTTGACGATGGACCAGGTCGATCACGCGCTTTGGGAACTGACCGCAGCTGGCTTGGCGGCCGCAGATGGCTTCGACCAGCTACGCGCGATCATGGATTCCAGGCGCAAGTCGGCTGCCTTTGTTCAGCAATTGAAAAATCCTGGAAAAAGAGTGCGCAGCGCAACTGGACGCTGGTACCTGTTGCGCTGCGCGGCAACAAGTAAAACGCCCTCGCAAAAAGCACGCAGCGATGACGCAGCCATGGAGTCGGCAGCCTGGGTGCTGTTGCGCCGCTATGGTATCTTGTTTCGCGACCTGCTGAAACGCGAGACAACGATGCCGAGATGGCGTGAATTGCTGGGAGTATTGCGGCGTCTGGAAGCGCGAGGCGAATTGCGTGGCGGCCGATTTGTGAGTGGATTCAGCGGAGAACAGTATGCGCTGCCGGAAGCGGTTGAATCTCTCCGTGCGGCTCGTGCGCGGGTGGTAGATCGAGGCGCCACTGAGACAACCGCCATCGCGGCGGCGGACCCAATGAATCTTGTCGATATTATCGTTCCCGGAAAACGTCAGTCTGCAATTTCGGGACGGATCGTCACTTATAGGGATGGAAATTCTGATAAGGAGATGTCAGCACCAATAGTAGAGACGGATTCTCACGGCAACCGCGCGCGCAATCGGAATCGGCCGCCTCGCCCTTCGCCGGTTCGCAAGAAATTGTTACCGGCTGGTAAGAGGAGCATTGTTGATTTGCATAAAGATAGATCGCGCCAAGAATGGCTCTTTCCCGGCTGATCGGGTTTGCTGACGGCATTGATCAGACAACACGCTCTGCCCTGCCCAAGAAATTCCGGGTCTAAACACCTAGGCGAACTCGGGGAGGCTAATGCTGTTCCGTTTGCGTATTCCGCCACACCCCGGAGACGAGGAATCACCTCAGTGATCGCCTCTGACGCTACCGTGAGAAGCGATGCGGACACCTTCGCTTGCCACCGCTGTGATGGCTGACGCGATCGAGCGTCCCCTCGTGATGACCGAGTTTCCGGAATGGGAAGAAGATGGACTGGATAAAAGGATGACTGAGGCACGGGCAGGGTGCTGCGACGCTGTGGTTCCGTCCAGATCGCTACGCTGCTTCAACGTTGGCTGCGGCTCACTGGATATGAGTGGGTCGGAATTGCGCTCCACAATTGGCGTTACATCCATAGCAGCCTCAACCGGAGGAGCAGTTGAGACGGTTGAGGGTGGGGAATAAAATACGCGATGCGTTCCTAGCACCTGGCCATGCAATCGAACCGTATCGGTGCGTTTCCTCCGCAGAGGAACACCGACGCGCGTAGTCAGCGATTGCGAAGTCCCCGGCTGCGCAATCCGCGGCTGCTCATAGGAAAGGACGACGAAAAGCGATGGCACAACGCCCAAAAATACAGCAAGAAGGGCCAATCCCAGGGTCGCGCGCAAACCGAGCAGCCACCCAGGGATCGTTCTGTTCCCCGCCAGGATCGAGCGAACCCGCACTTTGAGTTGAACGGACGAGCCCGCGAAATCCAGATTCCACGGCGTGGGCGCTTGAGTTACATGCAACCTCGCAAAACGGACTAGACATTCGGCATAGCTCGCGCGCCTGTCAGGCGAATCGCTGACAACCGCTAGATCGCAGGCAAGTTCACTCTCCAATTCGAGCTTGCGCTTGGCATACCAGACGGCCGGATGAAAGAACACTAGCGCGCGGCAGAGCGAGGCGATGGTGTTGAAAACGAAGTCTCGGCGTTGCACATGCTGCAACTCATGGCGGAAGATGTCTCTTAGCTCGCTCTCGTCCTGTTCCAGACAAAACGGTGGCAGCAAAATGGTGGGGCTGATCCAACCGAAGGTTGCGGGAGAATGAATCCCCGAGAGCATCAACAACTGTACATGGCCAGCATCCAGACTCTCTGCGATTGGCCGGAATATGTTCTCGATCGCATCGGGTGCCCGATAGGTAAAGCGAAGTATCCATCGCAAGTGAAGATGCTTTTTGATATACGCCAAGAGGAAGTAGGTCAATACGATGAGATACAGCGCTCCCAAGCCCCGTAAGACGATCGAGATGGGAAACTCCCAAGAGTGCTGGATTTGCCACTTGCCGATAGGTGCAGTCATGGCCGACGCCGCAGGTAGCTCCAAAGGGATGGGCGGCGATCCGTGGGGCACAAGAACTGCCGTCAGCCATAGCCAATAGCAGCCCGCGCTGATGAGGAAACCGAACCAAATCAGAAACTTTCTTCTAGGGAAGGCGACAATTTTGCTCATCGCCCAACAGATGCAAAAACCGAGGGACGTCTTGAGAAGAAATTCGGTGAATGCCGCCATTATCGTTAGCTGAGTCTCTGGACGCATGACATCTCCGATTTCTGACCTGCTTACGCTTTGCGATGCCTCCGCCATTCACGCGACGGAAAGCACAGCGCTCTAGTTCCGGTTACGTCCGCTCGAGGGTTCGTTCTTTCTACGATATTCCCGGATCTGGGCCTCCAACTCATCCAGGTCCTTTTCCTTGACGGTTGTCGTCTCCAGCAAATTGAGGAACAACCCGGTTGCGGAGCCGCCAAAGTTTCGCGAGAGCAGCGCCCGCACCGATCTGTGGTCGATTGTCTTACGCGAGATCAGAGGCTTAAAGACGAAGACTCGTCCCCGACTTTCGTGCGCGATGAACCCCTTCTGCTCCATGATGCGCAGCAACGTCTGGGTGGTTTTGTAGTTGGGTCGATCCCGCGGGACATGCGCATTGACGACATCCTCAACCGTGGCTTCGCCGCTTTCCCAAAGAATCTGCAGCAACCGAAGCTCGCTTGCGGTTGGGAGCTGTCTTCCCCGTGACTCTTTCAATCGTTTCCCTGGCATTTGCTCCTCACGACGTCAACATCTCAATCAAATTGTAGTCAGTGCAGTCTTCTAGGGAAAGAGGGACGAAGTCCTAATGTTTTCAGATGTTCATTTGACTCCTTATGTCTTAATGAATTAAGACATAAGGATGGATTGTGTGCTGGACTTTGGGAGGAGTTGGATGGGGTCCGAACAGCCCGTTGTAACAGCCAAATATGCGCGAAGGACGACAACTCGCTCCCCAAAGACCTGTATGCGGAAAGATAGCCCGCTACGAGTGGGCGGAGTGCGGCGGAACATTCGCGATATCGCTGTTCTATAGAGCCGTTCCGCCGGCATTTCCCGCGCCTGCAAACGTTCAGGACGCCTTTATACCGCCAAGTCTGTAAGACGTGGAAGTCGAGACCCGGATGATATTTTTCCCATCCGGGTCTCGCGGACTGCTTGGGTTTGGAGTTGCTCATGGTTGACGATGAAGATATTCCAATCTCGTACCTTTTCTACACCGTTGCGGTGCTCGTATTGCTGGGGGTTTCTCTCATTGCCGGGTTTGTTCTATGGGCCCGCTAACGCCAAAGGCTTTACTACGTCTTATATGCTTGAGATTCCCCTCGACGCGATTTTGCTGAATGAACCATGACCTTGTGAAGCTTTTTTGTGGCAGCACTCAACGGATACAAGCTAGAGGGGTGACTGATCGTGCCAAATCCGGTGCTCTCTGACATTCAGCTTGACCCAATCGAGCTCAATGGCCAGGAGCCATACAGCCAACATGTCAATCCGATCTGGGTGAAGCTGCTCGATGTGCTCGGCATGAACGTCCGATACACACGCTCCAATGGCGCTGAGCTGTATACCAACGATGGCCGCGTGATTCTGGATTGCCTGTCCGGTTACTGCGTCCATAACGCCGGCCATAACCACCCGCTTATCGTCGCCGAATTGATGGCTGAGATGAAAGCTCAGACGCCGACGATGCTGCAAAGCAATGTAGTCGAGAGCGCCGGTCAGCTCGCTTCCGTATTGTGCGAACAGGCTGGAGGCAAAGTCTCGAAGGCATTCTTCTGCAGTTCCGGCAGTGAGGCTATTGAGGCGGTGATCAAGTTTGCACGCGCCTGCACGGGTCGACCCGACATCGTGTATGCATCCGGCGCGTTCCACGGCCTTACCTGCGGTGCCCTCTCCATAATGGGCAACGATTTTTGGCGCGAGGATTTTGGGCAAATGCTCGACGGCACACACGCAGTGCCGTTCGGAGATTCGGCGAAACTCGAAAAGCTGCTCAAAGAGCGCAAGATCGCGGCCGTAGTACTGGAGCCGATTCAGGCGGAGGCCGGAATCATCCTTCCCCCGGCGGGATATCTCGCCAATGTGCAACGTCTTTGTCGGAAGTACGGTACGCTCTTTGTGCTGGATGAAGCGCAGACCGGCATCGGACGAACGGGCAGATTTCTGGCAGCGGAGCGCTACAATGTACAGCCGGACATGATTGTTCTAGCCAAGGCATTGAGCGGAGGCCTGGTTCCGATCGGCGCAGTGCTGATGACCGATATAATTTACAAGTCTGTCTTTCATTCGTTGCGGCGGGCCTTCATCCATACTTCAACCTACAGTGAGAATGCGCTGGCAATGCGGGCCGGGTTGGCCACGCTGAAGGTCCTAAGGCGCGAGCGGCTTGCGGAGCGAGCCGACACGATGGGCGTCGAACTACGCGACCACCTGCGCGCCTCGCTCGCATCCTATGAGATGGTCAAAGAGGTGCGCGGCGAAGGCATGCTCAACGGAATCGAATTCCAGGCGCCGCGCGGCGTCTCGATGAAACTCTCGTTCGAGGCATTCAAAGCAATCCATCCTGCTTTGTTTGGACAGATCCTGATGATGCGGCTTTTCAAAGAAAAGAACATTCTTACGCAAATCTGCGGAAACAACTTCATGGTGCTCAAAGTCGCTCCGCCCCTCGTAATTTCTGAACAACAAATGCATCATTGCGTCGCTGCCATACGCGATGTTGTCGATACGATGCATTCGTCCGCAGCCTTCTGGTCTGACGCGCTCAACCTAGGCCGCAGAGCAATGACCGCATAATCGTCATTCACATGCTCTGGTACCGATAAAAGAAAATAGGGGTTTGATCTCCGTAAACTTGACGCCGAAAAACGACATGACGGACGTTCTCATTCTCGGCGGCGGTCCCGCGGGGTTGGCAGCGGCAATTGCGTTACGACAAAAAGACATCGAATGTCTCGTGGTCGAAGCCCTGGAACCGGCGATTGACAAGGGCTGTGCTGAAGGGCTGATGCCCGATGCGCTCGCTTCCCTGCGCAAACTCGGCCTGGATATTACGGAGGAGCACGGCCATCGATTTCGCGGCATCCGCTTTAACAACTTCGCGCATCGGGTACATGCGGACTTTCCTAACGGCATTGGCATTGGAGTGCGACGCACGAAACTGCATGGGCTGATTGCCGGGCGCGCGCGCGAAGTGGGAGTACCGGTGCTATGGAACAGTCGAGCCAAGTTGCTGGACAGCCGCTCCGCCCTCATCAATGGAAGGAAGATATCGTTTCGATATCTGGTTGGGGCCGATGGGCAGGCCTCAGGCATTCGGAAATGGGCGGGGCTGGGCGAAGTCAAGAGAGAAAGCGTGCGCTTCGGTTTCCGCCGTCACTATAACATCGCACCGTGGAGCGAGTATGTGGAGGTGCACTGGGGACCGCCGGGCCAGGTCTATCTCACTCCTGTTGCCGCCGACAGCGTGTGCGTTGTCTTCATCACAAGAAACCCCAAGCTCGCGCAAGGGGATTTTCTCGCTGCTTTTCCATCGGTCGCGGCCAAACTCCAGGGTATCCCGACCATGACGCAACTCCGCGCCGGCATCTCCGCCAACAGGAAACTGCGCCGCGTCGCCAACCGGTCGGTTGCTCTGATCGGCGATGCTTCGGGTTCGCCCGACGCTATTACCGGTGAAGGTCTCGCGGTATCGTTCCGCCAAGCTGTCTCGTTGGCAAACGCCATCGAGCACGGAGACCTGGAACTTTATGCGCGTGCGCATCAAAAGATTGGGAGGCTCCCCCATGCGATGAGTTGGCTGTTGTTATCGATGGATCGTTGGCCGCAAATGCAAGGTCGCGCCATCAAGACATTGTCGTCCCATCCGGACTATTTTCAGCAGCTTCTTTCCGTGCACGTGGGCGCCGAGAGCCTGCACCGTTTTGCGATGCGGCAGGGGCTACGAATCGGCTGGGGCTTTCTTGGGGCAAGTCTCTACTAAAGGAGAATAAATGCGAAGCGTTTTTCATCGCGGGAATATTGGCACGGCCGTCGCTGCAAGTCTCGTAGTTTTCTGTCTGCTCCTTTTGTCGGATGCGGCCTTGGCCGCCAATGACACTCATGGACAGGTGACGGTGACGCTTAATTCCGCAAAAACATCGATTCACTGGACGTTGCAAGCTGTGCTCCACACCGCTCATGGCGCCTTCATTCTCAAGAGCGGAGTGATTCATCTGGACCCGGCGACGGGAGCCGCGGACGGGCTGATCGTTGTCGATGCCAAGAGCGGTGAAAGCGGGGATGCGGCGCGGGATGAGAGAATGGATAAGAGTGTTCTAGAAAGCGATCGGTATCCCGATGTCACCTTTCGCCCCACGCACGCTTCAGGAAATTTTGATTTTAGTAAGGACCAGTCAATCGCAGTGGACGGAATTTTTCGTCTGCATGGCAAAGATCACCCGCTCCAGTTGCACATTCACGTGATGCCTCAAACGGATAACTCGCTTCGCGCCACTACACAATTCGTCGTGCCCTATGTTCAATGGGGATTGAAAGACCCCAGTACCTTTATTCTGCGTGTCGGAAAAACGGTCGTCATCGAAGTGGACAGTCTAGCCACAGTGCAACCATGACCCAGAGATGTCTCGGAGTCAGTTCCTGTTAGCACTCCGCATCGTGGACTAGCTCGAAAAAAAACGAACGACTTTTTGAAGTCCTCATGAAAGACACTCGCGCAAAGTCACGGTTTCTCGCTTTGCTGCCCTTCATCATGGCTGCCTGCGGGCTGGTTGCGCAAGAGATGTCTGTACAAATTCCTGTGGCGACCCCGCTCGCGATCCAACTCGGCGAGCACGTTCCCATGAAAACAGGAGAACCCTTGGATTGTCACTTACTCTACCCGGTGTACGCCCAGAATCGATTGGCTATCCCGGCGGGCAGCATTGTGCGCGGCAGGGTTGTCGCGCTCAAACCCGACCACAGCCGACGTATCCACGCTCGGCTGGGTGGGGACTTTACGCCTTACCATATTCCGGTCGTTCGCTTTGACCAGCTGGTGCTCCCCGGCGGGACTATCCTGCCAATTGTCAGTGGCGATGCCACAAACGGCGCGCCGGTCCTGCATCTTTCCACGCCTGCCTCCAAAAAATCGCATTCATTCGTTGCCCAACAGCTCGCCCAGGTCAAAGTGCACGCTAAAGATAC
Source organism: Acidobacteriota bacterium (assembly GCA_021793405.1). GTDB lineage: Bacteria > Acidobacteriota > Terriglobia > Terriglobales > Acidobacteriaceae > JAKAAZ01. The sequence goes on from JAJYSV010000032.1 coordinate 26,682, forward strand.
TCTCGCGCTGGTGACTGCCCCAGGACGAAAAGACCGGCTGGTTCAGTTGCTCTACCATCAACTTCCGTATCACCCGGAGAGAATCGAAAAGGCAACGCTGTGGACGGCGATGCTGGCGCAACCGCTCACTCTCAAGAAAGATGAGGCTTCCGGAAATGCGCGGAGCAATCCTGCCGTAGCATCCAGCGTCTCGGCCAAGCCGCGATCGACATCACCTACGCAGGCAAAGAAGGAGTCGAACAACAAGTCGCCGTGGCGACTGCGAGCTTACCTTCAGCAGACGATCAGCTCAGCCGATCAGAAGAAGGGAAATACGTTTGAAGCGGTGGTTGCTGAACCGATATTCACACCAGACCATACTCTGGCGGTTCCCGAAGGATCGACATTGGTGGGAACGATCACCCAGGCCAAGCCCGCGCGATCCTTTGGCCGGGCAGGAAAACTGCGCTTTGACTTTCGTGAATTGAAGCTGCCCGGCGCGCCCTCTCAGCATGTCCATGGCGCGCTCGCAGGCGCGGATGCAAGCAAATCGCAACAGTTACAAATCGACTCTGAAGGCGAGGTGCAGTCCAAGCCTCAAAATCGCATCATCGTCCCCGTCGTGCTTACTTTTCTCGCAGGACGCGCGCTCGATCAGGACGGAAACTTTGCCGGTAATGCCGCCGTATCATCCAACGGATTTGGAATCATCGGCCGCGTGGTCGGCATCGTGGCAGGCTCCCCGAATTTAGCAGCAGGCATCGGGTTCTACGCGGCTGGCCTTTCCGTCTATGAACGCTGGCTGGTCCATGGTCAGAATGTTGTCTTTGTGAAGAATACTCGGATAGAAGTGACAACTGTACCGACTCAAAGCCCGCTCCCTGCGACGGAACTTCCGCCTGCTCCTTCTAAGGTGCGTTGAAGGTATTATGAGCCTGACTTTCGCGTTCCTGGACGCACGCTGTTGGCCTAACCTTCGATCGGCACGGCGCGCCAGCCGCTGATCCGCGAACACACACTTACTGAGAATAGACCGCGAGGCTGTCCGTCGCACCCTGGGATTGCCCTCGCTCTACGAAACCAGGCAGGGTCGTTTGGGGTTGAATTTCCAACCCGGCATGAGAAACTGCATCGCCTTTGCATCGTCCCGCGCGCCAAGGCTCATCGAACTGTAGAGCGAATGCGCGCGTTCGATCTGCTCTATATCGATCTCGACGCCGAGGCCCGGACGATCCGGCACCTTCAACTTGCCGCCAGCGATTTGCAGCGGATCTTTTGTAAGCCGCTGGCCATCCTGCCATATCCAATGCGTATCGATGGCGGTGACTCTGCCGACCGCTGCCGCAGCCACATGCGTAAACATCGCGAGAGAAATATCGAAATGATTATTGGAGTGCGACCCCCACGTGAGACCCCACTCGCGGCAAAACTGCGCCACGCGCACCGAACCTTGCATGGTCCAGAAGTGCGGATCGGCAAGCGGAATGTCGACGGCATTGAGTTGAACTGCATGTCTCAGTTCACGCCAGTCAGTCGCAACCATGTTGGTCGCCGTGGGCAGGCCGGTGGCGCGCCGAAACTCCGCCATAATCTCGCGCCCGGAGAAGCCTTGCTCGGCTCCGCACGGATCCTCCGCGTATGCGAGCACCTGCTGTTTGCCCGTGCAGAGACGAATCGCCTCATCGAGCGACCAGGCTCCATTCGGGTCCAGCGTAATGCGCGCATTCGGAAAGCGCTCCGCAAGCGCGGCTACGGTCTCCATCTCCTGCGCGCCCGCCAGCACTCCGCCTTTGAGTTTGAAGTCGTTGAATCCGTAGCGTGCGTGCGCTGCCTCCGCCAGCCGCACCACAGCCTTCGTGGTAAGCGCTTCCTCATGCCGTAACCGCAGCCATGCATCGGCCGCATCCGGTTCGCCACGATAGGGCAGATCCGTCTTCTTTCTATCGCCGACAAAAAACAGATAGCCAAGGACCTCAACGCTGGATCGCTGTTGACCTTCACCCAGCAGCGCCGCGACCGGTAGCACAAGAAACTGCCCGAGCAGATCGAGGAGCGCCGACTCGATTGCAGTCAGCGCATGGACCGCGGTGCGCAGATCGAAAGTCTGCAGACCGCGGCCTTCACTGTCACAATCCGCGAAACGTACCCGTATCGCATTCAGGATGGCGTTGTACGCAGCCAGCGGTTGCCCAACAACCAGCGGCTCTGACTCTGCAAGCACGCGGCGGATCTTTTCACCGCCTGGAACCTCGCCCACGCCTGTGTTGCCTGCATCGTCAGTGAGCAAAACAACATTGCGCGTAAAGAACGGTGCGTGCGCGCCACTTAGGTTCAGCAACATGTCGTCATGCCCGGCCACCGGAACCACCCGCATGCCGGTGATGGAGGGCGTGTGCCCACGCAGGCTAGTAGTTACCGGATTCACGGGTCTGCTCCTAAGCGGATGCTTGGCTCGTCATAATCAACGCACGTAGCGCAGATCAGCCCATGGTCGCATCTTCTGCCGGACATCATATCATCGGAAAAATTCCAAAAAATCATTCCATAATCGATTTCCACTTACGGCAGGTAAAGTCGCCTGCACATACAATTCACGGAAACCGAAAATGTTCCGTGCGGCGCCACCGCCCCAACAGTTTTCTCCTGTCGCGCGAACCAATAGGATCAAGGATGACGTTGGCTTGGAACGGATCTCTTCCTACGCCGGGCCCTGAGAGAGGGCTTCCTATGAAAGGACAACATGAATCGGAGACAGTTCATCGCATCGGGGAGCGCAGCAGGATTGATTGCCGCGCGGGGAGCCACTGCCACGGCTGTGAGTGCGGAGCCTGCTTCACAACCGGGTTGGATGAAGTTGGGCGACCAGACCGCGCCCACAAATGAAGTTCACCTCCAATACCTTGCCCGGTATAGCGTGCGACACATCTGCGGCTATCCGCACATCGAGGGCGACCGCCTGTACGCCACCGTGCAGGAACTCAATCGCATGATCGATATGGCCGGCAAATACGGCATCAGCATCGACTGCATCGCGCCGCCCTTCCTGTCGTCCAGCTTCATCGACCGGGAGAAACACCCGGCCATCATGCTGGCCCAGAGTCCGGAGCGCGACCGCGACATTGAGCAGTTGCAGACGCTCATCAGAAACTGCGCGCTGGCCGGGATTCCATCCATCAAATACAACATGAGTATCCTCGGTGTCCTCCGCACGGGCCGGACGCCCGGACGAGGCGATGCGCTGTACCACACGTGGAAACTCTCCGACGCGCATCCGGCGACCCCGCTCACCCGTGCCGGACGCGTGGACGCCGACGCCTTCTGGGAGCGCATCACATATTTTCTCGACCGCGTGATCCCCGTTGCCAATGAATATAAGATTCGGATGGCCTGCCATCCACAGGATCCAGGTGTCCCGCCGGAAGGATATCAAGGCGTGAACCGCGTGCTGGGAACTGTCGACGGGCTCAAGAAGTTCATCGCCATTCGGGAAAGTCCCTATCACGGGCTAAACTTTTGTCAGGGAACCATCTCGGAAGATCTCCAGAATCCGGGGGTGGAGATCTTCGATGTCATCCGGTACTTCGGCACTCGCAAGAAGATTTTCAATGTACACTTCCGCAACATTCGCGGACATCGCGATGACTTTATCGAGGTCTTCCCGGATGAAGGCGACGTCGACTTCGTGAAAGCAATCAAAGTGTACAAGGAAGTCGGCTATCGCTACATGCTGATGCCCGATCATGTTCCGCTGGCCGAGGCCGACCCTGGATCGCTGCAATCCTTCGCATTCTGCTATGGGTACATTCGCGGCCTCATCCAGTCCGTGAACTCGACTACCTGAGACAGCGGAAGACGACGCCGTTTCCGCAAATAGACTTCGCACGGCTCCAGCCGGACTGGTATGGTAACGTTTGGAATGATCCAGCTCAGAGCGGGCCAGACTGGGCGGAACGAGCGCCTTGACTTTGCCTGAAGCACAAACCCGGATTCGATACCTCATCATCGGCATCCTGTTCGCGGTCACTTGCTTCAGCTATGGCGATCGGGTGGCTCTCTCCATCGCGGGCGCCGCGATGACAAAAGACATTCATTTAGATCCCGTGAGAATGGGCTATCTCTTCTCCGGATTCAGTTGGGCCTATGTCCTGGGACAATTGCCCTCCGGCGGCCTGCTGGACCGCTTCGGATCCAAAAGGGTCTATGGCATCAGCATCATCGTATGGTCGATCTGTGCATTCCTGACGGGGTTCGCGGGTTACCTGGCCGCAAGCGCCGCATTTACCGCAATCTTCATCCTACGGTTGGTCTCCGGCTTTGCGCAGGCGCCCGTCTTCCCCGGCAATGGCCGCATCGTCGCGTCCTGGTTCCCCACTACGGAGCGCGGACGAGCGTCCGCCATCTTCAATTCCGCTCAGTATTTCGCGCTGCTGATCTTTGCTCCAATTTTCGGATGGATCATTCATGTGGCGGGCTGGAAGAGTTGCTTCTGGTTTATGGGAGCGCTTGGCTTCGCATTGACCGTGATCTGGTTCACGAACATTTACAGCGTAAAACAGCATCCACGCATCTCCATCGCCGAGATCGAAACCATCGAACGCGGCGGCGGACTCGTCAACACGGATCAGGACAACAAGGCAAACGCAAAGCGGAACCTGCTTACATGGGCCACGGTCAGGATGCTGTTGAGCCATCGCATGCTGGTCGGCATTTATCTTGGCCAATACTGCATCACGACTTTAACCTGGTTCTTTCTGACATGGTTCCCGATCTACCTGTCGCAGGCGCGTCATATGTCAATCTTGAAGGTTGGCTTTGCAGCCGCGGTGCCGGGACTTTGCGGAGGGTTCGGCGGCATTCTAGGCGGCGTAATCTCCGATAAACTCCTCTCCGGAGGCCGCTCGCTCAGCTTCGCGCGCAAAGCGCCGATCATGGTAGGGATGGCGTTGTCGACAACGATGATTGCCTGCAACTATGCCCAGGCCCAAAGCGTGATGCTGGCTCTAATGTCGATCTCCTTCTTCGGGAAAGGAATCGGCGCGTTAGGCTGGACCGTCATCTCCGATACATCTCCCAAGGGAATGGTCGGCATCAACGGAGCACTGTTCAATTTGATTGGAAACATGGCTGGCATTACAACCCCGATCATCATCGGATATCTCGTCGAGAAGACAGGTTCGTTCAATGACGTGCTGATCTTCGTCAGTATCACAGCTCTGTGCGCCATCGTCAGCTATGGTCCAATTGTTGGGGAGATCAAGCGCCTTGACCTGTCAGTTCCCCTGCCGGCTGGAGCCGCCCGCTGAGAAATGAGATCCGTAGAAATCTGCGGCATACCCGGACGATACGACCGTCCACTATGTAAGCTAGCAACCATGGACGCGCGCCCATCGCGCCTCCAATCAGGAGATCAAACTCATGCCCGAGTGGCCGGGAAATCTGCCTCGCAATGCCTTCAAACAGGCGCTTTCAAACTATCAATGTCAGATTGGACTGTGGTGCGGTCTCTCGAGTCCGATTGCGGCGGAGATCATCGCTGGCGCGGGTTTCGACTGGATCGTCATCGACGGCGAACACGCCCCGAACGACATCCCTTCCCTGCTCGCGCAGTTGCAGGCGATGCGAGGAGGAACCGCCGAACCTGTCTTCCGCGTGCCGTGGAACGACGCGGTGACGATCAAGCGGGCACTGGATGTCGGCGCTCGCTCTCTTCTCGTCCCCTTCGTCCAGAACGCGCATGAGGCTCGCGCAGCGGTGGCGGCTGCTCGCTATCCTCCGCTCGGCATACGAGGAGTCTCAGTCGCGCCACGCGCCAATGACTACGGCCGCGTCCGCGGTTACCACCGGAACGCGCATCTCGACACCTGCGTTCTGGTGCAATTGGAAAGCAGAGCCGCGCTGAACGAGATCGAAGCGATCGCGGCCGTTGATGGCGTGGATGGCATCTTCCTCGGACCCAGCGACCTTGCCGCGGACTTCGGCCACCTTGGTAATCCCAAGCACCCAGATGTGCAGGCGGCAATCCAGGATGCCGGCCGTCGCATTCGAGCGGCCGGCAAATCGGCGGGCACCTTATCCGGAAATGTCGACGACGTCCAGGATCTCTTCGATCTAGGATTCAACTTCACGGCCGCGGGCAGCGATGTCGGCCTTCTGGCTCGAACTGCCGAACATGTCGCTGCACGATTTCACAAGAGCTAGCGAAAAGGAGAACGACGATGGCAACAGTAGGATTCATCGGCCTCGGCATCATGGGCCGCCCAATGCTCAAGAACCTGTTGAAGGCCGGTCACACGGTCATCGCATACGGCCGCAATCCGAAAAAACTGGATGCCTGTGTGGCCGACGGAGCCGAGCGAGGAACGTCAAACCGTGATGTCGGCTCGCGCGCATCCATCACCATCACCATGCTGCCGGATGGGCCCGAAGTAGAAGAAGTCGCGCTGGGGGAAAACGGAATTCTAGATGGATGTAAGCCCGGGTCCCTGATCATCGATATGAGTTCAATCAATCCGCTGGTTTCGCAGAAGATTGCCGCCGCGTGCGCAGCGAAGAATGTCGATTTTCTGGACGCTCCCGTCAGCGGCGGAGAACCGAAGGCAATTGAGGGAACGCTGGCAATTATGGTGGGGGGCAATGAGGAGACGTTCTACAAAGTCGAGCCTTTGCTGCGATCCATGGGTTCCAGCGTTACGCTGACCGGGCCGGTGGGCGCGGGAAACACTACCAAGCTGGCCAACCAGATCATGGTGGCGTGCAACATCGCCGCGATGGGCGAGGCCCTGGCTCTGGCGACGCGATGCGGCCTCAATCCTGAGGTAGTAGTAAATGCGGTCAAAGGCGGCCTCGCCGGAAGCGCTGTGCTCAACGCGAAGGCCCCCATGCTCATCGCGCGGAACTTCAAGCCGGGATTCACCATCCGCCTTCATCAGAAGGATCTGCGGAATGCGCTGGCTACCGCGGAGGCGAACCGGATGTTCCTTCCTCTGACCGCCATAGTTCAGCAGATGCTGCTCTCCCTGATGGGCGATGGCAAAGGGGAACTCGATCACTCCGCAATCGCCACATTCATCGAGCCGCTTTCGCACGTAGAGATCCAAGCACCGACAACCGAGGCGTAACTTGCCCCGGTTGTCGGGGAGACGCCCGGTCTGTCCACTGCGCCAGACAGGTTGCGGTTTCGGTTTGCCGTGGATAAACAAACAGTAGGCGCTTTGCACTTCCCTACGCGCACATAGGTGTTGCGCTACACTATCTCGCAGTACAGAACGAGCCAGCGAGCTACGTCCGCAAACGCGTTGGGTGTGCCCGGAAATTGAGTAGCACGAAAGATTCAAGGCTTTTCACGGTGAAAGAGGTGTATCCATGGACCAAGCTGCGTTCGGCAGTTCGCCTCACACTGAAAGAAACAAAGGTGCGGCGATAGTCGGGATTCTGCTGATCATTGCCGGCCTGCTGGCCATTTTTCTTCCCTTCATCGCTGGCATTGCAGTAACGGCTCTGGTAGGTTGGCTGTTATTGATTGCAGGCGCAGCTCACCTGTTCTACGGCTGGCACTCCCGGAGTACCGGCGCAGTGGTTTGGCAGGCTATTATTGGGCTCTTGTATTGGCTCGTAGGCTTGTATCTCATTTTCCACCCTGCGCGTGGGCTGGTCACACTGACGTTGCTGCTCGCCTCCTACTTCGTTGTGGAAGGAATCATTGAACTCGTGATGTACTTCCGCCTGCGGCATCTCCACCGCGCCAAGTGGTTCCTCTGGGATGGATTGATTACTCTCCTGCTGGGGATTCTGATCTGGGCGCACTGGCCATTCAGTTCTGTTTGGGTGTTAGGCACATTGGTCGGTATCAGCCTTCTGATCAGCGGGTTCACGCGGCTGTTCTTCGGTACCGGAACATTCATCCTCGGTGGAGTTGGGCTGGTCTGAAGCACCGTGCGCGAAATCGAATCCGACGGCCCGCGGAACGCCTATGTTCGAGGGATGAAATGTGGATGCGCTCCTACGATACAGGCGAGCCCTGGGATTCGTGCGACAGTCCTTGCAGCTTTCAGCACATCATCAATGGTAATATCCCACATGCAGGCGCTCTCTCGGATGGCTGTGCAGTTCTCCGGGATATGTCTGCGGTAGCTATTGATACAGGGGCTGCAAGGTTGGCGCGACGGATAGACGTAGGTTGCTCGCGGTCCAACTGGAGCCCAGCAGACTGGAGTGTTTGGACCGAACAAGCCGACGGTTGGGGTTCCCATCGCAGCTGCCAAATGCATGATACCGGTATCGCCGCTGATCAGAAGATCGCAATGTTGCAAAAGAGCGGCGGTGCGTTCGAGCCCGCCAAGGTCCAATGCCTCAATCACTCTGCCATCAAATCTTTTTCTGAAATCCTCGATGAGTGGCTGCTCGCTTTTTGCCCCAGTCAGCACAACTGTCAGATTGTGCTGGTTTTCAGCGAGAGCGGTCGCTATGTCCACGAAGCGCTCAATTGGCCAGCGGCGATATTGGGCGCTTGGCCCGACGCCGAGATGCATTGCCACCACGGGACCTTTGGGGTTTGCAGCCATCTGGGTACTCCACCATTCGCGGAACCAGGCACCCGATTCGGGAGAGCAGGGTAGCGGAACGGTCATCAGCGGTTCCGGTAGACCTGGATCCAGCACACGACCGAGCCGGACGAAAGCACTCCACATCGACTCATTCTCCCTAAGCTGAATGGTGTGACTGAACATCTGGCCACGGGGACTGGGCTCCGAGGGGATAAAGCCTACCCGCACCGGAATGGAAGTTGCCTTGACGAATCCCGCGGTGAGCAGCGAGTGTTGCTCAAAGTCGAGGACTGCATCGTATCGGCCACTTCTGATCTCCCGAAGCGTTGCCAGTGCCTTGCCCATGCCGTCGGCACCGGGCGAGTACATCAGCGTTTTCCCTGGACCGCCGCAGGTCATGGTCTCGACAGTTCGTTTCTCAACCAGAAAATCAAATGTCATGAATGGATTGCGCTCGCGGAGGCGCTCCACCAGGGATCTCGCCAGCACTGCTTCCCCCATCCCTCCAAATTTGAGCACGAGGACTTTTCGCGGGCGTTCACTCACTGGCTGATCTTTTGCCCCGGTTGGGATCAGCGGAGCAGTAAGCGCCAGGAGTTTCTCGGAAATCGCGTGAATGGGACGATAACGATATGCAAATAACTTCATAGACAATTCAGCCGGATCGATTCAATTTATTTCTGAATCGCACCACATCCCATCTAAATGGTGATTGCATTATATGGGCATGCGACTTGGATAAAAACGTTATCCTCTTGATCTTTGCTCCACACAGCAATCCAAGATCCGTTCACCGCGGATTCGTTGGCTATATTGGCCGCAATTTGCATCACTCTGGACTGATGCAAAACCGATTGTCGAAGATGGCTGCCCATATGCCTGAAGGTGGGGATGTTTAGCGATATGTAGAACCCGATACCTCATTCAAACACTCTCAAATGGTCCGGATAAGAACTCTGGTGATATTGATAAGAAGATTCAGACGCCACCAAATTCTCTGCATCGGGTTTCCGCTTCGGCTTACATTTTTCCGTGGCGCCGATACTCAACCAAAGGTTCGCTGATATAAGCTGTTTCACCGAAACAAGCATTGACGATTCCGATCCATACGTCGTGCATAGGAATATTTCTCGGGAAAGGCATACAACGAGTCAATATATCCCTGCGAAACGCCATCGTGCATCCGAGATAACGACAACGCCAAATATTTTGCATCACACCCGGAACAAACCCTCCCCGAGTCTGAGAGTAGGACTGCGAAATAACTTTGCCATCCGCATCTACGATGTTGGCGTCACTCTGGGCGAGCGTAACTGTTGGATCGCCGAAAGCCAGCATCATGCGTGAGACTTTATCTGCCTTCCATACGTCATCCTGGTCGCTGAGGAAGATGACGTCGCCTCGCGCTTCCAGGATGGCACGCTCGAAGCTGGCGACCACGCCACGATTCCTCGGATTGCGGAATATACGGATGCGTTCATCACGAAAGCGTTCCACTATGGCTACTGTGTCATCACTCGATGCATCGTCCACCACAATCACCTCATCGCTCTCGGAGAGTTGACTCAATATCGACTGCAGTTGGTCCGCAATATACCGCTCACCGTTGTATGCCGCCATGCAGACGGAGATATGTGGGCGCACTTTTCCATTTCTGGGACCTTTACTGAATGGCAAGGAAGACAGCCGGCAGTCGGTTTCTCTTTTCCAATCTTCTATCCGGCGTTTTCGAGACCGAAATATTCTCTTTTTAAGCATTTCCCAGCTCGCACGACGAAAAGCAGGATCGTGCCCGTGTTTCCAGTGTTTATAGAAAGTCCTGTATGCGAGCCTTGCTGTGTAATCCAATCCGGCAAGCCAGCCTAATTCTAAGTCCCAAAAGGCACATCCTGCACTCAAGATATTTTCATACCGGGTCAGTGTAACGCTTTGGTTCATATCTAACACCGAAAAGTGATGTTCGACCTGAATATCTCCAGCGACGTATATCTTCTTTCCAAATTTGTAAAGTTGGCGATAAAGATAGTGATCGGAACTATCTAACCAAAATCGAGGATTGTAACCACCGATCATCCGAACAGCACTTACGCGTACTGTCGATGCAGAATTAAATGCTGAAGCGGCTCGTTTAGAGACGCCTGTAAACCCCGGGGGGAAAGGCCTAGGAACGGAATTCCAAAGCCACCAACTTGGCGAGAGAATCCTTCCGGTATCGGAAATCTGCGGGACAATCGCAGCGATAGAATTGTTCAACGAAGGACTGGCTGCGATCTCGCTGAGCCTGGACAAAAAATATTCGGGAAGAGATGTGTCCTGGTCGAGGGTTAAAAGCCACTCAAAACCCTCTGCTTCTGCAATTTCCAGAGCGCGATTATAACCAGCGGCTAAACCTGCGTTTCGTTGCGATACTTCATACTCTGCATACTCCGGTAAAGCGCCCGGATCGCATCCTTCCGGGGTGTTGTCGTAGAGCAGGACCTTGACATACATTTCGCGGGAACCGCCACGCGATATCGCCATTTGCAGCGTTTTGAAGGCGGCGGACTCGTTGGGACGTAGTCTGTACAAGACTATGACAGCGAACAAACTAAAACCCACGCTCTTAGCATCGCCCAAATTCTTCTCAAGCATTTGCAACTTCTCGGGGATGGCGATTCACGATATAGCCCTGTGCGGGCTTCCTTGCGCTAGGATGTGCAGCCTGTAGACAGAGCAAGACATAGATGAAATAGAAGTATCTTGGCTGAATCACAAGGGACACAGCCATCAGCGAAGCTCCCAGAATAGACAGGTAAACGATATTACTCCGAATCGTCAAGAGACGTTTTCCGGCCAATACGATAAAAACTATTGCATACGCGAGGTTGTTGAACCACAGTATATAGGAGTTGGCCAGATCCGATACGCTATATCTCCTCCACGCAGAAATGTTGAAAAGCTCGCCAAACAGATTTTGGGCAATTTTGGGAATGACAGCAACGAAATATAGATAGTGCATTTCCAGAGCATCGAGCCATGCGACAATTCCGGCACCAGATGCTTCCTCAAAGCGAGCGGCAAGTACATTCGACGCAAATAGCGGCAGAAACACATCCAGCGCAATGATCAGTGCTGCCACGGTCATGAACCGCCTTTGGCGCAATGGGTTCAGGCTGCTCTCGGCAAGCAGAAAAAGAAGCATCACCGCGCACACTTCATATCGATTTACGAGAGCCAGCAATAAGTGATGCGAAAAGAACTCCCGAGCGATGAGTACGGCGTGAGTAGAGGAACATAGATATGGCTAACATATCTATGATTTCTTTATTGACGGACAGCAAACTTATCGTAGTTGTTGGGTTAAGTAATAGCAGACCGATAAAAGCGCCTGCGGAAAAAGAGAAGCCTTTCTTTAGCAGCAGAAAAGCCGCAAAAAACATTACATAGTCAGCAACTACAATCGCGAAGTTGCTTTTCAATACCAGCGCTAACAAGACCGGCGCCCAAAGGGTATTTGGAAACGTGTAAAGAGCTGCTAAGACGTAAGGATTGTCTTGTCCCTCACGAATTGAGTCTGCAAAATAGATATAAATCGTGGAATCTGCGGCTATGCGTTGGTCGGTCTGCCCGTCAAGTGAAGGGTTGACCCACTGAAAGAAAAGGAAGAGTGAGAAAGCGATATAGGCCGCTAATAACGCTAAAAGGCCCAGCGATCGGAAACTTATGCGCTTAGTTAAGATAGAGAAAGGGTCAACGTTCATCTTTTATCGCCCAAGTTATTTCCCAATATACGTGGCGCAACTATAACCATTGTCGAAATTGTGATTTCGCTTTCTGAATGGCTTGACCATGCTCCAGGTAGCCTTCAAGTCTTAAGATGACGTGATTTGAGCAAACGAGAAAAAAACATTTTAAGTTGTCCGTAATAATAGCTGAGTTGAAGGCGAATCAAGAACTCATATTTAGACATGCCGTTTAGTAAATAATCGACAAGAAATTTCTGCTCCACCGATGCTTTGGACTGGGAAATTCCGGTTGTATCGTATTTTGCGATCGGCTCCTCGGCTTTTAGATAATACTTCTGATCGATCAGGCAGAAAAATATATAGTCAGAGATCGTCAGACCCTTGGCTACAAGATATAACCCGTATTCGAGGTGAAGACTTTTCCGATAAATTGATGCTTGATGAATAAATACATATTTCTTGTGGTCGCATTTGTGCAGTACCACATCGTCACTCTTACCATTCGTGAGCAGTGCATCGGAATAGACAAATTTGGCCTCACCCTGTAGATACTTATCTACTACAATCTGGATTGTAGCGTCGCTAACGAAGGTGTCTTTCACGTTCATAAAATTTAGCCATTTCCCAGTAGAAGCTTTTATTCCTTTATTCATTGCGTCATAAAGGCTACGATCGGGCCCACTTATCCAATAATCGATGGCGTGTTCGTATTTTCTTATGATGTCGAGGGTTCCATCAACAGAACCACCATCGATAATTATGTATTCAATATTGGAATAGGTTTGGCTCAAGACACTCAGGATCGTCTTCTCGATTGTTGAGGCGCAGTTAAGAGCGATGGTTATAACGCTAATCAGCGGACCAGATTCATCCGACTTATATAGACCCCTGGCTCGAAGGCCGCCTTCATTTTTTCTTTCTGGATCGGGAGACAAGCGGAAGCAAGGATCGACGTCGGGCCGAACCCTAGTCAGCCTCCTGGTAGTACTAAAGCGTTCATTGATGCACTCGGAACTCATTTCGCCCTCCACAGATATACCGGCGGCATCTCATTTATCTTCTGACCTTAGTGGCCGTTTTAAACTCGCTTCTCCACGAATACGTCGACCACCTTCAATGTGTTGGATTGCACCCTGTTGCATTCCATGGCTCCTACGGGGATTGTACCGTTGTCCGGCAGACGGACCGCTTTCCAACCGGTTGAACCCACGACATCTCTGCCGCTGATCTAGATGCAGCCCTCCTGCGGTTCCGTGGAAATGTCGGACACGATTGAACTTTGTCGTGCTATCGTCAGATATTAGAAGGCCTCCGCCAGCGCTCTGGGTGTTGTTGCATCCGCCTTCTGACAACACGGGAAAACTCGTGCTTTTTCAACCATGTGAATGATTTGGGCCAGCCCAGCATTTACACTACTAGGGTCAACTCAAATGCTACGCAGATTTCTTCCCCTTCTCGCCGCGATGTTGTGTATAGGAACGATGACGGCGAACGCCCAGTTCATGAATGGAAGCTCGCCTTCGCAAACGACCGACTGTTCCAGCGCCGCGAACGCCTCGTTGCCGGAGTGCGCGGGCACATCCGCCAATCCCTATGCGACCGGGCAACAATACAGCACGGGACAAGGCGGATATGGGCTCGCAGGCCAACCGCAGCAGCCCTCGATCACCGGCGGCTATGGCATTCATCAAAATGTTCCGACGTATGTCGATCAGTTCCCGTATGGGAACCAGCTTACGGGGGCCTATCCCAATCCATACAACCCCTATGCGTACTTGCGGCAGAAACAGCCCCTCACGGAATTTCAGCGGGTTGTAGCTGGCTCTGTGGGGGCTGTGTTGCCCGTATTCGGGGCCAATCTTTTTTCCAACACCGCAGCCCAGTTCGCGCCCATCGATCGCACTCCGGTTACCTCCGACTATGTCGTCGGTCCGGGCGATCAACTGTTGGTCCGCGTATGGGGCCAGGTCAACTTCAATATTCATGCGACCGTCGATCGCGCAGGCGATGTGTACATTCCGCAGGTCGGCAATGTCGAGGTAGCGGGCCTGCATTTCCAGCAGCTCAATGGATATCTCAAGAACCAGCTCGGACGCGTGTTTCGCAACTTCGACCTGAGCGTCAACATGGGCCAGTTGCGGTCCATCCAGATATACGTGGTCGGGAATGCCCGGCAGCCGGGAAGCTATACCGTCAGCTCGCTCAGCACGCTGGTCAATGCCTTGTTTTCTTCCGGCGGCCCCTCCGAACAAGGGTCGATGCGCCGGATTGAATTGAGGCGTGACGGCAAGACCGTGACCACGTTCGATCTATACGATCTCTTGATCCATGGGGACAAATCGCACGATGCGCCGCTCTTGCCGGGCGACGTCATCTACATTCCGCCCGTGGGGCCGGAAGTAGCGATCGCAGGCAGTGTGCATGTGCCGGCGATCTATGAATTGAAGGGAACAGAAACGGCCGGCCAGGCGATTGCATTGGCCGGCGGCCTGACAACCATGGCATCCAAGCAAGACGCGCAGCTGGATCGCACAGACTCTCAGGGGACACGCCAAACGGTTCAACTCGCTTTGGATGCAACGGGAATGGAGACGCCGCTCCGCGACGGAGATGTTCTCCGCATCCCTTCGATGGTGCAGCAATTTGATCGGACCGTGATCTTGCGCGGCAATGTTGCCAACCCAGGGCGCTACCGCTGGACACCAGGAATGCGGATTTCGGACCTGATTCCAGACAAGGATTCACTGCAAACACGCGGATATTGGCAGCGGAGAATTGCGCTTGGGTTGCCCGCTCCAGAATATACGCCGCTATTCTCGCCGTACGTCGCCAATCTTCCCAGCCCGACGTCACAGCCGAGCGCACAGAATGCCAACGGTCCTCAAAGTTACACGACCGGAACATCGGTAGCCGCCACGGAGAATCAGCAAGCCAGTGAACTCGCAGCTTCCTCTGGCGCTGCGCCGTCTGCAGGAGCCTCTTCCGCTGCGCAGTCCAGTGCTGCAGCAGCCGGGGCTCCACCCTCCGCAGCAAAACCTGCGGCCCAGCAGACAATCAGCCAGTCAGGAAGCAGTAGCGAGCTTGGCAATGCAAAGACCACCTCGGTTCCGGAGCTGCGATATTATCCTCCAGGAGACCGATTCTCACAGGGGCAGTTTCCCATCAGGAACGAGGTTCTTCGCGTAGCCCCCAGCATCGACTGGAGCTATGCCGTCATTGAAAGGACGAATCCCCATACGCTGGCGACTTTTCTCGTTCCGTTCAATCTAGGGCAGGTGGTCCTCGACCACAATCAGTCGCAGGATATGGCGCTTGAACCAGGCGACGTCGTCACGGTGTTCTCCACTGCCGATATTCAGGTGCCTCAGGCGCAACGGATCAAATATGTCAGTCTCCAGGGCGAGATTGTCCATGCGGGAATTTATAGTGTCGAACCCGGGGAGACGCTGCGGGATGTAGTCCAGCGCGCGGGAGGCCTGACCCCCAAAGCGTATCTCTACGGTTCAGAGTTTCTGCGGGAATCGACCCAGCGCCTACAGCAGGCAAGACTGGACGAGTATGTAAATACTCTTCAACAAAACATTCAACTGGCGACCGCCAATGCGGCGGGTTCGATCGTCAACCCGACAGGAGCTGGGGCTCTGGGAACAAGCGTGCAAAGCCAACGGGACCTCATTACAACCTTGCGCCACATGCGCGCGACCGGACGTATTGTCCTGCATCTATCTCCAGGCAGCCGAGGCGTGAATGATCTGCCAAACTTGCCGTTGGAAGATGGCGATCAGTTTGTTGTTCCGGTCATGCCTGCCACCGTAAATGTGGTTGGGGCGGTGTATGACCAGAACTCTTTCCTCTTTCGGCATGGACAACATGTGGAAGATTATCTTCGGGCTGCGGGCGGCACCACACGCAACGCGGACACGCGCCACGAGTTTGTCATCCGCGCGGATGGGTCCGTCATCAGCAAGCAAACGGCGGGCGGGACCCTGTTCGCGGGTGGATTCGGAAGTAAGTTCGGGTATCCAGGAGACACGGTTGTGGTCCCGGACAACGTTAGCAAAACCACGCTGCTGCGCGGGCTGACCGACTGGTCGACGGTATTCTCTCAGTTCGGGCTGGGCGTTGCTGCCCTCACCCTGTTCGGCCTCTAGGGCTTAGCATGACCATGATGCCAACCGGCACGAACACGGAGCATGTCCCCACGGAGCAAGAAGATTCTGCGCCATCCCCGCGCGGAAGTACGTCCGATCAGCATAACTCTGTAAACCTGCTGGATCTTGCACTGCTCTTTGCGGCGCGCAAACGGTTCATTTTTCTGTGCAGCTTCCTGGCCGCCCTGCTCACGGCGATCATTGTCCTTATCATTCCCATAACCTTCACCGCGACAACCACCATCTTGCCTCCGCAGCAGCAAGAGAGTTCCGCCATGGCGATGTTGGGACAGCTCGGCGGCCTGGCCTCCCTGGCTGGCGGCGGTGGTGGCGCTGCCAGCATGTTGGGCCTCAAGAATCCCGACGACCTGTACGTCGGTCTCCTACAGAGTGACAGCGTGATGGATGGAATTATCCGGCGCTACAATCTCATGGGCGACTATCGCGCAAAGAAGTTCATCGACGCCCGCAAAAGATTGAAATCCAACACGAAGATTCTCTCGGAGAAAAGTTCTCTGATCAGCATCTCTGTCGAAGACCATGATGCCAAACGCGCGGCAAACTTGGCGAATGCGTATGTCGCTGGGTTGCACGATCTGATGTCGCATCTGGCGGTGACTTCGGCCGCGCAGCGAAGAGTGTTCTTCGAGCAGCAGGTGGAGCAAGAGAAAAGCAAGCTGGCCGACGCGGAAGTTGCATTGGAAGCAACCGAGAAAGCGACCGGCATTATCCAACCTCAAGGGCAGGCCGAGGCCGTCATTGCCACGATCATGCAACTGCAGGCACAAATTTCTGCCAGCGAGGTAGAATTGGGCGCGCTACGCAGCTCGTCCACCAACCAGAACCCTGAAGTGATTACGCTGCAATCTCAGATCGCCGCATTGCGGGCACAGCTGGCGGATTTTGAGAAAGGCCATCCTGGAGCCGTTGCCGCCGAAGGAAATGTCCTGATGCCCACCTCCCAGGTGCCTGCTGCAAGCCTGGAATATCTCCGGCGCATGCGCGATGTCCGCTATCAGGAAACACTCTTTGAATTTATGACCCGGCAATACGAGATGGCCAAAGTGGATGAAGCCAAACAGGGTCAACTGATCCAAGTGGTCGATCCCGCGTTGGTTCCGGAGAGGCGCTCCTGGCCTCCGCGGACGCTGCTCACGCTGCTGGCTTTCGTTCTGGGGGCAATATTTTCAAGTTTATGGGTAGTGCTGGAATCGGCCTATGAGCGCGCAATGCGGGAACCTGAGATGGCCGCGAAGATCGGCCAGTTGCGCCAGACGTTGCGAATCCGCCGCAGCCGCGTTTGATATTCGGCCACGAAGATTGGCAAACTAGATACTCCGTCAATATAATTCCGGGAGGGTCGCTCACACTCAATCGCCTCAACGGAGCTGGCGGATCACGCCGGCGTACGCAAACACCAACGCCATTTCACGCGCCGTCTTCCTGACGACAAACTACATTCCCGAAATGGTAGCCGCAGATTTCACTTCGGTAAAAACCCCGATCAGACCGCGAATGCTCTTGAATTCCCTCGATCCCACGTGTACATTTTACCCAGCGACAAATTGTCTTAAGAACGCCAGAAATCACAACTTTTTCTGCACCCGCAGGTTCTAAGTATGTATGTGTTGTTTTCATTTCTCACGCGCGAGAAATGCTGGAGAATGCAAGAAGGTTCTTCTGCCGATAGGCGCGTTGGACTTTCATGGTTGAAGATCGCTTGGCTCAACCTGGATAATCGAGTCCGTTAGAACTGGAGACGCCCAGCGTTCAGTCAAGCTTTGGAAACGTCTGTCGGATGAATTTGGAGATCACAGGCTTGAGTACAGAAATTTATCTCCCGCCAAGCTCGGAATCTATTGTCACCGTCCCTGCGCTCGTTGCGCATGGAAATATTCCGTGGCTTATCCCCACGCAAAAATCGCCGGAAGCGGAGGCAGGTAGTAGGGATCAACGACATCACCCTCACCTTAGTCCCTGGTGCTCTTCCCCTTGGAAACGGGCCTTCGATTTGGCCTGCATCATCCCTGCGCTTATTCTGATCTCTCCAATGTTGGGAATCATCGCCATCGCAGTTCGCTTGACCTCCGCAGGTCCCGTGATCTTTCGCCAGCAGCGAGCAGGACAGTATCGCAAGCTATTTACGATCTATAAATTCCGCACCATGGTGGAGAATGCCGAGGCAATTGGTCCCGGACACACAGCCAAAGGGGACCCGAGAATCACCCCGATTGGGCATTTTCTACGACGTTTCAAACTCGACGAACTGCCTCAGCTGTATAACGTATTGCGAGGCGATATGAGCTTGGTCGGTCCCCGTCCGAAATTGCCCAACCATGATCCTGCTCCCATGGCATGTCGTCCGGGAGTCACCGGCGCGGCTACGCTCGCCTTTCGTCACGAGGCGCGCATCTTATGCAACGTGCCTGCAAAGCATCTCGAGACTTTCTACCAGGAACATGTCGTGCCGCTGAAAACTGATCTCGATGCCGACTATATGCGGCGTGCAACATTTCTCTCTGACTTCCGGGTTCTGCTGGCAACCGTTCTGCTGGCCGGCAAACATCTCACTCACGAGGACCTGTTGCAACCGCAATTGAGGCCGGTATTGATTTCGCAGCGAACCACTTCCATTCGCTAGAATGGGGCATACCGCGAGCAGATTGCCCTCCTAGGCCAGTGGGTTGTGGTGATCATTCCCGTCTGTTCGGCGCAGAACCACCGCCCACAAGTCCCGCTCGGAACTGTGGACAGTGACAATGGCTTAGTCAGGATCTTCGCTACCGGACCGCCAACGCACTATCCCCCACGAAAAAGTCACATAGTAGACGGCACCTTTGTGATCCTCGAGTTGACCACGCAACAAAAGACACATCCGGCATGGAAACTATGTTTCTTTCTCCTGCTGGATTCTCGTGCATGTCCCGAAGAACGCCCCAGGCGCTCACGCATCATCAAGGCTCCATATCTCGCGGATTACCCTGGAAGGCGTCCATCTCTGACAAAGAAGCTGGACTTTACTGCGTGAAGACTTCTATAGTGTGTTCATGAATCATTGATCGATGCACCCCGATGCCGAATCCACTAAACAAACAAGAAAGAGTTCTGACACGTCCGGACTGCGAATCGCGGCACGAGAGCGTCGCACCGGTGTGGTGACATCCGGAATCGTCACAACCAAGCAAAAGAGAACGTTAGACCAAGGTGGAATTCCGAATGAGTGCAGATGGAGTAACAAGAAGGGACTTTCTTGTGGGCGGCGCGACAGCGATCGGAGCTTTGGCGACCACGGATATCTTTGGACAGAGTA
>JAJYSV010000033.1 GCA_021793405.1 Acidobacteriota bacterium
GTTTCAACCTGATCGGCGACCTGACCGTGTATGAAAATGTCGAGCTGCCGTTGACCTATCGCTCCGGAATGCCCTCAGTCGAGCGCAAGCGGCGCGTGGATGAGTCGCTGAGCCGCGTCGGTATGGCCCATCGTCTGCGCCATTATCCTTCGCAGCTTTCCGGCGGCCAGCAGCAGCGTGTCGCCGTGGCTCGCGCGCTGGCCGGTTCTCCCTCGATCCTATTAGCGGATGAGCCGACCGGCAACCTCGACTCGCGCAATGGCGAAGCCGTAATGGAGTTGCTGAAAGAACTGCACAAAGACGGCGCGACCATCTGCATGGTCACGCACGATCCGCGCTTCGCCAAGCTGGCGGACCGCGAAGTGCATCTGTTCGATGGCCAGGTAGTTTCCGAAGAGGATCTGCGTCGCAAACTGGCTGCGGAAAGGGAATTGCTGCAATGACTGCGGTCTGGACCGATCTCCGCTATGCGCTGCGCCAGTTGCGTAAGTCCCCTGGATTTACGATCACCGTAGTACTGACGCTGGCGTTGGGAATCGGCGCCACCACCGCCATCTTCACGCTGGTCTATGACGTGCTGCTGAAGCCGTTGCCGTATGCGCATCCGGGACAGCTGGTGGTGATGCAGGAACAGGTGGCGGAGCTCAAGGACATTTATCCCACGGTGCCGATGAACGCGAACCATTTTGTGGATTGGCAGCGGCACAGTCGCAGCTTTCAGTCAATGGCAGTCATGCAGTCGGGCAACGTGCCGCTGGGCGCGGGCGGCCATCCGCTGCAGGTGAGCATACTGCGCGCGACCTCCGGCATTTTTCCTGTCCTCGGCGCGACGCCGCAGTTGGGCCGGGGATTCAGCCCGCAAGAGGACCGACCCGGTCAGGAACGCGTGGTGGTGCTGATGCACGGTTTATGGAAGACGCAATTCCACAGCGACCCGGAGATCCTGGGGAAAACCATCACGCTCGACGGCTATTCGTACACCGTCATCGGAGTGATGCCACAGTCTCTTCACCTGCCTAGTTTACAGACGCTCTCTGGATCTATCCAGGCGGGGAACGTTCACGGGTATGCGGAAGCGTTGGTGCCGCTTGCCTTTACGAACGACCAGTTGAAGCAGGTCGCCGGGAGCTTCAACTATCCCGGTCTGGCACGGCTGAAACCGGGAATCTCTGTGGCGCGGGCACAAGCTGAGTTGAACGGGCTGGAGCATGGCATTTCCGCTGGTCTGCCCGCGGATGAAAAAATAACGCTGTCGGCGGCCTTGATTCCATTCCAGCAATACCTGGTGGGCAACAACAGCAAATCGCTCGGCATCCTGCTGTCGGCGGTCGCGGGGCTGCTATTCGTCGGTTGCATCAATATTATGAATCTGCTGCTGGCCCGCGCCGTCGGTCGCAGGCAGGAGATGGCGGTGGCTTCCGCACTGGGAGCCAGTCGAACCGACCTGCTGCGAGCCTCGATGCGAGAGGCTGGCGTGTTGGCAGCGATCGGCGGTGCGCTGGGAATTTTATTGGCGGCAGTGTTGGTGCCGATCCTGCAGCAATTCTTGCCTGTGTCCTTAAACTTCCGTGGAAACCTGCATGTGGACAGGACCGGAGCAGCATTTGCATTGTTGCTGGCGGTTGTGGCAACGCTACTTGCCGGTGCCGCTCCGGCATGGATGAGCTGGCGGACGCAGCCGCAAGAGGCGTTGCGCGGCGACTCACGCTCGGCGAGCGAGTCGCGCGGTGGTAAACGGCTGCGCAAAACATTGGTTGCGGCAGAGGTCGCAGTCAGCGTAACTCTCGTCCTGATGACAGGGTTGTTGACGGCAAGTCTCTACTGCCTGATGCACGTCGAGCGCGGCTTTCAAGCGGATCGCGTGTTAACGGCAACCATCAATTTGCCGGCCACAGAGTATTCCAGCCGCGTTAATCTGTACGAAAAGATATTGGCGAAACTGCGGCCGCTGCCGGGAGTGGAGAGCGCTGCGATTGTCAGCATCCTCCCCCTAAATGGAGATTTCTGGATCGATATAGCGTGCCTCTCCGGCGATACGCGTTCTTTTTACCAGATGCCGACGGAGCATTGGCGCTGGATCAGCCCGGGGTATTTTCAGACCATTCATTTGCCGCTGATCGAGGGGCGCTTTTTCAGCAACGACGATTATGGTCGAAACGATGCCGTGATTTCTGAGCTGACGGCGAAGACGCTGTGGCCAGGGAAGGACCCTATCGGGAGGCAATTTACGCACGGCGACGATAAGGAAAAGCCTTTCACCGTGATCGGCGTGGTGGGAAATGCGCGGACGATTTCGCTCGCGAAGCCTGATCCCATGATGGTCTATGTTCCGTATTGGTATCGCAGCGAAACGACGGCGGGATTGGTGGTGCGCACGAAGCAGGATCCGTCGGAGATGGCGAACACGATCCGAAGTGCGATCTGGAGTATCGATCCGGCTGTTGCCGTGCCGATCGTGCGTGCACTGGGAGGGGTGGTTGCCGATTCGGTTTCGACGCGACGTTTTGAAATGGATCTGCTGGTGCTATTTGCCGTCAGCGCATGGCTGCTGGCCGGCCTGGGTGTATACGGCGTGCTCACGTATTCCGTGGCACAGCGGCGGCAGGAGATTGGCCTGCGGATGGCGCTGGGCGCGCAGAGGACCGACATTTATGCCCAAGTGCTGCGCGAGGGCCTGACGCCGGTGGTTGCAGGAGCGGTCGTGGGCATTGCGGTTGCCTTCGCGTTTGCGCGCCTGATCGGCAGCCTGCTGTTTCAGGTGAACGCATTCAATCCGTGGATTGCCTCATCCGCAGCCGCCTCTCTGCTGCTGGCGGGAGTCGCGGCATGTCTGCTTCCGGCCCGGCGGGCTGCCTCAGTTGATCCGATGCAGGCATTGCGTTCTGAATAAGGGAAACAAAAATCATGGCCACATTGCTCCATGATCTTCGCTATGCACTCCGCCAGTTGCGCAAGTCGCCTGGATTTACGCTGACAGCATTGCTGACTCTCGCGCTGGGCATTGGCGCGACCACAGCGATCTTTAGCTTGATCCAGGCCGTGTTGTTGCATCCTGCAGGAATCGGCGACCCGGCGCGGGTGATGGCGTTGCGAGTGCGTTACTCCCATTTGAATTTGGCGAGCATCGGTGTCTCGGTACCGGATTTTGCTGACGCACTTTCATTGAAGAAACAAGTCGAATATGCGGCGCTGGAGCAGTCGGGCAGCTTCAATTCCATGGTGGATGGACGAACGCAGCATTTAGCGGCTGCAAACGTCACCTGGCAGTGGTTCAACGTGCTGGGGGCAAGGCCGATTCTCGGGCGTACGTTCACGGCGGACGAAGATCAACCCAACGCGAATCGCGAGGTTGTTTTGAGCTACGGTACCTGGCAGCGAGCGTTTGGCGGCCAGAAGGACGCAATCGGCAAGACCATTCTGCTGGATCAGCAAGCCTATCGCGTGATCGGCGTGATGCGCAGTGATTTTGACTGGCCGCGTGGCCGCGATGTATGGGTGCCGTTGGGGTTAAATCCGGCGGCATACAGTCCGGATCAGCGTTTCGACGAACTATATGAGGGTATTGCCCGGTTGCAGCCGGGGGTGAACGTCGCGCAACTGAATGCCGGGCTGCAATCGAAGATGCAGGAACTGTTCCGAATCTACAAGAACCATTACAGCCAGGATTCCGGTTGGGGTATGTTTGCGGTTCCCTACACGGAGTTGATTGCCGGCCAATTGCGCCAGCCTCTCTACGTTTTGCTGGGAGTGGTGCTCGCCGTTTTGTTGATTGCCTGCACCAACGTTGCAGGACTTTTTCTGGCTCGGGGCGCCGCGCGCAGTCAGGAGATGGTCATTAGGACAGCCTTCGGCGCACCCGCATGGCGGCTGGTGCGTCAGTTGCTGGTGGAAACACTTGTATTGGCGGGCACCGCGACCCTGGTAGGAGTGCTGGCCGGGCCACCCTTCGGCAGATTGCTGCTGTGGATGGTGCCAAGAGATTTAGCGGCTGGATTTGATGTGCGCACGGAACCGGCGGTGCTGGCATTCGCGGCCGCGGCAGGTCTGCTGACTGCAACTCTAGCGGGTCTGGCACCGGTGCTCAGAATCGTCCACGGTCAAAAGAATCTTCGCCTGCACGAAAGCGTTCGCAACTCCACCGTTTCGGCGGAGCGCCAACGGCTGCGCTCAGCGCTGGTCATCACGGAGGTGGCGCTGTCATTACTGCTGTTGACGGGAACGGGATTGTTTCTCGCCAGCTTACGGCACTTGCAGCACGTGAATCCTGGCTTCGAGTCCAAAGGCATCCTGACAGGCGCGGTGAACCTGAGCGGCGCGCAATATCAGAATGACGAACAGCGCCGCTCTAACTTTATTGTCGGCGTCACGCAACAACTGGCGCAGCAGCCTGGAGTGCGGGCTTCGGCCGCTGTTTATCCGTTGCCCTTCAGCGGCGACGCGCCGTCGGGATCGTTCAGCGTCGAAGGCCGGCCAAACCGCGCCAACGATCCCGGGCCGCACAGCTACCGGGCATGGGTCACTCCGGGATATCTGCAAGTAATGCGGATTCAGTTGCGCGCGGGTCGCTGGTTCACTTCGGAAGACCGCGAAAACACCTCCCCGGTCGTGGTCATCGATGAGAACCTGGCGCGAGACTACTGGCCAGGCCAGGATCCGATTGGAAAGTACCTGCGGTTTGGGAGAGCCACTGCCTGGCATCAGATCGTCGGCGTCGTCAGCCACGTGCGGCTCAGTTCGCTGGCAGAAGACACAGGCAAAGGGATTGTGTACGAAGCGTACGCACAGAATCCCGTATCGATGGCGAATTTCATCGCCCGCACCAATGGAGACCCGTATGCGCTGCAGACCGCGCTGCAACGCTCCGTCGCTGCGGTCGATCCTTCGCAAACGATTTTTGATATCGATACCCTCGGCTCGATGGTGCAGGAATCTCTGGCTGGCCGCCGGCTCATCGTCTGGTTGCTCACCGGCTTTGCCGTATTGGCACTGGTCCTGGCCGTCGTGGGTATCTATGGGCTGATCAGTTACACAGCGGCGCAGCGAACCACGGAAATTGGCATTCGCATGGCATTGGGCGCGGAACGCGGACAGATTGTCGGCATGGTGTTGCGGGGAGCGGCCAAGCTCATGGGAACTGGGTTGGCAATTGGAGTGGTCCTTTCATTACTGGCGCGTTTTTTACTCATGCGGCTCTTTGCAGACCTGAGCGCTACCACGCTGCTCGCCTTTGCGCTGCCCATCACGGTATTGGCCATCGTGGGCCTGCTCGCCGCACTCGTTCCCGCGCGGCGCGCCGCTTCCGTGGATCCCATGCAGGCACTACGTTCCGAATAGGAGACTGATGATGACGAATCTTCTCAACGATCTTCGCTACGCATTCCGCCAACTCCGCAAGTCGCCCGGGTTCGCCATCACCGCGATCCTCACTCTCGCCTTAGGCATCGGCGCCACCACCGCCATCTTCTCTGTCGTTGAAGGCGTTCTGCTGCGTCCTCTCCCGTTCCCCGATGCCGACCGGCTGGTAGCTCTGGGCGATCATTTGCAGGGAGTCAGCCTGGGATTTGATACCGATGTCACCGCCCCGGACATCCTCGCCTACAGCCGCGATACCAGGACATTCAGCAGCATGGGCGGATATCAACAAACTGCACATGAACTCTCCGGCGACGTGCAACCTGTCCAGATCAATGCGTCGCGTCTCAGCGCCGGAGTTTTTCCTACGCTCGGCGTTCAACCGCTGATGGGCCGGTTTTTCACCCAGCAGGAAGATGAACACAGCGCGCAAGTCGTTGTCCTCAGCTACGCAACGTGGAAGGGCCGCTTCCATGGCGATGCAAATATTCTGGGCAAAAAGTTGCTCCTGGATCGCAAGCCGTACATCGTCATCGGCGTCATGCCACGCAATTTTGAGTTTCCATTGCTGCCCGGCCATTTGAACCGCAGCGAACTCTGGGAGCCGATGAGTCTCACCCAGACAGAGTTGACGCAGGGAGCCGCAGGGTGGAACTTCCAGATGGTTGCGCGCTTAAAGCCCGGTGTTTCCGCCGCCCAGGCGCAGGCCGATGCCAACCGCGTTGCCGCCGAAATCATGCGCGGCTATCCCGCGTATATGGCGAGCCTGCATATCAACTCGGTGATCCAGCCGTTGCAGGCATCGACGGTTACCGCCGCGCGCCCGCTGATACGCGTCCTGTTTCTCGCCGTCTTTATCGTGCTGCTGATTGCCTGCGCCAATCTTGCCGGCTTGCTCTTAGTGCGTGCCATCCGCCGCCGCCGCGAGACGGCCGTCCGCCTGGCTCTTGGATCCAGCTCCAAAACGCTGGTGCAACAGGCTGTCATGGAGAGTCTGATCCTGAGCATCACCGGCGGCATCATTGGAATCGGACTCGCAGCGATCGCGATTCGCGCCTCGATCAGCTTCCTGCCGGAAAATCTTCCCCGCATCCATGAAATTCAGTTGAACTGGATCGTAGTCGCCTTCGCACTGCTGCTCGCCATCGGAACCGGCATCCTCTGCGGTCTTGCCCCGGCCTTCGCCACGCTGCATACCAACATGAACGAGGCCCTGAAAGAAGGTGGTCGCACCGGCAGTGTCGGCGGAGGACATGTGCGACTTCGCTCGATCCTCGTCGTCTCTGAAATTGCTGTCGCGCTGGTGCTGCTCATCGCTTCCGGTCTGCTGTTGCGAAGCTTTCAAAACATGCGCGATGTCGATCTTGGATTCCGTCCCGGCCACACCTTGATCGCTACCTATAGCTTGCCTCAGAAGCAATATGCTACCCAGCCCTCCATCGATACCTTCAACCATCAACTCCTGCGGCGGCTACGGCAGCTTCCGGGGGCGCAATCCGTGGGCCTGGCTACGCCACTGCCCATGTCTGGCGGCGGGAACAACAATGGCTTTGTGGCCGAAGGGTATGTGCTACCCAAGGGGACGGTCGTCAACCTTGCGACAGAAACTGAAGTCGCCGGGGATTATTTTCGCGCCATGGGCATTCCATTATTGCGTGGCCGCTTGTTTACGGATGCAGACAACGCTCAGTCACAGTTGGTCGTCATCGTGAACCGAAAGCTGGCACAACATTATTGGCCCGGCCAGGACCCCATCGGCAAGCGAATCCGCACTGGAACGGAGAAATTGAAAACGCCTTGGATGACCATCGTCGGTGAAATTGGCGACGTCAAACTAAATTCCCCGGATGGAGAGTCGTCCCAGCAGTTCTATCAGCCGGTGGAGCAAGCAAACGCGTCGTTCGGCGAGTTGGCCTCGCCAACAGACCTGAATGGAAACGGGATGTCCGTCTCACTGCGCACCTTGGTGCCTCCTCTCCAGATGGAGAATTCCCTGCGCGCCGTCTTTCATTCACTCGATCCGCAGTTGGCTATCACGCAATTACAAACCATGGATCAGGCAGTCTCCAGCACCGAGGCTCCACGCCGATTCAACACCACCATCATCACTGCGTTCGGTGTAATTGCCGTGCTGCTCGCTGTCCTCGGCATCTACAGCGTGATTGCCTTTTCGGCAACCTTGCGCACGCAGGAAATGGCGATTCGCCTGGCGCTGGGATCGCCGCGATCCGGCATCCTGCGACTGATTCTCTTCTCTGGGGCGAGACTCGCTGTGGTTGGATGTGGCCTCGGACTCGCAGGCGCGATTGTTGCGGCGCGCTTGATGCGCTCCTTACTGTTCCAGGTGGATCCGTTTGATCCGCTCGTATTAGCCGGAGCTGCTGTCGCCATCCTGATACTGGCACTGGCTGCCTCCGTACTGCCTGCGCAGCGCGCCGCGTCCGTGGATCCCATGCAGGCACTGCGCGAGGAATAGAGGAACAAACGATGACAAACATGTGGGCCGATCTTCGCTATGCAATCCGGCAGCTGCGCAAAGCGCCGGGCTTTACTGTCACCGCGGTGCTGACCCAGGCGCTGGGCATCGGCATTAGCGCCGCAATGTTTACTGTGGTCGATAGCGTGCTGCTGCGGTCGCTGCCGGTGGCGCATTCGTCGGAGATTGTTGTATTGGGCGAAGCCAACAATTCCGGCAATGTCAGTCCTTCTTCGCTTCCGGATCTGCGCGATTGGCGCGCGCGGAGCAAATCGTTTCAGGACATCGCCTGGTACACCCAGAAATTTTTTGATCTAAAGAAAGCGGACGGTAGTGTGCAGTTTTCCATCAACACACAAACCAGTCCCAACTTCTTCTCCATGCTGCAGGCTCGACCTTTGCTGGGCAGAACATTCCTTCCGCAAGCCGGCGCTGAGGGCAACCAGGGAGTTGTCGTCCTGAGCTATTTTGTCTGGAAGAACAATTTTCATGCGGACAAAAACATCGTCGGCAAGGCAATTCAACTGGGAACAGACACGTACACGGTAATCGGCGTAATGCCCCACCGGTTCTATATTCCCATCAACGACGACGGGCCTGTTGTGTGGACGGCGCTGGCACACACGCCGGACATGGAACAGCGCGATAACGGATTCTTGAACGGAATCGGACGCCTGCGCCCCGGTGTGACCGCGGTGTCCGCCAGGACAGAACTAAGCGGCATCCAGGCAAACATCGCCAGACAGTTTACAGATCAGCATTTGACGAAAAATGTTGCTGTGAAAAATTACCTTGATGCGCTGGTCGGCTCTGTCCGCCCGGCTTTGCTCACGTTGCAGGGCGCAGTGTTGCTGGTCTGGTTGATCGCCTGTGCAAACATCGCAGGTCTGATGCTGACACGCATGGCGGCCCGGCGGCGGGAGATTGCTGTTCGCGCTGCGTTGGGCGCCGCGCGCGGGCGCATCGTGCGGCAGTTCCTCACAGAAAGCCTGTTGCTCGGCGTTGCGGGAGGAGCGTGTGGTTTAGCCATTGCCTATGCGTGTCTCGCAGTGTTGCGCCATTCCATCAACACTCACTTGAGTCGATCGGGCGACATCGCGTTGAACTGGCATGTCATTCTGCTGCTGATCTTCCTTTCCATCGTTTCCTCCGCAATCTTTGGCACCACGCCCGCCTTCCATGCTGCATCCGCCGATCCCCAGGAAGCGCTGCACGAAGGCGCAAGAGGAGCGGGGGTGGGAGTGAAACAAATGCGCCTGCGGAATGCGCTGATTGTAGGCGAACTCGCGGTATCGCTGCTGCTGCTGGTCTCCGCCGGACTGCTGCTGCGCACGCTGTACGCGCTGCGTCACATCCCCGTCGGTTTCAATCCGCAGCATCTGGTGGTGGCTCAATTTTTCTCCAGGGGAGGCTTTACACCCTCCGCGGCAGGGAGTACCCGAACCGACATTCGCAACGTCTTCTATCACCCCTTGCTGGACCGCGTGCGACAGATTCCCGGTGTGGAGTCGGCTGCGTTGGTAACGGCTACACCTCTGACAAACAACGTGCATATGGCTACCACCTTCGCTGTCATCGGCGATCCCGCGGCCAACGCGGCCAATCACTCGGTTGAGATGCACGCCGTGACGCCGAAGGCATATGGCACGCTGGAGATTCGTCTGGTGCAGGGTCGCTCGTTCAACCAGCAAGATCGCCCTGGAACAAGCGCGGTCGCAGTTGTCAATCAAGCGTTTGCCCATCAATATCTGGGCGCGCAGCCGGTGGGGAAAATACTCAATTTGGATACGGACTCTACGGCGAAGAGCATTTTTAAACACGTCAGGGTGGTGGGCATCGTTGCGGATACACCGGTCACCCTCGGTGAGCCCGCTCCTCCGGAAGTGGACGTCGACCTGAACCAAATTCCACTTGGCGACGATTTCTACCCGATCTTTTCGCTCGCGATGGAACTCGTCGTGCGCACCGGCCAGCCGCCCGAAGTGATTGTTCCCACGATCAGCCGGATTTTCACGCAAATGAACACGGAATTCATCGTGAACAATATCCAAACGATGCCACAGCATATCGATGATCTGCTTGGCAGCCAAACTTTGGCGGCGCGCCTGCTCTGGATCTTTGCAACTGCCGCTGTTCTGATTGCCGCAGCCGGGCTCTACGGTCTGCTGAGCTACGGCGTCAGCCAGCGCACGCGGGAAATCGGCGTGCGGCTCGCATTGGGGGCGCAGCCGGAAGATGTTCGTCGCATGGTGCTGCGTCAGGCAATCCGACTCCTCGGCGCCGGAGTTTTTCTGGGAATTCTGGCGGCATACTTTATGGAAAAATTGGTGCGGAGTTT
The DNA here is from genome assembly GCA_021793405.1 of Acidobacteriota bacterium. Classification (GTDB taxonomy): domain Bacteria; phylum Acidobacteriota; class Terriglobia; order Terriglobales; family Acidobacteriaceae; genus JAKAAZ01. The sequence goes on from JAJYSV010000033.1 coordinate 10,167, forward strand.
TCTCTACGGCGTCGCGCAGCATGACCTGCTAACCATGGTTGGGGTGTCCATTCTATTGGTTGGCGTAGGCCTGCTGGCCAGCTATATCCCGGCGCGCCGGGCCGCGAAGATTGAACCGGTCAAGGCATTGCGGACCGAGTAAATCTGATCCGAGGAACATGCATGGACGCGCCGTGTTATGACGGCATTCAAGGCAACGGACAAAATTCTTATAAGTGAGATGAGAATGATTCAATTGAAAAATATCGACCGCAGCTACAAGTCCGGCGTCGGACAAACGTGGGTGCTACGACGCATCCACATGGAAATCCTCGAAGGCGAGTTTGTCACCATCATGGGGCCATCGGGATCCGGGAAGTCGTCCCTCCTGAATATTCTCGGCCTGCTGGATGACGACTGGCAGGGGGAATACTGGTTTGGCGAGCGGGCCGTCCACAAACTGAACCGCAAACAGCGCGCGGATCTCTCCCGGCACAGCATGGGCATGGTCTTCCAGAGCTACCATCTGCTGGATGATTTGACGGTGGCCGAGAATATTGACCTGCCTTTGTCGTACAAGAACATTCCTTCCTCCGAGCGGCAGGCGATGGTGGCCGACGTTCTCGATCGCTTCCGCATGGTGGCCAAGAAGGACCTTTTTCCGTCCCAGCTTTCCGGCGGTCAACAGCAACTGGTAGGCATCGCGCGCGCCGTCATCCACAAACCCGCGCTGTTACTGGCAGATGAGCCGACCGGCAACCTGCATTCTATCCAGGCGAAAGAGATCATGGAGCTATTTCGCGAACTGAACCAACAGGGAACGACGATAGTTCAGGTCACGCATTCCGACCTGAATGCCACCTATGGGACACGTACCGTCGAACTGTCCGATGGATGGATGGTCGCGGACTCCGCGCGTCCGGAGATGCAAAACACCAGCGATGGGAGAGCATAATGTTGCACTGGAAAAGCAAGTTGAGGAATCCGATCGCCGGAGCCGCAATGGTCCTTTTTGTCACAGCGATGGTTTCATTTTCGCAGGAGAACTCGACGACACAGCAATTGCGCCTCGATATTCCGCATTCCAGCAATCCATTCGGAACCTATACGCCGACCCATGTTCCGGAGCCTAATCTTGCCAACTCGCCGCGCATCGACGGGTTGATCCAGGACGGCAAGCTGTACCTCTCGCTGCATGATGCAATTGTGCTGGCGCTGGAAAACAACCTGGATATCGCCATTGCCCGCTTTAACATTCCTATTGCAGAGACGGACATTGAGCGCACCAAGGCGGGTGGGTTCTTTCGCGGCGTGGATACCGGCGTGGTGCAGAACACTCCCGGCGCAGGCGTTGGCGGAGTAGGCACGGGAGCCGCCGGGGCCGGAGCCGGCGGGGGAGCCGGCGGTACCTCCAGCGGCGCAGGCGGTGCAGGCGCGGGATCTTCGGGCCTGGTGCAGTCGACACTCGGCACCGGAACCCTTGTCAACTCCTATGATCCGCTCATCACCGGGACTTTCAGTCTGGAACATTACACCCAGCCGCTCTCGAACCTTCGGCTCTATGGTGTGCCGTCGTTTCAACTGAACACATTTATCGGCAATGCGAAATACATGCAGTCGTTTTCGACGGGGACGACGGTCGAGTTCCGTTTCCAGAACAATCGTTCGGCGACCAACAGCATATTTACTAATCTCTCTCCACAACTGGACAGCTATTACAATTTCGAGATCATCCAGCCGCTGCTTGCCGGGTTCGGGTTCCTGCCGAACCTGCGTTATCTCATGATCGCCAAAAACAACCGGAAGATCACCGATGCCAGCTTTAAAGATCAGATCATCACCAGCATCAGCCAGATCGAAAACATGTATTGGGACCTGGTGAGCGCGTATGACGACGAGCAAGTAAAGGAACGCTCGCTCGATTTCGCGCAGCAGACTTTCGAAAGCGACAAAAAGCAGTTGGAACTTCAGGCGATTCCGCAGATGGATGTCCTCAAGGCTGAGGGCGAGGTCGCCCGGAGCAAACAGGATATGACTATCGCCAAGACAACGCTTCTTTTTCAAGAGCTCCTGCTAAAGAATGCGCTGACCAAGAACCTCGACGACCCAATGCTGGCCGCTATGCCGATCGTGCCGACAACGTCGATGCGTTTGCAGGATGACGCTGCCGAGCCGCCCCTGGAACAGATGGTTGCCGAGGCCATGCAGAATAGACCGGAGTTGTACGAATCCGCGCTCGATCTTGAAAACCGCAAAATCACACGGAAATCCGCTGAGAACGCGCTACTGCCCAGCCTCGCGCTCGAAGGGTACTATGGCGGCACTGGACTAGCCGGACAATTGAATCCCGCATTTGGAGGAACAAATGCATCCACCGTCGGGAAGGATTGGCCGGGCGCCGTTTCAAGCGCATTCAACAATTCGTCCCCCGACTACCTGGTGGGCCTTCAATTGCAAATCCCGCTGCGCAACCGGGTGGCCAAAGCCGACCAATACCGCTCCGAGCTTGAATATCGGCAAGCGGAACTTCGCGCTCAGCAGCTGAAAAAACAGATCCAAATCGACGTAACCAATGCGGCCTATGCGCTGGAGCAGAAGCGGGCGCGGGTGGAAGCAGCGGGACAGTCGCGCGATCTGGCGGAAAAGACCTTCGAAATCACACAGCAGGAACAAAAGCTGGGAGCTGGTTCGAGCTACCAGACACTTTCCGCCCAGCACGACCTATCGGTGGCGGAATCGGCCCTGGTGGCGGCGGAGACGGACTACGAGAAATCGCGCGTTGAATTGAACCGAGTGATTGGAGCCACATTGGACCTGAATCACATCTCGATTGCGGATGCTAGAACCGGGGTTGTCCAGCAGCCGTAGAAGAACTTGCTTGCCAATCGCGATACTCTAAGCGAGAGGCTGACGATGGCGGAACAACCTGTGCTTCTCGATCGGAACAAACTGGATGCAGGCACGCTGCCGAGCGTGCTTGCGGCCGATGACCAGCCGCAAATTCTCGAAGCGCTTACATTATTACTGCAGCCCGCGGGCTTCCGCGTGGATACTGTCGGTTCTCCAGGATCGGCGCTGCACGCGCTTCGCAATCGATCCTATGACGCACTGCTCATGGACTTGAACTACACCCGCGACACCACCTCCGGCCACGAAGGATTGGAGTTGCTGCGGCAAGTGTTGGAGATCGATTCACAGCTTCCTGTTATCGTGATGACGGCCTGGGCCAGCGTCGACCTGGCGGTGGAGGCGATGCGCCGAGGTGCTAGAGACTTTATTACAAAGCCGTGGGAAAATGCGCGGTTGTTGACGGTTTTGCAAACCCAGGTGACCCTGTATCGGGCTTTGCGTCGTGCCCAGCTACTGGAAGCGGAAAATCAGCTGCTGCGGGCGACGGACAGACCGGAAATGATCGCAGCATCGCCGGCGATGCAACCGGTTCTCGATGCGATGACACGTGTTGGGCCGTCGGACGCCAATGTTCTAATTACCGGCGAGCACGGCACAGGGAAAGAGATTGTCGCGCACACCCTGCACGCATTATCCGCGCGTGCCGAGCAGCCATGGATTGCGGTCAATACCGGTGCGCTCTCTGAAGGCGTGTTTGAAAGCGAAGTGTTCGGCCATGTCAAGGGAGCATTCACCGATGCGCGAACCGACCGCATTGGGCGCTTTGAACTTGCAGACCGGGGAACGCTGTTTCTGGATGAAATTGCCAATGTTCCGATCCGTCAGCAGGCAAAACTTTTGCGCGTGCTGGAGGCGGGAGAACTGGAACCGGTCGGCTCCTCGCGCGTGCGCCGGATTGATGTGCGTGTGCTCTCCGCAACGAACGCCGATCTGATGCACGAGTGCGCGGAGGGGCGCTTTCGTCCCGATTTGCTCTTTCGGCTGAACACGGTGGAAATTCATCTGCCTCCACTGCGAGAAAGGAGAGAGGATATCCCCGCGCTGGCAGCGCATTTTCTAGCGCGCTACGCTGCGCGCTACCGCAAACAGATCGAAGGGCTTGACGCAACAGCTCTACATGCCCTCCTCGATCACTCCTGGCCCGGCAATGTTAGGGAACTCGAACATTCCATGGAACGCGCTGTGCTCATGAGCCGCAGCCGCCGCATACAGGCTGGCGACCTGAACCTTCAGACGACGAAACCTGCTGACGACATCGATGAGATGAGTCTGGAAGCAGTCGAGAGTATCCTGATCCGTAAAGCTCTGGCCCGGCACGATCGCAACGTCAGCCAAGCCGCCGACGCTCTGGGCTTGAGCCGCGGAGCCCTGTACCGGCGGATGGAAAAATATGGCATCTAGTGCGGCAAATCGCGCACGATCTTCCGCTTCTCTGCCGCCACGTCCCGCAATCGGCTTCAAGATTCCGCGTCTGCGTTTTGAAGTTCGTCTGGCCGGATTGCTCGTGTTGCTTGCTCTTCCAACGCTCATGCTGGGTTGTATCGTCCTGTACGCGTGGCATGCGTCCGTGTTGACCTGGCTGGGTGTTCTGTCTAGTCTTCTCATTCTGCTGGCATCCCTGGGCTCGGCGGTGTTCCAGCATATTGTCCGGCCACTGCAAACGCTCTCCAATGTTGTGGCGGCTTTGCGAGAAAATGAATATTCTTTTCGCGCACGCGAGATCGGCCAGGGGGATGCCCTCGGCGACCTGGCCGCGCAGATCAATGAGCTGGCCGGCGATCTTCGCATACGCCGGCATCGAGAATCGGAGACGTTTGCCCTGCTGGAGCGCGTCGTTGAAACCATGGATCTGCCCGTGTTTGCCTTTGACGCAGCCTCGGATCTGCAGTTGACCAACCCGGCAGCGCTGAAAATGCTCCAGAAGCCGGCAGATTCGACGTTGCATCAAAGCGCGAGATCTCTGGGACTCATGGAGATTCTGGAATGCCCGGACAACAGCGTCGTTTCGCTGGCTATGCATGGGCGAGAAGGCCGATGGATGGTGCGACGCAGCAAGTTTTACCAGAATGGCATGCCTCACACTCTGTTGCTGCTTTCCGATGTGAGCGGAGTATTGCGGGAACAGGAGCGTCAGGCATGGCAGCGGCTGATTCGCGTACTTGCGCATGAGGTCAACAATTCTCTAACACCCATCAAATCGATTGCCAGCAGTCTTCGCTCGCGGGTGCAGTGGATCCATGCCCCGCAATCCACTGCCTGGACGAGCACCGGTGAGCGCCAGAATCGGACCGTCAATCCAGTGGACATGGAGCACGGGCTGGCCATCATCGAAGAGCGCGCGGAGTCATTGAACCGTTTTCTGCAGGCATATAGCCAGCTCGCCAAACTACCCGCGCCGGTAAAGACCACCTTCCGAGCGATTCCTCTACTGGAACGTGTCTGTCATCTCGAGACCAGGCTCAAGATAGTTCTGGATGTCGCGGAAGATACGGATATCTATGCCGATGCAGCCCAACTGGAACAGGCGCTCATCAATCTAATCCGCAATGCGGTCGACGCGGCGATGCAGGCGCACGACGACAAAATGGCAGCGCATGTAACGGTCATATGCAAAAAGCGGTCAGACAGCGTGCTCATTCATGTCGAAGACAACGGAATCGGACTGGCCAACCCAGCCAATCTTTTTGTGCCGTTTTATACAACGAAGCCCGGGGGCACTGGGATAGGATTGGTGCTTGCGCTGCAAATCATCGAAGCCCATGGAGGCACGCTCACCTTGGCCAATCGCGACGATGCGCCCGGTTGCTGCGCGGACATCCGCCTGCCAACGATGTCCAATGTCAGGCTGCTACCCTCCGAGCCATAAGGCTTTTCCCGCTTGAGCGGGGGACCCTTGGTTTCCGAACTGTCCAGTTCTGGACCTGGATTTCCCATTGGACGCCTTATCGAGCCGAGCTATTGCGTTACCAGCGTATATCGCGGTAGAAGATGCAGTGAGTTTCCAAATACCAGGAAACGATGAACAGAATGAACATCGTGCCCGTGGCCCAGCAGAACACCTGAACGGGAAGTGTGGCTGCGAGCCGTGCGTGGTCCGTTGAATGTTCGGGTTCCGAGTCGCGAAAAATCAATCCGCTGACCAGTGAGATTCCGCCCGCAAGCGCCAGCAGTTCGAGCGAATCCAAAATTCTTTGTTGCAGATCGCTTGCCGGAGCCAGAAATGCGGTAAAGAACAGGGCACACAACGAGACCATGCAAAGTAGGAAGGCGATCGGCTTGGCGATCTCCACCAACATGCCGCGAACCTCTGACGACAATCATTCTACCGCCGCTTGAGAATCGCGGACAGACCCGCGAGTGCCGCAACCGACCGCTGTTGCGCCACAGCGGGATTGAGATTCAGTCGCGGCTTACTCGGGCCATGCTTCGATCCCGCTTCGCTCTCTTATCCACGGGAATTTATCTTGGAGGATGCTCCGGCGGTGGCTGCAACAACGTTCGGAACAGCATTCAAATACTGGTCGATGGCCGCAGCCGCTTTTCGCCCCTCGGAGATGGCCCACACCACCAACGATTGTCCGCGCCGCAGATCGCCGGCAGCAAACACTCCCTCCACCGACGTCATGTATTCAGCATTGGTCGCCACATTTCCTCGGGGGTCGAGGACAACTCCGAGCGTCTCAATCAGGCCCTTGCGAACCGGGCCCAGGAAGCCCATGGCAAGCAACACCAGGTCCGCTTCCATGACAAATTCACTGCCAGGTTGAGGCTCAAACTTGGGCGGAGGGCCGACATGGACTCCATGCAACTGCTTCACGTTGCCATGCTCGTCCCCGGTAAACTTTGTGGTGGCTAGACTCCAGCTCCTCTTTCCACCCTCCTCATGCGCTCCCTCGACGCGCAGTTGCATCGGCCATAACGGCCAGGGTGTTAGCGGCGAGCGTGTGGCAGGGGGCATTGGCATGATTTCAAATTGTTCGACCGACAGCGCCTTCTGCCGATGCGTTGTCCCCAGGCAATCCGCGCCGGTATCTCCGCCTCCGATGATGACCACTCGTTTGCCCGTTGCCAGGATGGCTTCGCTTTCAGGTACTGTGTCGCCTTCACAACGCCGGTTCTGCTGCGGCAGAAACTCCATTGCGAAATGGATGCCCTTCAGCTCCCGGCCTGGCACGGAAAGATCCCGCGGTTGTTCCGCACCTCCTGCCAACAGGATGGCGTCGAAGTCCCGTTGAAGGTCTGCAATCGGCAGGTTCTGTCCAACATGCGCGCCTGTCACAAATTCGACGCCTTCCGCCTGCATTTGCTCCAGGCGGCGATCGAGGATTGTTTTTTCCAGCTTGAAATTGGGAATTCCATAGCGCATCAACCCGCCGATGCGGTCGGCTTTCTCAAACACTGTGACCGCATGACCGGCGCGGCGAAGTTGTTGCGCCGCCGCTAGCCCAGCCGGGCCCGAACCCACGATCGCGACCGCCTTACCGGTGGAAAACGCAGGCGGTTCCGGATGGACCCAGCCTTCCTCGTACGCATGTTCGATGATGTTTTTTTCAATCTGCTTAATCGTTACTGCCGGAGCATTGATGCCAAGGACGCATGCTGCCTCGCAGGGCGCCGGACAAATCCTCCCGGTGAATTCAGGAAAATTATTGGTAGCGTGCAGCCGGCGTATCGCTTCTTTCCATCGCCCGCGGTAGACCAGATCATTCCAGTCGGGAATGATGTTGTTGACGGGGCAGCCCGTATGGCAGAAGGGAACTCCACAGTCCATGCAGCGCGCCGCCTGCTGCTGTTGCTTTTCTTCCGGAAATGCGCGATAAATCTCCACCCAGTCGTTGATGCGTTCCTCGACAGGACGCCGCTCGGGAAGCTCGCGCGAATATTCCATGAATCCAGTGGTTTTACCCATGCTGCACCTGCTCGATGGTGGTCAATGAAGGAATCTCTCCTGCTGAAACATGCACTTCTGTTCGACTGCGAAGCACGCGCTTATATTCTTGCGGAAACACTTTGATGAATTTCGGCAAGCTCTCGCTCCAGTTGTCAAGAATCCATCCGGCTCGTGGGCTTCCTGTCAGATCGCGATGGCGAGTGATGAGCGTCTGCAGATCTTCCATATCTAGCTCGTCCGTGACCGGCTCCAAATCCACCGACGCCGGGTTGCAGCGTTTCTCCTTGAAATCGCCGCGCTCGTCGAAGACGTATGCGATCCCTCCGTTCATCCCGGCGGCAAAGTTGCGGCCGCAAGTACCCAGCACGACCACCAGTCCATTGGTCATATATTCACAGCCGTGATCTCCAACACCTTCCACTACCGCGGTTGCTCCGGAGTTGCGTACCGCAAAGCGTTCTCCGGCGATTCCATTCAGGAAGACCTCGCCGCTGGTCGCTCCATAGAGAATCACATTGCCCGCCAGAATGCTCTCTTCCGGTTGAAAGCTGGAATTGCGAGGCGGGAAAATGATAATTCGGCCGCCGGAAAGCCCCTTCCCCACGTAGTCGTTGGCTTCTCCTTCCAACGTAAGTGTGATTCCGTTGGGAAGAAACGCTCCGAAACTTTGGCCCGCGGATCCCTGAAACCGGAACCGGATTGTTTCCTCAGGCAGCCCTTGCGATCCATAGCGTCGCACCACTTCGCCGCCAAGCATCGCTCCCACTGTCCGATGGATATTACGGATGGGCAGCGATACTTCCACGGGCAGCCGATCATCGAGTGCCGGCTGAGCCAGTTCGATCAGTCGATGATCGAGGGCCTGCTCCAGACCATGGTCCTGCTTGTGAATGCAGTGCCGCGCCACGCGAGCGGGCAATGGAGGGTGATACAAAATGGACGCGAGATCGATGCCCTTTGCCTTCCAATGGTCGATCGCCAGATGCGTCTCCAGCATATCCACGCGACCCACCATCTCGTTCACGGTGCGGAAGCCAAGCTTCGCCATATACTCGCGAACCTGTTCCGCAAGAAAAAAGAAAAAGTTGATAACATGTTCCGGCTGGCCCTGGAAGCGCTTGCGAAGCTCAGGATCCTGCGTGGCGATTCCTACCGGGCAGGTGTTCAAATGGCACTTGCGGATCATGATGCAACCCATGGTGATCAGCGGCGCCGTGGCAAAACCAAACTCTTCCGCGCCCAGCAAGGCAGCAATGACGACGTCGCGCCCAGTCTGCAACTTGCCGTCAGTCTGCACGCGAATGCGGCTGCGCAGATCGTTCAGCAATAGAACCTGCTGCGTTTCCGCAAGCCCCAGCTCCCATGGGATTCCGGCGTGTTTGATGGAGCTGAGTGGCGCAGCGCCAGTCCCTCCACTATCCCCGCTGATGAGTACGACATCGGCATGAGCCTTGGAAACGCCAGCGGCCACGGTACCGACTCCAACCTCCGAGACCAGCTTCACCGCAATGCGGGCTCTGGGGTTCACGTTTTTCAAGTCATAAATCAGTTGTGCTAAGTCTTCAATCGAGTAGATGTCGTGGTGCGGAGGCGGCGAGATCAATCCCACCCCAGGAATCGAGTGACGCAGCCGGGCGATAATCTCATCCACCTTATGCCCCGGCAGTTGGCCGCCTTCTCCCGGCTTGGCGCCTTGCGCCATCTTGATCTGAATCTCATCCGCGTTGATCAGATAATTCGTCGTCACACCGAAGCGTCCGGACGCGATCTGCTTCACCGCGCTGCGACGTAAATCTCCATTGGCATCCGCGGTGAAACGGCGCTCATCCTCTCCACCTTCGCCCGTGTTCGACATGCCGCCGATCCGGTTCATCGCGATGGCAAGCGTTTCATGCGCTTCCTTGCTGATCGAGCCGAACGACATTGCCCCGGTGGTGAAGCGCTTGACAATCTCCTTGGCGGGCTCTACTTCTTCCAGAGGAACAGGAGTTTTCGATTCCTTGATGCGCATCAGGCTGCGCAGCGTGCACATGTTGCGGCTTTGCTCATCGATCAGGTCGGTATATTCCTTGAATGTTTTCGGATTTCCCTGTTGTACGGCGTGTTGCAGCTTGCCGATGGTTTCCGGATTTATTAAGTGATATTCACCGTTCACCCGATAGTGGTACGCACCGCCGACAGCCAAATCGGTCTGCGAATCGGTAAGCGGGCCAAACGCATACTCGTGCTTCATCTGTGCTTCGCGTGCCAAAACGTCGAGACCCACGCCTTCAATCCGGGAGGCGGTTCCCTGAAAATAAGTTTCGACCAGGTCCTTATTTAAACCGATGGCCTCGAACACCTGGGCTCCCCGATAGCTCTGTAATGTGGAGATTCCCATTTTCGAGAACGTCTTCAACAATCCCTTGTTGATAGCCTTAATGAAATTCTTGACCGCTGTGTCAGGTGTGATGCCGTTGGCTAAATAGCCGCGATGCGCCAGATCCCGTATCGAATCGAATGCCAAGTATGGGTTGATGGCGCTGGCGCCGAAGCCGATGAGCAGCGCAAAATGCATGACCTCGCGCGGCTCTCCCGACTCCAGGATGAGAGCGACTTGCGTCCGCGTCTCTTCGCGGACCAGCAGATAGTGCACCGCAGCCAGCGCAAGCAGGCTGGGAATGGGAGCATACTGCGCATCGGCTCCGCGGTCCGAAAGAATGAATAACGTATATCCGGAGCGGATTGCCAGAGATGCGCGCTGGCATAGTTCATCGAGCGCGCGCCGCAATCCAGCCTCGCCATCTTCCGCGCGAAACAGCGTGGACAATGTCGTTGCCAGCAAATCCCCGGTGGACACGCGACGCAGCTTTTCCAGCTCGCGATTGTTCAGGATGGCGTGAGGCAACTTTAGGGTGTGGCAGTTTTTGGGCGTTTCTGCCAGAATGTTCCTCTCGCTGCCGATAAAACTGATCAGCGACATGACCATCTCTTCGCGGATCGGATCGATAGGCGGATTCGTGACCTGCGCAAAGAGCTGTTTGAAATAACTGAAGAGCATCTGCGGCCGGTCTGACAGACAAGCTAGCGGAGTATCGGTTCCCATGGAGCCGACCGGCTCTTCTCCCTTGCTTGCCATCGGTTCCAGAATCATCTTCATGTCTTCTTCGGTGTAGCCAAACACCCGTTGCCGCCGCAAAAGCGTATCGGGGTTGGCCGCATACACGCGGGAAGGTTCCGGCAATTGGTCCAGCGTAATCTGGTTTTGCTTCAGCCACTCGTCGTATGGCTGCCGCGCAGCAAGCTGCTGCTTGATCTCCTTGTCGGAAATGATGCGCTGTTGCACCGTGTCCACCAGGAACATCTTGCCCGGCTGCAGCCGTCCCTTTTTCTTTACATTGACAGCTGGAATGTCCAGAACGCCGGCCTCTGACGCCAGCACCACAATATCGTCCTTGGTAACGACATAGCGGCCGGGCCGCAGGCCATTGCGGTCGAGCGACGCTCCAATGACTCGTCCGTCAGTAAATGCAATCGCGGCGGGACCATCCCATGGCTCCATCAGGGACGCGTGATACTCATAGAACGCCCGCTTCTCGGGCTTCATATGTGGATTGCCCGACCAGGATTCTGGAATCAACATGGACATGACGTGCGGCATCGAGCGTCCAGACTGATAGAGCAGCTCTACCGCATTGTCGAACGCCGAGGAATCGCTACTGCCCTCCTCGATGATGGGAAACACCTTTTGCATGTCGTCGCCGAATGCCGGGGAAGACAAAATCGACTGCCGCGCTTGCATCCAGTTCACGTTGCCGCGCAGTGTGTTGATTTCGCCATTGTGCGCTACGTAACGGAAGGGATGCGCGAGGCGCCAACTGGGAAACGTGTTCGTGGAAAAACGCTGATGCACCAGGCAAAGCGCGCTGGTGACTTCAGGGTCGGACAATTCCCCGTAGAAACTCGCGATCTGCGGAGCCAGCAGCAGTCCTTTGTAAATAATGGTGCGAGCGGAAAGAGAAGGAATGTAAAAGAAGTCCTTATCCTCGATTCCGGAGGCGGCAATCGCGCGTTCCGTCCGCTTGCGAACGACGAACAGCTTGCGCTCGAAGGCGTCCTCATCCAGTTCGGCGGGTTTCCCGATAAAAATCTGCTGAATGTAAGGTTGGCTTGCGCGCGCCACTCGACCGATGGCATTGCCATCGCAAGGAGTGTCCCGCCAACCCAAAACGGTCAGCCCTTCATCCCGCACGATTTCTTCGAAAATTCCCTCACACTGCAGGCGGTTCAGCTTCTCCACGGGGAGAAAGACCATGCCTGCCGCATACGCTCCCGGTTCCGGCAGTTCGAAGCCTGATTGCTTACACTCGCGCGCGAAGAACCGATGAGGAATTTGAATCAGGATGCCAGCGCCATCGCCGGTTTCTGGATCGCATCCGCACGCTCCCCGATGCGTCAGATTGATCAGAACCTCGATCCCTTTCAGGATGATTTCGTGGCTCTTCTCTCCGCGAATGCTGGCGACAAATCCAATTCCGCACGCGTCATGTTCATGGCATGGATGGTATAGACCCTGTGCGGACGGTAAGCCGGAAACTGCATGGAAATTAGACATTGATTCCTCTGCTTAGCTTTCACGATCTGGAAATCTGTGTACGGTGCGGACTGCCCAGGTGGCATCTCGCGAGCGAGATACGCGAATCCGCTCTGCAACTGGTGCTGAAGAGTTTTATTTTATACCAATACGGGCAATCGTCAGCTGATTTTGCTTTGACCGCTTCATAAATTGCTGAAGGAGAGGGGTTAGGCGGCGATGCGAGACGGAAGCGGCACGCCTGCTTCGACGTCGCGGCGTTGCCTCCTGAACATGGCAGTTTACCATCCAATGACCCTGTTCATTCGGCATGAGGGCCTGTATATCACTGTATGGTATGAGGGCCCTGTATATCAGTCGGCAGGCGCAGGAACGAGGCCGCTAGAGTTCTTTGACTCAGTTGTTGCGGAGTGCAATCATCGGATTGATTCTGGATGCGCGGCGCGCGGGAATATAGCCCGCGAGGAATGCAACGGCACTGAGAATCAAAATAGTCCCAGCAAATGCCGCGGGGTCGGTGGGGGCCGTCCCAAACAAAAGAGTCGCAATCAGGCGCGCCACAACAACGGATGCCGCCAGGCCTACGAGCATCCCCACAAGGGCGAGCCTTAGCGTCTTCCAGATGACGCCAAGCTGTACGCGAGATCGCGAAGCGCCCAGCGCCATGCGGATACCAATCTCCTGCGTTCGCTGGGTGACCGAATACGAAATAACCCCATAGATACCGAGCGAGGCGAGGAACAGTCCCAGAGCCGCAAAAATATCGACCAGCAGAACAAAGAATCGCTGCGGCGAAACCGCATGATCCACCAGTCCCTGGATGGGGCGGAAAGCTGTGGCTGGTTGGCCGGGATTGATCTGCCGCAATGTGGCCATCACGCTGGACGCAAGCGCATCGGGCGGCAGCTTGGTGCGCACCACCAACTCCGATCCTTCCGGCCCAAATTGTGTCGCGGATAAATACATCTGCCAGCCAGCTTGTCCTTCGACACTACTTTCTTGAACGTCCTCGATCACTCCGATCACCGTTGCCTCTGTCCCGCCAACTAACGCGATGTGCCCAATTGGGTCCTCGCCTGGCCACAGCGCGCGAGCAACGGTTTGGTTGATGATGACCACCTTCTGACTGGTCGGGGTGTCGGACCACCGAATGTCGCGGCCTTCGAGCAGGTGCATGCCAATTGCGCGAAGGTAGCCGGGAGAAATCATAAACACGAACGTGCCCTGGAGATCTCTAGGGCGATAGGTGTGCCCTTTGGCTTGGATGCCCCAGCTTCGATTTCGACTCAGTGGGAGATTATCGGAGATGCCGGCGGTTTCGATACCGGGAATGGCTTCGACCCGGCGGATAATCTCCTGCCAAATGGCGCCCCGTTTGGCGGCATTGCCGCCATCATCGTAATCCATCTGGATGGCTGCGGCATGGCTGGGTTCAAAGCCGAGATTGACGTTGAGAATGTGCAGAAAGCTGCGCAGCAACAGGCCGGCGCCCACCAGCAGCACGCAAGCCAGCGCGATCTCAGAGATAACCAGCGCGGAACGCAGACCCTCATGCTTCCGGCCTTCACTAGCGCCGCTGCCCGCATCCTTCAACGCCTCCTGCAGATTGCCTGCCGACATTTTCAGTCCTGGAGCAAGACCGAAGGCGGCGGCGGTGACAATGGCGATAGCTATCGTCCATGCCAGCGCAGAAGCATCGATGCGAACGCTGCTCAACAGTGGGAGTGCAATCGATCCCTGATGGGCGAGAAACTCGACCACTGCAAATGCGATGCCCAGACCAACTAAAGATCCAGCACTGGAAAGAATGAGACTTTCGGTCAGCAATTGGCGAATCAGCCGGCCACGCCCGGCGCCGAGTGCGCTGCGCATGGCGAACTCCTTGCTTCGCGCGGCAGTGCGGGCCAATAGCAGGTTGGAAAGATTTACGCAGACAATCAGCAGGATCATGCCCACCGCGCACCACAACACAATCAGCGGTCGCCGCAGCTTACCGCTTACGTATTCCTTCATGCCAAGCAGTCTGCCGGTGTAGTTCCCGTACCAATTCGGATGTTTCTGATTAAAGTCCAGCTTTGGAAAAAGCAGGTCGGCTTCCGCCTGCGCCTGGGCCAGAGTTACTCCCGGCTTGAGACGACCCATGAGGGCCAGGACATTTCCGTCGTCCTCGAAATTGGACAGGATAAATGGAGTGAAGATATCGACCTTCGCGCCCGGCGAAAACACCGAACCGAAGTCGAAAGTGTCAGGCAGGATGCCCACGACTGTCGTGGGGGTACCGTTCAGATCGATGGCCTGCCCGACGATGCCGCGATTGCCGTCAAATTGCCGTTTCCAAAAGGCATAGCTGAGCAGCACCGCGGGACGGCTGTTGGGCAGACACTCGTCTGCTGTAAACAATCGTCCCAGGAAAGGCTCGACGCCGATCGTCCGAAAGAAATTTCCCATCACCAGGATGCCCGTGACAGGTACCGGCTGGCCTTGACCCACGGTCAGCTTGTAATTGTCGCTGGAGGTGAAAGCGAAGTAGCCGGTAACACTTTGAAATGAGTGATTCCGCTGCTGATATTCCTTGGTGGCATCCGAAGAATAGGTCTGGCTGGATTCGCCGCCCGTGGTCTTTTTTGTCAGGATTCGAACCAACCGCTGCGGCTCAGGGAAGGGAAGCGGCCGCAGTAGAATCGTATTGACCACACTGAAGACAGCGACATTGGCACCGATCCCAAGGGCAAGAATCAGCACAGCGACGATGGTGAAGGAACGGTCGCGCCGCAATGTTCGGAATGTGTAGTGCATGTCCTGCAGCAAAATGTCGAGCCAGGGTAAGCCGCGCGCTGCACGGTGCCGCTCTTTCGCCTGCTGCACTCCGCCAAAGCGCGCCAATGCCTTCCGGCGAGCTTCCGCTTCGGGCATGCCGTGGCGCATGTTTTCTTCCACTGCCAGCTCGACATGCGTAGCAATTTCCGCATCCAGATCCGAATTTTGCTGCTGCTTCTGAAAGAACGATCGCAGACGGTTGCAGGCTTCGCGTATCGCGCCCATCACCGGTCTCCTTCCGTCTGCATGGCCAGCACGCGACCCATCACGCTCGACAACCGGCGCCAGTAGGCGGAGTCCTTGGCCAGCTGACCGCGACCGCTCCTGGTGATGGCGTAATACTTCGCTTTGCGATTATTGTCGGACGTGCCCCATTGCGCGGAGATCCAACCCCGTTGCTGCAGGCGCACCAGGGAAGCGTAAATGGTGCCCTGGTTCAGCAGTATCTCGTCGCCGCTCACCTGTTCAATACGTCGGGCGATGCCGTAACCATGCAGGGAACCCATGGAGGCCAGCGTCTGCAGAACCATCAAGTCCAGGGTGCCTTGCAACAGGTCGAGCTTCACATCCGCCATTTTCTTCTCCTGTGTCGATGCCACATAAGTATGGCACAGATTCTGTGGCGTGGCCACAGGAAGAATCGGCGGGATTTCCATCTTGAAAATTGAGCGCTTTGCGGATCGACCTGGCAGCCGAACTAGATGGATTCCTTGGTGCGTCGAACCATCTCGACCAGTGCTGTGCGCGTTTCCTGCGATGTAGCCACTTCGCGGGAAAAATTGATGCGAGCGCCCTTCATTCCCTCTACTGTTTTCAGTCGCAGAGAGAAGCCCAGGCGGTCGACGGAGGTCATGGTTGCCTCCGTCGCTTCGAGTTGCGCATGGGTCCTCGCAAGTAAAATCATGGAGTCGACATGGTCGGCATTCATATGAGCGAGAATACCCGGCGCGGCGTCAGCCAGCGGGTCGGGTGCTGCGTGTTCATATTCCCCAGGATCGACCCATCCCATCACGCCAAAGCCCCCAACATAATAGATATCGATGGGTTGGAGCCGAAAGAAACCAAAGTCGGCGAAGTCCACCCAGTAGCGGCTATTCTCGTGCCGGCCAAGGTAATTTTCTCGGGCAGAGACTAAATCTTCCTGTGGCACAGGTTCGGCATGGCCCATCAGAGTGGCCCGCGCGGCGCCAAGCGGATCGCCGTCAGCGCCAGCCTGCCCGATGAAAAGGCTGGCGCTTGCATCGGCCTTTAGATTGTGGGTATGCATCGCCATATTGCTGATCAGGAAGATCGGCCGCCCCGCAACGTCGAGAGCATAGGGCATCAGCGAGCCGAACGGAAACCCTGCGTGCTTACGAGATAGCGTCGATAGTGTCGCGACGGAGGATAAAGAAATGAGGGTGCGGACGCGTTCGGCATAGGTCGGTTCGGGCAATTGCGGCAGAGCGGGTCCAGTGGATGCGTGCTGGCGCGGGGCGATGGATTCATTAGATGGCATAGTGTCCCTCAAAACTAAGGCTACGGCATCGGCCGCGCATCGGGGAAACGCGCCACTTTCACTGCTCCTGTGAAGGGAATATCATAACGATCGTATGAGCCTATTTTTCGCCGCCGGATCGCCCACCACTGAGTTCTCCCCCACGGAGGTCAAGGCGAGCCTCTTCGCCGCGCTCGACAAACTCGGTCCCCGTAAAAAAGTCCTCGCCGTTCCCCCGGACTTCACACGCATGCATTCCATGAGCGGCGTCCTCGCGCAGTATGCCTGGGACTATTATGGCGAATCCCTCACCGATGTTCTGCCCGCGCTCGGCACGCATAACCCGATGACCGACTACGAGATTCAGACTATGTTCGGCTCCATCCCCCGCCACCTGTTTCGTGTCCACGATTGGCGCAACGACGTCGTGACCCTGGGCGAAGTGCCAAGCGAGGTCATCGCTGAAGTCAGCGAAGGGAAGCTCGATTACACCATTCCCGTAGGCGTGAACAAGCTGCTGCTAGATGGCGGTCACGACCTGATTCTCTCGATCGGTCAGGTGGTGCCTCACGAAGTCGCCGGCATGGCCAACTACAACAAGAACATCTTCGTCGGCACCGGCGGCGTGCAGGCCATTCACCGCAGCCACTTCCTCGGCGCCGTCTACGGAATGGAGCGCATGATGGGCCAGACGGACAATCCCGTGCGGCACGTCCTTAACTACGCCAGCGACCACTTCGCCCAGAACCTGCCCATCGTCTACGTTCAGACCGTCGTCAGCAAGAATGCTGCCGGCAAGCTCGTCATCAACGGTCTATATATAGGAGATGACGCCGAGTGTTTTGAGCGTGCAGCCGAACTCAGCCTCAAGGTCAACTTCTTTGTGATGGATCGCGAGATTCACAAGGCGGTCGTGTTCCTCGATCCTCACGAATTCAAGACAACATGGCTCGGCAACAAGAGCGTCTACCGCACCCGCATGGCGCTGGCGGACAATGCGGAACTGATCATCCTCGCTCCCGGCGTGCGTGCCTTCGGCGAGGACCCTGCAATTGACAAGCTCATCCGTAAGTACGGATATTGCGGCACGCCCGCAACTCTTGAAGCCGTGAAGAACGACCCCGTGCTGGCCGGGAACCTATCGGCGGCCGCCCACTTGATCCACGGCTCCAGCGAAGGCCGCTTCACCATCCGCTATTGTCCAGGCCACCTGACCCGCGAAGAGATGGAAGGCGCCCTCTTCGCGTACGGCGACCTTGCGGAATACACGGCGAAGTATGATCCCGCCAAACTCACCGACGGTTGGAATATAGTGGATGGCGAAGAGGTTTTCTTCATCTCGAATCCGGCATTGGGATTGTGGGCCTATAAAGATCGGTTTGGGCGGGCGGCGGAGGTATCAGCCGGAATCGAAGCCCTGGCGCGAAAATAAGCCACGACCGTCTCTAGCTTTTTCCGCTCAACTTTTTTATCTTCAGGTTGCGGAATGCGATTTTGTACCCCTCTGCTTCCAACCCAATATAACCCTTCGTTTCCGCAGTATCCGTCAAGGTACCGCTGAGGACCCCATTGAGCCACAGCGTGATGGTATGACCCTGGCAGCGTGTCTCCATCGCTGAAGCGCTGGTTATGAAACACCGGCGGAACCGCCGGCGGACTTTCCTGGGCGAGGGCAAATGGAGCGGTCACAAGCAGTCAGCAGGGAAGAACCAGCAGAGACAAAAGTTTCGATGAAACCAATCTCATTGCAAATCGTTCCTCAGATCGCTGATGTGTCCGTGAGTTGTCAGTCAGTATGTCATCCAGCAAAGATTGCGAAACTCTTCAGTCTGATCGGAGACGGGCAACGCGAGCACACTCAATTTGCTTTCGCACTGAGGAAAGACCAATCATGGTGAGTTAAATTCAGTATGATCGTCGTTCACCTTAATAATCAGGAGTCGCTGGTGGCATTGAATCGTTCCTTTCACATTACTGCATTCCTCGCGGTCGCATTCGGATTTTTTCCATGTGCGGCGCTTGCCGCTGCTGCTGACAGCTCTCCGGCCCGCACGGCGCTCCAGGAGTTGGTTCCTGAGCGCATCGCGCGCCAGGTGCACTTCACAAGCCTTCCTGCCCAGAATGGAAGCGATGTCTTTCGAATTTCCGGAAAACGCGGCGCGATTGAGATTGCCGGCAGTTCGAATGTGGCTCTCCTCACAGGCTTCAACTGGTATCTGAAATATGTAGCCCATGGGCAGATCTCCACAAACGAAAATCAATTGGATTTGCCGGTTGAGCTTCCTCCGCCACCCGCCCCGATTGAAGTCCGGTCGCCCTATCGATACCGCTATGCGTTCAATGAAAATGTATCCGGCTACAGCACGCCGTATTGGCAGCTGCCACGCTGGAAACACGAGATCGATCTGCTGGCCGCCAGCGGGGCCAATACGATCATGTTAGATCGCGGAACCGACCTGGTGTTGTACGAGACGTTCCGGGATTTTGGGTACACCGATCAGCAAATTCGCGCCTGGTTCACCCTGCCGGCGCACCTGAACTGGCAACTGATGGGGAATATGTGTTGTTTTGGAGGCCCTGTCAGCATGCGGCTTCTGGAAACAAGAGCGGAATCGACGAAACAAATTCTTGCCTATATGCGCAGCCTTGGAATCACGCCTGTGTTGCCGGGTTATTACGGTTTGGTTCCCACGGGGTTTGCGCAAAAACATCCTGAGGCGCACTTAATTCCGCAGGGTGTATGGAACGGATTTGCCCGGCCAGATTGGCTGGATCCGCGCGATCCCCTCTTTGCGAAGATTGCGGCAGATTTTTATCGCCATCAACGCGAACTCCTAGGAGACACATCCATCTACACCATGGAGGTATTTCAGGAAGGAGGCACGCCGGGCGACGTTCCTGTGGGGGCCGGTTCGGTGGCTGTTCAACGGTCTTTGGAGACGGCCCATCCCGGCGCGTATTGGATGATGCTGGCGTGGCAGGAGAATCCCAAGCCGGCCCTGATCGATGCCGTGGATCGCAGCAAGCTGATGATCGTGGATGAAAAGCTGAACAGCGACCTGCATCACGATCCCGAGACGGAGTACAAAGGCTCTCCATACCTCTACAGTGCGATTTGGGATTTTGGCGGCCGCAACACGCTCGGCGCGCATTTGCAGGCCTACGCCGCGCGGATACCGAAGTTCGGCATGGCGCCGGGAAGCCACATGCGTGGCATCGCTTTCTACAATGAGGGCCTGGATACCGACCCAGCCGCCTTCGCTTTCTTCATGGAAATGGCATGGCATACCGAGCCGGTCGATGTGTCGAAATGGTTCTCCGCTTATGCCGCACGCCGCTATGGAGGAGCGGATCCCCATGCCGACCGCGTCTGGCAAATCCTTGTGAACAGCGTCTACCACATGCCTGCCGATAAAGAGGCGGCGCAGGAATCTTTATTCAACCTTCGACCCAATTTCGCCGTGAAGCCCGATTGGGGAGGAGCCCATATCCCTTACGATCCGGCAGCATTGGAGAAAGCTCTGCCAGAACTGCTGGCAGTCGCGCCGAAACTGCGTGCAACTCCAACATACCAATACGACTTGGTGAACATCACGCGTCAGATCCTGGACAACCGAGGCCATGCGCTGTTCCTCGAGATCAAAGCCGCGGATCAGGCCAAGGATCAAGCGCGGTTCGCCTCGTTGGCGCAGCAGTGGCTTCGTCTAATGCAGGCCGAGGATAGCCTGGTGGCCACGAATCAGTGGTTTCTGCTAGGGCCATGGCTACAGGCGCCCAAGTCGTGGGCCAGTAGTCCCGCGGAAGAAACAGCATTGGTATACGATGCGCGTTCGCTTCTCACCACGTGGGGCGACCGAGAAGTGAGCAACCATCTGCACGACTATGCGAACAAGGATTGGTCCGGCTTGGTCGGCACCCTCTACTATCAGCGCTGGAAGCTATTTTTCGACAGCCTCGATATGGCAATGAAGACGAAAACCGAACCTAAGCCGATTGATTGGTTTGCAGTGGAGGATGCCTGGAACCGGCAGCCAGATCACTTTCAGCTGACTCCCCACGGGGATGCGTATTCGCAAGCATTGGCGATTTACAAAGAATTGAGATCCGAGCCGGTCGATTGGAGCAAATTGAATTATATTCACTGACCCAGTTGCGGCGGAGATCGATGACAATGTAGTGTTCTTTCTCGTAGCTCCGTTCGCAACTCACGATGACCGTGTGTAGCCATCGCGGAATAGTCGTGCTGAAAACTGTTGCGATCTACCCCCCTGGTGTCTCGAAGTCCGCCTCCACGATTTCCGTCTCATGCCCTGAAGAAACTCGCCGGCAGCAAAATCGTGGCTTCCGCACATGGCAGGCGGATGTTAAAAAAGTTTCGCATTTGTCTGAGTTCTAGAGGGTTATAATCATCGGTGGCAAAATGCAGGCGAATACTGGGCCGCTTGCGCATCCACAGGTACGAAACCATTTGGTAGCTCTGTGCCCGGTACTCAGCTACTGCTATCTGCGGCCGACGAAGATGGGTCTCGTCGTCCGTAGAACAACTAGAACAGGCAGTAATTGGAGGACTCCGATGAGCACGTTGCTCAAACGTTCTGCGGTAAGTGCAGTGGCCGTTGCAGTGCTGCTTCTTGCGGGCTGCTCGAAATCCACAACTCAGCCCTCAGCCACCAATCAGCCCGCATCGGCAGCCAAGCCTGCGGGACCGCCACAACTGGTGCCTGCCAAGACAGCTTTTTGGCCGATGTATACATCCGCCCACAACTGGGCTCCGGATGTTATAACGCTACAGGTCACAGCGAAGGAAGTCCCTGGGTTTAAGAACGAAGCCGGAAAAGCGGCAATGTGGCAGGCGGCGTTTGCTTCGCCCAGCCTGCGTGAGTATCGGATTTACTCGTATTCCATCGCAGCGGTGCCGCCAGACATTTTTAAGGGCGTGGATGCGGGGCTGGCATTGCCTTGGGGAGGTATAACGCGCAACGCTATGCCGGTCGACATTTCTCTCTTTAATGTCGATTCGGATGCCGCCTACAAAGCTGCAGCAGCGGATGCCGCGGATTGGCTGAAGAAAAATCCAGACAAGAGTCTCGCCTTGTTTCAACTTGGGGACACATTCAAGTTTTCGGGGCCTGTCTGGTATCTGTTGTGGGGAAATGAGAAGTCCGGCTATGCCGCCTTCGTGGATGCCGACAGCGGAAAGATACTGAAGCACAAATAGAGCGTTGCAGCTATAGACCTGATTCGATGCTTCCATGGAGCCCTTGTCTCATACCACCTCCCACAGTGACAACTGGGTCGATTGACTCACGATCAGTGTGGGATTAGCGGCGATGTAAGAGCAGCTTTTCTGGCAAGAAAAGCTGCTCTTACTTGAAGGTCGAGAATTCACAGCAATAGTGAAAATGCTTTAGACATCAAGAGACGGCAGCCACTACTCGTTACGGCGCATGGCTGGCGTCAATGATATCGATTGCTGCCCGATGAAGGGTTATTCAGCCTTCGCGGCGGAACCGTGCTCCTGTAGATCGATCAGTCCCAGAAGCGCTCCCCAGTGATAGAAGCGGTCACTGTTCGCGACGTCGTCCCCGCTGTCGGTGATGGCGTTATAGTTTTCATGCACGTGACCATTCGCCTGCCAGTCTTTCAGGAACAAATGCAGCGACTTCTGCGCTAGCTGCACTCGGGCGCGGTCGATGTCGGGCTGCTGGTAGTTTCGCAGTCCCAGATAAACCAAATAATTCATCGGTCCCCAGATGCGGCCGCGCCAGTAGTTCTGATCTTTGAACGCAGGATCATCTCTGGCGATCGAGGGGATCACCCATTCACCCCAGAATTCCTTCGGATTCAGAAGATGTTCGTCGACCATGCGCCGGGCCTGCTCCGGAGTAGCGGCCCGAGCCAGCATGGGATAAAAATTGGTCGGTGAAAGCCGATAGCTGAACTGTCCCGTGCCAAGATCCTTGTTAAGAAAAATTCCCGTTTTTTCGTCCCACAAGGTAGCCAGGGAGGCGCGATATTTTGCAGCCCGCTTGTGAAGTTCTTCAGCTTCCGCATTCTCGCCCAGAATTTCGGCAATCTTTGCCAGGGCGTCACAGTCGGCGATGTACATTCCCATCAGGCCGACATCGGCGAAGGCCAGTTGATGTGTTGTTTCGTCGTAGCTTGCGCCGTCATACATCGGGCTATTATCGAGACCCGATTCGAGGATGGCGCCGGCTCGGGTTCCGACGGACCTGTCGTCGAGATTCACCGGCTGATTCTCGCCGTCGCTGCCCCACACCAGGTAACCTTGCCGGTCGCGATGTTCCGCCCACCATCTGTTCCACGTCAGCAGAGGCACGAATGTGTCTTCGAGTAGCCAGCGATCATGGAACTTCCGGTAGAGTCCCAGCACCGTAATCGCTCCGACGGGCGGCTCTGACCGGTCCGTACTCTTCCAGCCCCCACTGCGCGCGTAGTTCGGGATGAAACCTTGGCTCGTCGCCTCGCGGCAGATTTCGATCGCATTTGCGTATGCCAGATCCCGGTCCCCTGTCGCGGCCAGAGTTGCGGCGAAAAACGTATCCCAGTCGAACAGAACATAGCCGCCCCAGTGAACGCTCCAAATGCGGCTCACAGGTGAAATCACCCGTCGCCCCTGTGGCTCGTAGATTGTGTCCCATCCGATTACGGTCTGGATCGCATCTGCCACCGGTGCTCGACTTCCAAAGGCTGACACCGATTGGCGATAGGCCAGTCGCTCGCGCTCCAATGCACTTTGAATCTCCGCCACGGTTCGCGGCTCGCCTGTACTCAGGCCGACGGGTGAGTTCAGATCCGCGGAAAAGTAAGCGCCAGAAATTGGCACGCTTACATCGGACGTATCGACGCCGGACAAGAATATGGCGATTGTCCGATTTGGAAGTTGCGCTTCCAGCCGGTCGGCTCTCTTCACAGCGGTACCGGGCCTGTTCCAGAGCATCCCGGTGGAAAAGACGATTTCCGCTGGAAGATGGGAGTTTGTCGTCGAGGGAAGCGGAGTCGCGAGCAGCACGAGGTCATTCCCGTCGTGCGCGCTCTGGATTCGGATGACGTGGCCGTGCCAGATGAGTTTCAGATCGGTATAGCTGCCGTCGTAGGCGTGCGGACCTGGAATTACTCGCTCGTCCTCGTTGCCCTGGCGGCCGATCAATGCGGCGGGAAGAAATCTGTCCGAACCTTCCGTTCCCTGATGCTTGATTCCCACTCGAACCGCCAGGCCTTCAGGCAGCAGGACCTGAGTGATGACGCTGTCCGTGTCCCACGTGTTCCAACCGCGCGCCAGCCGCTGTTGCAATTTTGCGTAGTGTGGCGAACGCGGTTGAGCCGACGGAGCCTGAGCGAAAGCGGCAGCACATGGGGCAACAAACAGAATCAATGGAAGGAAGAATGCCCTTCCCGGATGCCGGTGGAGGATTCTCATGGTGTCTCCTTGATCAGGGTTGACGTGAAGGGTACATGGTCGAGGTACCCAATGGAAAGAAGACTTTTGCGCGAACCCACGAATCAGCGAGTCGACAGAATGCATTCTGCGCGTCATTCGACGGCAGAACATATCGGAAACGACTGAGGGCGTCCTGCTGGACAGGTTCACACAGCATGTCCACAAGATGGAGATGCGCGGCGACATCCGCGACTCAAATTGAACTAGAAATACTGTGCACCATCGCCAAAAGCCCCGTATTTCAAGTAATTTCCGCATCTTTCAGCTCAGGGGAGCGCGGCACTCTATTTCAACGCGCCGCGCAGTTCGTGGGGTGACCTTGACACATTGTCTTGGTCCTATATGATTAGCGAGGCGCGCAGTTACGGTTTGTTTGTCCGTCTTGTATTTTTTGACGGGTCGTTGATTGCATTTCCTAAGATCATTCGAGGAGTTTACCCCATGATTCATCCATTGCCTAAGGTGCTAGCCCAGCGTTTGCCTCGCAGAAATTTTGTCGTCGTAGTGGCTCTGTTTTTCGCCCTTCTCTGTATTTCTTCCTCCGCAAAAGCGCAGCAAAACGCTAGGGCCATGGCAGCGAATAATTTTGCTCCCCAGCAAACCGCGGATGCCTTGAAGGCTTTGTCGTCTCAATCTCAGGCGGTGGTCGAAGGGCTCTCTAAATTGAATTCGATTCCAATCGAAGACTGGCGACTTCATGTCGGGGACGTAGACCACGGGGGATCGGTAAGCCTCGATGACTCTGCCTGGCAAGTAATCCACGCCCCCTATCGCGTGAACACCACCGATACAGTATGGCTGCGGACTTGGGTTGAGGTTCCAAAGACTCTGCATGGATATGACCTGACGGGTTCCAGGATATGGATCAGTTCCTTCCGGAGCGACTCCGTGACGCTGTTCTTCAACGGCGAACGCGTTGCCAACGGCGACGATCTCGAACCAATTGCTCTTTTCAGTTCCGCCAAGCCCGGCGATAAGGTGCTGGTCGCCGTTCGAATCGGGAGTTCCTCCAGAGGCTCAACCTTTATTCGGCCCATTCAGACGCACGTTGAATTCCCGGCGAACCGTCCAAATCCAGAGGACATGTATACGGAATTTGTCTCCGCGGCTCTGCTCATTCCCGATCTTGCAAAAGATGTGCCTGCGGAGAAAGCGCAACTGGAAAAGGCCATCGGCGACGTAGACATGGCTGCGCTTTCGACCAACGACCAACAGAAATTTGATAACTCCTTGCGCCAGTCGCAACAAGACATGGAACCGCTCAAACCCACTTTGCAGGAAGCGACATTCCACCTGACTGGCAATTCGCACATCGATGCCGCGTGGCTATGGCCCAGGACGGAGACGGTCGACGTGGTGAGGCGTACCTTCAGCACCGCACTCCAGTTGATGGATGAATATCCCAACTACACCTATACGCAGTCGGCTGCGCAATACAACGAGTGGATGGCGGAAAAATACCCTGCGATGAATGCGGAGATCAAGAAGCGCATCCAGGAAGGCCGCTGGGAGCTTGTGGGCGGTATGTGGGTTGAACCGGACCTGAACATGCCGAGCGGCGAATCGCAGGTGCGGCAGATATTGATCGGGCAGCGGGAATTTCAACAGTTATACGGCGTCACAACGCGCATCGGCTGGAATCCAGACTCGTTTGGTTATGACTGGCAACTTCCGCAAATTTATAAGAAGTCCGGCATCGATTATTTTGTGACGCAAAAACTCGCGGCCAACGAAACCAACCCACTGCCCTTCAAGCTGTTCTGGTGGGAATCTCCGGACGGAAGTAAGGTACTCGCCTACTTTCCGCATGGCTATGGAAATAACGACCTCAGCCCCATACGGTTGACCAATGACCTTGTCAAGGCGCGGACCTATTCGCCGGGCATGCTCGATATTATGGATTTGTATGGGATAGGCGATCATGGCGGTGGACCGACACGGGCCGTGCTGGACGAGGGCGAGCACTGGATGCAGCCGGGGAAAGTTATTCCTACGATGCAGTTCGGCACAGCGCAAAGCTACTTCAGCAGCGTTGAAAAGAAGATTGCCCCTGACTCACCCACCTGGAACTACCAGGCCATGGCCCATGGCGCTGGAGCTTTGCCTGCTCCGCCGCAGGGTGAAATATCCATTCCTACATGGAATGATGAGTTGTACTTTGAGCATCACCGCGGCACCTACACCACTCAGGCGGATCAGAAGCGGAACATGCGTAACAGTGAAGAGTGGCTGCTGAACTCAGAAAAGTATTCTTCCCTGGCATGGCTGGATGGCAAGTCATATCCGCAAATCGAGCTGAATGAAGCATGGAAGAAAGTACTATTCAACGAGTTTCATGATCTGGCTGCGGGGTCGGGTATTGGCGTCATCTATAAAGATGCGCAGCGCGACTTCGATCAAGTGCATTGGGCGACCAACGAAGTCTCCTCGAAAGCCCTCGGCACCATTGAGGCACGCATCAACACTCGTGCGGCGGGAGCTGTGCCTGTGGTGGTTGTGAACCCGCTCGGATGGGAACGCTCTGGATTGGTCAACGTCGACGTGCAAATGCCGGCGGCAACTCCCAATGGAATTTCAGTTCTGGATGTAAAAGATCGCGTATTGCCGTCGGAAGTATTATCGAGCGATCCCCAGACGAATACCTACCGCCTGTTAGTGGAAGCGAGCGATGTTCCCTCGCTTGGCTATGAGGTGTTACATGTGGTGCCGGGAAAGAGGCCCTTCGCCAGCGACATCAAAGTAAGTGGAATGACTCTGGAAAATACGGCGCTCAAAGTAACTGTGGATCCTAAGACCGGTTGCATCACAAGCCTCTATAACAAGAAGGATAACTTCGAGGCGCTGGCGCCGGGTGCCTGTGGCAACCAGTTACAGACATTCAAAGACACTCCGATCGCCGACGATGCATGGAACATTGATCCTGGCACATTGGATCATATGGTTCCCATCACGGAGGTCGACTCGGTAAAGCTGGTGGAACAGAGTCCCTTCCGCGCTGTGATCCGCGTATCGCGGCACTGGCAGAGCTCGAAGTTCGTTCAGGATATCCAGCTGTACGCAAATTCCGACCAAGTCAATATTGTGAACGATATCGATTGGCATGAGACGCATGTTCTGCTCAAGTCAGCTTTCCCACTGTCGGTGACCAGCAAGATGGCCACCTATGAAATTCCTTTTGGAACCATCGAGCGGCCGACGACGCGGGATAACAGCTGGGACGAGGCGAAGTTTGAAGTCTCTGCACTACGTTGGGCAGACCTGGGCAACGGAACTAATGGTGTCTCACTCATTAATAACTCGAAGTACGGGTACGATTGCAAAGACAACGTGCTGCGGCTTACCTTCCTGCGCTCACCCGTATCTCCCGATCCCAACGCCGACCGTGGGCACAATCACTTCACCTTTGCTCTCTATCCGCATGCCGGCGATTGGAAGACAGCACTGACCGTCCGGCATGGCTATGACTATAACTACAAGCTCAAAGCGATGCAGGTGGAAGCGCACTCCGGGACACTTCCGCTGGAGCATTCCTTCATTTCGGTGGACGATAGCAACGTAGTTCTCAGCGCGGTGAAAAAGGCCGAGGATGCCAACGGACTCATCCTCCACTTCTATGACTGGGCGGGCAAGGACAGCGATGTCAAAATCCATGTTCCGTCAGGAGCCACGTCGGCAACCATGACGAATTTGATGGAAAAACCTGAAGGGGCGCCACTGTCGATCACGGGCTCGGACGAGATTACCGTGCCAATTCATCCCTACGACATCATGTCCGTTCGGATCGATTATCCGCACGGTCAGAAGTAGTCGTTATCGCGAAAACGCTCGGGAGCCGATCTTTTTGAACGGGCTTCACTCGGGGGAAATTTTGATGCCGGCGACCGAATCCATTCGATGGAAAGGGCGCGACGCCACGCGACTGTCCAATGGCCTGGTCGAGATGACCGCTCTGACGCAGGGCGGCCATCTCGCCGAGTTCCGCTTCTCTAATCAAAATGTGACTTCGTCTGAGAACGTGCTTTGGGAATCGTCCTGGATGGCTCCGGGGCACGCTGGAAGTCGGCTGGACGAGCAATTGGAGACGGGTGGCTTTACAGGCCACGCCCTGTGCCTCGATTATTTCGGAGCTCCATCGCCGGAAGAAGCTGCGGCAGGCCTTCCCATTCATGGCGAGGCCGGTGCAGAGCGTTGGAATGTGCATGAATTGGCCGAGACGGAAGGTACCGCATGTCGATGGACTGTGCGCTTACCCGTCGCACAACTTGACTTCGAACGGACCATCCGGCTGCTGAATCAACAGAGTGTCGTGTACGTGGAAGAAACTGTCCACAACGAACGCGACGTCGATCACATCTGCCAATGGGTGGAGCATGCGACCTTCTCTCCTCCATTTTTGAGTCACACCGACAGCACGTTGGCCGTCTCGGCCACTCTCGGAATTACCTCGCCGACCGAGTATGAAGGTGGGTCGCTGCTCGCGGTCAATCAGGAATTTTCGTGGCCCTATGCGCCTCGTCAGGGCGTTGAGGGATCCACTGTGGACCTGCGGCGACCCTTTTCCACGGAAGGCTTTGGTTTCGGGGCCGCAGTCGAACTTGATCCGCGGCGCAAGGTGGAATTCCTGCTGGCGATGAACTGGAAGCTGCGTCTTGGTGTCGGGTATTGTTTCCGCCGGGAGGATTTCCCATGGATGGCAATCTGGGAGGAGAATTGTGCGCGGTTGGGTCAGCCGTGGAATGGAAACACGCAAGCCCGTGGAATGGAATTTGGTACCACGCCGTTCTCTGTTCGAGGTGAAGAGGCGCGTCGCAGAGGGAACATCTTTGATAATCCAACCTGGTGCGTCATTCCTGCACACGGACAAAAGACGGCGCGGTATTTGATTTTTCTGTTTGCGATTCCCGATGGAATACACTCCATCGAAAACGTCGAAATAGAAGGCGACGCTATCGTTCTCTCCGATGAGCGAGCCAAGTTTTCCTTTTCCGTTTCCGCCTTGGGGTGTAGAGATTTTCTTTTACCTAATGGCTAATAAGTAGAGTTAGCGGCTAGCTGCAATCCAGACGATCGGTAGTTGACTGAGGACAGCCTGTTCACGTGGAAAAGACGAAAGTTTACAGGTGGGAGCGGCCTTGCTGAAATGATGGAAGAAAGATTGCAGGCGTAAGGCGGAATTCCTGGTACGGTGATCGGCGGGGTGGAACCGGGAGTATGCCGCGGCGAGCCGCACGCTCGCGCGGCGAACCGCAACGCTCGAACGAGGGGTTGTTGGATGGCGATGGAAAAAGTTGCGGTCGGAACAGCGGTCGAGGTCCAGCAGCCCAATCGGCTGTTATGGGTATTGTTCGCTTCCTACTTTACGTTTGGGATTGTGCTCAACGTGGTGGGAGTGGTGATTCCCATCGTGATTCGTCAGTACCACCTCAGCTTGTTCGCCGGCGGCCTGCTGGCCTTCGCCCTCTACATTCCATTTGGCGTGTGCTCGATCCCAGCCGGTCTGGCGGCGGACCGATTCGGTTCCAAACCCGTCGTACTGGCCGGAGTGTTGTTGATGGCGGTTGGCTGCGGCGCCATTCCCTGGGCGGCGAATTTCGTGGCCATCACCGCTCTGGCCTTTGTGATCGGCGCCGGCGTGGCGTTGTTGGAAACCGCTGGCAATCCGCTGGTCGAGCGTCTGGATCGGCGTGAGAATTACCATCGCAATCTCACCCTGACGATTGGCTTTTGCGGCATCGGAGCCTTCCTCGGCCCCATCTGCCTTTCCGCCTTGCAATCGCATGGTCAGCCCTGGCAGCGGCTCTATGTGTACTATGCCCTTCTCTGCGCCACGCTGCTGATTTTCCTGGCTCTCTCCCATTTTCCAGAAGGAGAGATCCTCGCCCGCGATAAGCTTCGCCTGCGCGAGGTCGGAAAAGTTCTCGCCCATCCCATCGCCATCACCTATTTTCTGGCCGTCTTTTTCTATGTGGGAGCTGAAGTAGGAACCGCTTCCTGGATCGTGAAATTCTTTCAGCAGGTGCATGGGTTGGGAGAGGTGAGAGTCGCCGGCCCCAACCCGAATGCGTGGCTGAGCTATCTGCCCGCACTTCCCGTTTTGACCGTCTCTCTGTTCTGGGGCTTGCAGGCGATAGGCCGCCTGACCAGCGCCCCCGGAATACAAAAGCTCGGCGCGCGCCCCATGCTGCGGCTCTACACCTTCGGCGCGCTGGCCTCGCTTGTGCTGGCCGCCTTCGCTCCGGTCCACGTCGCCGCCTTCGCCTTTGCCGCCTGCGGATTTTTTACTTCCATCCTCATCACTCTTTTATTCAGCGGCGCCATCCATTCCTTTCGCGAATCGCAAGGCACCATCTCCGGCTTGCTGGTCACCGCATCCATGGGCGGAGCTGTCATTCCTCCGCTGGTCGGCTTTGCCGCTGACCACCTCGGCATCCAACTCGCCATGATGGTACCCGCCCTCTGCTTCCTCTATGTCCTAGCCGTCTCCTTCCGCGGTAAAGCCTCCTATGAATGAAACGATATTTCCACACAATGCCAAGAAGAACTGGATTGGTGTCGACGTCGGTGGCACCAAAACCGCCATCGTGCTTTGCTCTGAACCACCCATCATCCTGGAGCGGGTTGCATTTCCCACCTTGCCGGAACAGGGCCCACAGCGGGCCCTCGACACGATTCAGAAGACGATTCACCAACTCATCCAGAAGCACGGCCTCGCCCCGGCCGACATTGCTGCCATTGGCGTCAGCTGCGGAGGTCCATTGGACCGCGTTGCTGGAGTCATTCAATCGCCTCCTAATTTGCCCAACTGGGACAATGTTCCCATCGTCTCGACACTGCAGCGCGAATTCGGCGTCGATTGCAGGTTGGAAAACGATGCCAACGCCGGCGCGGTCGCCGAACATCGCTTCGGAGCAGGGAAGGGAACCCAGCACATGATCTTCCTGACCATGGGAACCGGCTTCGGCGCTGGCATCATCGCCGACGGTCGCTTGTACCATGGAGTCTCGGACACCGCCGGTGAAATCGGGCATGTCCGCCTCACCAGTTCCGGACCCGTCGGGTACAACAAGGCGGGATCCGTGGAAGGCTGGGCCAGCGGTGGCGGCATGGCGCAGACCGCTGTCCAACAAGTGAAGGCTGCAACTGAAAAAGGTGAAGTGACGTCGCTCGCTGCTCAACTAGCGACCAACAAAACCCTCACCGCCAAAGACGTTGCCGACGCTGCGCGGCAAGGAGATGCAGTGGCAAAACGAATTGTCCACAGCACCGCGGAACGCCTGGGAGAGGCTCTGGCGATTCTTGTCGACTTGCTGAATCCAGAGCTGATTGTCATCGGCGGACTCGCCATGCGCTTCGGAGACAGCCTTCTCGCGCCGGCGCGTATCGTCATGCAGAGAGAGGCGCTCGACGTTCCCGCCAGGGCCTGCAAGATTGTGCCTGCTGCTTTAGGCGAACAAATCGGCGACATTGCCGCCATCTGCGTGGCCATGGGCTTTTAGATATGCAAAGGCGCACAGTTGTTCGGCGCCTACATGGGCAAGCTCGGTCAGATCGCGCGGCTCGCTACCACGTCCAGAAATCCCGCCGTGAGCCGTCGCACCGCGACAAAATACCGAATCGGTCTTCGTCGATTTCACTTCGCGGTCCAATTATTCCCGGAACGATTCAAAGTTACTGTAGTTGAAAGCAAGCTTGTTTCCGCCGACTGTAACGGAGAATCTACCGCGTAATAGCGAGACAAGCCCATACAGATAGCGTCACAGACCATCTCATGTGGTTGTTTCGGGAATGATATTCCAAGCGACCGGTACCCGAAACTAACTACACTTACTGTCAATCCAATTTCTAGCGGATTACTGTGAAACTAATGATTGGATATATACCGATGACTCCATGTTCGAGAGCGATTCCGTATAGGAATTACTTCTAGTTTGCAAGCTCCAAATCGATCGGAATCCGCTCGCAAGTATCGAAAGCCAATGGCCAAGAAACTTCTTGACAGCGATGGTCTAAATCACGATAATTCGATCCCGGGAACCAAATACCCAATTGAACGTAGTTCTAAGAATTTTTTCGGGGGTCTTAAATGAATCATCAGGAGTGCTGGTCGAACAGGGGACAGCTTCGTAACCAGAACAAGATAAATCCAACTCCGACAGACAAGGGAGCTTCCATCGGGAAGGGGACACGCACAGGTCTTTTGTACTTTTGTGCCGTGCTCTTCATTTCCATGCTCTTCTCTTCGGCTGCATTCGCTCAGTATGACGTCGGTTCAATCGTCGGATACGTTACAGATCCATCCGGAGCTGTGGTACCCAATGCCAAAGTTACCGTCACCAACGAGGGCACAAAGGAATCGCGCGCAGTGTCGACCGATGCGCAGGGGCACTACACATTTACAAACTTGGTGCCGGCACCCTACGCTGTGACGGTTTCAGCCCCAGGCTTTCAATCGTTCACGAGCAGCGCCAACCGGCTGCCATCCAACACCACCATCGACATCGACGCGAAACTGACAGTCGGAGCGCAGACCCAGACGATCAATGTGTCGGGTACGGCTGCCGTGTTGCAGACCCAGTCGGCGGCGGTACAGGCCGAGGTCACCGGAAAAAGAATTCAACTGCAGGAACTGAATGGCCGCAACCCGGTGTATATGGCGCAGTATCTTCCCGGCGTCGCCAGCGGGGCCACTATCTCAGACTTTAACTTCTCGTTCAATAGCGGCGATACGTTCAACATCAACGGCGCCCGCACTCAGGACACCCTCTACACCATCGACGGCGCTCCTGCTGTCCGTACCCGCGACGACGGCGAACTGATTGCCGGCGCCAACACCGACGCCGTGCAGGAAATGCAAATACTGACCGCCGACTACTCGGCGGAATACGGCGGCGCTTCCGGCGCTCAGGTCCGCATCGTCACCAAGAGCGGAACCACTGACTTCCACGGTTCCGCGTATGAGTATCTGCGTAACTCGGCCATGAACGCCAATACCTGGTCCCGCAACCTGAATCCTTCGACTCGATTTGTTACGAATCCGTTCCGCTATAACAACTTCGGATTTTCCGTGGGCGGCCCGGTTTGGGCTCCCAAGGTGCCGGTCCTCGACAAATTGCGAAACAGGTTCTTCTTCTTCATCAATGAGGATTGGATTCGCTATCGCCAGACGGATAGCAGCTCGCAATCGGAACCGACCGCCAGAATGCGCCATGGCGACTTCAGCGAATTACTGGTCTCAAATCCCTGGTATAACGCTGGAACGAAAATCTACGATCCCACTACCTGTCCAACAGTGGGCGCAGCTAGCTGCGTTGCATATCCCAACAACCAGATCCCCGCGGGCCTGAGCCCGAACGGCATGGCGATCATGAACTCCGCTCCTGCACCCACTCCCGGCTACCAGAACGGAACTGCGAACTGGCTGGGCGTCGCCTCACACCCAATCAACCAGCGGAAAGGTCAGGTCAACGGCGATCTCCTGACTTCTCCGAACAACCATATCATGTTCCGTCGCTCTGACAACTCCTATACGGAGACGTCTCCGTTCAGCGAGGGCTCGGACTTGGTGCCCGAAGTGCTCCTCCGTCCAAACCAGGTCGACTCCCTGGGCTGGACCTGGACTATCAGCCCCACCATGATCAATGAGGCGCATTTCAGCCTCAGTATCGACGATGTATACATCACGCTGCCCTCCACGGATCTTGGCTTGAATCGTGCGTCTGTAGGCGGTCGCGCTGTCACGCCCTATTCCCCCAATGGGATCAACTTCACGTACATCGTTCCTGGCCCAAAAACTGCGGAAAACAAGATTCCTACTGTCAATGTTCCGCAGTTTCAAAATATCAATGGCGGTCCATATCCCTCCCACTCTTCCGGTATCATCTACGCCGGATCGGATACTTTGACCAAGGTATGGGGGAACCACACGTTCAAGGCCGGAATCTTCTTCGACTACGCGGGTGAGAACGATAACGACCAGATTAACGTCTCCACCGTCCCAGGAGGCGCCAGCAACCAGAACGGTACCTTCTTCATCAGCGATAACCGCACCGGATACGGCGCGACTTCTGGCGTAGGCGAGGCCAACCTTGCTCTCGGTCTGGCCGACAGCTACACGGAAATTGGTACTCGCGCATTTACAGTATGGCGCGGCAAATTGTTTGAGGAATTTGCTCAGGACAACTGGCAGGTTACCCCCAAACTGAATGTCGATTACGGTCTTCGCGTCAGCACGGTACTTCCGCCGTATGCGCAATGGGCCAATGCGGACTACTTCGATCCCGCCAGCTACAATCCGGCCAATGCGGTCACCATCAACTCATCGGGCTTGGTGGTTCTGGGCACTGGCAACGCCTTTAACGGCATCGTCATTCCTGGATTCAGCAAGTTCCCAAGTACTGCCGCGCAACATAATGTCCTTGCCGCACAGCCGTCGCCGCAAGGCGATATCTGCGCCGGCCAGCCCTGCACCGGCCTCTTCGCTCCCAACCTAAGGAAAGGATATGTGAATAAGACCACCCAGTGGCAGCCACGCATCGGATTTGCATATCAGATCTATCCCAAAACCGTGGTCCGCGGCGGTATTGGCCGGTTCGTAGAAAACAAGGGCATCATCGACAACGTCTTCCCGGGCGGCAACTCACCGTTCCAGCCCACAGTGTCGGTCAACAATGTGCAAATGGACAATCCAGGTGCGCATATCACCACGGCTGTCGAGCCGGCGATTACCTTCACCAGTATGAGCCGGAATCTGGTTCCTCCGACCCGTGTGAACTGGAATCTTGCCATCCAGCAGCAGCTACCGTGGCATTCCACCGGGCTAATCGCCTATGTGGGGGCCGCCGGCAGACATAATTGGCTGGCCCACGACATCAACCAGGTTCCAGTAGGTACTCTGCTCAATCCTGCCAACGCCGGCAAACCACTCGCAGCCCTTCGGCCCTATAAAGGCTTCAACTTCATCGATCTGGAATACGATGGAGCCAGTGAAGCCTACGAATCACTGCAGATGTCCTATCAAAAGCAGTTTGGTCAGGGCTCTGAAGTCGGCGCCTCCTACACCTGGTCGAAGGACATGGATAGCGGTTCCAATTACCACACCATCGTCCCCGACACGTATGACACCTCCAACCTGTGGGGGCCTTCAGAGTTTGACAAGCGTAATGTCCTGACTCTGAACTGGCTCTATACCGTTCCATTCTGGAACACGGAAAACACGATCCAGGCGAAGTTGCTCGGCGGCTGGCAGTTTAGCGGTAGCGCACAATTCCAGACCGGCGCTCCGTGCTCCGTCGGTGCTGGCTCCAGCAACGACTATGCTGGAGTCGGTGAGACAGGTAACTTCAACTGCCAAACTGGAGTGGGCCAGTTCTGGGTGCAGAACGCTCCCATCAGCACGCCCAAAAAGTTTGCCGGTCCAAATGGCAACCCCAGCAGTCCGAAATGGTTCAATACCACCAGTGGCGGCCAGGCTATTTGGACTGCGCCTCCTGCTGGCACCTTCAACCTGCAGAAGAACATTCGTGACAATGTCTACTCGCCCGGTATCCAGATGTGGAACATGGCGATGATCAAGACGTTCCGCGTCTATAAGTCGAATGAGTTCCAGTTCCGTGCTGAAGCGTACGACGTCTTCAATCACGCGGACTTGGGCGGTGCGCAATACAACCCCACTTCGGCGCAGTTTGGCGAAGTGACCGGTAAGAACGACAACTCTCGGCAACTGCAAGTAGGTCTTCGCTATCAGTTCTAGACCGCAATTCCAACCACTGCCGCGCAGCCCAAAACTGTGCGGCAGTTAGAAATCCAAACCGCTCCCGTACAGCCCAAAACTGTACGGGAGTTTTTTTCGATGCCTCTCGCTGGAAATACTAAGTGCTATCCATCGACTTGCTCGCAATCCTGGCCCGCGTTGCGCGTCGCTGGATGGGCGAGTAGTATACGTAAGGACAAATCGTCACAACCAAGTAAAAGAGAACGTTAGACCAAGGTGGAATTCCGAATGAGTGCAGATGGAGTAACAAGAAGGGACTTTCTTGTGGGCGGCGCGACAGCGATCGGAGCTTTGGCGACCACGGATATCTTTGGACAGAGTA
>JAJYSV010000109.1 GCA_021793405.1 Acidobacteriota bacterium
TCCTGAGCATGGACTCAGAATAATGTAGTCTAGTTACGTCGGTATGTCAACATAATAATCTATTGTCAGACCTATTTACCCGGATGACTCAGCTAACAATCGTCCAGGCAAATGTAGAAACTCCAGGCAGATTCGTCAGACAGTGTCTGACGAATCTGTGGCTCAGGCCATGCCTGGTAAAACGTACGCATCTGCTTGAGATTTGTTTGCCCGAATCCTCTTCCAAATTGGCGGGTCAAATCCGTAGCAAGCTGTTCGATGAGCTGCTCACCGTATCCGGCTCTGCGCTCACCGCCTTGCTCAAGCTTCACGATGCGGCGGCCAATCTCCCAATACGTCGCCGTCATGATGGAGTTCACGTTGCGGGCCGCCGTGGAACGCGCCGTCTTGAGCAGTTCGACGATTTCGGTGCGGATGTTGTCGTAGTTCTCAGGCATGGCTGTCAGGTCGGTCATCGTGGTTCCTCCGCTGTTTGAGGCCGCGCGGCGAGCACGACCAGTGGAGGCCAGCAACGCCTCCATTCTATCGGTTGCGTCCGTCAGATTCCCATTC
This sequence comes from Acidobacteriota bacterium, assembly GCA_021793405.1. Lineage (GTDB taxonomy): Bacteria > Acidobacteriota > Terriglobia > Terriglobales > Acidobacteriaceae > JAKAAZ01. The sequence goes on from JAJYSV010000109.1 coordinate 553, forward strand.
CAATTCCTTGAGCAATGGACGGAGTATGGTTAATTTCCAGCGCAGAGGTCTTGGAGACATCCGCGCTGAGCTGCGGGTTGAGTTTGGCGAGGTTGTCGGTGAAGAGCGTTGCCTCGTGGCTGGCGCGGGAGATGGAAACATATCCGAAGCGAGAGTTGAGCAGGTCGGGGTGGACGGATGTGTCGGCGTTGACGAGGACGCGCTCGGCGGTGAGGCCCTGGGCGCTGTGGCTGGTGACGGCGTAGCCGTGGTCGAAGTGGCGTTGTTCGGTGGGGTCGAAGCTGATCTCGCGTCCTGATTCGAGGCGGGCCGTAACTCGGCCTTCAGGAGCGATGGATTCGATAACTGCAAGGTCACGGTTGGCAACGCCGAGCGGCTTGTCGGGAGCGGTGAACTGGATGCGGTCGCCGACGGAAAACTCACGATCTATCTCCCGGTAGACACTGACACCGGTCAGGCGGCGCGGAGCGTAGGTGGCGATCTCACCAGTAGCCTTTTCAACGGAAAGCAGGTTGGCGGCGGGATTGATGGCGACAACGGTTCCATAGCTCCCAGCCTCGATGCCTGTGGCCTTGCTGCCGCGTGCGAAGCGGACGATGTCGCCGACCTCGTAGTGACTTGCCCAGGTGCGCTCGGCTCCGGTCATGTCCTGGCGCTGCACGAGCACTCGGAAGCTGCGGTCATCTGGTGCAACGGTTCCGTGAGCCTTCAGTTCTTCGCGGACGGCAAGGTTCAACTCGCGGCGTGAGGCGTTGTCGGGTGAAACGATCAATGTCTTCTCAGGCGACTCTGCGTAGGCTTTGGCGATGGTGCTAATGCGGTCCTCCGCGTTCGGAATTTCCTTGATTCTGCCCTGCTGCTGGAGAGATTCGAGCGCGGCGGAGACCTGGCCTTTGGCCAGCAATTCGACGGCAGACTTCAGCGCTGGGTCTTTCTGGCGCACGATCTCGTCGAGCTTGGCTGTGTGCATTCCGGCCTCTTGCAACTGCTCGAAGGGACGGCCTGCTTCGACCCCCTGATGCTGGCGCGTGTCGCCAATCAAGAGCACACGGTCATTGGGGCCGAGCCGGGCAAGGAGCCCGTGCATCTGGTTGGTGCTGGCGAGGCTCGATTCATCGACGAAGTAGAAATGCTTCTGCTCAGGCGCATCCGGCTTCACGGATCGAGCGAGGAATCCTTGCAAGGTTACCGATTCGATGCCAGCTTGGCCAAGCTGGCGGGCGGCGCGGGATGTCGGGGCGAATCCTTCCACCATGTAGCCTTGCGCCTCAGCCGCATTACGGATGACGGAAAGCGTGGTCGTTTTGCCCGCGCCTGCGTAGCCCTGAATCGCCTGAATGCGGTCTGCCGAACTGAGTACATCTTCGACGACACGTTGCTGCGCGCGATTCAGATGGGAATGCTGGTCGGAGACAGCAATAGCCTGTTGCCGCGCCAGAACTGGGGCAACCCGATTGCGCCCATCTTCGACCCGAAGCACGATTTCATGCTCCGCTGCGATGGTCTTGGCCGTGGTGAACTGCCGCGCTGGCGTGTTCGGCCCGCGCTCGACGATATGAAACTCTCCAGCGGCGAGTCGCGCATCAAGATTACCGCGCAGCTGGGCATACGTGACCTCGCCCATGCCGCGACGGAGGCCGTCACGGATCAATGCGCGCTCGTCTACGACGGCTTCGCGCTCGAAGTTCTTGTCGCGGGAGAAGGTCAGCGAGTCCCGTACTCGGTCGATTGCTTGTAACGGTTGCTGCTGATGCTGGAGCCGTTCCTGCGCAGCGCGGACGACGACATCGGCCTGGTGTCCGTAGTCGGCTGCGAGCTTGCGATGCGCCGCCATGACTTCGCGCGGTAAATGGATTTCCTTTTTGTCGCGCGTCGAGTGCGCGGCGATCTCCGCAGCCTCCGAACCCGCGCGTCCGGTGCGCTCAAGATATGCCCGAATCTGCTGACTGCGTGGACTCGATGCGTCGAGATACTCCTGCGAGTAGCCCTTGATCTCCGGCGCTCCGCTGCGGCCAACAGTGATTTCGTAACCGAGCTGGCGAAGCCGGTAGGTCAACTCGGACTGATAGACGGCGGTGGCGAACTGCTGCGACGCGAAGAGACTCTGCGGCTGAATGGCACGCGGCTGGCCGTTGTCGCGCTCAGTGACGTTGAAGACGACGGCGTGCGTGTGCAACTGCGGCGCAACGTAACCATCCACGGGGCGGGCGGTATCATGCTCGAACTTTGCCGTGATGAACTTGCCTGTCGTCTCCGCTGGATGATTGCCGCCGATCCGCGCCTGCGTATAGTGCTCGAGTTGTTCAAGGGCGACCTTCACGCTCTCCCGGTGGGCCAGCCGGACATTCTCGTCGCCACCCACGAGGGCGGTGAGAGATACGGACTTCGGAGCGGAAAAGGTCGCATCCCAACCGGCGCGGTGTTCCATCGTCTTGACGGTCTTGCCATCCGCGTCCTGGTATTCATAGGAAGCGCGTTGGCGAACAAGTTGCTCGCCGGTCGCAGGGTGCTGCCCCTGGCTGAATTTCGCGAAGTCTTCGGCGGAGACCGCACCTACAAGGCCGAACTGCGAAGCAAGACGGCCTTGCCATTCGCCAGCGATCACGCCGCGCTGCGACCAGTAGTTCTGCTCTTTGGCGGTGAACTCCTTGGCGTGATAGTTCTGCGCCTGGCCTGCGGAGAGCGGTTTAGAGATGGTAAGCATAGCCTAGAACCTCGGGCCGAAGGTGAACTCCGTCTGCGTTTCTTTCGGAGTCTCAGTGTCGGGCTTGGTCACTGGCGTTGTGGGTGCCTGCGGCGCTTCGGCAGGCTTCGATGCAATACGCGGCGGAGCCACCGAAGCCGGCTCGATCTTCGGCAGCGTGAGCACTTCCTGACGTGGTTCCCGAACGATGAAATCATCCTCAAGCCGCTCGATGAACTTTGGCTTGGTAGCCGGAAGATCCAGCACGGAAAAGGAGAAGCGGGCAACGTAGTTGCCATGCTTCAGGTAGGCGTGCAAGTTCTCCAGGCCGCTGATCTCGGAGTCGAGAACCAGCGGTTCCGTCTGCCGGTCGAGCGAGAAGTTTCTGCCTGTGCGGCTGCCGTCAAAGTGCGTCTCCTTCATGCGCTCGATCTCCACCTTGCCGATAGCGCGGCTCACCCATTCGGCGGCATTCGGTTCCGTCGTCTTGAGAAATATCTTGGTAGCTGGCTGCGAGAGCATGACCTCGGCAAGGTGGCCGTAGATGACCTCCAACTGCGCCTTGCCCTGGAAGCCGAGCACGATTGGGTTACGCGACTTTCGGTTCTCGGTAATGGCGGTGTGGAGTTGCGGTAGCTTCTGCAAGCTGGCTAGTTCGTCGAGAACAAACCAGACGGGATGCTGCTCGGACGTAGGCGCGCTCAGCAAACGGAGAACGAGCATGTCGATCCACAAGCTGTGGAGCGGGCGCAGCGCCTCACGCTCGGCAGGTTGCGAGGTGATGAATATCCAGCCCTGGCGGTTCTTCGACCACTCCCGCGCCGTCCATTCGGTCTTTGCATCGTCCTTCTTCGGGAGCAACCGGAAGCTGTCGGCTACGAGGCTCAGCGAGCCGAGGACGCCGGAACGTTGCTGCGGCGCGGACGGATCGATTAGCGACGCAAGCTCGGTATTCTTGACGCGGCGATCGATCTCCTCCGGATGCGACATCCATTGCACCAACTGCTGTGGAGTGGGCAGTTCGAGCAGGAGATGGGCGAAGATTTTCTGCGGGCTTTCGATGAAGAATTCGCCTTTTTTGTCATTGGTTGGCTGGAAGAGCGAGGCCGCGACGGTGCGGGCCTCGGCTCGTCGCACAAGCTCTTCCGATGGCCCCCAATAGGGGCAGCGGCGGTCAAGCGGATTGAGCACGATGTCGCCGCGGCTCTCATCGTAAAACCGCTCGATGAACTCGCAGGCCGGGTCGTAGAGAATCGCCGAGTGACGGCGCGCCTGAATCTGGCGGAGCATCTGCATGATGATCGTCGTCTTGCCGCTGCCGGTGTCGCCGATGATCTCGAAGTGCTGGTCCTCGGCGCGCAACGGCACGCGAAGCAACTCGCGGCTTTGATCCACGCGGAGGCCAATGCCCGTCCCCTGAATGGCCTTGTTGAACTCCTTCGGCGTGACCAGAACCGGGCCTTTGAGACGCCGCCCGTACTTCATCTCCTTGCGGCGGCGAATGTCCTTCGGGATAGAAAAAGGAAGCTGCAAGAGTAACGCGAGTGCGCCGAATGACAATGGCCATTTGAAGATGTCGATGAGGCCCTGGCCGTCATAGACCTGATGCTGGAGGTAGCCATTGAGTGCAGTGTTCTGGAAGACGGTTGGAGCACTCCGGTAGAGGTATTTCATGCCACGCCGACGTGCGGCATCGGAAAGCGCGAGCGGAATTGGTTTGGCGTTCGACTGCAACGTAGACCCATCTTGAACATCCTCTTCACGGGCGTAGCTGGCGCGTCTCTCCTCGTTCGCGATCAAAAGGACCTGGTACTTTCCAGTCGAGCGAATGGTCGGCACAATAGAGGTCTTGATGTACATCGGAAGGTAGAACCGCTCCAGCGGCGAGAGCGCAAAGGCGAAGCGCAGATACACGAAGAGTCCCGCCGCAATCACTGCAAGACAGACTGCGCCAAGGGTGTAGATCGGCTGATGCGGCGGCCAGACGATCGTCTCTTTTCTTCCCCACTTTGAGTCAGGCATGGTCGTCCTCCTTGCGTTCTGCAACATACTGCGCGATGACCTCACGCGCGGCGCGGTGCTTATTGGCCTTCACGTTCTGGAGCAACTCCTCGTACTGTTTGGAGTTGATCCGTTCGCCGCAGAGAACCGGCGTCAGCGCATTGGTCAGAAACAGTTGCAGTCCGACAATCTCGGTCATCACATGCCTGAGCGAGATTGCCTCCGAAGGCGATCTTGCCTCGCGCAGCAACACGTCGCGGACCCACTCACCAAGCCGGACACCGCGCGATGCGGCGGCACGTTCCAGTTCGCGGAGTTCCGGTTCCGTCACCTTTGTGCTCGCCGTGACGGTGCGACACTCGCGGCTCAGGCTTTGGTTGGCATCAGCAATGCTTGGTGTCATCCAGACCTCATTTCGTCTGTTTACTCAAAGCGCTTTGGAGCGCCCCGCAAATCGCAAATCGTTCGCATCAAACAAGTAGCTCTGGAGCGCCCCAGAGCGCTCGGCAGCGCCCTCCAAGGGGTGGAGTGTCGAGATAAAACCGGTGCGTAGCACCGAACGGGATTCTGATCGCTCCACCCTAGCTCCGCGGGCGCAATTCACTGGCAGCCTCCACGGCTTTAGCAGGCTTCACAGGGTTCGCAACAGACTCCGCAGACACCCCATTCTGAGGCGCACGGCGGATACGAAGGCTCTGGGTGGCACGCGCGGCTGCGGGAGTGCGGAGAAACTCCTGGAACTCGCGGTCCTTGGCGAAGACATAAGCCAGCGCCTTGTCCACCACCTCATCGGCAGAGGCATGAAGGAAGCTGGCATACTGATCGATTTGTTCTGCGGTGCTCTCGTCGAGGCGGATCGAGGCCGTAATCTGATGGGTTTGAATGATCTCAAGCAATGGCATAATCGGTGTCCTTTCCGGTTGGGTTGTTGTGGAGATTCGAGACTGGATTCGCGTCGTAAACCGCCTCGCAATGGAAGCTCTCTTTGGCCCGGTTGTAGCCGTTCAATCGGAGCACTTCGCGGATGATGCGGCGGCCAGGAAGCCGCTCGACATGCACGACGAAATCGACCGCTTCGCCGATCTCCGCTTCCACATCGGAGAATGTGGCTTGCGCTTGGCTACGCCTGACCAGATTGGCGAAGCGGGAGAGTGCCTTGGCCGCCGAGTTGGCATGAATCGTAGCCAGGGAACCGGCGTGGCCGGTGTTGAAGGAATCGAGCAGCGTGCGCGCTTCGATTCCGCGCACTTCGCCCAGGATGATCCGATCCGGCCTCCAGCGCAAAGCGGACTTGAGAAGATCCTCGAAGGTGATGCTTGCCTTGAAGGTATCCATCTGGCATTCGACGGAGAGAATGTTGGGCTTCTGAATGTGCAGCTCGGAGGTATCTTCGATGACCACGATGCGCTCATCGTCGGGAATCGTATCGGCAAGAATGCGCAGCAGTGTGGTCTTTCCGGTACCAGTGCCGCCGCTGATGAGCAGCGTCTTCCCGGCGGCGATTTGCTCGGCCAGAAACTCCGCCAGCGGTCGCGTCAGCGTGCCGCGAGCGATGAGGTCATCGACGGTGTAATGGCGGCTGGTGAACTTGCGGATGGTGACGGCAGGCGTGGACTTGACGACCGGCGGAATGACCGCCGCAAGGCGGCTTCCGTCCGGGAGCTGAGCATGGAGAACCGGGTTGTTCTCATCCAGTTTCTTGCCAAGCTGGTTGGCAATCACTTCGAGGCCTGTGCGCAGTTTGCCGGCATCAAAGCAGACAGACGCATCACGGCGCAATATCCCGTCCCGCTCGTACCACCACGAGGCATCGGGATTGCCCATGATCTCGCTGATGCCGTCGTCGAGCAGCAGTGGCTCGATGGGGCGGAGAAACGGAAGGATCAGGTCAAAGCTCATAATCAAAACTCTCAGCGGGTCTCACAGCGATGGAAGCCCAGCGTCTGCCAGGCTTCCGGGGTAGCGAGGAAGAGGCGTCAAGCCGCCTCTTCCTCGGGGTTGAAGTCGGTGTTGTCCGTTTCTTCCGGGGCGGCCTTCTCGGCGCGGTCGAGCTTCAGGATCGAAGCCACGCGCACCTCCCATACGCGCTGCTTTGCGCCGGTCTTCGTGTCCACGCGCTCGCGGCTGCGCAACTCGCCGTCGATGGCCAGATGTGCGCCCTTCGTGAGCGTCTTCGCGTACTCGGCGAGCTTGCCCCAGACGATGCAGCGATGCCACTCGGTCTGGCCCTTGTACTCGCCGGTCTTCTTGTCCTTGTACGAGCTTTTGGTGGCGAGCGAAAGCACGGTGAAGCTAGCGTTATTGGCGGTGTGGGTGGTGGCGTTTTGGCCGAGGAAACCGATGAGTGAAATGCGGTTCTGATACATGGTGAAGTCTCCTGAGTTGAATTCCCGGATTGGCCGGGTCACTCCCCGGCGAAGCCATAGCGAGGTGCCCGGCTCCCAAGTGCCAAGCTGCGCATTCTGGAGCAGGGGCCCAGACTTGCTCTGGGAGAGGAGTCCAGAAAGCAGAGCGGCGACGTGCCGCAGGGCGACGGAATTGGCCCGAAGCGTGTGACCGGACAGGCAAGGGAGAAACATGAGAGACGAGCGCTTCATGATCCGCAGAGATCGAGGCATTCCCGGTGCGCCAACGCCACTCCGCAGCCAACGCAATCTCTCACTCGACACCCGAACAAAAGAAGGTCGAAGCAATGGGTCAGTCTCTTGTATCGCGCTTTGGGGCACGCTTCGCCGCCCGTGACGAAACGAAGGGCGTAGCTGTCGCGATGTTTGGCCGTGCGTGGACATGATTGGTGCCTCGTATGGGAGTGGCGGAACTCGATCAACGGAAGGCCTGGTCGGCCCGGAAGCGCACGATGGTCAACCCCAGAGGATTCACGGCCAGTTCGTTGTTCACGACGCGCTCCCGGAAGACATAGGTCACGCTGGCGGTCCATCGCTCCCGCTTGAGTTCAGAGTGATCCGCCGGATTCGTATAAACCTTCTCGAACTCAATCCGTGCTGAATAGGGCGACTGCCGCAGATCGTCAAGGACGACATTCTTCACCTCGACATCGACAAACGGAAGCGAGCTGTCATTCCGGTACGACTGGATGATGTTGTCCTTCTGTTCCTGGGCGATCACTGCGTGCTGCACATCACCATTGAGGAAGTAGAGCGCGTTGGTTTGGTCGCGTTCAATCGTGAAGCGATTGCGGCTGAAGTAAAGCTCCGCCCAGCGCGACAGGTAGTACTTGTTCTCCGCCTCCTGCGGGCGATATTGGAAGTTGCGATAGTCGATCGCTTCCGCTCGACCCACGTCATTGATGCGGATGATGAACGGATGCATCGAAGCGAGCGCTTTCTGGCTTTTGAAGACAAGCGCGGCGAGCGCAAGCGCAATCACGGCAAGCACCAGGATCGTGACCTTCAGATAGGTGTTCATCACGAGCGGCTCGCCGTACTGCTCCAGATACCGCTCCGCCGCGCGAGTGATCTCTGGCGAAGGTTTCGTAGCGGTGGTCATCGTCTGCCTCCTTCAGCTCAACATCGCTCGGGTAGCGAGCGAGGCTGCGATGCCGGTTCCGGCATCGTGGCCTCCGCTGTGGCCAGAAAAGATGGATGCGGTCATAGCAGGAATTTTCAGAATCAGAAAGATGTTGACGATTACGAGAATGACAAGCATCGGAAAATTCTGGACGAGCGCCTTGGGATCAGTGAAGTCCACAAGGTTTACTGAATACCGCATGTAAATCTGGCCAAGTACGCTCATTGTCGCTGCGGCCACGACCTTGTAGAAGCTGAAGCTGAGATACGCCCGCAACCATCCCCAAAACAGAAACTCTGTCTTCTCAAAGACCATGAAAGGTATGAAGAGCGGCCCAACCATTCCAACGATGGAGACGGCGACAGCGCCATAGGCGATGATGACGGTCACAAGCGCAGAGAGAACGGCTAGCGTAAGTTGCGTCGAGACGAAAGATAGCAGTAGATACGGGGCTGTAAACATGGCAATACCCGGGCCGGATTTCGTGAGTTGGGCTTCAATTGTATTCAGCATCTGCGTGGTCGTATCGCTACCGATCAGGTCCACAACGTTCCCGGTGCCGCCACGAACAAAGCCTTGCAGTGAGTAGCCGATCCCCGGAATACTGCTGTCGTAGAACTTGACGAAGGCATAAGCGAAGGTGATCAGCATAAAGAAGTTGAGAAACTTCCCCATGTTGAACCCGGGACCGCCCTGAGCAGAGGCCAGCGCCTCCTGAATGCCGAACCAAACCATCATGATCGTTGCCAGAGCAATGACCATGTGCAGCCCGATGGAATCAATCGACGGAGAGACTGTCTGGGTGAGGCTGTCACAAGCATTCGTGATCCAGGTCAGTAGTCCCATAGTTACTCCCATGAATAGTTGTCTACTCATGCTTTAGTTGCGGCCTGTTTTCAGGAGGCCAAGACAAAATTGGGGAAGTCCTCGAACACCCAGTTATTTTTGAGGGTGTGATAGATGACTCCCAGGAATT
>JAJYSV010000034.1 GCA_021793405.1 Acidobacteriota bacterium
AAATTCCTGGGAGTCATCTATCACACCCTCAAAAATAACTGGGTGTTCGAGGACTTCCCCAATTTTGTCTTGGCCTCCTGAAAACAGGCCGCAACTAAAGCATGAGTAGACAACTATTCATGGGAGTGTCACATGAAGAAGCTGATGCCGCTAGCACTTGTCGGTCTTTGCCTATTGTTGGGACAGGCCGTAGTTCAGGTCGTAGCCTGCCCCTACTGTGGACAGGATGCAAACTTCACTGGTGCCCGCAAATTAACGAGCAACAACACCGGTAGCGTGTGTGAGTATTCGCATCTCTACATCGGCACCGATGGCAAGTCTGTCAAACATACCTTTTGGCAGGACTGTGAGGGGAAATAGCTAAAAGCCAGATATGAGGGGCGCGTGGAGTAAGTCAACGTGAAGAATGCTTTAGAAAACTTGAAAATCTATTTTTATGCCTGCATGGCGTTCTTGTTTTTTTTCGTGTTGCTTCCGTACTGGTTGTACTCTAGCTTCGCAAATGATCCGTGGGTGCCCTCGGAAATCGACTCCACAGGATTTGTATCACATAAAGTCCAAAGTACCATCACCGCACAGGCGAATTGGATGATTGGCGAAAGCAAAGATTGCATCTCCTACCCGCTCGATGCTGATACTGCCCGCGCTCTTGACAAGCAAGCTGGATACGCATTCCTGAGTGTCGAATGCGACAAAGGTCCAGTCCACAGCATCGCAATCACTTTTTGGGGAGCAGAAATCCAACCTGAAAACAAGGTGGCGTACTGGAATTGCAAGCGAACCACGGATTCGTTTACCTGCGAGCAGACCGGAGCTAACTGACTTTCAGCGGGATTGAGGAGCAGCACGGAAGGGCAAAGACAATGAATCTCAAGGAAGGAACGCGGCGGCTCGCACTGCTCTTGGGAGTGGTGGGGGCGATTGTCGGCGGGTTCGCATCATACCTGGAATTGCAGACCACCCTGGAGCAACGGGCACACCACAACAGGTTTGAGCAGTTGGCCGCCTCTGAAGTGGTTCAACAGGAACGGAACTCTTGGACTTTGACTCTTCGCTATGCACCGAAAGAGGCGATTGAAGCCCTCCATAAACTCACTGAGGATCAACAAAGAGAAGTGCTCCGCAGTTTGACCCACGATGAACGTCTTGATCTGTTGGCAAAATTGCAATGCGCATCATCTGATCTGGGCACCGGCTCAACAGCAGCAGTTCAGCAAAATCTATCGCGGGTTGAGAATGTACCCGAGGGATATATTTTAGACGCTCCCGAAAAGCGAAAAGATGATGCGTTTGCTTGTATTGCAGAGGCAATTGATCCACCAACATCGACAGTAAATCGGGACGGAATCAAGGTTATCCATTGGAGCAAAGCGCTTCGAGTTGAATCAATCGAAACTGCGGACGGCCAGACCCTCTATCCGACACCGGCACCAAGCCGATGGCTTTATATATTCGCCGCGATTTTGCCCTTGCTCGGGTTTGCTCTTCCTTGGGGTTTGATTCGAGCCGTGGGGTGGGTTGGAGCCGGATTCTTTACGAGCACAAAGTAGACCATGACGGGGAGTTCTGCATATCGCAATCTCTGCCTAGTGAGCCCCTGCCATTATTGAATGGGAAATCGTTCCGGGCAAGTCCTGACCAACGCCGCGTATCGGATGGGCTCTTCAGGGGTCTATAATCGCGCAGTTCCGAAAAACGCCTTCGATTATGGAGTGCTCGATGGGCCAACCTGTTCCGTGCTTTGTGTTCTTTTGCAGGGGCAAGGTACGTGATGAGGATTGTCGGATGCCCATAATGCTCCCTGACGGTGCATTTGAGCGGCAATTTCCAAATCTAGAGGTCCGACCCAACGATGATTGCCCTGTAGCTCTCTTATGCTGGCGCTGCAAGCGCGTTGATATTTTCTCTCCTCAACAAAGTTCCCCATACTACGATCCCGGCTGGCAGAAAAAAGAGTGTTTCCTAACCGGAGATACGGAGTTTCTATTGCCGCTACAATGCGAAGGGGGAAATTGCGAATTTCGAGTGCCACTATTCGTAACGTGGAGTGTCGGAACCACTGTAGCGGAGAAAGAAGACGCCCTAAGAACTTTGCAAGGGGAGCACTTACGCGCCCCCGATGGACATTCAATATATTGGCCGTGGGGTCGTTCTTAGATTGCATAGTTTTCTCTCATGCGGTAATATCCGCTCCAGAGAGATCAAAGCTTTTACAAAGGCCCCGATGCCAGTCGGGGCTTTTGGGTCTGTGCAACCATCTAATTCGGGATCAAACCATCAAGCATCTTGTCTGCGACGGCCTCCGGGGTAAGAGGGCCTACGTCGTCCTGAAAAACAACGGTTGCGGGGTGGTGTACGTGCAGCGAGCATGACCCTGCTTTTTGGTCTCTGTTAATAGCTCCGCTGTAAGTCCAAGTCAGAGCTTGCTGGGAAGAGGTAGCTTCAAATCTGGCCCGCATTTCGCTGACGGTTCCCTCAAGCTGGAATTTCACATCGAACTCGCCTTCCTTTGTGTCCATTGCACGGAGAACCATTTGGCCATAGTTCTTGTTAAACTCCAAAACCTTCGTCTTCAAGAACTCTCGGACTTGTATCCATAGATTAGGGCCTTGCTCTTTCAGTAGTTGACGCCTCTCAAGCATCACAGCGTCTTGCTGCCGCTTTGTCTCTTGGCTCTTGCGCAGTCTTTCTGCCGCATCTGCCGCCCAATTCGATGACATATTCGTGCCCCCGTGTTGAAGGATACTACCGCCCAGTGAAATGTCGAACGCTACGCGAATCCTGAAGACGGGTTGACTTTGTTGCAGCAACAGAGCACACTCCAATCTAAGTGTGTCTGCCGCCTTTTCATTGAATCATCCTCAGAGTCCAGCCCGGAACAAGAAGGTGATTTAGGTAGTGCCTTTGCGGGCAGCGTTGGAGCGCCGCCCGCCCTTGGTGTGCGATTGGGTGTGAGTGCTACACCTCGACCCCGGCAAAGGGCCGAATCTCCAGCCCTATCCTTTCCGTGCAGCGTTCAAGCTGGCACTTCCATTGACAAACGAATTCCCCAGGCTACTGATTACGCGGCAATTCATTGATGCCTTCCTTGACTGTGTGACGGATTGACTGGTGTACCCGTGGACCATTCGAGAATTTGCCGCACAACCGAGTAAGGGAGCGGGCCTCTTGTATCACCTACTTTGACCCGTGCCATGCGTCGGACAAAGACGGATGGTGAAAGACGGTCTCTGCGTGCAGGCGGCCCGCCGTTGGCTTTCACCCAAGCGGGAAGGTATAGCGTGCGTCTACCCGCCTTGGGCTTTTCTCCGGCCCCGCCGTTGAACCACATCGGAATGGTTCCAAGCGAGCTATTTTGGCCCTCTAACAAAACATCGAATAGAAGAATGCAGGTCCACCGTTTGAAGCCGGGTTCCCAGTACCACTTTGCCCGCTTGCAGTATGCCGGGTAATCTCCCGGCTCGATGCGTGGGTATTCTGCCCATTGGACCGCAGGTTCATTCTCCGGCACCAGATGAAGAGCGGGCCGCTCGCTAGGTTGCGGTTTGTTTCGCCTTGCCGCCGCACGGCTCATGACGCCTTCGAGGACGCGCCTTTGCGCTGTGCAGGCGGCTCTTGGTTGCACTCGGCTACGAATGCTTGCAGGTCACTTTCGCGGATCATGGTCCGGCTGCCAACCTTCGTCCTGCGCAGACGCCCTTTCGCTAGCCATGCATGAACGGTCCATTTGCTGATCCCGCCAAGAAACGCGGCTGCGTCTTGCACTGAATACAGCCTTCCTTCGTTCATAAGGTCTCCCCTTCCTTCCAAAGAAATGTGAGCGAATACTCTTGCATCCAAGCCCATACCTGTGACACTATGTCAAACATGAGACCTATTCAAGTCACAAAGAGGTCACATATTAAAAAAGAAGTAATTCCGCTTCCGTTGGAGATCATTTATCGGCCCGGCGCGAGAGGAATGTACGATTTGAGCGCGTGCGACTGGGACGAAGAAAATGGGACGGGCCGAATTAAATTCATGCCGGACGGCGGGCCTGTGGACATGGGAATCGCAGACCCTTGGAAGATGAGGTCAGAATTCCTTTCGCCCGATGCGAACTGGCGGGGAATGACTTTACGCTGGGGGCGGTTTGGAGTTGGTTCCGAAGACATATTGGAGCCAATCAGGATAAACAAAGAGGCTGCGAGGGCGGTCAGGTTCCCGAGAATGTTTGCGGAGAAGTTTTTTCTCGACACGGCCCCCTCCCTACTCGACGCTGAATTCTTGAATTGGCAATCGCTTGTTCGCGCGGCGATGACAACAAAAATGACAGCGTGGCCGCAACTGAAAAAAGAATTTCCACCAGACAAGATCACGCGGTTGTGCCAGCCGATGCCACTTGGGATTGAGTGGCGGCAGGGACGGCCAACCGGAGTCATTCCCTGTTCAGGAGTCCTAACGGCTTTGATTGCGACGCTTCAGATGGATGCCTTGATTGGCGCGGAATATCGATTCTGCGCTTGCAGGGGTTGCCCTAAGAGCTTCAAGGTCAAACGTAGGGATCAGCGGTACTGTGACGAGGATTGTAAGCATCGGCAGGTTGTCAGAGATGGAAGGGACAGGCAGCGCAAGGATGTTCCACAACGCACGAAACGGGAATCTGAAAGGAAAAGCAAATGAGCATTTTCAAGCGTGGCAATATCTACTGGTACAAATTCATGTGGAACGGGGAAATGATCCGCGAATCCACCAGACAGGGGAATGACAAGAAGGTCCGCAACATTGAATCGGCGCACAGGACCTCCCTTGCCAATGGACTGGTGGGAATCCGCGAGAAAAAGCCCGCGCCAGCCCTTGCAGATTTTCTCGACAAAGATTTTCTGTCGTTCGTGGAAGCGAAGCACACGGACAAGCCAGCAACCGCTGAATACTACAGGGACGGTGCAAAGATGGTCTGCAAGTGCGATTTTGCTTCCCTGCCTTTGGACAAAATCAACGACCAGCACGCGCAGCAATTCGCAGCCAAGTATGCACGGCTTTCCGCTTCGCGCATCAATTGCGGTCTCCGTAGTCTCCGGCGTGCTCTCAATCTGGCATTCGAGTGGGGCAAGCTGGAGCGGCCCATAAAGATCACCTTGGCGAAGGGTGAGCGGCAGCGGGACCGTGTTTTGACTAGTGTGGAATGGGAGCGGTACATCGCGCATTGCCCGCAACCGTGGCAAGACGCTGCGCTGCTCGTTCGTGGCACAGGAATGCGCCCTGGCGAAGTGTTTGCACTGCGGTGGGAGAATATCCATCTGAACGGTACAGGCGGCCTTATACAGGTCACGGAAGGAAAGACAAAGGCCGCCCGGCGGATGCTCCCGATGGTCCCTGCCGTCTATGCTGCTTTGAAAGCAAAATGGGAAGGGGCTGGCAAGCCGGAAGAAGGCTGGCTGTTTCCGGCGGGTTCGCGGGAAGGCCACTTGAACAAGGATACGGCGAAGGACCAACACAAGAAGGCAATTGACCGGGCCAACGCGAAAGCGAAAGCAGACGGCGCAAAGGAGATTCAATTCTTCCAGCCGTACATTCTGAGGCACACAGCCCTTACCCAACTTGCCAAATCCGGCTGTGATGTTTTCACATTGGCGCGAATTGCCGGTCATTCATCGATCACGATCACGCAGCGATATGTCCACCCTCAGGCAGATGCGATTGAACGGGCATTCCTCCAAGTGGATCAGGCGGCATTGCCGGAACCTTCACCAGCGAACAAGTAGGAATGGTTTCCCCGACACGTGCCGGAGGCCGACTAATGCACGCACAGTGACCCCGATGCTCCCACCGGAAGCCTAGGACCTCGGGCGCTCATATGCCGCTCTCTTTATGTCAATTCTTGGTAGCGGGCTGTGCCCAATTTTGTGCCCATGTGCGGGTTAGATTCGCATGTATGCGTTGGAAGTATGCGAACGGGGCATCCAATCAAAACAAGCACATACGATTCAAAGCATGTTCCGCTAAATTATTGATTCTACGTTGGCGGCGAACTTAGGATCTGGCGGGTAAAACCGTGGGGGTTCAAGTCCCCCCCTTTCGCACCAAATACTTGTATCAACCGCTCCCGCCGCGTGTTCCTGCCGGGGCCGCAGTCTCTCGCGGCAGACGACGGTTTCCGATCGGTGAGATTGTCCATATACGACGATACGGTTATTCCGTACATGGCTTGACCTCCGGCTGAATTCTCGATGGGCGAATCACCACTGTTCGTATCTGATTCTTCCGATTTCCAGTATCTGAGTTTTTGATTTCCCTGAAAATCAACGAGAAGAGCGAAGCAACTGATTGAATGATTGGTTGAGATTCAGACCACTCCCCACGTAGAGGGTTCTTGCGGCCAATGGGGTTAGACATTCTGTTGCCGGAAGACAGAACGAAATCCTTCTGCGGTCATTCCCGAGTTACGCGCGGTAATGCGAAACGCAAGTCCGGAGCTTGTGGCCAGCAACTTTACGACGATGGACCAGGTGGTCGAGGACTCGTACGGGGAGCCAACGGCTTGCCGCCAGGCTGCTGGAGGTTTTTTGGCTGTGCCGCACTCCTGTTA
Organism: Acidobacteriota bacterium; assembly: GCA_021793405.1. Lineage (GTDB taxonomy): Bacteria > Acidobacteriota > Terriglobia > Terriglobales > Acidobacteriaceae > JAKAAZ01. The sequence goes on from JAJYSV010000034.1 coordinate 6,569, forward strand.
TGTATCTTTGGAATCTACGGGCTGCTGGCCTATCAGGTGACCCAGCGGACCAGAGAGTTAGGTCTCCGTATTGCCCTGAGCGCTCAGCGCGGAGATGTGACGTCGCTGGTGCTGCGACAGGCGAGTTGGATGCTGCTTGCGGGGTCTGGTGTAGGACTGATCCTTGCCTATCTTTCAAGTCTGCTGTTGCGAACGTTTCTTTATGGCGTCCAGCCCCATGATCCGTGGACGATGGGAGCAGTGACACTCTTGCTCCTGGTGGGCGGCTTGATAGCGGCGAATGTGCCGGCTCGGCGGGCGGCGAGTGTCGATCCGATGCGGGCACTGCGAGCCGACTGAACTCGTGGATCATGTGAAGTGAGCGCCTTGACTTGCGGGAAGTTTCAGCAACGGCCACTCGCTGCACAATATCGATTCGCCGCAGGGAGATACTGGGTCCAATCCGCCGCTATCCCGCGCTGTGCGTCCCCGAGCGGAATGCGGCCAGCCTTCACCATGTCCGCCAGATAGTTCTCCACGTGATCCTTCATCTTGAAGTAGCGCTGGTCGAGAGCTGCCCGGTTCGGGCCACACTCTGGCCAGATGTTGCCCATTCCATCGGCGCCACCGAGTTCCAGAGGCACCAGATGGTCCAATTCACAAACTTGGTTATCGCCTGAGTTGGCCCGAGGCTTCCGTATGTTGTACCAGCGATACGCGACATGCTTCTCGGCTTCACTGGTCTGACAGTTGCGAACGCAACCCGTTCGCCAGTCGGGATCGCGCAAAGTCTCCGCTGTCACCGATGGATCAACGCCGCCCGGTGTGCAGCCCGGATCTGGCATCGGATAACTGTTTCTCACGCGGAACGTACAGGTACGATCGACCGGTTCCTGCCATGGTAGGAAGTACTTCGAGCTGCACGTTACGCCGAGTGCGTCACAGGACTCGCTTGGCATACGAATCCCTTCCGATTCGCGGCCATTCTCACGTCGATGTGGGCGCTCAGTGGAACGATATCGGTGCGATCCTCCCCGGGTAGGGGCGACCGCGATCGGTCGGTTCGACCGATTCGGTTGCCTTTGAATAATGACAAATATCACCAGGAGCAGCGTGACGACAACTCCAAAGGCGGAAACACCAGACCTGCGACGGCGGCTCATTCCCTCCACGCTAACACGGCGTCCTGCGGATGCATTGCGGCAAAGCGGTGTCGGTCAATGCGAGTCTTCGATTGGTGTAGGTCGCATGCAGGCATCCAACTTTGGACGGCTGCATGCGCTAAGAAGCACAGCACGAAGAAAACTCCCAGCCTACGGTCAGGCTCAGGCGGGAGCGGTTCTACTTTCTACTTATGGTGGTCTCCACCACCCTGATGGCCTCCGCCATGGGATGCATTGTGGCCGCCGGACGCCCCATTATGGGGAGATTGGTTCGCCCTGGATTGGGCTCCGCCGCGATTCTGCTGCACGCCCCGATTGTAGGCTCCGCCACGGTTTTGTTGCGCTCCACGATTGTAGTTGCCTCCGCCACGGTTCATTTGCGCTCCACGATTTTGCTGAGCTCCGCGGTTGAATGGGGCGCTACGGTTCTGTTGCGCTCCACGATTGAACGAACCGCCCCGATTGTAACCACCCCGACCCGGGTTGTAGGCGCCGCGGCCGCCCGCGAAACCGCGTGGGCCACCGGGTCGATTGAAACCGCGATTGTAGACGGTGCGGCTATGGGTGTAGTAGCGCCCGCCGTGATACCACACACCGCGGTCACGCCAGTTGAAGCCCCAATTGTGCCAGCCCCAGCCCCAGTGCGACCACATGCCGATTCCAATGCCGATGCCAAAGCCGATTCCAAGTCCCGTGCCGAAATAGACTCCCGCAGGCGGCCCGTAATAATAGCCGGGATAAATACCAATCGGTGCTCCGTACACGCCCCAAGGGTTATAGACGGGTACGTAAACGACCTCGGGATTGGCGGGCGCGATCACAATATTTCCCCCGTCGTCGGAGACGACTTGCTGCGGCGTGTTTTGTAAGGTGCCCGCGGCCTGGGCGCGGGAACGCATGGTTTGCACTGCGGACATCACATCGTCCGGCTGGTTGTAGTAGGCGTTGCCGAGATCCGTCGTCCACTGAATATTCCGATCCATCTGCGCAAGCACCGATGGGAAAGCGATCAGGGCCTTGATGCTGGGGTCCCAGTTTTGTTCGTTGGCGCCGGCCGCCAGTTGTTCCGCTGGAGCATTTCCCTGCGATTGCACCCAGCGATCGGCCTCCACCACCTCAGTGGGATACGTGGAAGCTGCCAGAATCTGTGCCACCAGCGCATCTGGGTACAGCGCGATGGGAGCAACCAATTGCCCCAGCTCCTCCGGGCCAAGTGGCTGACCTTGCGGAGCGCCCTGGTCAGGGGGCGGTCCACCTTGATCCTGTGGTCCACCTTGATCCTGAGCGCCGCCTTGATCAGGAGGAGGCGGCGGTGGAGGTCCGTTGTACTGCTGCTGTTGAGGAGGGGCCGATTGGGCAAACAACCACGCACCCTGTCCCATAGGAGCGATTAGAACAATGAGAGCCAGTGCGAATATTTGCCGGGTAACCTGCGCCGCAATTCCGATGCTGTTCCATCGCGATCGGGTTGGCGGGAGAGTGCCGGTGACGCCTTGTAGAAACGAGGCCATCGGAAATGCGGATTGCTTTGTCATGGAGTTCTTCCCTTTCTAACTGAAGGACAAACCGAGATGCATTTCAGACGCCACGCATATCTCACAACTTCTGTCGAACCACATACTATATAGGCCGTTGCATGCATCCCTCGCACGAGCATGCGCAGGAGAATGCTTCTGCTAAGCATGGTAACCCCTGTAGGAACCCGATAGTTGCTCTGAGAAATAGCGTCATTTCCCGCGTCGGACTGAACGGACTGCAGTAGGCATGGGTTCGAGCAATCTCGCGCAGTCTGGTTTTCACGCCTTCTCTACGTACATATTTTCAGAGCGGCACGCACAGTCCAACTCGCGATACCCTTGTTGCATGAGTCAGCCAATGCATTCTTCTCCTAACATCGAAATTGTCCAATCGCCGGATTACCGGGATGGCTACGCCAACAGTGTGCAGGTGCGGGCCAGCGTGTGGGACTTTATGCTGGTCTTCGGTGCGGCGCGGCAGGATTCCGCTAATGAAGTGGTCCTGCGAAATTTCCAAGGGGTTTATCTGAGCCCGCAGCAGGCGAAAGCCTTATGGAACCTGCTGGGTCAGAACCTGGCGCAATATGAGCAGGCATTTGGCGCGATCACCCTCGAACCAGCCCAGGCGTTTCCAAATTCGGGAATGGGCAACGGCCCAATCCATTAGTGCCGACGCTACACTGAATCGGGGCCGCCGTTCTCGGCCGCTGCATGCCCGCCCGGTGGCGGACCTTGTCGTTCAATGAGGAGGGACGATTTGCAAGCCTCGAATCGGCGTTTGAATCCTGCGTCCGCTCCAGGGCCGCACTCGTTGCTGAATCAGTTCCTGTTTCGCCGGCACCGCGATGAGCCTGCCCCGGCGTGGATGGTCTTTCCCGTCCTGTATGCTTTCGTTTTTTTGACACATCTGCCATTGCTGCGGCTGCCATATTTTTGGGATGAAGCTGGCTACTATATTCCGGCTGCGTATGACTTTTTTCGCACCGGCTCCCTCATTCCATATTCCACGTTGTCCAATGCACATCCGCCTCTGCCGGCAATGTATCTGGCGTTCTGGTGGAAGCTCTCCGGTTTTACTCCTGTAGTCACGCGGCTGGCGATCTGCCTGGTAGCTGCGTTTGCGTTGACTGCGGTTTTTGTGCTGGTGCGCCGACTGACGAATACCCCCGTGGCCGTCGCTACGACGCTGCTCACGGCGCTCTATCCAGTCTGGTTCACTCAAAGCACACTGGCGCAGGCGGACATTTATGCGGCCGCTGGAACCATGTGGGCCCTGGCCTACGGATTGCATGAATTGCCTTCCGCGCGCAATGGCTGGATTGCTGCGCTGTGGTTTTCACTGGCAGCCCTGTCGAAAGAAACCGCCATCTTGATGCCGCTGACGCTGGCTGGATGGCATGTATGGGAGATGCGCCGCAAGCCTCAGGTAGCTCGTGGACACGGACGCGCGGCGATGCAGTTTGCCTTGCCTGTGTTGCCGTTGTGCGCCTGGTATGCCTACCATTTGCATCGGACCGGCTATATCTTCGGCAACCCGCGGTTTGTGCGCTACAACGCGCTCGGCACATTGCATCTGTTTCGATTCATGCTGGCACTGGCGCAAAGACTCATGCAAGTCACCATCTATATGAATTTGTTCGTGCCTATCTTATGTATGGTGGCTGCGATGTTTTTGCCGGCGCTGCGGCGCGCGGATGGAACCAGGCGTCCGCGCGTCTCCTGGAATTTGCAGGCCCAGATCGGGCTGCTCCTGCTGGCGAACGTGCTGTTTTTTTCTGTTATGGGTGGGGCAGTACTGGCTCGCTATCTGTTGCCGCTCTATCCTCTGATTTTGCTGCTTTGTGTCTCCACCTGGCGTCGGCGCGTCGAGCAGTGGCCATGGATCGTCGCGCTCAGCGCAGTCGCTTTTTTGGCGGGGCTGTTCGTCAATCCTCCGTACCGTTTTACCCCGGAGGACAACCTGACCTATCGCAGCCTGATTGTGATGCAGCAACAGGCAATCGCACAGGTGCTGCACCGCGCCCCCGGAGGGACGGTGCTGACCGCATGGCCGGCCACAGATGAGCTGACCAAGCCGGAACTTGGGTATGTGCGGAAGCCCGTCCATGTGGTGAGGATCGATGATTTTTCTCTAACGCAGATCGGAGCGGCGGCACAGTTGCGCAACTATGATGCGGCGTTGGTATTTTCGACGAAGTATCAGCTGACGAACGCACTCACCTGGTCTCATTTCGGCGACGGCGAATGGAACAAGGAATATTTTGACTATCATTACGATTTGCCGCCAGCTTTGATTGCCAAATTGCTGCACGGCGACTTGGTCTGGCAGGTCCATAGCCAGGGATTGTGGACAGCGGTACTGCTATTCGATCGCTCGCAAATGGCCATTCTTTCGAATCGAACCGTTCCGCTTCATGCGTATGCAGCAACGACTCGTCGGATAGTGCCGTTTCAGCCAAGACTTTCCCGCTGAATCTCATGCCGAACTCTATAATCACGAGTGTCGTGACCGAAACCAGAGGCAGAATCGTTTTTCGCGTTTTGGAGGCCCGCTTGTGCCGGAGGTTCCTTCTTTCCGCGCTTGCCGTGCTGGTGGTTTTCCCCTCCTTCGCGCAAACGCAGTCGACAGCGGATTCTGGCTGGGATGGACACCTGGTCTGGGTGCTGCCGTTTGAAAACAATTCCAGTCAGGCTGGGTTGGACTGGCTTGGCGCATCGTTTCCTGACATTCTGGACCAGCGTTTGACTTCCGCCGGTTTCCTGACCATTCGCCGTGAAGACCGGCGCTATGCGATGCAGCATCTGGGCCTGCCTGCGGATTTTCATCCGACGCAGGCGACCGCCTATCGCATTGCTCAAACTCTGGACGCCGATTACGTCGTCTTCGGTAACTACACCGTTGCCAAGGGGCGTATTACTGCGACCGCACGGGTGTTGGAGATGCACGGCCCGAGCATGGCTCCCCCGCTGGAAGAGCAGGGCAACCTCGACCAGCTGATCAATCTTGAGGATGAGCTGGCCTGGAAGATTGCCCTGCAAGTCAACCCCAGGCTGAACCTAGACGAACAGACATTTCTCGCCGCCAGCCGGGATCTGCGCCTGGATGCATTCGAGAACTATATTCGTGGATCGGTTGAACCAGGTGTAGAGGAGCGGATCGGACATCTGAACAAGGCGGTGCAGATCAGCCCGGGCTACGTCCAGGCATGGTTTGCACTCGGCCACGCGTACTTTGAGAACCAGCAATACGATCAGGCCGAAGCGGCGTTCGCCAAAGTTCCCAAAGGAGGGCGGCTGTCGCTCGAAGCGATGTTCTACGCCGGGCTCAGTTCGCTCTATATCGGGAACTATGTCAACGCCCAGGCGGATTTCTCTGCCATCGCTTCCGTTCTGCCCATGCCGGAGGTCTTGAATAACGAGGGAATTGCAGTCAATCGGCGAGGCCAGAATGGTACGGCATTTTTCCAACGTATTGTCGAGATGGATCCGCAAAGCCCGGACTACTGGTTCAATCTCGCCGTCTCCGAGCGCCGGCAGAAAAACTATCCGGCTGCGCTGAATGCCGTGGCGCAGTGCCTCGCGCTGCACCCGCAAGATGAGGAAGCGCAGAATCTGCGCAAGAACCTGACGATCCTGAAGGACGACCCTTCTTCCTTGGCGCCGTCTCAAGCTACAGCGGCGGAGAAGAATGGGCCGGCGAAAGAAACCATTTCTGGAAGTGACGATTCCAACCAGACCGATTCGACCCGTGCGGCTTCCAGTCCAGAAGCTTCAGGAGCCGCGCCGGACGATATCGCCACGTCTGCGCAGGCGAGTTCCGATGCGGCCAGCGCGGATTACGAACCGCTGGAGCGCATTGCGCGCGCCTATGATGAAAGCTCTTTGCGGCAGGGTGCTTTTGCCATTGAACAGATGAATGCGCTGAAACTGCGTTCGCTGCCGGCTGCGGAACGCGCCCAGAGACTGTGCCAGCAGGGCAGGGAATATGTGAACGACGGCCTGCTGCTCGAGGCCGAACGCCAGTTTCAGCTTGCCGTGGCCGCGGACCCGAACAGCGCTGCGGCCTATGCTGGCCTTTCTGAAGTTCACGAGTATGCAGGCAGCGTGAAAATCGCCCAGCAGGAGGCCAACAAGTCGCTTCAGACTCAACCGAATGCCGCGGCCTATCTGGTGCTGGCGCGGATTGCACTCAGTCAGCATTCCTTGCTAGACGCGCGGAAGAATGTTGATGACGCTCTGCAACTCGAGCCGAGCAACAGCGCGGCCAAGGGTATTTTGCAGGCGATTCAGGCGCAACAGGGTCAACCATGATGCGTGGCGGCGGAGGGAACATGCAAGCGGGGCGAAAGCATCCATCCCGACGCATTTGTATGACAAGCTGTGCGCTTGTGATATGCCTCGGGCTGACGATTCTAGCGTGTTGGACTACTCAGTCACGAGCAGCAACGGCGCCGACCCGCCCGGTTGTGATCGAGCTGCCGCTCCACGATACCATTCAACCCATCAGTGCGGCGTATTTGCGGCGTGGGCTGCGACACGCGTCAGACGTCCACGCGCAGGCAGTCGTGGTCGAGATGGGCACGCCCGGCGGACTGCTCACCTCCACCCGCGCCATGGTCACCGCCATCGAGCAATCGGCAGTCCCTGTCATTGTGTATGTGGCACCCTCCGGCAGCCGTGCCGGGTCAGCCGGATTTTTCATTCTGGAATCCGCCGATGTCGCAGCCATGGCTCCGGGAACGGAAGCGGGCGCTTCGCACCCCATCCTGGAAGGCCAAACCATGGATGCGGTTCTGAAGCAGAAAATTGAAAACGATGCGGCTGCTTTTCTTCGTTCCTACGTCTCACGCAGAGGCCGCAATGTGCAGGCTGCCGAGGAAGCGGTGCGAAATTCCAAATCCTATACCGATCAGGAAGCACTCAACATGCATTTGATCGACGTGATTTCGCCGAACGTGGCTACACTGCTCGATCACCTGAACGGTACGACCATCACACGCTTCAGCGGCGCAAAGCAGGTGCTCGACACGCGCGATGCCGATGTGGAGACCATGCCGCCGAGTACGCGAGAGCGTATCCTGAGTGCATTGACGGACCCTAACCTCGCTGTGATTTTGCTCATCCTGGGGGGGCTGCTGATCTACCTGGAGTTCAACGCGCCGGGCACCATCGTCCCAGGCGCGCTGGGAACTCTGCTGGTGCTGATCTCACTATTCGCTTTGAATCTATTGCCGCTGGAATATACAGCGGTTGGATTTCTAGTCGGCGCGCTTGTCCTGTTTGTGTTGGATATAAAATTTGCAACCCACGGCATCCTTGGACTGGCTGCCATCGGCTGCCTGGTTTTCGGGTTGCTCACGCTGGTCAATGGGCCGATTCCAGAGATGCGGGTGCACCTGGGGACAGCCCTGGGTGCGGGCATTGGCTTTGGCATGATTACTATCTTTCTCACCACCATTGCTGTTCGTGCCCGTCGCGCCAAAGTGCAGACCGGCGGTGAAGCTCTTCTGGGAGCTCTGGCGGTGGCGCAAACAGCACTGGATCCGAACGGACAGGTGTTGGTACGCGGAGAACTCTGGCAGGCGCATTCCCACGATGCGGTCGCCGCCGGAGAAACAGTCCGCATCCGTGACCGCACGGGACTTCTACTGGAAGTCGAACGTGACGTGCGGGATTCCTAAATGCGGTTTCGCGTTAGCTTGCCTCGCGGTCCGTGCTATACAACCTAAGGCGAGTGTTCCATACGTCTGGAGAGTTGAACATGCCATCCACAGCAGTCCTGGTCGTCATCATCATCGTGGCCTTCTATCTATTCAGTTCCATCAAAATTTTGAAGGAGTATGAGCGCGGTGTGATTTTTCGTTTGGGCCGTCTGCTCAGTTCTCCGAAGGGGCCAGGGATTGTTCTCGTCTTCCGGCCATTCGATCAGATCGTGCGCATTTCCTTGCGGCAGGAGGCAATGGAGGTCCCGGCGCAGGACATCATCACCCGCGATAACGTCACGCTAAAAGTGAATGCCGTGATCACGCTTCGCGTGATTGATGCCGCGAAGGCCGTGGTGGAGGTGTCGAACTACGTGTATCAGACTTCGCAGTTTGCGCAAACAACGCTGCGATCGGTATTGGGCGAGGTTGAACTGGATGAGTTGCTGGCCCATCGCGAGAAATTGAATTTGAAGATCCAGACCATCATCGACCAGCACACGTCACCTTACGGATTGAAAGTCGTCAGCGTCGAAGTGAAGCAGGTGGACTTGCCGGAATCCATGTTGCGCGCCATGGCCCGCCAGGCCGAAGCGGAACGCGAAAAGCGCGCAAAGATCATCAACGCGGAAGGCGAGTTCAACGCCGCGCAGCGCCTGGTGGAAGCGGCGACGCTGCTGGCGCAGCAGCCGATTACCATGCAGTTGCGCTACCTGCAAACCTTGAGCGAGATTGGCGCGGAGAAAAATACCACCATCGTATTCCCGCTGCCATTGGAACTGGTCTCGCTCCTGAAGCAAGTTGGCCAAACCATCCAATCGAAATCTGGCGGAGATGTATAACGATGACAGCCTTGTGCGATCAAGATCTCGACGTTCACGATTCAGTGGAAGTGCACTGGAGTACCAGCACGATCCTGGCCATTTTCTTTGCCGCCTCACTGATCTCCGCCGTGTTTTTTGGCTTGGGATATTCATTCGGCGGAGTAGGTGCCTCGAAGCATCCCGTTGCCATCGCCTCGGCGGAAACAACCGGCAACTCGACAGGATCGGCCGCGATGCAAATGCCGTCGAACCGCCCTGCTGCGTTCAGCGAGTCTGCCGTGGGCGCGGGTGGCGCTGGGAATGTTGGCACACAACCTAGACAGCGCACTCCATCGACTGTATCCGCACAAGCCCATTCCGCAGCCGCTGCACGAACGACCCACCCGGCTGGTATGGTCGCTCGTCAACATTCGACACCCGCCCCTTCTGTCGCGCACGCAAAAACAATAGCGAGCGGAGCGAGTGGGCCGCGCGTCATGGTGCAGGTGGGTGCGATCGGCAATCGCAAAGACGCGGAAAGGCTGGTGGCTGAACTGCGAAAGAAGGGCTTCCACGCCGGAATCTATTCGGAGAAACACGACAAGTTCCTACACGTGCAGATCGGCCCCTATAAAGATGTTCAGCAAGCGCAGTCCAAGCGCCATCAGGTAATGGCGAGCGGTTTCCACGCCATTCTGAAGAGTACATCCTAGCACCCTCGTGGATCCTCAGCCCGCTCAAAGTCCCGTCAACCGCGCATCCATTCCGGCAACCCGGAGGCAATCGATTCCCGCACGGCGAAGATCAATTCCTCCCGCGTCGCGAAATCCGCGGCCCGGATGGCTGGATGAAAATGTACATGGGCGACGCCTGGAAAGATCCGCAGACTTCCTTTTCGCATCATGGTTTCTGTGCCATGAATCGATACGGGAACAATGGGTGCGCCGGTTTGCTGCGCTAGATAAAAGGGACCCTTTTTAAAAGGAAGAAGTTTCCCCGTATGCGAGCGAGTTCCTTCTGGGAAGGCAGTGAGATGCACGCCGGACGCGAGGACCTTCGCGGCGTTGTCAATACTTTCTTTCGCATCTTCTCGGTTGCCCCGGCGTTCTACCGGAACAAAATCAGCCATTCTCATGGCGATGCCGAGGAAAGGAATTCTCATCAGTGTTTTTTTTAGGAAAACAGCAGAGCGGCCTGGGATCAGCGGCATCAACATTGGCGGGTCCAGGTTGGACACATGATTCGCCATAAAGATGCATGCTACGCCCCGCGGAATATTTTCATAACCTTCAACCCGGACGCGAATCCCTCCCATGCGCAGGCCGGACGCGGCGATCCACATGGAAAAGCGATAGAGAAACGTCACGTCTCCTGTTATCCATGTCCACGGAAAACCCAGTAGCGCGCCGATTGGAACGAGGATTACGTAGTAGAGAAGGATTGTTATTGCGGAAATCATGCGCGTCCGGGATCGTTGCGAAGAGACACTGGAAGTTTTTGATAAATTCCATCGAAGCCGCCGTTGGAGAGAATCGCGACGACGTCTCCGGATCGCAGATGGGTCGTTAGATGGTCGACGATTGCAGTGACATCGGGTAACTGTCGCGCTTGGCATCCACGAACCTGCAGAGCCTGCACGATATGTTCCGGGTGAAGGATTTGCTCTGCTGGGATATTCATAGCCTGGTAGACGGCGGCAAGAATGACCTGATCCGCCAGGGAAAGACTTTCAGTCAGCTCCTGCTCAAAAACATTGCGGCGCAGCGTGTTCGAGCGCGGTTCTACGACTGCCCACAGGCGCGATCCCGGATATCGCAGACGCAACGCGCGCAGCGTTTCGCGAATCGCCGTGGGATGATGCGCGAAGTCATCGATGATCGTGATGCCATCGATTTCGGCAATCACTTCCAGGCGGCGTTTGACGCTGCGAAAGGATTGCAATGCCGTTTGAATGTCCTCGGCGGGAACACCCTGGCCCGCGGCAAGAGCGGCAGCCGCAGTCGCGTTCAGCACATTATGCTCGCCGATCATGGGCATCTCCACCCGCAACCATGGCTGCCCGTTCCGCTCAATACGCCATCTGCTGGAGTTGCCATGGATGGCAAGATCCGCGATGCGCCAGGTGGAATCCTGCGAAAATCCATAGCGCTCCACCGGACAAAAAGCGCCCGCTACGCACTCCGTCACATTTTTCGATCCGTCAAAGGCGACGATGCGTCCCCGTCGAGGGACAAGATTGACCAGGCGTTTGAACGCCGTCTTCACGGATTCCAGGTCCGCGTAGATATCCGCGTGATCAAATTCAACATGCGTAAGGATCAACGCGTCCGGGAAATAATGCATGAATTTTGGTCCCTTGTCGAAGAAAGCTGTGTCGTACTCGTCGCCCTCCAGAATAAAAGGCCTTGTCTGGCGCAGCGCAAAGCTGGATCCAAAATTTTCCGCAATCCCACCGATTAAGAACGAGGGAGCCAGCGCGGCATTCGTCACTGCGGCGGTTTCGTAGATCCATGCCAGCATGCTGGTAGTTGTGGTTTTGCCGTGCGTACCGGCGATCACCAAAGATTCTCGTTCGACAAGAAATTCTTCGTGAATCACCTGCGCCAGAGAGCGGAAAGGAATGCGCTGGTCCAAGACAAATTCCAGTTCGGGATTGCCACGCGAAATCGCATTCCCGACGATAACAAGATCAGGACGCGGTTGCAGATTCTCTTCGGAAAACGGCTGTGCAATTGCAATACGGAGTTGCGCCAGCAGATCGGACATGGGCGGATATGCAGCCTTGTCCGAGCCGGTCACATGCCATCCGCGCAACTGCAACATGCCAGCCAGGGAGGCCATGGCGCTGCCGCAGATCCCGATCAGGTGGACGTGCCGGGCCGGAGACTCCTCACCATTTCTCGCTCCATGTTGGACTTCGCTCATCCTCATCCTTCGTTGCAGGTGACCGACGGCTGGAATTGCAGGGTGGGCGTACCGGTCAGATCCAATTCGCAAGAGACGCCAATCGGCAGCGTGATGTTGCGTTCGCGAACGTGCCCGGACCGCAGGCCAATGCCAACCGGCCCGGGGAAGTCCGCCAATACGCGCAACAAGACTGAATCCAGCAATTCATCGGTAGTGCCCGGCTGTACGCAGTCCAACATCGGGCCAAAGACGATACCGCGCACCCGATCGAGCTTGCCCGCCAAACGCAACTGGAACAACATCCGGTCAATCTGATAGGGCTTGACGCCCACATCTTCGAGAAACAGAATTGTGTCTTCTGTTTGGATTTCATATGGCGTGCCCAGCGACGCGACCAGCATGGAAAGACATCCGCCATAAAACTTTCCTTCTGCGTGGCCGGATTTTAACGTCCGCATATCCGCTTCGGACCGGAGTTGCCACGGGTGATTCTGCGAGAGCGCCGCCTGCCAGCTGGCCAGGTCAACACCATTTTCCCGTGCAAAATCTCCGGCAGCCATCGGCCCATGCCACACCACCAAACCTGTCGCGTCGTTCAGCCACGTCAGCAGACTGGTGATATCGCTGCATCCTACAAAGATCTTTGGATTGCGTCGGATAAGTTCCAAGTCAAGTCCGGTCAGTAACTCGGCCGATCCGTAACCGCCGCGGCTACAAATGATCGCTTGGACAGAAGTGTCCGCAAAGGCGTCATGTAAATCTTGCAGACGCTGTGCCGCGGTTCCAGCGGAGTATTGTCCATACCGGGCCAGTGCATGAGAAGACAGCTGCGGCTGGAAACCTAACGCCCGCAATGCATCCATCCCCATCTGCACTTTGGCCGGATCGAACCAACTGGCTGGCGAAACCAGCCGCAGAGTATTGCCGGTTCCCAGGGCCGCAGGAAGAACGGCAGGCTTCAAAGTTCCGCCTGGGGTTGTTGAGCGCGCGGTCATACGAGCAGGCAATTCCCTTGGGCTATGATTTCCGCCGGTCCTGTCAGCAGCAGGTTCGAGCTCTTCCGCATCCATTCCACCGTTTGTTCGCCACCCTCAGCGACTACTGTGAGCTGTCGCGCAACGCCTCGCATTTCGATACTCGCGGCGGCGGATGCGGAAGAGCCGGTGCCGGAAGACAGCGTCGGCCCCACGCCGCGCTCATAAATACGGAACTCGATCCTATTTGTATCCATTACACGCACAAATTCAACGTTGGTGCCCTTGGGGAAGTCCGGGTGGACACAAACTTCCGACCCAATCTGCTGCCACGAACGTCCGAAGCATCCAAAATTGGGCGAGTCAACAAAAACGACGAAATGCGGATTCCCAATCGATACATTGACTCCCGCGATGGATGTTCCGTCCTTAAGCATAACCGTTTGCGCCGTGACAGATGGAACCCCCATCTCGGTGGAAATGAGGTACTGCGGAGGATTACGCCGCAGAATGCGGCAGCGGCGCACACCTGCATGCGTGCGAATGGAAAATTCGTTGGCATCATCCTCTTGCGCCAGATATGCAGCCACGCAGCGCGTGCCATTTCCGGAGATTTCCGACTCCGAGCCATCCGCATTGAAGAGCCGAATCGAATACGCGCCGTTGTCGGCGAGCGTCAGATACTCGACGCCGTCCGCGCCAACTCCTGTGTTGCGTGCGCAAACGATGCGAGCTATGTCAGCATAGCGGCTTGCATCGAGAGGTTCATCCACGATGAGAAAATCATTCCCGCAGGCGTGCGCTTTGACGAACCGGATCACTTGATTTCCTCGAGCAGGGATGCGCTGCGCAATGCACGGGCAACATATCGGCGATCTGCAATCGTGTAATTTCCGCTGAGAACGCGGGCAATGGCTTCCGGGTAGGCAAGGTGTTCCTGTTCCAGAATCCGCGCGGACAACCTCACTTCGTCGTCGCCATCCAACACTGGGACTGCGCGCTGCAATACGATGACTCCGTGGTCCAGTTGGTCATCCACGAAATGCACGGTGCAGCCGGTGATGCCGACCCCGTACTGGAGCGCCTGACGCTGTGCGTCGAGGCCCGGAAATGCCGGCAAAAGCGACGGGTGAATATTCAAAATGGCATGAGGATAGGCCGCGACAAATTCGGGCGACAGCAGGCGCATGTATCCGGCGAGGCAGATCAATTCGACGCCGTGTTGGCGCAGACAAGCGATGATTTCTGCATCCTGCTCGGCGCGCTTCCGTCCGCGGGCTTCAATCACCGCGGTCGCCAAGCCACGCGCCCTGGCTGCGGCAAGGCCCGGCGCTTCCGCGCGATTGGAAATGACAATGGAAATTCTTGCGTTGGCGATCTGGCCGCGATCAATGGCGTCAGCAATCGCCAGAAAGTTGGAACCACGACCCGAAAGAAGAATGCCAAGACGCGTCATGGGGAGTTAGTTATACAGGACCCGGCGATCGCCTTTGATAATCTTGCCAATCACTGCGTGAGGCTCGTTCGCGCGGTCTAACAGTGTTTTGACGCGCTTGTATTTTTCAACCGGGACGGCGCAGATCAAACCTATTCCCATGTTAAAAGTCCGCAACATTTCCACCAGTTCCACATTGCCCAGCGCTTGCAGGTGGTCAAAAATTGGCAGCACCGGCCAGGAACCCAATTCGACGCATGCGGAAACATGTTTCGGCAGGATGCGGGGCAGATTTTCGGTGATGCCTCCGCCGGTAATGTGGGCCATTCCCACGACCAGGTCTGCCGCAGTCAGTTTGCGAATAATGTTGAGATAGCTGCGATGCGTTTTCATCAAGGCCACGCCGGCCTTATCGCGTAGCTCATTGACATATTGGTCCGGGGTGTATTTGGCCACCTGAAAAAACAGCTTGCGAGCCAGCGAAAAGCCGTTGGTATGCAATCCAGTGGAAGGCAGGCCGATTAGCAAGTCGCCTGCGCGGATGCCGGCCCCGGTAATGATTTTTTCGCGCTCCGCGACGCCCACGATAAATCCGGCAAGATCGTATTCGCCATCATGATAAAACCCCGGCATCTGCGCGGTTTCTCCCCCAATGAGGGCACAGCCATTGGCGCGGCAGGCATCTGCCATGCCGGAAACCACTTTTTCCGCCACGTCGCCGTCCAGTTTGCTTGCCGCCAGGTAATCCATAAAAAACAGAGGCGAGGCTGCCTGCACAGCAATGTCATTCACGCAATGGTTCACCAGGTCCGCACCGATGGTGTGGTGCATGTTCATCTGGAACGCAATCTTCAGCTTCGTTCCAACGCCGTCGGCACTGGAAACCAGCACAGGATTTTTGTAGCGCGTCGTATCCAGTTTGAACAGGCCGCCGAATCCGCCAATCTCGCTGAGCACCTGCTTGTTGAAGGTCCGCTGGGCCAAATACTTTATGCGCTGCTTGGTGCGGTCGCCGCTGGAGATGTCCACGCCTGCATCGGCGTATGTGATGGCGGGAGTTGGCTTCGATGAAGACTTACTGGGCACAGGCGTCGCGTTCCGGGATGCGGGATATCGGCAGGTTTCGTTCCGAATACGCAGAATCTAGTTGCCCGAACACAAGTTGGAGGGGGCAGGTAGCAGCGAAACCAAAACATACCGAGAAGCACCAGTGTAGCATCGCGGAGGGATGGTTCCTGCGACTGTTTGCGGCGAAATCGTGCGTCGGCCTCTGGGCGCGGTCTTCTATATCTGCAGCCTGGCCGCGCACGCGAGACCAGCCAGTAGCTGCCAGCCCTGCGTCGTAGTGCGCTTGCGGCAATGACACTGGCGAGACCGCTTCTATACTGAATATCGATGACCCGATCCGTGCGCACTATGCAGCGTTCCCGTCAATTCCAACAGCGGGCCGAAACCCTTTTGCCAGGCGGCGTCGATTCTCCCGTGCGCGCCTTTCGTGCCGTGGGTGGAGAGCCTCCGTTTATCGTTCGCGCTGAAGGCGCCTATTTGTGGGATGCCGACGGCAACCGCTATCTGGATTATTTTGGCTCCTGGGGGCCGATGATTCTGGGGCACGCCGCTCCGCAGGTGGTGCGTGCCATTCAAGATGCAGCCGCCAGGGGCGTGAGCTTTGGCGCTTCGACGCCAACCGAAGCGGATCTGGCCGAGATGGTCCACCGCGCATTCCCCTCCGTGGAGATGCTGCGGTTTGTCAGTTCCGGGACCGAGGCCACGATGTCGGCCATCCGGCTGGCGCGCGCGTTTACCGGCCGCAAATTTTTCGTGAAGTTCGAAGGCTGCTACCATGGCCACTCCGACGCGTTGCTGGTCAGGGCCGGCTCCGGCATCGCAACCCTGGGCATTCCCGGCTCTGCGGGAGTGCCGGAGGAAACGATCCAGCACACGCTGGCGCTGCCGTACAACAACGTTGCCGCGGTGGAAGAAGCATTCAACCGTTATAAAAATCAAATCGCCTGCGTGATCGTCGAGCCGGTGGTCGGCAACGCGGGCTGTATTCCGCCGCAGCCGGGATATCTGGAAGCTCTGCGAGCTATCACGGCTCAGGAAGGCGCGGTCCTCATTTTCGATGAAGTCATGACCGGCTTCCGGCTGGCGTTGGGCGGGGCGCAGGAACTCTACGGCATCCAGCCGGACATGACGTGTCTCGGCAAGATTCTTGGCGGCGGTTTGCCGTGCGGCGCCTTTGGCGGACGCGCGGAGATCATGCGGATGCTGGCTCCCTTGGGACCGGTGTATCAGGCAGGAACGCTCAGCGGCAATCCGCTGGCCATGGCGGCGGGAATTGCCACCGTGGGATATCTGATCGATCACCGCGACGCCGTATATCCCCAATTGGAAAAGACTTCCGCTGCGGTCGCTGACGGCGTGGCCACCATTGCACGCGATGCCGGTGTTGCTGTAACGACCAACCGTGTCGGCTCCATGTTCACCTGGTTTTTCTCGGACGAGGCCGTGACAGACTACGAGAGCGCGGCGCGCTCCAATACGGATCAGTTTGCCGCGTTCCATCGCGCCATGATCGAGGCCGGTGTATGGCTGCCACCCTCACAATTTGAGGCGGCATTCCTCGGCATCGCCCATGGAGAAGAAGAAATCCGCGCGACGCTGGTCGTTGCGAAGGAAGCGATGATGGCGGCGCGATTGGCCTAGCGCGACGAGATTCGCATGGGTTCCATCGACGCCTCATTCCGGCAAAAGCTCGCTGCGGCGGCTGAAGCGCCTGCACTTTCGCAAAGTAGTTCGCGCAATTTCTGATTCTTGACAAGCAGTTCTGCAACCAATCGCTGCAAACGGAGATTCTCAGCCTCTACCTCCATCAGTCGGCACTGACTCGAGAACTCATCTTCGTTTTCATTTCGCTGTGCAAATTCCTCAACGCCGTGCAGCGCCCCACGCTCAGGTATGTGCGTTCGCCCGATTTTTTCGACACTCGGTTGCGTCATGGCTTCCCAGTCCTATCGCACTTGTCCCGCCGAGAGCTGCTAGCGCGGATGGATGGTTACCGTATTCGGATCGCAAATGGAGTCATTCTGAACCAAGCGCAGCGGAGTGAAGAATCCAGAGAGTATTCGCCTGGTAATGGCCGTGATCACTTTCTGGACCCTTCACTTCGCTCAGGACGAAGAACTTTATTTTTGAATGCAGAATCTGTCAATCCGTTCTCTACACCCACGCTTCCGGCGTGACAAACTCGCAGACTTCGCCGCGCTGCGCGAATTCATTTCTCCAGGTTGTGATCAGGCGGTCGGTTGCGGCAATCGTATGGCTGCGATTCTGTCCCAGGCCAGCCTGCCCGCCATCGTGCAGTAGCGCGTTTGTCGCAAATCCTCGCCGAATATTTTTGCGAAAACTGCGCAGGATATTCCGCGCGACGGCATCCGGCGTGGTCGGCTTCCAATCGTAGCCCATTGCATTCCACAGGACGGGCATCAGTCCCAGTTCGCGAGCCGTGCGCAGGACATCCGGCCTTCGTCCGCCGTGCGGTGGGCGAAACCAGCGGACAGGCGTGCCCAGCGCATCCTCCAGCGCCGCATTGCAGTCGCGCAACTGCTGCCGGACGATATTCGGCGGTCGAATCAATAGCAGCGGATGCGTCATGGTGTGGTTGCCGATCAGATGCCCGGCGGCGGCCACGGCACGGGCAATCTCCGGTCGCTGGCGAACAAAGCGGCCAATCATGAAGAAAGTTGCGCGAACTTCGTGCCTGGCCAGCACTTCCAGCAGGCGAAACGTGTCCGGATCGTTGGGACCGTCATCGTACGTCAGGGCAATTTGCGTGGGTCGTTTCGCAGCCACCACGCAGTGTCCGAAGATCTGCGACGTGGGCCACATTCCCGCGTACGCGTAGGCTCCTGCGGCGAGTACGCCCGCCGCTACAGCCGCCGCTGCAATTGCACCGGCGCTGGGAGATGTGCCCAGGTTGGCGGCCAAAAGCGGCGTTTCGTCGGACGCGATGGAGAAGATTCGAGCGGGTGCCATCGCGTTTGAGTGTAACGGAATCGGCGAGAGGAGGGTACCCACCGAGTATCGCACCACCCCTTGCAGAGGCCATTGCCGCGTGATGGTCTTCGTGTTTCATTCGCTTTTACTACGAGAGGAATTCGCCATGGCAAAACTATTCGAAAATCCACGCTCGATCGCGATTGAGGGGCCGATTCGCGCCGGCAAATCCACCCTGGCCACGCTGCTGGCCCAGGAAATCGGCGCCGCCCGCATTGTCGAGCCGCAGCAGAATCCCTTTCTTCCGCAGTTTTATCGCGGCGAGAGAAGCGCCGCTTTTCCGGCACAAATGTGGTTCCTGATGCCTCTCTCTCCGCAACTCTCGCGCATCAAGGTGTCAACAGAGCCAGATCGACTCAGCGCCTGGGCTCTCTGCAGGAATTTTAGGCGAGCGCAGGATCGCCTTCTGATGTCTCTCCCTCGTCCCCCCCCGACGGCAACTAAATTTCACCGCATATCCGATTTCGGAGATGCGGAACCGCAGTCGAGCAATATGTCTAAAACAGATCCGGAATCGTGTGGAAGGCGATGCGCGTCGGCGCAGCGGCGCGCGCCAGGTGCATGCTGGCAAAGTAGAGCGTCTCCGTCCCGTACTTGTGATTCAATTGGTCCATCGTCGCGGCCAGTTGGTCGCGGCTGGCTTCGCGATCGAGCGTGCTGAATAGGCTCAGCGTATGCAGCGCATCCGGCACCAGGTCGATCAGCGTCACGCTCACCAGAAATGGCTTTTCGTACATCGCACCCACCGGACGCATCGACCACAATTTTCGCAGGCCTTCAATCAGCGTCTGTGAATCCTGGCATTCCACCAGGCGCAACTGCTCTCCCCACGCACGCTGGGGAATTCCTGACCCGTGTTTTCCGCTCGCAGCATGGTTCGGCACGGTGAATCGCAAGGAAAGCGCGATGCCCGCGGCCCACAGTTTTTGCGTCCGCAGTCGCATCGCCGCTTTATGCAGCAATTTGTGCGCAATGGCATATGCGCCTTCGGGGGTGCGAAATTCCGGCGGCAGAACATGCTGGTGCCCGATGGACTTTGCATGTTCCAACTCGGCATCGTGGAAGTCCTTTCCGCGCAGCCAATGCCACAGCCGTTCGCCCTGCACTCCGCCCCACGCCTGTCCCAGCTGCTCCGGCGTCAGCGCCAGCAGGTCCGCCATGCTTTGCACGCCGTGTGCGTTCAGACGCCGCTCCATGCGTTTGCCAATCCCAACCATGTCGCGCAATGCGAGTCGCACCAATGCATGCGGCAGCAAATCCTGGGTTAGTGCGATCAGGCCGTCCGGCTTTTCCATGTCGGAGGCGATCTTGGCCAGGTAGCGATTTGGCGCCAGACCAATGGAGCATCGCAACGTACTTCCCACGTGCTCTCGAATCGTTGCCTTGATGCGTCGAGCTAGGTCCATCGCCGCCAGCAGCGGTTGCTCGCGTCCCATCAGCTCGCAGGCCATCTCGTCGATCGAGCGCACGGAAGATACCGGAACGCAGCTTTCCACTGCTTCCACCACGCGCCGATGATAGTCGACGTACAGTTCATGGCGCGCCTCGACCAGCACTAGGTCCGGACACATGCGCTTGGCCTCGCCCACCTGCGTTCCCGTCTTCACGCCGTACGCCTTCGCCTCGTAACTGGCTGCAATGCAGCAGGTGGTATCCGCCATCAACGGCACCACCGCCACAGGCCGATTGCGCAGAGCGGGTTCTTTCTCCTGTTCCACGGAGGCAAAATAGGAATTCAGATCGAGAAAGAGCCAGCGCACGCGCGGCGCCGTGGAACCACGGCGTGGTTCCTCCGAATTCTGGTCGGAAAGCATGAGAAACTTCGCTAATCCTTCGCCTTCATTGTGCGCCTGAAATTGACAGCAGCGCAAACTCCTCCGGCGCAATCTCTTCCGCGGGGGAAATCCTCCCCATCCTCCGATTTTTCAAACAGATGAAGGCTTTTCCACAAACGATGCCTTAGATTCTTTTTTTGTTGGTTAAGTCAACCTAATTCCGTACAATGGAATCCTACTCGATAGTGGAACCTACTCCGATACTGGAGAAAAATTTATGGCATGGGCCAACTTGGCGGCATTCGGTGGGTGGTGGCACGGTCATGAACCGCTGGTACCCCTGATCATTGGCGGCGTTAGCATTGCCATTCTGCTCGGTTGTGCCCTCGCCGGTTGGCTCTGTCCTTCCCAAAAGGAAGACTGCCTGTTCCATCGCCACGTGATGTAACCCGAACAATTCCGCACGCGCAGCGGATCAACGCTGCATCCTCCCTGCCCCGCAAAAAACACGGCAACATCCCGCTATAAAAAGGGTCAGATGGAGTATTTCGCCCTTGACGCAAGTCAGCGCGAAGAGCTGAAGCATCCCCGGCCACGCATCGCCAGTAGGACTGGACTGTAGAAATCGGCACCCGGCTTCGTATTACACCCGGCTTCGTATTATTCGACCAAAGTGAAGGTGTACATCTTTCCGCTAGACGCTAGGTTGCGCGACGTGAATGCTCCGGGCGGTATGAATCCGTATTCGCCCGGTGCTAATGGGGCAGGCAAAGTGATGTTGTAGGTTAGCGGGGCCACTTTGGTGCTTTTGAACTCAACGGCATCGCGAGAGGCTCCTGTTGAGGCGTGGAACACCCCGCCTGTGACGGACCGAAATTCGCGATATTTCGACTTGGCGTGAAGGCGCAGCAGTTGATATTCAATCGGGTCATCGCCGTCTCGGGCGACAATCAAGAACTCTAGTGGCGAGGTGATCGAGGTTGGGCTGTGCTCTCCTTGGATGTTCCCGTTGATGTCCCCCTTGACGATTCCATCGGTCGCCAGAGATTTCAGAAACCCGCCGGTCTTAGTGTTCACCACTTCCGGCTGAAGCTCCGTATAAACGCCCTTCTGCTTGTAATAGACGCCAATATCGGTTGGATATTCCCCACTTCTTGGTGGGGTCGCGGCGGACGGCGCCGCAGCGGGGCTGCTCTTTGCGATCATGGCGGACATTATGGCATCGGAAACGCCTGCCTGTTTCAGCGCGATCAGATCATTGGCGGTAAGTGAAAAATGGGCCGGCTGTGAGTTGATCGTAGAGATCACGATGCTGTCGCTCATTCCCGCCTTCACCATCTTGACGACGGAATCGTTGGTGTTTGTAAATTGCTGCGCGGAGGCTGTGCCAAGGCAAATGGCAAGAATGACAAAAAGAACACGTGTCTTCATTGTTTTCGTTTCCTTAAATAATTCAGGCTAAAATTTGCCCAAGTCTAGCACTCGCGGCGAACAGAAGCCATTGAAAGAAGCCGCGCCTTCAGAAATGCGCCTCTTCTTCCCAATCTGGACGCTGATATGCGCCATCCACCCTATCCCGCTCGTCCCGCATCTCTCTAAGAAGAGAATCAAGACAGGAGACACCCCCGATGCATCCCTCATCCGACCGTTCTTCGCGTGTTTCGTTTCCATTTCGAGATCGCAAACTTCCCGCCGGTGCGCGCGTAATGGGTCCAACACCTGCCACTGACCAGATTCGCGTTTCTCTCATCGTGAAACGCAAGCAGCCGCTCGATCTCGCCAGCCTGCAAGGGCGACACTTATCGCGCGAAGAATTTTCCAGCCAGTATGCCGCGGACCCGGCAGCCTTCGATCAACTGCGCGCATTCGCATCCGCATACGGCCTGTCTGTGGATGAACCTGCGTCAAGCCTCGACCGCCGCACGCTCGTGCTCTCCGGCACAGCGGAGCAGATGCAGCAAGCATTTCAAACCCAAATGCAGCAAGTCGAACATAATGGACAGCGATACCGAATCCATACGCAGGCGATCAGCTTGCCAGCGGAATACGCTGCGCTGGTCGACGCTGTGCTTGGACTCGACACACGGCCGCAGGCGCGGTCGCATCTTCGACGATTGAAAGATTTGCGTCCAGCAGCCGCAGGCGCACAGAGCTATTTGCCCCGCCAGGTAGCCCAGTTCTACAGCTTTCCTGCGGATGCGGACGGCACTGGTGAGGCCATCGGCATCATCGAACTCGGCGGCGGCTTCACCACGACTGACATCCAGCAGTATTTTCAACAGCAAAACATCACCCCGCCCACAGTGGTCGCGGTGCCGGTCGATGGAGGACAAAATTCGCCCACCAACCCTAACGGCGCCGACAGTGAGGTGATGCTCGACATTGAAGTGTCGGCGAGCATTGCGCCCGCGGCGAAAATCGCCGTGTACTTTACGCCCAACACGGATCAGGGATTTCTCGATGCTCTGACGACCGCGGTCCACGACAAAACTAACCATCCTTCCGTGATTTCCATTAGCTGGGGAGGCCCGGAGTCCAGTTGGACCCAGCAGGCAATGACCGCCTTCGACGACTCCTGCCAGTCGGCAGCCGCGCTCGGTGTAACTATTACAGTTGCGTGTGGCGACAACGGTTCAACAGATGGTGTCAGCGATGGATCCAATCATGTCGATTTTCCCGCGTCCAGCCCTCACGTGCTCGCATGTGGAGGAACCAGGATCACCGTCAGCGGAACCGCATTGACGAATGAAGTGGTCTGGAACGATGAAGCGCAAAGCGGTGGCGCCACCGGCGGCGGTGTCAGCGCCGTATTCACCCTGCCATCCTGGCAACAGAACGCGAATGTCTCAGCGGTGACCAATGGCGGCAGCGGTCGAGGCGTGCCCGACGTTGCCGGTGACGCAGCCCCGGCAACCGGCTACTCGATTCTGGTGGATGGGCAGAGTGAGGTAGTCGGCGGCACCAGCGCGGTCGCTCCGCTGTGGGCAGGCCTCATCGCATTGCTGAATCAAAAGCTCGGCAAGCCGGTGGGGTTCCTGAATCCGCAGATTTACCCCTTGCTGGGCAGCGCCGCATTTCGAGACATCACGCAAGGCAACAATGGAGCCTACAAGGCAGCAGTGGGCTGGGATGCCTGCACCGGACTGGGCTCTCCCGTAGGAAATTCTTTATTGGCGAAGCTGTGAGGCTACATTGTCTTCGATATGAAACTGTTTAAGTTACAGTAATTCATCGACAGCAACCAATGTCGGCTTGCCCTTGTCATTTATCCGGATGGTTCCCATCGGATGATCGTGATCATGCGTAAACAGCACCAGCCATTGCTCCGGAATAGCGCGCTGATAGAAACGTTTGCGCTCTTCAATACACGTCAAAGGATATAAATCGTACCCCATCACCCACGTGATATCCAGGTGCGCGCTGGTCGGCAGCAGGTCAGAGATATACGTAGCCCGCTTGCCCCCCGAATCGATATGGATCGCCATCAACTGCGCCGTATGGCCGGGAAATAATTCGCAGCTAATTCCCGGAACAATCTCGACCACGCTGCCCGACTGGCACGGTTCAATCAGCGTCATTTGCCCGGACGCAATCAACGGATCGTAATTGTCGCTGATGTAGCTGATGCGATCGCGCTCCAGTTGCTTGTGGCCATGCTCGACTTCGCCGCGATGCGCGAAGTATCGGGCATTCGGAAATGTCGGCACAATCTCCCCGGACTCGCTTTTTATCGTGTTCCAACCACAGTGGTCAAAGTGCAGGTGCGAGTTGATGACGATGTCAATCTCCTCCGGCTGCACGCCCGCTGCGGCCAGGCTCTTTGGCAACAGTTCGCTGGTTTTGTAAATTTCGCGCAGCTTCGGACTCAGTTTGTTGCCCAGCCCTGTTTCGATTGCAACTGTGTGCCGGCCGGTGCGGACGATCACCGTGTTCGCGCCCAGCAGGATCCGGTTCTGTTCGTCCGCGGGCGCGCGCTTTTCCCACATCGGCTTGGGCACCACGCCAAACATCGCGCCTCCATCCAGAAGATACGTTCCATCCGTGCAGATGGTCAGCTCAAAATCGCCGATCGTGGTGCGTCCGCGCACCAAATCGTAAGTATGTGGGTTTTCCGCTGGATGAGCCATGAAGGACTCCTGATTAGTTACCGGCTGCCGAGGGCCGCAGGGTAGTTTCAAATTGTTGCAGAATGGCGCCAAACAGATGGGTCCGCGCAGCTTCTCCTGCAAGCGAATGTGTCTTGCCCGGATATAGCAGCAATCGATAGGAAACATTTGCAGTTACAAAATGCTGAATCATCTGGATCGCATTTTGCATGTGTGCGTTGTCATCGCCCGTACCTTGCACCATCAGCAGATTTCCATGCAGGCGCGCCGCGCTGTTGACGACGGAATCGTCCTCATACGTCTTCTGATTTTCATTGGGCAAGCCTAGATAGCGCTCCGTATAGATGGAATCGTACAGCCGCCAGTTGGTGACGGGAGCCACGCTCACTCCCGCCGCGAAGCGGTCGGAGTGCGTCATCGCATACAGGGTAAAGGTGCCGCCCCAGCTCCAGCCCCACCAGCCCAGTCGTTTTGCATCCACCTGCGGATATGTCTGTAGCACCTGGTCCAGCATCGTCAGCTGATCCTGCAATTGCACCGGTCCAAAATTCCGATAGGCAGCTTCCTGAAACATTCGGTCACGGTTGCCCGATCCACGGTTGTCCACGTGGAGCACTGCGAAACCGTGTTGCACGAACAATTGATCGAACAGAACCCCCTGTTCGCCCACCGAACCCTCCTCGGTAAATTCATCGCGGACGATTTGCGCATGCGGTCCGCCATAGGCATTTACGATCAGCGGCACGGTCGCTGCCTGATGCATATCCGGCGGCAAAAGCAGCTCACCATACAGCGTAGTGCCATCGACGGCTTTGCCGGTGAACATGATCGGCGCGACCAGAGTGTAGCCGTCGAGTGGATGCGATTGCCAGAAAGGTATACATGGGCCGGCAATGGTGCAAACGCTGACCGTGGGCGGGTGCGTCAGGCTCGATGCTGAATCGACATAGTGCGTTGCATCAGGCGAAAGAGTGATGTGATGGACACCGTGAAACGTGTTCACCAGTTTTTTCCCCGTGCCATCGAAATGCACCTCCCACAGCATTTCCTCGCGCACGTCCGTCTCATTGGATGTGTAGTAGACGATGCCCTGCTTCTCGTCGATGCCGGCAACACTCAGCACTTCCCAGTCGCCGTGCGTCAGTTGCCGCACCTGTGTTGCATCAGTCGCCAACGGATCGTTGGCGTTGTACCGATAGAGATAGAGCTGCGTCTGACCGTCGCGCCAACTGCTCCAGAGGAACTGTCCGTCTTTGAGAAAACGCACATCGTAGGCTTCGTCGAAAAATTTATTGGCCGTCTCCTTCAGCATGCTGCGAACGGCCCCAGTCTCCGTGTCCGCGAAAAATAACTCCGTACGCCGTTGATCGCGGCGCAGCACCTCAATCCATACGTGGTGGTCGTCGAGCCAGCCGAAGCGTGGAACATAATCGTTGTGCTGGCCCAGCGGCACATGAATCCACAGCGTGTCTCCGCCACTCGCTGCCACAACCCCGATGCGCGCGCCTGGGTTTGGATCTCCAGGTTGCGGATAACGCTGCTGATCGACCGTGCTCTGATCCGGCAGCCAGTCGGTAATGGGATAGGTGGGCACGGTTGCCTCATCCATTTGCAGATACGCGATGTGTTTCGAGTCTGGAGACCAGAAATAATTGCTGCGCACATCCAACTCCTCTTCATACACCCAATCCACGTCGCCATTCAGCAGGGTCGCTTCGGAAGTGTTCGTCAGCGCGTTGTCGTGCAGGCCTGCCAGCGTAATCACGTGCAGATTATGGCCGCGGATGAAGGAAATCGAATGGCCATCGGGAGAAAATTTCGGATCGTCGCCGCTGCCCACGCCGGTATTGGTCACTTGTACGGCAGCGGCCTTTCGCAGATCGTAGAGCCACAGCGTGCCGGTGTTGTCGAAAATCAGGTGCTGGCCGTCGGGTGACCAGTGATAGCTCGATAGCCCATAGCGATCGCGATGGTCGCGATCGCGCTCATCGTTTTTCACACCGTAGATGGCCGCCAGCCTGGTTTCCGGTACCAGCACGGAAGCCGCGCCGCTTGCGGCGTTAACCGTGATCACATCGTGCGGCTGGCCATGCTCGAAATCTCCGGACAAATACGTGACACTGGCGCCGTCAGGGTTCCAAAGAAATTCACGAGGAGGTGTACCGGTAGGACCGCCACCCCGCCAAATATCGGCTACTGTCCAGGCCTTACTACCGCCGTGCGGCTCGGTTTGCGCCAGCGAGCTCAACGTCGCGAGGAATAAGCCTGCCAACAAAAGCGATCTTCGCATGGGTGACCAAACTCCAGCATTCATTGTAATGACCGTGCAACTGCCTAGACGCTGGCGACCTCTGCCTCCAGTCGAAATCTGCGAGCATTGCCATTGTTTTGCCAGTTTCGGCTCCATTGAGTCGGCCGCGTTTAGCGCCGACGATTGCGTCCGTGCTAGACTGCGCTTTTACACTTCTCGTATGCACGCAGAGCTTGCAAAACTCGTCCATCTGCAGGAACTCGAACAGCAAGCCCGCGTGTTGACCATCCAAATCTCCCAGTACACCAGCCGTATTGAGGTGCGGGAAGCAGCGCTGTTCGATACTGCGCGCCTCCTGGAGCAGAATGCCGTGGCGCTGGAAAAAGAAACCGCCGCGCGGCGGCGCATGGAGTCCGACACGGAAGATTTGCGGATAAAAAGCGCCCGCTATCAGGCTCAGTTGGACGATGTTCAGAGCGATGGCCAGATGAAGGCGCTGCAACATCAGATCGCGTTCTGCAAACACGAAATTGACCGCATTGACGAACTCGAGTTTGCCAGCCTCATGGAAACCGAAGCGCTTGAAGTGCGGCAGAGATTGCTGCATGAGACCCAGGCCAACCAGCTGCAGGCGCTCGAGGATGAGAAGGTTGCTGCTCAACTCGGACGCGCTCGCGACAAGGCGACGCTTGCCGAACTGAATCGTGAACGCGATGCGGTGCGGCAGACCGTGGATCCAGAGTTGCTATCCGAATACGATCGCATTTCCGCCGCCCGCAAACAGGCCGTTGCCAGCGTGGAACAACAGCGCTGTTCCGCTTGCCAGATGATGCTGCGGCCGCAGCGATGGAATGAAATTCGCCAGGACTCCGTGCATTTCTGCGAATCCTGCGGACGTTTTCTCTACTACAACCCGGCTGTCGATTTGAGCGATGCCATCCATCTCCCCACGCCATCGAAAAAACCGGCAGGACTGGCCAAGGGTCCCGCGCCCTCCCAGGCTACCGGCTCCGGTCCTTCCGCGCGAGAGGATTAACGCCGGATCCGTATGCAGCGAATCGCCGTGGATATGGACGAAGTAATCGCGGATACGCTGGAGGAATTGCTGGCCCGCTACAGCCGCGAACAAAACACATCGCTCACCAAGATGGACATTCGCGGCAAATGGCTCTGGCAAGTGCTTCCCCCGCAGGAGATCGCTCTCATCGATTCCTACCTGGTGAGCGATAGCTTTTTCGAAGACATCCCCGTCATTGCCGGCAGTCAGGATGTGCTCCTGCGACTGAGCAGGCGGTATGAGGTCTTCATCGCGACCGCCGCCATGGCCTTCCCCAATTCCTTCGGTTCGAAGTATCGCTGGCTGCGCCGCCACTTTGATTTTCTTTCGCCGCAGAATTTCGTCTTCTGCGGAGATAAAAGCATTTTGCACGCCGATTTTCTGATCGATGATATGCCTCGAAACCTGGCCGCGTTCCGCGGAGAAGGCATACTCTTCACCGCGCCTCACAATATCCACACACTAGGCTACCGCCGCGTGAACACATGGGAAGACGTGGATGCCATGTTCCTGAGCTGAAGTTTTACTGATTCGCTCGCGCAGTGTTCGATCAGTTGGACAACTCCGCATCGCGAATGCCAGTATGCTTCGCGCGCGTGCGCACCATCCGTCGAGAGTCCGGAGAAGGATCTCGTGGCTCCCGCTCCGGTTTTTCTTGCGGTGTGGGTGCGCCGCTACGGAATGCTCCGCCGACGGAGGTTCCCATCGGCCGCAGATTCATCGATGGCTGCGCCATCACAACTTGGTGCTGAGTCACAATGATGACCCGTGCCGCTTCCGTTCCGGCGCAGCGGTAACTATGCGGAGTGCTGGCGTCGAAATACACTGAATCCCCGGAGTTGAGGATATAGCTCTGGCTACCATGGCGAATATCCATCTCCCCGCTCAGTACATACAGAAACTCGAATCCCGGATGTACATGAGAGCGCACCTCGACGTTTTTTTTCAAGGGAATAAACTCGGCCAGATACGGGTCCAAGGTGCGGTCCGGCACCAAATATCCCAGGCTTTCAAAAAAATAAGTGGGATCGTTGACACCGCTCTGCGGCAGCCGCACGCGTTCCGACTGGCGGTGCACTCGAAACAGCGTGCGCGGCTCAGGATCGAAGAAATAGGAGAGATCCTTGCTGAATACCATGGCGATCCGGGCCAGGTTCCGCAGTGTCGGGACCACTCTGCCAGTCTCAAGCTGCGACAGAAAGCTCGCGGACAAGCCCGTGTGCTTTCCCATCTCCACCAGTCCCATGGACTTCTTCAGACGAAGACGCTTGATCCTTTCGCCGATCTTCTTTTCCCCAATAAAGGATTCCGCGGTCTCCGGATCGATTTGGTTCGCGAGGTTAGATGCAACTGGCGCTTCTTTCATCTCAACCTTCTCCTAATAGTTTTTAGATGCTTGGTTGCATCCGCGCGATCTTTTTTACAGGATTTAAATATGCTTCGATAATATAAAATCATCGTTACCAAAGTAATTCGTGCCGTCATACAACCAGATTCGCCTCTCCTTTTTTTGCGCATCCAACTGTCCATTGGTTTGAATGTGGTTTGAATATAGTTTGAATGCCCAACACGCTGCCTAACTAAATGGAAATCTTCCCTCAGATCCTCATTTCCGGTGCCTCCGGTATGGTGGGCAGAGCCTTGCGAAGCCACTTCATGGCTCAGGACATTCCTTGTTCGACTTTGGTCCGGCACACCGCTCAGCTCGGAAGTTCGGCGTACTTCTGGGATCCATATCGATTCGAGTTTCGAGAGGGGATGCGCCAGCTGAGCGGCATTCGCGCCGCCATTCATCTGTCGGGTGACAATCTCACAGAAGGCCGATGGACAGACGCCAAGAAGCAGCGAATCCGTCAAAGTCGGGTACAAACAACACAATCTCTGGTTCAATTGTTATCCCACTTGGAACACCGGCCAGAGGTTCTGCTCTGCGCCTCCGCCGTCGGCTTTTATGGGAACCGCGGAGATGAAATTCTGACAGAAGACTCATCCTGCGGCGACGGATTTCTACCTGAAGTTTGCAGGGATTGGGAAGCGGCAGCTCAGGCCGCCGCCGACCTGGGAATCCGTGTCGTCCATCTACGCCTCGGCGTGGTTCTCGCGCGTGAGGGTGGAGCTTTGGCCAAAATGCTTCCCGTGTTTCGCATGGGATTGGGCGGCAACCTGGGCAGCGGACGCCAGTGGATGAGTTGGATTTCACTTCCCGCCGCTATCCAAATCGTCGAATTCTGCATGAACCGGCAAGATCTTCGAGGACCCGTCAATGTCGTCGCCAACCCGGTGACCAATGCCGAGTTCACACTCACACTGGCGCATCATCTGCACCGGCTGGCCATCGCGCCCGTGCCGGCGTTTGCTTTACGATTGGCATTTGGCGAGATGGCGGACGCAGCCCTGCTGTCGAGCACCCGCGCCATTCCCGCCAGGCTGCTGCAGGCCGGATTCGTGTTCCAGCATCCCACGCTGCTCGATGCTTTGCAGCAGATCCTGCCGGCATAGGCGCGGATATTCGCAAGGTCCGCCAAACTGGAACAGAGTGCCCTTCGAGCGACGGCGGTCAACTCGCTCCACGGATTTCCAATTGCCGCGCGCGACCGCGTTGCTCTTGGAGCGCGTCTTTCAAATTCTGGGCAACGCCGCGCCATCCATTGTGGCGCATGGCGCCGGTATAGACCGTCGGAACTCTGCTAGGCTGAAAATCGCATGAGTTTCTTTTTGAAGCGGGGCGTTCGAATACTTTTATCCGGCAATCCGTTCCGCATCCAGTCCCCGGGGGCTTGTAATCCGCCGCTTCTCCAGCGGGTGGGATATGTCGCTATCCTCGCGATTGCGTGCGCAGTTTCTTTGCAGATGTCGCTCGTGGGATGCGGCATGGCCGCTGGCCCGCAGCCTCCATCGCTCCAGTTACCCAAGCCGATCACGGACCTGACGGCGAGTCGCATTGGCAATCAGGTAAGCCTGCAATGGAACTCGCCAGAGGAAAACACCGACCGGCTGAAGCTCAAGGGAATGGTGCGGTTCCGCATTTGCCGCCAGTTGCAGACCGCTCCCTGCCAGACCATTGCAACCATTTCCGCCGCTCCCGGCAAACCCGCGCAGTTTACGGACGCTCTGCCTGTGACATTAACGGAGGGTCCACTCCAACCTCTCCGGTATAGCATCTTCGGCATCAACAAGCATGGCAGAACTGCGGGGCCCTCCAATATCGCGGTGGTTCTGGCTGGCAAAGCACCGCCGCCTGTAGAAAATCTATCGCTGCAAGTAGTCGAGCGCGGCGTGGTATTGCATTGGCAGCCGGTCGCAAACCCGCCAGCTGGAACCAGTATCGAGATCGAGAGAACTCTCGTAGCGGCTCCCGCGACCTCCAAGGCCGCCGAGACAAAAAATCCGAGCCCGCTGCCCAGGACCGTCGAGCCGGTGCGGCAAAAACTGCGGGTCAGTCTACTCCCCGTGCGCGATCAAAAGGCTGCTGGGATCGATCCGGGAATCGCTCTGGATTCCAGCGTTCTCTTTGGCCGGCACTACAGCTATACAGTCAGCCGGATTGTCCAACTTCAGCAGGAGGCTCACACACTTGAAGTGGCCAGCGTTCCCAGCCCATCCGTTAATGTGGCGACGCTGGATACATTTCCGCCCAGCGCGCCCTCGCGTCTTGTCGCGGTTCCCGTATCGGCGGCCATCAATGATGGCCGCGCGGAAGTCGACCTCTCATGGTCCGCCAATACGGAGCCGGACATGGCGCAATATCGCGTGTACCGCCGCGATGTCACTCTCAACGAGACGATGCGGCGGATTGTGCCCGAACACGGCTCTGCGCCCATTATCGCTCCCACCTTTCGCGACCGGCATGTGCAGCCCGGCCATACGTATGCGTATACGGTCACCGCTGTGGATGCAGCGGGAAATGAAAGCGCTCGATCACGACAGATTGAAATCACGGTCCCGACGTCCTAGAAGCTCTGACACGCAACCGCCAAGGAGATGCATTGTGCAGTATTGTCGCTTTCAAACGGAAAAAGGTCCGCAGTACGGCGAACTAAGCTTGCGCGGGAGAGAGTTGTGGATGGAGCGCGTGATTGCCGCCCCGCCGGAAGACTGGCACGCAGGTCGGTTGATCAAGGAATTTCCTCCTCAGCCGCTTTCATCGCTCACCTTGCTGGCGCCGGTCACGCCCTCGAAGATTGTCTGCATCGGCCGCAATTACCGCGAACATGCAGCCGAGCTGGGCAATGAAGCGCCGAAAGAACCGCTGCTCTTCCTCAAGGCGCCCTCGTCTCTGTTGCCGCCAGGCGGCGCGATTCGCATCCCTCTCATCTCAAAGCGGGTGGACTATGAGGGCGAACTTGGAGTCGTCATCGCTCGTGCCTGCCACAAGCTGCGTGCCGACGACGATGTTCGCTCCTATATCCGCGGCTATGTCATCGTAAATGATGTCACGGCACGCGATCTGCAAAAATCCGACGGGCAATGGTCGCGCGCCAAGGGTTTTGACACCTTCTGTCCAGTGGGTCCAATTGTTTCCGATGCCGTCGATCCCGACGCCGGGGTCAGCGTGATCACCCGGCTGAATGGCGAGGTGAAGCAACACGGCTCAACCAGGGATTTCATCTTCGATATCGCCGTTCTTTTGCGGTACATCTCCGCTGCAATGACGTTGAATCCAGGGGATTTGATTCCCACCGGCACGCCTGCGGGCGTTGGACCCATGCAATCCGGCGATGTGGTGGAAGTCGAGATCGAGGGCCTCGGAGTGCTGCGCAATTCCGTGATTGCCGAAAACGCCTGAAGGATCACGGCATCGTCCACACGACTGTCATGCCGCTCTCTCCTCCGTACTGGCATCTGAAGATAGGCAGGGAGGCAGGTAGAATGCGCTTGATCGTACTTATGATTGAAATCGAACAACCCGAAGGGCTCTCGGCGCGCAAGCTGGTGCTCGAGACCTCCAAACACAACGTGATCACCGCCTATAGCGGCGCATCCGGCGTCCAGCTCTTTCAGCGCTTTCCCAACGTCGATGCCGTTGTCGTGCATGTCGATCTTTCCGATCTGTCGTTTGAAACCGTCGTGCGCCAGCTTCGCGAAATTCGGCCCGATGTTCCCATCGTCGCTCTGTCGCCCATTCCCGACCTCGCGCTGGAGGGAGTGGACTACGTGATTCCAAGCCACGAACCGCAGGCCATTTTGCAATTGCTGGCGGACAATTTCAAGGCATCCACCTCGAATTAGAAGGATGTACGGACGGCGTAGTCAAAGAGAGATGAGTCCTTCGGAGCGGAGCGAAAAACCTAGAGGCGAATCGCAGCGTAACTCGGGCGCATGTTGTCTGGATTCTTCACTTCGCTGTGCGGAGCGTGGCCTCAGCGAAGTCGGTGGACCGCACAGCACACGCAAGAGGGAATCCGCTTTACACTGGAAGTGAATTGGAAAAGCCGTGGAAATCGGAACCGAGTCAATCCGCAAAATTCCATGCAATCGCCGGTGGCTATGATTCCGCCGGCAATTTGCGGCGTCTAATACATTTAGGGCGATCCGTTTTTGGAATTGCGGTTTCACTGCGGAAGTTTCACTGCGGAAAAGGCCCACTCAGGAGGAAACGATGTCGAAGACCCAGCTTGAGCAACTTCGTGAAATGACCGTGATCGTGTCCGATACAGGCGAGATTCAGGAGATCGAAAAGATCAAGCCTCAGGACGCCACCACCAACCCTTCGCTGATTACCACTGCGGTGCAACTGCCGCAGTATCAGTCCATCATGGATGAGGTGTTGTTGGCGGCCAAGAAGAAGCTGGGCGGCAACGCCAGGGACAAAGATGTTGCCAATCTGGCGTTTAAGCGCCTCTCGGTAGAGTTCGGCAAGCGCATTTTGAAAATTATTCCTGGTCGCGTTTCGACGGAAGTCGATGCCCGCCTGTCCTATGACACCGAGGGATCGATCCAGCAGGCGCGCGAGATCATCCAGCAGTATGAGCAAGGCGGCATGTCGCGGGAACGCGTGCTCATCAAGCTGGCCTCCACGTGGGAAGGGATTCGCGCGGCGGAGATCCTAGAAAAAGAAGGCATCCACTGCAATATGACGTTGCTGTTCGGCATCCATCAGGCCATCGCCTCCGCAGAGGCGCGCGCCACGCTGATTTCGCCTTTTGTCGGACGCATTCTCGACTGGTACAAGAAAGACACTGGCAAGGAGTATCAAGGGGCTGACGATCCCGGCGTGCAGTCGGTTACCAACATCTACAACTACTTCAAAAAATTCGACTACAAAACAGTCGTCATGGGTGCCAGCTTCCGCAACATTGGTGAGATTCAGCAACTCGCCGGATGCGATCTGCTCACCATCGCGCCCAAATTGATTGAAGAGCTCGAGGCGACGCAAGCGGACCTGCCGCGCCGACTCGATCCCGCGAAATCGAAGACGATGCAGATTGAAAAGCTCACCATTGACAAGCCGACCTTCGACAAGATGCATGCGGAAAATCGCATGGCGCATGACAAGTTGAAGGAAGGCATTGAAGGCTTCAGCGCCGCCCTGGAAAAGTTGGAATCGTTGTTGGCGAAGCGGCTCGCGGAACTCGGCGCCAACCAGCAGCAAACCGTCGGCGCCGCGCGATAGAATGCCGGGCCCGCCTGGCCGCCTCGTTGCGGCTGGGGCGGGGCCGTGAGTTTGTCGTCCTGAGCGAAGCGAAGGATCTCGCGGTTGCTGCGAGACGATTTCCCACCACCGCTCGTCGCGCCGTTTACGGCCAGCATGAATCCTCGCTTCCCATCGCACTCATCCATTGCGACTGCTAACGAAATGCATTCTCGCAGTTGATTTTTCTTTGAATTTTTCCTGAAAATTTGTAAAGTACTCACTAACTTGTTGGAATTGCCATCAGAAAGGAACGTCAACGCGTCACGGCGTACGTGCGTGGCCCGTACAACACGAAGTCCCAGAACTTGCATCCGAAACTTTCACGGATAGGAGCTGCCCATGTCTGCGAATCCGATGCCTGCCGAGAATCCACTGCGGAAGTTATTTGAGGAAATTGTGTACGGCTGTTATAGCCAGACCTCCGAACTGAACGATGCCGAAATTTCGAGTTATGTGGCCGGCATCCTGACCGACTTTGCGGAAACCGAGCAACTCTACCGCATCCGCGACCGGCGCGGCCGCCCCCTGCGCGAAGTCAGCGACATGCTCGTCGCTTCCGATCCGGTTTATGGCGATGCCTATTCGTTCCCTCGCGAACGAGAAGTGCGCAAGCACATTGGCGACTTCAGCCTGTTCTTTGCCGGCATGTTTCCCGAGTCCGCCCAATGGCTGCGCCGCAATCAGCAGGAAAGTTTGCAGGCGCTGAAACGCGCCGGGAAGGAAAGCTACTACATCGTCTCGCAGTTCAATTTGTTTGAGTTCGAGCAGGAAGCTCCACTGTTCGCGCGTCTGGCGGAAGCCTTCGACGCCTGCGCCGATGGCTTGGCCGAGGTGCGAAAAGAACTCGATCGCCGCCGCCTGCTGCCGCACCGCAATCCTACTCCGCCGCCCAAGCTGCTCATGTAAAGCGAGTTGGAAAGAAGGCGGGCTCCTTGTAGTCTTTTTCAAAAAGCTCGCCGAAAAGTTCGCGGACCTTTTCCTTGGCATCTTTCAGCGCTCGACGTCCGTTCGCGGTAGCGGCGTACATCCGTCGAATGCGACCGTCATTACCATGTTCGGCGGGTGAGCGCAAAAGAGCCTTCTTCTCCATATCGTGCAGAATCGGATAATCTGGTTTCCTCTGGTAAGAATTCCGTCCGGAAAGAATCTCTCGGTTCCGAGGATTTTCGAAGCGCAGCACGCCAAGTCAGAGGTTGCAGCGAAACCGGAGCAGAAGAGGGAAGCAATGAAAAGCCAAATGGATCGATATGAGAAGAGCATTCTGCTGGCCCGCGTTCTGGTAGGTTGGGCGTTCCTCTCGGAAGGAATCCAGAAGTTTCTATTTCCCGCGGCGCTGGGTGCTGGCAGGTTTGCGAAGATTGGCATACCCGCGCCGCAGGTCATGGCTCCATTCGTTGGCGCCGTTGAGATTGTGTTCGGCGTCTTGGTTCTCATCGGACTGTTCACGCGGTTGGCGACGCTGCCCTTGCTGATCGACATCGTGGTCGCGCTGCTCACAACCAAGCTTCCCTTTCTGATCAAGCATGGAATCTGGGCCGCTCTCCATGAGTCTCGAACCGATGTCAGTATGCTGCTGGGACTGATCTTTCTGTTGATTGTTGGCGCAGGCTCGCTAAGTCTGGACGCGAAGCGGGGTTCCAGGCTTGCTCTCAACTCTCATTAAGCTGCGCAAATTTCGCTGTTGGGGTACATAGAATGGAAACTTCCTTTCGCGCGCTGATCACCCAAATCCACGGAATGCTCTTTGGCGTTTTCTTTCTGCTGGCGATCTTTGGCGTTCTGGTCGAACTCTGCCGGTCCGTCTACGAAACGCGTCCGCCTGAACTCACGCCCGCGGGCCACCGGCTCCAGCGTTTCTATTTCGTCTGCACCGCGCTGCTCGGCTGGGCTGCGGTTTTGTCGGGAGCCTATCTCGTCTACCCGTGGTATCGCGCCATTCCGCCGCTTGGCGTCGTCAATCTTGCGCAATTTCCGCAGGCTCTTTTGAAATCCAGCGCTGCCACCGCCGGTTGGCACAACCTGGGGATGGAATGGAAAGAACACATCGCCTGGTTCGCTCCCATCGCCATCACCATGGCCGCCTATGTGTCGATCAAGTACAGCTCGTCGATCCGAGAACATCCGCAGGTTCGCAAGGCCGTTCTGGTTTTTGTCATCGTCGCTCTTTTCGCAGCCGGCGTGGCAGGTTACTTTGGCGCCGAGATCGACGATCACGCGCCGATTCAAGGCGGCGGTACCGCGATCCATTGGATGGGAGGAAGCCATTGAATCCGTCGCCGCAGCAACACGAACCCATCGCCTCCGTGCCAGCGAAACCCTCACTTCCCAACGGTCCGGCCGCCGCCGCAATTCTCTCCGCTGGGGTTGGGTGTTTCGCTCTCAGCGTCGTCGCCGTCGTCGCCGATGCATCCAAACCGGTAGCGAGATTCTGTACCTTCTATCTGCCGACGGGTCCGCTCTCCGGCGTCACCTCGACAGCTATTTTTCTGTGGCTCGTAACCTGGTTCATTCTGGCGCGCCGCTGGCATAACCGGACCGTCGCCGTCGCAAAAGTGAATGCCGTGGCATTTCTGCTTTTATTTCTTGGGGTCTTGCTGACCTTTCCGCTGTTTGCGGACTTGTTGCTTGGGAAATAAATCGGACTCGGACGAATCCATGAAGCTCCGTCGTGACCACAGCCAATTCATTTTTTTGGCGCTGTTTTTGCTCGCGACCGCGAAGCTGTGGGCAGGTCCGCCGTTTCAGACCGACGACCCGGAGCCGGTGGAGTTTCGGCACTACGAGTTTTATCAGTTCGGCATGGTGTCCAGCACGCCGGTCGAAACCGACCCGACCGGGCCGGCATTTGAGTTCAACTGGGGCGCCGTCCCTAACGTGCAACTCCATGTCATTTTGCCCTGGGGAGCGATCCTCCCTTCCAACAATCCCATCTATCTCCCCGGCGGATTCGGCCCCAGCGCCTACGGCCTGACCGATATGGAAACAGGCATCAAGTACCGCTTTGTGAAGGAAACGAAGCGTCGTCCGGAAGTTGGCAGCTTCACCATGCTCGAGCTTCCCACCGGCAGCTACTCCCAGGGTCTCGGCGTAGGCCGCGTCTGGTACAAGCTGCCGATCTGGGTGCAAAAAAGCTGGGGACATTGGACCACTTACGGCGGCGCGGGATATCAGATTGTCCATCAGACCCAGTACCGCAACTTCCCCTTTGCCGGCTGGCTGCTGCAGCGCGACATTGGCAAGCGGTGGACGCTCGGCGGCGAAATTTTCTCCCACGCCAAGGAAGGCTTCGCCACCCCGCAGACCCAATCCGCCACCATGATCGACCTCGGCGGCTTTTACTACTTCAAAAATCCTGGACTGCAATTGCTATTTTGCTATGGGCATTCGGTCGTTGGACAAACGGAGAATTACGCCTACCTCGGCCTCTACCAGACCTGGGGATCAAAACCTGGCCATGGTCTCAACGGTTTCCTGGGCCGCCATTTCTAGAGTGGTAGGAACCCTGCCTCTGTTAGACAGGCCCTTCGATCTGATACATCTAGTTTCATGCTCATTCCAGGAGTGACTCGTAGAAAGTTCCTTTCCGCCGCTGCGTTCGGTTCCGCCGTGTTGGGTCTGCTACCGCGCCGTGCGCAAGCGGAAGCACCGAATGTGCCCGAGCCTGAATCCGACTGGTTCTATAGTCAGAGCGAATGGAACCCGGCGCCATTCACCGCCCTGCTGCGTGCCAGGCGGACCATCAAGCAACTCTTCGATATGACAGCGCCCGACGGAGAGATGCTGACAGATCACATCCACAACGCGCTGACCGGTCTGGAACGCGGCTTCGGCATTCCCAAGGACAAGATCCTTGTGGTCGCCGCACTGCGCTCGCACGCCACCCTGCTCAATTTCGACGATGATGCGTGGAAAAAATATCAGTTCGGAGTTGGCTATGGGATCAATGATCCCAAGACAGACAAACCGGCGGAGCGCAACATTTACTACGCTTCCATACTGGCGCCGGATGGCAAGTACGCCTCGGACGACCCCAACGATCCGCGCTCCATCGAGTCGGACTCATCTCTCCAGGCCATCCAGCGTCGCGGCGTGCAAATGTTGTGCTGCCATATGGCCACCGAAGCCATAGCCCATTATGCGGTGAAGCGCCTGAAGTTGCAGGCCAGCCCGGAAACCGTCGCGCAGGATTTGCTGGCCCACCTGCTCCCCGGCGTCATCGTTGTTCCCAGCATGGTTTCGGCGATCCCGCTTCTTGAGAAAAAAGGGGATTTCGCTTATCTGCGGCTTTAGATGGTTTGCGCTGGCGGTTGCTGCACCATCACCGCCGCGACCACCACCAGCCCGGCAGGCATCCACAGTGCCTTTTCCCCAAAATGGAACGCACAGTACGCTCCCAGCAAGGCGCCGACTCCATATGTTACCCATGTCGTAAGAAAAACCGCAGTTCTTGACCGCGCTTCCTCGTGCTCGCCGGGGATCTCGCGCTTGTCGGGGTCTCCGGAATCGACGATGGCCTCCCCAGATTTTCCAGATCGCCGCTGATGAACGCGGTGCTAAGCTTCACCGGGCCAATCCTCCGAAATGTACTATTTTGCATTCCCAGGGAGAATGCCAGCACAATCAGCAGCGACACGCGCAGCGTGTCCGGGTGCGGCGTCAGCGCCAGCCAGCTCAGCACGGCGAACTCAATGGCGAGCGTGATCAGCGCCCTCTGACGGGTGGCCCTCGATAAGGACGAAGGCTTTGTCAAGGCGCAAATAACCCGGGCGGTGCGGCTGCATCGCTTGTCTTTCCAGAGGGGTTGAGGACCAGAGTTCTGGTAGATTCACGCTGCATCA
>JAJYSV010000035.1 GCA_021793405.1 Acidobacteriota bacterium
ACGTAATCGTATGGCCATTCAGATTCAACGTAACGTTGCTCGCTCCTATGGGGAAGCAGGTCCTCGCACTTGACACATCACTCGCCAAATAATACGTGCCGGACTTCGTAAGATTCTGGCATGCGGTAAGAGCCGTGCCTGTTGTGCTGGATGAGTTAGCCGGTGTGACTGTGACAATGGCGCTGCCATTCACCGAGCCGGCACTATTTGTCGCTGTCAGGAGATAGGACGTAGTTGCAGAAGGCTTCACTGTGGTTGGGCTAGTAGCAGCAACTCCATTTAAAGTTACTGTCGGACTCGTTCCCGTCACTGTCCAGCTCAGCACAGAACTTCCTCCGGCGGAGACCGTCGCAGGAGATGCCACGAAGCTAGTGATCACCGGGGCTGTCGCCGCTGCTTCCACTGTAACTGTAATACTTTTGCTGACTGTCCCACCGGCACCGACCGCAGTCAGAGTGTAAGTAGTCGTCGCGCTGATGGTGGTTGCGCCTGAATCACTGGTGGTCGGGACGGATGCTGTTTGTGAACCATTCGATAAGGTGGCGGATGTTGCTCCTGTCAACGTGTAGGCCAGGTTGACGGTTCCTCCTGCCGCTACGGTTGTGGGACTCGCCATGAAACTGATTGTAGGAGGCGTCGCAACCGGGGTGGATGATCTGAGCCAGTATGTGGACGCCCAGCTCATATTGCACGCAGACACAAGCAAGGCAGAAACGCAAAACAAGGTGAAGTAAATCGATTTACGAAAGTGTCTCACAGGAACGCTAAATCCATCCTGCATCTGTTTGATTGGCATGAAACTCTCCGTGTTCAATCGGTTAGGCCGTGGATACCAACAGACACACGTCGAGTGAGAGCGCTCATGGATAGCTTAGGAGAGCCATCCATGACCACATCGAGCATGACTGCCAATTAGCCACGAACGGTTAAGGGCCAATTCGCAATGCCTTGCAAGGCGTTGCGAACGAAAACCGATGCGATTCGCCTCTAGCTTGTTTTTGGGAAGATATTTCTGGGCCAGGCCCGCACTTCGATCACTGCAGCACGATCCTCCATTGACAGGAACTAGACACGGGTGAGAATGGCGCGCTGGAATCAGTGACCAACAACGACGAGTGAGAAACGGGAATTCGGGTTCGCCAACAGATTTGAATCGTGTCTGGCGCACCTATCTGCAAGGTGGGAGCCATGCAACATACAACAGTTCGCATAGGGGATACCTCTTCAAACAAATTAGTGCGACCTCTGAATTGC
The DNA here is from genome assembly GCA_021793405.1 of Acidobacteriota bacterium. Taxonomy (GTDB): domain Bacteria; phylum Acidobacteriota; class Terriglobia; order Terriglobales; family Acidobacteriaceae; genus JAKAAZ01. The sequence goes on from JAJYSV010000035.1 coordinate 1,255, forward strand.
TGGATCGAGTGGGCGATTGGCTTGCAAGAAAAATATAGTTGTGCCAAAAATGACTGCACGCACTATGCCAATTCTTCTACTGTTTCCAGATCGTATAAGTGAGTTATTTGGTATTCCTAAAGTACTCGCATCACAGACGAAAAACGCGGCAATCGTGTTACTGCTGATTACTTCAATACCGTAAGGATTTCTATTTGGGAGTCTGCAATGCTGCAAAAGCTGCAGCATCGAGTAGTTTTTACGTGACGCGACGTGCTCTCGAAGGGCCGGGATGATTGAGGATTTGTGGCGAGTGCACTGGAATCGACTCCGGCATCGGTCCGCAGGAATCGGACAGGGATTTCAATCGTGCTGCGACGCGAACATGACTACAGTAACCCGCTGTTTCTCAGCGATTACATACCATGGTCACGCTATGTCACATTACTCGCTGAAGGTGAATCATCGCGGCATTTTCGAGCGACGAACTCCCTCCCACGCCTTCCCTGTCGAAGCTTCCCACGGCACGAAGCACGGCCACACCGCCTGCCAACCGAGTCGGCCCAGGCCGCCGGGTGAATCGCATCGACAGGCTATGGTGGAGGGAGATCGGTGCGTACGCTAGGGTCTGTGTGCAGAAACGCAAACGGCCTCCCTGGCGGGAGGCTGTTTGCGTTGAACTTGATTTCCCTTACTTCACCTTGAACAGAATGATGGCAAAGGTAAACAGCGCCAAGGATTCAATGAAGGCCAGGCCAAGCACAAGGAACAGAAAAATTGCCGGCCGCGCTCCTGGGTTCCGCGCGAGCGCCAGGGTCGAAGATCCGACCGCGTAACCCTCGCCCAAACCGCAGAGCCCGGAGGCAATCGCCATCGAGATGCCCGCGGCAATCGCCACCATGCTGGCATGGGACGAGTCGCCGCCACCGGCTTGTGCGAACGCCGGAACGGCCAGGCAAAGCACCGACAGCGTCATGAAAACGTTTTGCATGGTACGCATGTGTACGACTCCAATGCTTCCTTAAGATCTCCGCGAGTGAGTGAGAACGCCCGCCTTACTGGGTCCCACACACTTCCCCGGGGTGGTGCTGCTGGAGCGGAAGCAGTCTCCAGCAAAACTTGAATCCTCAGTGCTCGTGCGCAATGGCATTTCCGATATAGATGGTTGCGAGCAGCATGAAAACATAGGCCTGAATCAGCGAAACGCCCAGATGCAGTCCAATAAAGATAACGGGCAGCGCGATGGGAAACAGCGCGAAAAAGATGAGAATCAACAAATCGCTGGCGAACATATTGGCAAACAGACGAATAGTGAGCGACAGAATGCGCGCGAGATGGGAAATCAATTCAATCGGCAGCATCAGCGGCGCAATCCACCACAGCGGTCCAAGAAACTGCTTGATGTATCCAACCTTGTGCGCCTTCAGGCCCTGCCAATGGTAATAGGCGAAGGTTAACAGCGCCAGACCCAGCGGCACCACCGGGCTGGACGTGGGAGTGTCGACATCGGGCAGCAGGCCAATCAGATTGTTGACGAGGACGAAGAGCAAAAGCGCCGTCAAAAACGGCAGATACACTTTGTACTTTTCCCCAATGATCGGCTCGGTCTGACCTGTGACAAACTCTTGTGTCATTTCCGCCAGTTGCTGCGGTACGCCCGGCTTCTCCACTGCCAGCGTCAGCCGAACCAGAATGAAGAAGATCAAGAGCAACAGAAATCCCAATAGCTCCATCGTGAATGTGCCATCGATCGGCGCCGCAGGATTGATCGGCGGATGGCCGATCCAATTCATCAGAGCCGTGACTGGGCCCGCCAATAAGTGGTTCAGGATTTGTGCAAAGAAATGTTGGAGCGGCATGGTTCGTGCTTTCTTTTCAGGTTCTCTTCAGTCTAAATGTTTTAGGGAAAATTCGAGGTTCAGATTTTATGTTCCCGTTCGCGCCATCAGGCGGATGGACTCCACCGACAAGGCCAACAAAGATACCGCCAACCCTGCCAGCAAGGCATAAATTGAGCCGTGCAAACTGTTTAGACTAGCATATAGGAGCACTCCCGCGACTGCCAACCGCAGGAAAAACATAATCAGCACGCGGCCCATGGGAACGGGCGTGCGTCCCTCCTCCATCCGAGACATCATGGCGGACAGCAACTGCAGCCACTCCACAAGCCCGGTAGCTGAAATCGTCACGCCGATCACAAATGTCAGCCAGGTTCGCCAACCCAGCCACGCCCACAAAATCGGCGTCGCCACCAGGGCAACCGCGCCGGCGAGTCGCAGTGCGCGGCGCAGCGTGCGGCGAATATCCTCTTCATTGAACTGGATTGGAGCTGGCCCGGGCGGCGGATCGAGCTTGCCCGGCGGAGTGTTTTCGTTGCCCAGGGTCGGGATGTTCGTCTGTGTAGTCATTGGTTATCCTTGCTGCGATTGGCAAGGTTTGCCATGCGAATGACCTGGATAAACCCCGCCGCAATCCCAAACGCGAGGCCCAGCATGGCGATCCAGGATTGATGCAGCTTGTGGTCCAGGAAGTCGCCGATGGCCCAGCCAATAATCGTCGCAAGCGGCAGCACCAGCGCAATCTGCAGAATAGTTTCTGCCTGCACCAACTCGCGCAGAGCGGTTTTGCGATTGGATTGCGGATTGTCGGGCGACGGCATGGCAGTTCTCCGGGAGGACCACGCTGTTGCGGCGATCCATTGCCAAGCCTACAACAACTGGGAAAGAAGGCAAACGGTTTGTTGCGGGTCGTGTCTTCGCAAGCACCATATCCCGATTCGCAGTCGAGTCCACCCTCTATTTCTCACCTACGGCAGAACTGCTTTTCCTGCCGAACAGGCTCTTGGCCTTGCTGAGCAGGGTCGAGGCATTGCGATGCATCAGACCTGTCACATCCGCGGTAATTACGGGATTGTTGGCGGTCCCGCTGACCAGCATGGGCACTCCTTCGGCGGGCTCTTTCGCCGAATCGGGCCGCCCGAATTGATGCATTTTCGTCAGCAGCCCCACTCCCACCTTCCCCATTCCCCTCGCGTTCGTCACATGTGCGACCAGGCCGAAGCTCAGCACGCCCGTGGGCGAAACGGTGCCGCTGCCCGTCGATTCACCCATTCCGTCGATCACGGAGTCGATCGCATCCACCACGATTCCGGCAGTACTCGCCTGGAAATTCAGCTTCAGCGACTGGATCGACGTGGTGCTGCCAGTCTTGACGCCGCCCAATGCCGCAACCCCGGAAATTTTCGATCCCAGGTCGAAGCCGACCAGCTTAGTCTTGTCCAATTCCAGTGATCCGGCAATCACCAGAGCGTTCGCCGGGCCCGTGACACCGAGAGCCATCGTCAGCGTTCCACCCTTCAGTTGAGATCCATTCGGCAGCTTCACTCCAGCCGCCGTCATCAGCGACCCCAGTTCATCGATTGGCACGCTCTCCCCCGCCACTTTCAGATCGACCCACGGATCTTCGGGAATCAACCTGTAGATGCCGCTCAAGTGGATCGTTCCAGCGCCGAGACGGATCGCCGCCTGCTGCAACTGCCCGGTATTGTCATCCAGCTTATGTATGATGTTGTACGCCAGTTCGATCCGCTGAGGAGAGGGAGAGCCCGTTCTTACCAGCTGCAGGCGCTGCATGGCAAGGGTGCCGCTACTCCTCACGGTGTTCCCATCGGAAGCCGCATGAGCAGCGATGTCCGCCAGCACCGAGACACCTGCATTTGGATCAAGGAATCCGGCCGCCATCGGGTCCAGATGCTGGATGCCGACTTGCACGTCGAATGCGGTCTTGGCGGCATTGTGTGGATCGATAGGCCCGAGATTTCCCTTCACCGATACGACACCGTCTCCCGGCACGGTTGCACCCATCTCAAACGGAAACTGCCGACCGAGAGAAAACTGCCTCACCGTCAGACGCAGGTGATCGTACACATGTAACGTCCCTTGCGCAGGCAAGGTCTCCACAACCGCGCGTCCATCTCGAATTGCGATCAAGCCCACCGCCGAATGGAACAATGCATCTCCGTCTCCGGAATCTTCAGTCAGGCTGGCCGCACTGCGACTAAGGCTGGAAAAGTTCCAGCGCCCATTGCCTCCCTGTACAAGATGAATCTGCGACGCTTCGATTTCAAAACCGCGCACATGAATTTCACGGTGAAAGATCAAGGACTTCATATCGACGTCAATGCGCAATTCCCGTGCCGACAGAAACGGCGTGGTGCTGAATGCTGGATCATCCGCAATGCTCAGGTTGTTCGCCACCAAACTGCCAGAGACAAGCGCGAAGTGCAGGTTTCCCAGTTTCACAGTCCGTCCCAGTGCGGTGGACATCTTCGTCTCCAGCATGGGGCGGAAGGTGTTCGCGTCGACCAGAAACGGAATAGCTGCAATCGCAATCATCGCCAGAGCCAGACCCGCGGCAAGAATTTTCATCCAGCGCTTCATCGTCTCTTCTCCAGTAGCTCGATTCCGAGAAAACCGCCCCGTTCCACGCGGCTTCGGAGTCTTCCATCCGTGACTATGAGTCTCTCACCTGCGAGCGGGCACGCATCATCTCAAGCGAAACGCGCGCAACATCTATACTGGCAAAGGAATCCACCGAGCTGACCCTAAAGGACCAACTGCGTGTACGAATCGGAATTTGAACAAAGCGTCTTCGATCTTCGCCGCGAAAAGCTCAAGCAGATCGAGGCCCTCGGCCATCCGGTCTACCCCAACAGCTTCGCAGCTTCGCACACTCTCACAGCCATTCGCGCCGAATATGACACCGCAACCAGCGAGACACTGGAGAAAGATCGCGTCTCCGTTGCCGTGGCCGGGCGCATCATGGCCATCCGCGCGCAGGGCAAGGCCGGCTTCGCCGTGCTGCAACAAAATGGCGTCCGCCTGCAAATTTACGTTCGCATGGATGCCGTCGGCGAGCCGGGCTTTCAGCTCTACAAGCTGCTCGATATGGGCGACCACATCGGCGTCACCGGCTATCTGTTCCGCACCCGCACCGGCGAGCTGACGGTCCACGTCGACACGCTGAAATTTCTTTCGAAAGCCATGCTGCCGCTGCCGGAAAAATATCATGGCCTGGCCGATGTCGAGCTGCGCTATCGCCAGCGCTATGTCGATCTATTCATGAACGCCGACGTGCGCGAAGTGTTTGTCAAACGCGCCGCGGTCTTGCGCGCCATGCGCAAGTTTTTCGACGAGCGCGGATTCCTGGAAGTGGAAACGCCGATGATGCAGCCCATCGCGGGCGGTGCGGCGGCCAAACCGTTCACCACGCACCACAATGCGCTCGACATCGATCTGTTCCTGCGCATCGCGCCGGAACTGTATTTGAAGCGTCTCGTGGTCGGCGGGCTCGACCGCGTGTATGAGATCAATCGAAATTTTCGCAATGAAGGCATTTCCACCCAGCACAATCCTGAGTTCACCATGCTGGAGTTCTACCAGGCGTACGCCAATTACCACGACCTGATGGACCTGACCGAAGAGTTGATTCCAACCATTGCGATGGAAGTGAACGGCACCACAAAAACCGTCTTCAATGATGTCGAAATCGATCTCAGCAAGTGGCAGCGGTTCACCATGCGCGAAGCGATCATCAAGTGGTGGCCGCCAGAAGCCGGCGATACCGCGAGCATGGAGATGTTTGACAGTCGCGAAAAGCTCGAAGGCGCATTAAACGCCGCCTTGGGAAAATTCCCGCCCACCACTCCTGGAACCGAAAACGAAATTTCGCTGATCGAGCCAGATGATCCCTATCAAGCCAGCGAAGATGAAATTGCACCGGCAGGGCACTCCAGTTGGGAAACTGTGCAAAATCAGAGAGCAGCGATGCTTTTTAACTACGTAGGTCGCTGTCTTGTAGACGGTGAAGCGCTTGGTAAGGTGATTGCAGAACTATTCGAAGGTTTAGCTGAGGAGCACCTCATTCAGCCCACCATCATCTATGACTTTCCCCTTGCCGTCTCGCCGCTGTCGAAGCAAAAGCCAAACGAGCCGGAGTGGGTAGAGCGCTTCGAGTTCTATATTGGCGGCTTCGAGCTCGGGAATGCCTTCAGCGAATTGAATGATCCGGTCGAGCAGCGCAATCGATTCCTGCAGCAACTTGGCGAGCGCGAACGCGGCGACGCCGAGGCCCACGCCATGGATGAAGATTATGTCCGCGCTCTTAGCTTCGGTCTGCCGCCCACCGGCGGCGAAGGCATCGGCATCGACCGGCTGACCATGGTGCTGACCGGCTCCCGCTCGATTCGCGACGTGATCCTGTTTCCGCTCATGCGTCCCCAGGTCAAGCAGGCCGATGCGGACGCGATGTCCGAGTAACTCCAAACCTGGGTGCCCCATGTCTCGCTTTTGAGACATGGGTTTGCTTGGCCTCAGAAGACGTACAATCAGAGATGCACCGTGAGCCGGTTCCATGCCATGGATGCGCCGAAGTTGTAAACTCACTCGCCGCAGGCGAGCGATCGCACCCGATAAAGCAGGTACCCGCATGGGATTTGACTTGGATTCGAGCCAGCGCCAATTGCTTGGCTATCGCCTCATCGATCGCATCGACGAATATTTTTCCAGCCTGAGGGACCGACCTGTGCAGCCGCCCGCCGGGCAGCGCAATGTTCTTCCTGTTCCCAAAGACCTCCCCGAAATCGGCGAAGATGCCACGGCAGTGCTCGACGATCTTTGCTCCCAGATGATGGAGCAGGGATTTCATATTCCCAGCGCAAACTACCTGGGCCTGACCAACCCCACGCCGACCTATATGGCAGTGTTGGCAGAAGCCCTAGTCGCCGCACTAAATCCGCAACTGGCGTCGATGGCGCGCTCGCAATTGGCTTCCACCATCGAGCATCAGACGGTGGGCTGGATCGCGCAGCGTGTCGGCTGGAAGGCGGGCGAGTACGGCGGGACGTTCACTACCGGCGGCACCGAAGCGAATCTCAGCGCGATGGCCGTTGCCCTCACGCAACGTTACCCGCAAGTGGCGAATGACGGGTTGATCGGACTCGGCAAGCGGCCCGTCGTGTACGCGTCGTCAGAGGCCCATCATTCGCTTGAGAAATCTCTGGCCATTCTGGGTCTCGGCCGCAAAGCGTTGCGGCGAATTCCGGTCACAGAACGCGCGGAGATGAATCTACCCGCGCTGGAAGCGGCGATTGCGGCGGACCGTCAGGCGGGCCTGGAACCGTTGGCCGTCGTCGGCACCGCGGGAGCGACCAGCTCCGGCACCATCGATCCACTGCCTGCCTTGGCGGAGATTTGCCGCCTGCGGAATCTCTGGTTCCACGTGGATGGCGCGTATGGCGCGGCGCTCGTGTTCTCCAACCGGCATCGCGAATTGGTTCAGGGCATCGAACTGGCGGACTCCATTACCATTGACCCGCACAAATGGCTGGCCATGCCTTTTGCCGCTGGTGTGTTTCTGACGCGTCATCCCGAACAATTGGAGCCGACCTTCGGCCTCGACACCAGCTATCTGCCGCGCGCGGCGAACAGTTCCCTGCCCGATAATTTTCGGATTTCCGCGCAATGGTCGCGGCGCATGAACTCGTTGAAATTCTGGCTGACACTGCGTGTGCATGGCCGCCAGGCATATGAGGAGCTGATCGATTCGCAACTGCAACTGGCCGCGTACATGGAATCGCGCATTCTCGATACAAGAGTCTTCGATCTGGCCACTCCGCGACGTCTGACGGTGCTGAATTTTCGTGCCTCTGCCGCGCGCGAGCTTGCGCTTCCCGAAGAAGAGATCGCCCGACTGCATCATGCCATCGTCCAGGAGGTCACGCGGGACGGCAAGCAATGGATCTCGACCACGCGCGTCGCTGGCCGCAGCGTTCTGCGCATGATGATCATCAGCTACCTCACAGAAAAACGACATATCGACGCGCTCGCGGTCAACCTGCAACAGGCAGCCAAAGTGGTCATGGAACGTTCCTTCGGCGCAACGCGTCCTTTGTGATCTTCCGTGCGAACTTTTTCGACTGGAAACCACAGCGCCGCCGGGGTAATAATCAAGCCAAGTCGATTCTCCATTTGTACCCGAGGACTTCCCCCCGTATGCGTGCGCCGACCCTGCTGAGTGTGCCCATCGTCTTCTTGTTGTTCTCCTCAGCCGCATGGGCAAAACATGCTTGCATCGCCCCCGACCAGGCACTCCAGCATGTCCACAAGAATGTCTGTGTCGAAGCCCACATATACCGCGTCGTGAACGCGGGAGATGGAACCCATTTTCTGGATGTGTGTGGCCCTCAGACTTCCGACGCCGATTGCCACTTCTTCCTTCTCAGTTCCGATGAGGACAAAAGCTCCACTGGGAGCCTGCAAAGCCTGGTCGGTCAAACCATCCAGATTCGCGGAACGATCCACACCATTCAGGGGCGAGCCGATATGGTGTACAGCAGCAAACAGCAGCTGCATGGCGGCAAAGAAAAATTTCATCCGAATCCGCAGCTGGTCACGGGATTCTCCGCGGAAACTGGCGGTCAGGCCTTCAGCGCGCACAATGGAGTCATGGGTCAGCGCGGCGTCCACTTCCATCATTGAAGCGATGCGAAGGGTTCACCAGAGCGGTCCGGCCTGCCGTCGCAGCTCTTTCAACGGATAGAGCGTGCCTCGCCACAGCACTCCGCCGCGCCATAGGACCAGAATCATCGAGCGCAGCAGTGTTCCTGCAAACAATAATGTCGCGATGGGAAACAGCGCCAGATAGGCGGGCGAAATGTTGGTCAGCCGCCAATAGCGCAGGTTGAGCAGCATCAGTGCAACCAGTGTCGCTATCCCGGCCCATCGCGTCGGCCCAGAAATCCACACCGCAGCAAACGGCGTCAGACAAAGAAGAAACATCCCGGCACACGCGGCCAAAAGCAGCGAGGTACGAAAGCGGAACGTGGAATAAAGATTTTTCGTAAGGTTGTTCAAAATCCCCCACGCGCTTTCGGCCCACCGGATGCGCACCAGGTCTTTGCCGAACGCAACCCGCTGCGCATACCCTTCCCGCTTCACTCGAAACCCCAGGCGCATGTCCTCCAACACCTCCATGCGCAGCTCCGTGTATCCTCCCAGCGCCTCATACACAGGTCGGCGAATCAGATTGAACGCGCCCACGCCAATGTAGTCGTTTCGCGCCTTTGGGTCGGCAATCTTCCAAGCCCGGCCAGCCCACACGGAGACACTTTGAAAGAACCCAATCAGCATCTTCTCGGCAACTCCGTGGAGAATCAGCGTCGGATACAGCACCATGTGATCGCCGCCGCTTTTCCCGGCGTACTCGATGGCAAGCTGAATGGCGCGCGGATCGAAGATAACATCGGCATCGGTAAACAGTAGCCAGTCGGAGGTCGCACTGGCCGCCGCGACAGCCATGGCGTGCGGTTTCCCCAGCCAACCCTCGGGCAGCTCCTTGATATGCAGTACGCGCAGGCGCCCCTGCGATTCGGCCGCGGATGCAAGCGCATCCATCAAGCCGCCAGTGGCATCCGTCGAGCGGTCATCTACTGCGATGATCCGGAGATTTGGATACTCGCTGGCCAGCAGGCTGCGCAGAGAATGCTCAATCGCCGCGCTCTCATCCTTCGCCGGGACAATGACAGTGACGGATGGCCACGTGGTCGAGCCATCACTCGCATCGTCAGTTCGCTTCAAAAGATTCGGAACCCGCGGAAGCATCCACAACGCCGGGATCACGCGGGAAAGCCACGCGGCTGCGATCAGCCATGCAAAGCAGGCGAAGAGAAATCGGCCATGAAAAAACAATGAATGGAACCAAGGCATGTCTCTCTAGTATGCCGATTCTCAGGCGGCCTGGTTGCCTGTTTCCATCGAATTCGTCAAATCAGTTCAAGCCGCTACCATGTCCAGATCAGGCGCATAATGCGCGCCCGAAAAAATCAGGACGGCGGAAAAAATCAGTGTCACCAGCGTAATGGCTAACCCTTCGCGCAGCGAAGAATGGTCGGAGATCCATCCGATAATGCGTGGCGAAGGCGCATCGCCCAGTGCATGAATCAGGAATAGCTCGATGGCGATGGCGGTCGAGCGGATGGGTGCATCGACCGCATTGACAATGGCGGCATTCAAAGGCCCGGTGTTCAGAAACAACAGAAACTCCGCTACCGCCAGGGAAGGCACCATCGCGGCGCGTGGCCCGTAAAACGTGAGGAGCGCAAACGGCGCGGTCAGGAGAACGCTCCACGCGGAGAGCAGATATAGCGCAGCCTTGTTGCGGCGCAGCCACCGTTGCGCCAGCCATCCGCCAAACCAGGTTCCGGCGATACCGTCCACAACCGTAATGGCTCCCAGAATCTGACTGGCGCTGGCCAACGAATGGTTCCCGTAGCGATAAAGAAACGTTGGCATCCAGACGGAAATTCCTCCCATCGTGAAGACCATCATCGCCATGCCGAGTGTTGCCGTCCAGTAGGCTGGGTTGCGGAGGAGGCCCGCAAGCGTGGCGCGATCCGGCTTGGTCGCCAGCAGTTCGGTAGCGCCTCGCGCAGGCTCACGCAGGAAAATCCAGACCAGAACAACAACCAGCAGACCGGGAGCGGCGGAAACATAAAATGGCGCGCGCCATCCATAGGCCTGCCCTAGCGTTCCGCCCAGGATGTAGCCCAACGCAGCACCAATGGGCAAGGAAAGATAGAAAATTGTCAGGATGCGATTGCGCTGCGCTGGCGGCCAATAGTCCGACAGCAGCGCGGGAGCGAAAATACAGAAGCTTGCTTCCCCAATGCCGACCAGCGCATGGCGCAGATACAACTGCCCAAAGGTGTGGACGAACGCAGTGAGCAGCGTCAGCAAACTCCACAGCAGTGCTCCCGCAATGATAAGCGGCTTGCGTGGAAAGCGATCGCCCAGCCATCCAGTCAGCGGAGCGGCCAGCATGTAGGCAGTGAAAAACGCAAAGGTCAGCGCGCCGACTCTCTCATCGTTCACATGAAATGCCCGCTGGATCAGCGGTTGCACCCCGGCCAGCACGTAGCGGTCGGTGTAGTTCAGCAGATTCAGCGCGGTCAGCAGCGCCAGCGCGATCCAGGCAGCCGATGCTGGCAGTTGACCCGGCGTGTGCACTGTCTTGGCTGGCATGAGCCGCCAGCATATCAGGCCCAGAGTATTTTTCCGCAAAACAGGTTCGACGAATCAGAATTGCCTACTTGGCTGCGCGCGCGCAAATTGGTCCCAGAATGGCGAGAAACAGAACGTAGGCAGCAGCCAATGGTCCAAGTTTTGGCTCAAGCCCGGCGCCCAGAGATGCAATCACGATGGAGAATTCTCCCCGAGCTACCAAAACCGTACCCGCTCTGAATCGCTCGCGTTTGCCCATCCCGCCTCGCTGAGCCGCCCAGTAACCAGTTAAAACCTTCGTCAGTGCGGTAACGATGCCCAGCGCTGCCGCCAATCCCAATACAGACGTGAGGGATGCCGGATCGATCTGCATTCCAAAAAAGAAAAAGAACATGGCGGCAAACAGATCGCGAAGCGGAGCAAGAAGGCGATGCGATTGCTCTGCCAGCGGACCGGATACAGCGATACCGACAAGAAATGCTCCGATCGCCGCTGAGACTAGGAGTCGTTCCGCGATGCCGCCGATAAGCAGCACGGTGCCGAACGTCGTGAGCAGAACAACCTCCTCGGATTCATGCGCCACGAAGCGGCTCAACGATTGCCCATATCGCACGGCGATAAAAAGCACGAGACAGACTGTGGCGACTGCGATGGAAATGGAGATAGCCAGCCGAAGCGGACCCTCGCCTGTGATCAGCACGGCGACCAGCGGCAGATACACCGCCATGGCCAAGTCCTCTATCACCAGAACGGAAATAACCGTTGGAGTCTCCGGAAAGTCGAGCCGTTGCAGTTCTCCCAGAATCTTGGCGATGATACCCGAGGAGGAAATATACGTGACCCCGCCCAATAGCACGGCTGGCAGCAACTTCCATCCCAGAAGGAGTCCTGCAGCCAGGCCCGGCGGGAAGTTCAGCACCAGGTCGGCAAGGCCTGCCGGAAATCCGCTGCGCAGGGTTTTCGTCAGTTGCTCGCCCGTGTATTCCAGGCCCAGCATGAACAGCAATAGCAAAACGCCAATCTCCGCTCCAGTGTGGATAAAATTTGCACTGACGTTCAGCGGCACCAACCCGCCATTGCCGAAGGCCAGCCCAGCCAGCAGGTACAGGGGAATGGCCGAGAAACCCCAGCGGTTGGCGATGCGCGCCAAGATCGCCAGACCGATAACGGCGCTGCCCAACTCGATAAAACTGACAGACGCGTGGGCGGTGGAGACCATGGGTCACGCTACAACATTCCTCTCCCTCAAGGGAAGGATGTTCTTCACCTCGGCGGCTATGCGCGGGAGGATGACGTTTCTCTTATTTCGATTCTGGAAGTGGCCACCGTGCTTCCACGATGGTCGAGATACCGCCGCGCGGACGGAACTCTCCGCGCACCGTTGCCCAGACGGGATTGCATGCCCGGACGACATCTTTTAACACCTGGTTCACGACGTTTTCCTGAAAGATTCCGAGATTGCGGTAGGAGAATAGATATTCCTTATAGGACTTCAGCTCCAAACATTTCTTTCGCGGCACATACCGCAAAACGATGTCGCCAAAGTCAGGCAGCCCGGTTTTTGGGCAGACGGACGTAAACTCCGGATCGTCGATGAGAATCTCATAGCCTGGAAACTGGTTCGGCCAGGTCTCGATTGCAGGGAACTTGTGATCGAGACCGGAGCGTGCATGATCTTCTGTATATCGTGGAAGACTTTGTTTGGCTGTCGAGGACATATACCACGATTGTACGAAAATGCGGGCTCGAATTCTGCGCGATTGCCGCTGTACGTGCCGGATGCGCTGAACGCCAGATAGAACTTTGCGACTCGCTCCGGAACATATACCCTGCAAGATACCCGCTCACCTGATGAATCGCACCTCCGGATTCCTGCGTCTTATATACTGATTCTTCTAAGAGATACCAAGATTCCAATATGGCCCCTGCATCTCTACAAGACCCCGCCCGCAAACGCCGTAAAATTCTGCTCTTACTCGCTTTGGCGCTTCTGGTTGCGGCGTTGCTGCTGCACTACTCTACCCGCAGCGTCGTGCAGGTACGAATGGCAGCCGCACATCGGGGCGAATTGATCAGCACGTTGGCAACCAATGGCCAGGTGGAACCCGTTCACAATTTTGCGGCGTACAGTCCCATGGCCGGGACAGTGAAAGCCGTCTACGTGCATGAGGGAGAAAAAGTCAATGCAGGCCAACTCCTCGTCGCACTCGATGATTCCGAGGCCCGTTCGCGGGTTGCCGCCGCACGCGCGGCCGTTCGCGGAGCCCAGGCGGCGCTGCAGGCGCTGCGGCACGGTGGTACGCGGAACCAGCAGATCACATTGTCCGGAAATATCGGCAAGGCGAAAGTGCAGCGCGACCAGGACGCAAGCACCCTGGCCACGCTGGAAAAATTGCAGCAACAGGGCGCCGCATCCACCAGCGAAGTCGACGCCGCGCGCCGGGCCGTTGCCGCCGACGATGCTGCCTTGAGCGTCATGGGCCAGCAGCAAACGCAGAGTTTTGCCCCCATCGACCTGCAACATGCCATGGCTAATCTGGAGAATGCCCAGGCCGCATACGTGTCGGCGCTCGACACGCTGCGAAAGGAAAATGTGCGTGCCCCGTTCGCCGGAACCATCTACTCCGTATCCACCCGGACCAGCGATTTTGTGCAGGCGGGCTCACAATTGCTCCAGTTGGCCAACTTGAAACAGATTCAAGTCCATGCGTACTTCGACGAGCCCGAGATCGGGAGGCTGGCTGTCGGCCAGCCGGTAAAAATCGTCTGGGCTGCACTTCCCGCACGAGTCTGGCATGGGCGAGTGATTCGCACACCGAGCACGATCATCACTTATGGCACGCGAAATGTAGGCGAAGCGCTGGTTTCTGTCGACGATGCGGACGAAACTTTGCTGCCTAATACCAATGTCACCATCACCGTTACCCTGCAAGACCTGCGGAATGTACTGCTGGTTCCGCGTGAAGCGCTGCGCATCGATGACGGCGGGCTGGATTATGTGTTTCGCGTTGTCGATGGCCATCTGAAGCGAACTCCGGTAAAGATTGGCGCCCTCAACCTGACTCAGGTCCAAATCGTTTCCGGCCTCGATGAGAATACCGTCGTCGCTCTCACCGCGACAGATGGTTCCACTCTATCCAACGGTCTCGCTGTGCGGCGCGCGGAATAACATATGGAATTTTTGGCTTCATCGCAATCGTTGCGTCGCGCCCTTGCCGCAGCAACATGGCTGGTTTGCGTCTGGGGTTTCAGCCTTACAATGCCGCACGCACTGCTGGCGTCGCCAACCACCCCAAGCCCAGAAGCATACTCTTCCATTCACTGGGATTTAAAAACCGGACGCGCCAATGACGCCATTTCCTTGCTGCAAAACAAGCTCGCCAAAAATTCCACCGATGCCACCGCCCACCATCTGTTATGCCGCGTCTATCTGCAGGAAGAACGATGGCCCGACGCGGAACAGGAGTGCGAACGAGCGGTGCAGCTTGACCCGAATAATAGCAACTATCATCTCTGGTTGGGACGCGCCTATGGCGGCGCGGCGGCGCACACTTCCCTTCGAAGCGCGTATTTTCTTGCTAGAAAAGTTCATGCGGAATTTGAAACCGCGGTTCGGCTGGATCCAAAGAATCTTTCCGCATTATCGGATCTTGGCGAATATGATGTCGACGTCCCGCGATTCATCGGTGGCGGACTGGAACACGCGCAACAGATCGCCCAACAACTGGCGCCCCTCGACGCATCTCGCTGCCACGAATTGCAGGCGAAGATTGCCGAGAAACAATCCGATTTTCCCTCGGCGGAAAAGGAGTGGAAGCTGGCCATTCAAACCTCACCCGATCCAGCGGAACAATGGATGAATCTGGCGGGCTTCTACGCAAACCGAAAAAACTTTTCCGCGATGCGACAGTCGATTGAAAACGGCGTGGCGGCTGATCCTGCCAAAGGCATCGCTCTGGTCCAGGCCGCGACTTTGCTGATCCAGAACCATCAAAACGTGCGGCAGGCGGAGCAGATGTTGCAGCAGTATCTTGCCTCGTCGCAACAATCGGCAGACGCGCCTGCGTTTCAGGTCGATGTACAGATGGGCAATTTGCTGGCATCGCAGGGTGACCGGGCAGGGGCGCAGCGGGAATATGCGGCCGCGCGCGCATTGGCCAGCAACTATGCGCCCGCGCAACAGGCGACATCCGGGGTTTGAGCCCGCCGATTTCCGCGCACAGAATGCAACCGGCTCAAATCTCGACGACGACACCCATTTAGAATCAGATGGGATGCGCATCGTCCAAAGGCAACGGACGTAACAGGAGCAATCGCAACTTGAAACGAATCCTCACCGTGCTGGCAACGGGATTTTTCCTGGCTGCGGCAACCCATGCCCAGACTCCGGATGCCCCGCTGCCGAATGCGCCTGTCGCGACAGCGGTCTATTCCACTCCGTCGCCGGCGGATTCAACTTCGCGCATGGTGGCGTGGAACACGTCTGGATCAGCCACCGAGAACGCGGCAGCCACACCCACGCCCGGCGAAGTGTCGCTCTACACCGTTGTCGATCTGGCATTGCGCAACAGCAAAACCGTCCGCATGGCGGAGGCAGATCAGCAACAAACTTTGGCCGCCTGGATGCAGACGCGCGACATCTATATCCCAAACTTTTCGGTGGGCTCCGGCCTCGGGTACTCCTACGGCTTCCCTCTCGGCAACCCCACGCTTTTCAACGTCCAGTCGCAGTTCATGTTGTTCAGCTATTCGCAACGCGATTACATCCGGTCCGCCCACGCCGCAGCCAAGGCGGCCACGCTGAGCCTGAAAGATGTGCGCCGACAAGTTATTCTCGACGCCGCTGTGAATTATGTTGAGCTGAGCAAAACCCTAGATGAAATACAGGCGCTGCGGCAGGCCCTTGCGTACACTGACACGTTGGTTGGGGTCGTCGAAGACCGCTTGAATGCCGGCCTGGAAAACAAGATGACCCTGACTCAGGCGCAGTTGACCCGCGCGCAAATTCAACTCCGGAAAATCCGCCTGGAGGATCATGCGGATGAGTTGCGTCAGCATCTATCCGGCCTGACCGGTCTCGATGCGAATGGCATCACTCCATCTCCATCGTCGGTTCCGGCTTTGCCCGATCTGGATTTTCAGGGCCTCGTCTCGAAAGAAAACGAGTCGCCCGCCGTTCAGGCTGCGATTGCTACCGCCGATGCAAGAATGTACAACGCATGGGGAGACGAAAAACAGAACAACCGCCCAAGCGTAATGGGCGTATTCCAATACAGCCGATTCTCCAGCTTCAACGGTTATCAAAACTACTATCTTGCTTTTGAAGCGAACAATATCGCTCTCGGCGTCCAGGCGACATGGCCCCTTTTTGACCGGACCCTGAAAGATAAGGCGCAAGAATCGGCGGCGATCGCAAGCCACGAACGTCAGCGGGCCGAACTTGCCAAAATTCAAAACGATGAGGGAAATCTTGCGCTGTGGCACAGTCTGCGCGAACTGGAAGCGCAGGAGCAAGTGGCCGATCTCCAGCAGCAGCTTGCACAGGACACTCTCGCCTCCATCGTGACGCGGATGAATCAAGGCGCGGCCAACGGACAGCCGGTCCCGCCCCAGCAGGCCGATCAATATCGTGTTGAGGAACGAACCCGCTTTGTGGGCCTGGAAGATGCTCAGTTCGACGTTACTCGCGTGAAACTCGATCTGCTAAGCGCCGTGGGAGGCCTGGAAGACTGGGCAAAACAGAGCGCGCAACCCGCAGCCGGCTCCGCCGAGGTTGAGTCTTCATCCTCATCTCATTGAGATCACAACAGCGTTGCCGCCAGACAGATCTCTTCAATCGCATCCGGATAGGAAAGACGACCAGAGGAACCCTGTCCGCCAGCCATCGGAAAACGGCACTGCTGGACCTTCAAGTGGTAAAATTAAGCTTGAATCTATGCCTCTAAAGACAATTTTTCTTAACCCGCCCTCCTTTCAGAACTTTGATGGTGGCGCCAGTTCGCGCTGGCCCGCCACCCGCGAAATTGAATCCTACTGGTACCCTGTCTGGCTAGCATATCCAGCGGGCATGCTGGAAGGTTCGCGCCTGCTCGATGCCCCGCCGCACCATGTCACCGCGACGGAGACTATCGAAATCTGCAAGCAGTACGAGTTTCTGGTGCTCTTCACCAGCACTCCCGGCTGGCAGGGCGATCAAAAACTGGCGGAAGCCATCAAGGCAGCAAATCCCTCGATTCGCATCGCATTCGTCGGGCCGCCGGTCACGACATCGCCGGACCGCGCCCTGAACGAGTGCCCGGTGATCGACTTTGTTTGCCGCCGCGAATTTGATTTCTCAGTCGTCGAGTTTGCCAATGGCAAACCGCTGAATGAGATTCTCGGCATCAGCTACCGCAACAACGGCGAGATCGTGCACAATCCCGATCGCCCGCAGGTTGAAGACCTGGATGCCATGCCCTGGGTTACCGATGTCTACGCCCGCAACATGGACGTGACGAAATATAACGTTCCCTTCCTGCTGCATCCGTATGTGTCGCTCTACTCCACACGCGGCTGTCCGGCCCAATGCACATTTTGTCTCTGGCCCCAGACCCTCAGCGGGCACGCCTGGCGGAAGCGTTCGACCGATGATGTTGCCGCGGAAATGGCCCACGCGAAAGAACTTTTCCCGCACGTGAAAGAGTACTTCTTCGACGACGACACGTTCAATATCCAAAAGGCGCGCACGGTCGAGTTGTGCGAGAAGCTAAAGCCTCTGAATCTCACATGGTCCTGCACCTCCCGCGTCACTACAGATCGCGAGACATTGAAGGCGATGCGTGAAGCCGGCTGCCGTTTGCTCATCGTGGGCTTCGAATCGGGCGATCCGCAGATTCTGAAGAACATCAAGAAAGGCGCCACGGTGGAACGCGCACGCGACTTTGCGCGCGATTGTCACGATCTCGGCCTGACCATCCACGGCGATTTCATTCTTGGCCTGCCCGGCGAAACCAAGGAGTCCATCCGCAACACGATCAGTTTCGCCAAGTCGCTCGATGTCGAAACAATTCAGGTTTCCATTGCGCATGCGTATCCGGGAACAGAGTTTTATGACTACGCCAAATCGAACGGCTTCATCATCAACAACGGCGCCATGGTCGATGAAGAGGGTCATCAACTAGCCCACGTCGAATACCCCGGCCTGCCCACGGAATACATTCTGGAAATGGTGCATCGCTTTTATGACGAGTATTATTTCCGTCCCAAAGCGGCATGGCGCGTGGTCAGCAAGGCAATTGCGAATCGCGATCTGCCCCGCTTGTATGTGGAAGCGAAGGCCTTTCTGAAATTGCGCGCGCAACGCAACCGCGTGGTGGCAAAGAGCAAACGGGACAAGGCTGCGCTGGCGGCGACGCAACAAGTGGGAGCCTGAGGGCTTCGCCAGTCGGGCTCGATTTCATCCACGCGGTCAGCCCCGAAAAAGCTGACCGCGTTTTCTTTGGTAGCCAACAGCACTTGAGCCTAACCTGAACCGCGGGTTGAGGATTTTCGCCATCGCATTCTCGCAATCCACCATGACGTTTCGCCGCTATTTGATCCTGGGCGCTGTGATGCTCTGCGCATCGGTGGGCGACACATTCTTGAGTGCCGGTATGAAGCAGGTTGGACCCGTGTCCCTGCATCATCTGCTCACCCTCTTGGTTGCCCTGAAAAATCCATGGGTTTTTAGCGGCATACTTTTTCTCGTTGTGTTTTTTGCCGCTTATTTGACAGCGCTCTCCTGGGCCGACCTGACATTTGTTCTCCCCGCCACTGGTTTTGGCTACGTCATCATTGCGCTGCTGTCGAAGTACTGGCTGCAGGAAACTATTTCACCTGCGCGATGGATCGGCATTCTGCTCATTACCCTGGGAGTCGGTTTCGTCACGCAAGGCCCCTCCTACACGAATCACACCCATCCGGATCCGCGCGAGGCGGTCGCGGTTCCTGCCGGTACCGGCGAACGTACCGCAACACAGAAAAATGGGCGTTCGGCATGAATCTCTCTGGGGAAGCTTCAGTCTGGGCGATGATTGGCGTGATCGTGCTGCTGGCTACGACAGGCGATGTCCTGATTGCCGGGGCCATGCGTCAAATCGGAGATTTTGACGTAATCCGCAGCCATTCCGGCCTTAAGGGAGCCATCCTGGCCGTATTGCGCAATGCGCGGTTTTTTTTCGGCGTACTCTGCATGGCTCTCAGTTTCTTCTCGCTCCTGTTCGCGCTCAGTTGGGCGGACGTCAGCTTGGTCGCTCCCGCATCGGCGGCTCTCACATTCATCACGAACGCCTTCGCGGCGAAATGGATATTGAAAGAGAATGTGGACGGTCGTCGGTGGCTCGCGGCGGTATGTGTGTGTACCGGCGTATTTTTTCTAAGCCGTTAGAAGAATCGGATTCTTCACGGGAATAGCCGCATCAGCCCCTTGGCGGGCAAATCTGGTTGCAGATATTTCTGCGGGCGTCCGGACGCTTGCGTCAAAGCCTCCGCCGCTAGATAGCCGCTACGCACCGCACCCTCCATGGTCGAAGGCCAGCGGGTGTTAGTCCAGTCCCCTGCTAAGAAAAGTTGCGGCCACGCAGTGGTTGGCCCCGGCCGGTACGCATCGATCCCAGGCGTGACGGAAAACGTTGCCCGCACCTCTTTGACGACCGCAGCCTTGACCAGCTTCGCCTCTCGCACCACTGGAAAGAATTCTGCCAGCTCCCGCAATGCCAGATCGAGTATCTCCTGACGTGACTTTGTCACCAGCGACTTGGACGCGCTCACCACCAGCTCCAGATAACTTCCTGAACCCTCCGCGCGTCGCTGCGGCTGCAACAGAGATTTGTTGTACATCCATTGGATCGTGGTGTCGAGCAGAACCGCATGTTCCAGTTCCGTAATAGTGCGATCGAACCAGAGATGAATGCCCGTAATCGGCGAATGCTGAAAGTGTTCTAGTTGCCCGGCGAGCTTTTCTTTCGCGCCATCTGTCCGCGCCGGTAATTGCGGCAACAGTTTCCGCACGGACTCAAACGGAACCGCCAGCACCACGGCGTCCGCCTCGATGCTTCCACCTTCATATTGAATTAGCCAACGGCGACTTTGGTCGTCATATTCAAAGCCGCCAACGCCTGCACGCAAGCGTACTTCGCCGCCATGAGATTCGATAAATCCGAGCGTATGCCCATACAGTTCGCTCAGCGGAATGGTTGGCACTCCCATCCACCCGGCCTGTGCTGACTGCATAAACGATGTGCGGAATACCATCCCCGCATACTGCACCGATATACGATCCAGGTCCTCATTCAGGGCACTGACCAGTACGGGATTCCAGAAGTGATCGATGGCGCGCCGTGTTTGCCCATGCCGAGCCAGCCAGTGTGCGAAATTCTCTCCGTCATCTGCGGGCACGCCTCGCAGGAAGGCAATCATTCCGCGGCTAACGGCAAGTTTGTCCGCCATCGACAGTGCAGAAGCGCGAAGAAAGGAAACTGCAGTATGCAGCGGTGCCGGCAAGAATTGTGGACGCAGCACACTCCGCCGGCCGCCCGGCTCAAGAAATGTAATTTGATCGAACCAGCGAATCTCGTCGGCAACCCCCAGTTGACGATAGAAGGCGATGAGGTTGGTGCAGCAGCCCAGAAGTACATGCTGGCAGTTATCGACGACTTCTCCGGTGCCGGGATGTTCATAGGAAGATGCGCGTCCGCCGACATATGGTCGCCGCTCGACAAGGTGAACGCGATACCCGGATTCCACCAGCGCGCATGCGGCCGACAAGCCGGCAAGACCGCCGCCGACCACAGCAACATCGCGAATCTTCGGGGAGCGGTTTCGATCATCCGTGTCGAATTGGGCCGGAGTCATCACAAATATGTGCGATCTTTTAACTCGCCTGTGCGCTGCGCAAGCGAAACGCCATCCACAATCCGCGCAATAGAATCCATATCTTCTCCATCGTCGGCACCTTCACTTTCGACGAGAACACCTGGTACTGTTGACTCTCGATGCGCTGCAACAAGCGACTGTAAATTGTGACCAGCACCCACAGCGCCGCCCGGCTGTCCGCGGAGATGAGCGGCAACAGACTCTCCGCCGCCGTGTAATACTGGCGCGCGCGCGACGCTTCCAGTTCCATCAATGCGCGTTCATCCTGTGTCAGGGGTCGATTGCCGCGAATCGAAGATAGTTCCTCCACGGTAACGTGATGGCGTTCCAGATCGTCGAGCGGAAGATAGATCCTGCCCCGTTCCGCATCCTCGCGCACATCGCGCAAAATATTCGTCAACTGAAATGCAATTCCCGTTTGCTCCGCCAATTGCTCCGCGCGCGGATCGCTGTAGCCGAAGATGCGAATGCAAACCAGGCCCACGACAGAGGCAACGAAATAGCAATATCGATACATATCTTCGAAGGTTTGATAGGTTGCAAGTTGGCTGTTCACGGATGCCCCCGTGGCGGACTGGCCGTCATGTTCCGGCAGAGCAGTCAAATCCATCATGGTTCCCCGCACCAGTTGATCGAGCAGTTCCGTGGAAATGCTGAAGCGTTGTTGCGTATCGCGCAAGGCGACAAAAACAGGATTGTCCGTGGACCCACCTGCCGCCGCGCGATGCCATTCTTCCAGCCACAGCTGCATCGCTTGGAGTCGCTCTTCGCCGGGCAATCGCTCATCGTCCGCCAGGTCGTCCGCATGGCGCATAAAGGCATAGACGGCGCACATGGCAGCACGCTTCGGCTTCGGCAACACGCGAAAAGCATAGTAGAAGTTTTTTGCCTCGCGGCGCGCGATGGCCTCGCAGGCCGCATACGCTTGTTCAACGGAAGAACTCACGCAGCCTGCCTCGCGGTGAGTTTGGCTGCAAACGCGCGCAACAGCAATGCAGCCTTGCGCGGCTTCGAGATGACCGGTCGAGAGCGCAGCACGTCGTAGTTCTGGCTTGCGATGGCGCGCAGAATCTCCTGGCCGCCGCTGCTGAACAATTGCAGATCGACGGCGAGTTCTCGGTCGACCCGATCGAGCAAGGGCAGCCCCTGGACAAACAGTTGTTGCGCATACGCAACCTCGTATTCCATCAGATTGCGAAATTCCGGAGTGAAGCGCTGGTCATGAATTTGCTGCTCAGTCACGCCGAATCGTTCCATATCGACCAGCGGCAGGTAGATGCGGTTGCGACGCCGATCGTCTTCCCGCACATCCTGCCAGAAGTTGGCGAGTTGAAGCGCAGTGCAGGTGAAATCCGACAGCGGAAACAACTCCGGTTCGCGATACCCGCAGGCATACAGAACCAGGTGCCCAACCGGGTTCGCAGAGTTGCGGCAATAGCCGAATAGATCCTCCATGGTCCGATAGCGAGCGACGGTCTGATCCTGACGAAATGCAACCAGCAACGCGGCGAAAGGCTCTTTGGGAATATTGCAGACACGAATGGTCTCCGCCAGCGCCACGAAGACAGGGTGACGCGTCATTCCGCGATAGCAGGCGTCGAGTTCCCGATTCCAAAAATCCAGCAGCGCCAGCGACTGCTGCGGATTTCCCACTTCATCTCCCAAGTCATCGGAGATGCGGCAGTAGGCGTAGATACTTTGAAAATGCGGACGCAGCCGCTTCGGCAAGAACCACGTGGCCACATGAAAATTCTCATAGTGAGACTCGGCCAATTCACGACAGAATCTCTGCGCCTCCGTCAGACTCGGCGCATGCTCGGGCATCCGGTATTGCGCCGGAAGTTTTTCCCACGCCGCTGCCAATATCTCTTCGATATTTCTGTTTGGCGCCGTAGGTGGGCCACTAACGCTCATGTGGACCCTCGCCGGGGTGTATCGCAATTTTGATGTCTTCGGCGTGGCGCATCAGCCGCCGGAACACCGGAACCAGTTCTTCCAGCGGCGCTCCGCCTGTCAGAAATTTATTGCTCTGGAAGCGGCCGCTGGCGATCCACTCGAACGCGCGGCGGCATACCGACGGCCGATGATGAAAGCTCGCCCGCAAGGTGAGATTGTTGTAATGCAGGCGATTGGTATCGAGTTCCACTTTGGTGCCGGCCGCGCAACCGCCGAAAAAATTGACTACACCGCCTTTGCGTACCATTTCCACGGCCCACTGCCAGGTCATCGGCAACGCCACGGCTTCGATTACTACATCCGCGCCCCGTCCCTGCGGCGTCAGCGCTCGCACTGCGGCGACCACGTCCTCTGTGGCTGTGGTCTGGACGACCTGGCGGGCCCCGAAAGAGCGCGCCAACTCGACCTGCTCGGCATGTTTTACCACCGCGATCACATCGATATTCGTCAGCGATGCCATGTGAATAAACATCAGTCCTATCGCACCAGCGCCAATCACTACCATCTGGTCTTTTGGCCGAGCGGCAGTCTCATCCATGCCCTGCAGCACGCAGGCAAGCGGCTCTGTCATGGCGGCATGGTCGAGCGGCACATTCGGAGGAACAAGCAGGGTATTCCTGGCGACGATACGCGCGGGGATGCGCATGTACTCTGCATAGGCGCCGTTGTTGAACAGAAGATCGTCGCAGAGGTTTTCCTGTTCGCGCCGGCAAAAATAACATTCCCCGCACGGCGCCGAATTGATGGCGACAACGCGATCCCCATTCCTGAACGTCGTGACTCCAACGCCCACATGTGAAACGACCCCGGCCATTTCATGCCCGAAAGGAACGGGCGGCCGCAACATTTTCTTGTGATAGCCGCGACGAAATACCTTCAAGTCGGTCCCGCAAGTAAGGGCGGCGGCAACACGCACAACAATCTCCCCAGGACCGGCTTGGGGCACGGGCAGTCGTACAATCCGCACATCTTCTTTGCCGTACAAGACGGCCGCGTTCATTTCATCAGCCATAAAAGTCTTTTGCGAACTCTATCGTTATTCGATTCGAAACGTATTTTTGTTCCTGTTCGATTGAAAGGAAACGTGAGACAGCTACGGTTGAATCACAATCTTCATGGAGTCCGGCTTCGGCTCGGACGCGAACGCGATGGCTTCCGCCGCCTGCTCCAGCGGAAAGCGATGGGAGATCAACCGAGTGAGATCGAAGTGGTCGGTGTAGCCGTTCAATACCAACTGAGAGGCTTCCTGCTGAACCTCCGCGGAAGAACTGTAGGAACCTATAAGAGACTTCTCGTCCATGCAAATCGCAGATGGATCGATACTAACTTCGCTGCGCTGCGTGGCCGCAAACAGCAGCACACGGCCGCCGAAACGCACCGCCTCCATCGCCGTGCGAATCAGCGCATTGCCCGCCACAGCAACAATTACAACATCCGCGCCACGACCTTCCGTCAGGCTTTTTGCAATGGCGATTGGATCTTCTTTGTCTGCACGGATGGGGTGATGCAGATCGAATTGCGCGGCGGCTTGATGGCGCGAAACGTACAGGTCCGAAGTCAACACCGTCGCGCCGGTTCGCCTTGCCAGCGCGGCCAGCAAAATTCCGATCGACCCCTGTCCGATCACCAGTACGGTCTCGTCGGCGGCAAGACGCAGATTGTGAATCGCCTTAAAGCATGTATTTACCGGCTCAATCCACAGCGCCTGTTCAAACGGCACGTGGTCGGGAATAGCAATTAGCCCGCGCTCCACAATCCAGTCCATCACGCGAATGTATTCCGCGAAGCCGCCGCCAGACGGCTCGAATCCGGCCGTACAACCGACGCGCTTGTACGTATCGCATTGCGAGTATGTCTTTTTGCGGCAATAGTAACAGCCCTTCCCGCAAGGAACATGATGGAAGGCCATGACTCGGTCGCCGACCTTCCAGCCAGTTACTTTATCGCCGACGGCGGCAATGACTCCAGCCATCTCGTGGCCAAAAATTCTAGGAGCGGCATGGGAGCCTGAATGAATTTTCTTCAGGTCCGTGCCGCAAATGCCGCAGCTGTGAATGCGTACCAGGACTTCGCCCGGACTAATGGCCGGAACGGGCACTTCCTCCACGCGAATATCGTTGATACCGCGATAGACGGCCGCTTGCATGGTTGCCGGCACGTCTCTGATCGTCAAGGTTTCTGTATCTGTCACAGTGATCATTTTATTCCGCTTGCTCCAAAACGTAACGTAATGCCTGGCAGATTCGTTGGGACGCCTGCGATGCCTGTTTGCCAAGCCGGACAGCCGTTGGAATCAGCCAAGGACGTAACGCAATATACACGGTAAACGAAGATTCGCGAATCCCGCCAAGCTCATCGGTAAAGAGGTTCAGGTCCGGCAACTTGTCCCAGGCCTCATCGCTGATCGCTCGCAAGGTTCGAAACGGCAGGCTGCGCGCCTGTGCGAACCTCGCGACCGTCGCTGCCTCCATATCGACCAGGTCTGCATTCCAGCGATCCGCCAGGCTCGACTTTTCGACGGCATTGACCACATGGTCCGTAGTCACCAGAATCCCCCTACCATCTTTGCATTCAAATCGCTCGCCCGTCTTGGCGTCGATGACGGTGCCCGGCCAATAGACCGTATCGGCTGCCATCCCACCACGCAGGGCTCCGGCATATCCAACCGAAATGACGGATTGTATCGGGCCTCTGGACGCTGCCAGCTCGAAAGCGAGCGTCACGCGCTCACCCCCCATGCCCGCACAGACGACAATCGCCCGATCGCATTCCCAGATGCTCGTGCCTTCGCGATCTGAGACAGCACGGCTCGGCCAGTCGCGCACAAGCGGCGCAACTTCGCGCGGCAGCGCGGCGAGAATTGCGATGCGCCCCTTCATGAGTTGGGGGCATACCCGTGGATGCGAAACCAGTCGATGGCGGCGTGCAGCGCTCTGTCCACCGGAAGCACCTGATAGCCCAAATCTCGTTCCGCCTTGGCCGAGCTGGCAAACATTTTCTTCTTTCCCATGCGCACGGCTTCCACGGTGGCGCGCGGCTCACGTCCACGAATGCGGCCCGTAATCCATTCGTCAAAAAATGCAAACGTCATCGCTACGGAATGTGGCACCCGCATCGTGGGGGAAGGCAAACCCGTCATGGCCGCCATGCGATCCAGAATCTGCTTCAACGTGAGATTTTCACCCCCTAAAATATAGCGTTCTCCCGGCGTGCCGCGCTCGAGCGCAGCGACATGCATGGCCGCCACGGCCTGCACGTCCACCAGATTCAGACCGGTATCCACGTAGGCTGGAAATTTTCGATTGAGAAAATCCACCACGATACGGCCCGTCGGTGTGGGCTTGGCATCATTCGCTCCAATCGGCGTGGTCGGGTTCAGAATGACGACGTGTTGGCCCAGCAGTGCCGCCGCAATCGCTTCCTGCTCGGCCAGAAACTTCGAACGCTTGTAGTGGCCGATCATGTTGTCGATCGACACAGGAGTATCTTCATTGACGACCTCGCCATCCGAGCGAAAACCCATAGTCGCAACACTGGAGGTATAGACAACGCGGCGCACGCCCGTTTCTCCCGCCAGTCGCAGTAGCGCTTTCGTTCCTTCGACGTTTGCCGCGTACATCGTCTTTGGATCGGGCACCCAAAGCCTGTAGTCCGCCGCAACATGGACCAGCGCATCACAGCCGACCAGCGCGCCGCGAAGATTCTCCGGTTGCAGCAGGTCGCCCCGTACCAACTCCGCGTTCAGACCTGCGAGATGCTCCGTGCGGCTGGTTGTCCGCGTCAGCAAGCGCAGATCTGCGCCCGCGGCGTGGAGCGACTGGGCGACATGGCTCCCGACAAATCCAGTAGCTCCGGTGAGGAAGATGCGCATAATGAAGGGCGATCGAATCCGAACAGCGTCCCAGTCAGTCTAGAGCAAATCATTGGGCAGCGGAGACGGATGTTGAAGGAGGTCATTCTGACCGAAGCATAACGGAGTGAAGAATCCAGAGAATATTGGCGGCACTTGCATGGCCATCACTCTCCGGCTTCCTGCTGTGCTCAGAACCACACTGGTTTATTTTGCGTGCGGTATTTTTAAAACTTTGGAATTTGCTTAGTCCAGCGCTTCGGCCTGAATGCCGATATTTTTCTCACCGGTGGCCTTCTTTTCCCAATATCGCTGCACCCAGGCTTCCCAGCTTTTCCCTGCCGCGGAATCGCGCCCTGTAAACGCCAGGCCGGCAATCTCAGAATACGGAATCGACACGCGCTCCGATGTATCTTTCGGCATGATGCGCACAATTGATCGATGCAGCGCGGGTGCAGGCCTGCGATCGAAGATGTATCCCTCAATGCGGCCGCCGGTTTTCAGCGTGATGGTCACATCCCCGCGATACCCAAACGCCTGCTCCAGCGCGGCGCGAGTTTCTTCCTCGGTCGCCATTGCTGGAATCCATCCTTCCAGCACCTCGTGCTCTGCTCCCGGTGCGACTTCCATCGCATCAGGATTGGTCGCTGCATTCACAGGCGGATTCGAATGGGACTCCGTCATACGCGCGTTTCCTCCATCGCCCTGGCTGGTAGGTCAATCTTGACCAGAGGATTGTGCGCATGCACCGGCTGTACCGGCTGATTCAGCAAGTCCAGCGCGGTACGGTCTGGATACAGTGTCATGGTCGCCTTCACGGTCGCCCATAGTCCTTTCAGCGAGCCAAAGGTGAAGTTCACTCCGGAAGCTTCATATCCAGAATGGACCATGCAGTTCGCACATTTTGGATTTCCGGATTCAGTCCCGTAATGGCCCCACTCCGTTGCTTCCATCAATTCGGGGAAGGTGTCCGCGTAGCCATCCTGGAGCAAATAGCAGGGCTTTTGCCAGCCAAACACGTTATAGGTCGGCATGCCCCATGGGGTGCAGGCAAAGTCGCGCTTGCCCATCAGAAATTCCATGTACATCGGCGATGCGTTGAAGCGCCAGCTCTTCTTGCGATTAGCGAGAATTGCACGGAAAAGCCGACGGGAACGGGCACGACCGAGGAAGTGCTTCTGGTCAGGAGCCTTCTCGTACGTATAGCCCGGCGCCACCATCATCGACTCCACGCCCGCCTGCATCATCTCGTCGAAGAACGCGCGCACGCTATTCGGGTCCGCCCCATCGAACAGAGTTGTATTCGTAGTGACGCGAAAACCCTTCGCTACAGCCTCGCGAATCC
Organism: Acidobacteriota bacterium; assembly: GCA_021793405.1. Classification (GTDB taxonomy): domain Bacteria; phylum Acidobacteriota; class Terriglobia; order Terriglobales; family Acidobacteriaceae; genus JAKAAZ01. The sequence goes on from JAJYSV010000035.1 coordinate 29,333, forward strand.
CCTCGATCGCCTTGTCGTACCCGCCTTCCAGGCAAACGGAAAAGTCATGATGCTCCCTCTGTCCGTCCATGTGTACAGAGAAAGAAAGGTATTTGCTTGGCTTGAACAGGTGCAATTTTTCCTTTAGCAGCAGCGCATTGGTGCACAAATATATGTATTTCTTTCTCTCAACCAATCCTGCAACTATTTCCCCTATCTGCGGATGCAGAAGGGGTTCTCCACCTGGAATAGAGACCATCGGAGTCCCACATTCGTCCACCGCGCGGAAGCATTCCTCGGGCGTCAACTGCTTTTTCAAAATATGCGCAGGGTATTGGATCTTTCCACACCCGGCGCAGGCAAGGTTGCAGCGGAACAGAGGCTCCAGCATCAGAACCAGGGGATAGCGTTTGCGGCCGCTCCAGCGCTGGCGCAACACGTAGGTTGCCACCGTCCACATTTGTGAGATTGGCACTGCCATTCAGACTCTCCTTGTTCCTTGCTATTTATCTTCCCACGCATTCAGAGAAGGTGCCGCGCTTATTTCCAGTCAACTTGCCTGCCTCAGGTCTTCGGCCTGCCTGGCTCGACGATACGTGGTCAGCGCCAGCAGGGGAAAATAATTGCGGTACATGTGATACGACAAATAAAAAACTCGCGGAAATCCCGTTCCCGTGAACTGCTCTTCCGTCCACGACCCATCCGATCGCTGTTGCTGCAGCAACCAGCGTATTCCCTTGGCGACAGAATCACTGCGAACATCTCCAGCCGCCAGCAAGCCAAGAATGGCCCACGCCGTTTGAGAAGCAGTGCTGACTCCAACCCCGCGCTGGGTTGGATCGTCGTAGCTCGCGCAACTCTCGCCCCAGCCTCCGTCAGGATTCTGTACCATGCGAATCCATTCCGCTGCCTGCAGAATCTGCGGTTCGTGATCCCACACGCCCATCGCCTCTAATCCGCGCAACACCAGAAAGGTCCCGTACAGGTAATTCACTCCCCATCGCCCAAACCAGCTTCCGTCTGACTCCTGCTCGCGATAGATAAACTGGATCGCCTTCTCCACCCGCGGATCCTGCCGGGTGACGCCGTAGCTCGCGAGCATCTCCAGAATGCGCCCAGTGATATCGACGGTCGGCGGATCGAGCATGGCATTGTGATCGGCGAACGGAATATGCTGGAAAATCATCTTCGTGTTGTCTTTATCGAAGCTGGCCCAGCCTCCGTTCTTGCACTGCATCGCCCAGATCCACTGGATCGCCCGCTGCGTGACATCGTACTGATATCGCTCACGAGGGTTTTCGACTTTGTTCAGCGCCAGCAGCACCTGCGCCGAGTCGTCCACATCCGGATAAAACTCATTATTGAACTCAAAGTACCAGCCGCCCGGCTCCACATGGGGAACCTTCACAGACCAGTCGCCCTTGTGCCGTACCTCCTTGGACAATATCCAGTCGGCAGCCTTCAGCAGGCGCGGATCACGACTGGGAACATCCGCTTCTCCCAGTGCGAAGATCGCATACGCGGTGTCCCACACAGGCGACTTGCAGGGCTGCATGCGAAACGTGGCTTCGCTTTTTCCTGGGACACCCGGTTCTTCAATTCCTAGCTTTTCGAATTCATCTAATGCGCGAATCACCTGCGGGTCGTCCAGCGAATGGCCCTGACACCGCAACGCGATGACGGCATTCAAAATTCCCGGATAAATCGCTCCCAGACCATCCGACATTTCCAGCCGCTGAAGCATCCACTTCTCCGCTCGCTTCAGCGCAATCGCGCGTAACGGTCGTACATGGATGCGTTCGCACCAGTGAATCATTCGATCGAAGACAAGGAAGAAATTGCGCCAGCTAAAAATCCGTTTATTCCAGTGCAGGTGCAGATTCGCATGCTCACGCCCACCGACAAACAATTCCTGAATCCCCTGTTCCGCAGGGAGCTTCTTAAATGGCTTCTTCGCATACGCAATCGAAAGCGGCACCAGCATCGCGCGCGACCACGAGGAAATTTCGTACAGATTGAAATAAAACCACTTCGGAAACAAGACAATTTCCGGCGGGATGGCGGGAACGGCGTTGTAATCGTACTGGCCGAAGAAGCACAGATACAGCTTGGTGTAGGTGTTGACTTCGGTCGCGCCGCCGTGCGCTAAAATCCACTCGCGCGCTTTCTCCAATAAGGGATCATCAGCGGACCAGCCCATGAGTTTCAGCGCGAAATACGCCTTCACGGTGGCGCTGATATTGGATGGACCGCCGGCATAAATGTTCCAGCCGCCGTCTGCGTTCTGGTGTCGCAGGATCTGCGTAATCGCCCGCCGCATCCGGCCTTCATCTCCAGTGCCGAACAGCCTATGCAGCATAATGTAGTCGGACTCCAGCGTCGTGTCCGCTTCCAACTCGCCGCACCAGTAGCCGTCAGGATGCTGCTGCGACAGCAGGAGTTCGCGCGAGGAGGCAATCGCGTGTTCGACCTCATCCAGGCTCGCGTCCACCCTTCCGAATCGCACGGCAACGGGTTGTTTAACTTGTGAGAGTGGATTCATCAATGAATACAGAATCTCTTTCTGTTCAGATCCCATCGAAACCAGACTGACAGCATGGATCTTTCATAACTCAAAAGTGGTCGCCGTCAAGCGAAGCCAGCAGGCTGCTTCGAAGTGGGATCGCCTACAAACTGACGGGGGTTGTCTGCTCTGGCGCTGCCCCGATGGCGCGAACAATCTCCGGCGGCAGGCCGAAGCGAACATTTTCCGGCATGACCTCCACCTCTTCGACGTCGCCGAAACCATTCCGTTGCAGATAATTGATGACATCCTGCACCAGAATCTCCGGCGCGGATGCGCCGGCCGTCACGGCCACCGTTCTGGCATGTTCCAACCATTCCGGGCGAATCTTTTCGGAATCGTCGATCAGATACGCGACCGTATCCAGATTGCGGGAAACTTCGACCAGCCGGTTGGAATTCGAACTGTTGTTCGATCCCACCACTAGAACCAGGTCCGCCTGGTGGGTCACGTTCTTCACCGCCACCTGACGATTTTCCGTCGCATAGCAGATGTCCTGCGAATGCGGCCCCAAAATACTTGGAAACTTCGCCTTCAGAGCGTGAATAATGTCCCGCGCTTCATCCAGGCTCAGCGTGGTCTGGGTCAGATAAGCCACACGCTCAGGATTGGGCACCTCCAGCGCAGCCACCTCTGCCACAGTGGAAACCACCTGCGTCTCCTCCGGAGCCTCACCCAGCGTGCCTTCAATCTCGTCATGATCGCGATGACCGATCAGCACCAGAGAATATCCCTGGCGAGCGAACTTGACCGCCTCCACATGAACTTTGGTCACCAGCGGGCAGGTCGCATCGATGACCTTCAGCTTGCGCTGCTTACTGATCTCCCGCACCGCCGGCGAGACGCCGTGTGCGCTATAAATGACGCGAGCGCCTTCCGGAACCTCATCGATATCATGGACAAAAATCGCGCCCTTTTGTGCTAAATCATTAACCACAAATCGATTGTGGACAATCTCACGACGAACATAAATCGGTGCGCCGAAAGTTTCCAACGCAATCTGCACCACGTCGATGGCGCGTACAACCCCTGCGCAAAATCCGCGCGGTTTCAGCAGCAGGATACGACGGTCAGTATCGTGGGCGGAGGGAGTTGTCGTTGTGTTCTGAGCGATAGCAGTCACCTCGTAAGTATACCGTTCCATATCGGGATCGGCTAGCGGAATCCGCCATATTTTTTGCACCAGGTTCGTAGCACCCCTGGCGGGGAGACGCATTAAAACAGAATCAGCAGATCGATGGGTTGCCGAGTCTTAATATTTCTCTTCTCAAGCGCCAGAGTTCCATCGTTGCCCAAATCGAAAGCACCGCGATGCAAGCCGGCGGGCCAAGTCTGACTAAATGGGATGCAGGTGCCACGCGATACGCCAACAGAATTTCGGACAACACTGGCAAAACCAATATCGTTGCGTACGCTATGACTTTGCCAAGCCAGTCAGGAAACAGCCCCACCCATGGAAAGTTCATTGGGTAATGCTCTGCCATCAATATCCGAGATAATTGCCGCAAGTGGCTAATAAAAAAGAGAAGCAATAAGCCGACAATGATCGGAGCTGCCCAACTGACAGTGGCTGAGTCAATTCGTAATGAAGAGACCTCTAAGTCATTTTTCTTCTCCGCTTCACGTCTCGATGCGAGATAGCGCATTGCGTCTCCTGGCTGCATACCTGCGATTTCCGGATAAACCCGCAATGAATCAGGGAGGCATTGGCTGCCCTTTATCAACTGAGACGCATACGAAAGGCTTTTCAGCCAAGTTTTCCCAAAATAGGCGGTCGCAGAAATTCCGGAAATATACGCAACTCGCAGGGAACTCAATATTTGCTCTCCGTCCTGACGTCGAATTGAAAGTACAAGGAACGAAGTTACAGGAAATCCTGTCGGCTTACCGTTAAGCAATTGAAACTTCAGTGCCGGATTCATATCGGGTTGGGAGCCGAGGCTGATGGCAGTAACGGTATCCGTGGAATCAACCTTCAGGGCAGGGCTGGAGGTATCAAGCTGCCTAAGCGGACCAGGATAATCAAGTACTACTCGAGCGAAGGTTATTGTCTGTTCCCGTTCAGTAAGTCGGCAGAATGTGCCAAGCGATCCTCCTGCGTTTATCGTGTCAGCCCACATCGGCACGATAAAAGAAACACGATCTGCAACGCGATAGCCCTTCTGACGTAGCATTTCGACCATTTGTGTCTTTTCTTTTTGCTCGTCTTGCGTAAGCGACGAGTAGACATATTCAAAGTAGTCATTCGGCGATAGACGTGAATATCGAGCGAGCTCGTTTTCGGCGGCTAAATACCTATGGGCCCGATCCGGAGCGATGGAAAAAACAATTATCGCAGCACAAGCCAACACTAAGAGATTGTGCAGAAATCTGGTCGACTTCAAACTCTCAGTCATATTCTGTGGCCCTAGCCGTACTATCCTGTCCGTTCACTGCGCGCTGCTTTTCAGCATCTGATCCGCGTGCTTCAAGGATGTCTCTGTCACCTTGGCCCCGCTCAACATGCGAGCAATCTCCTGTCGTCGCTGCTCGCTGGAAAGATGCAGAACGCTGGTTTTCGTGCGCCCGCCGTGCTCCTGTTTCTCTATCCGATAATGCTGATCGGCAAACGCTGCGATCTGCGGCAGATGAGTAATACAGAGCACCTGCTGCCCCCGCGCCAGCGTTTTTAGCTTTTGCCCGACCGCCTCCGCCGCGCTGCCGCCAATCCCAATATCGATTTCGTCGAACACCAGGGTGCGCGGCAACTGCGTCTTCTTCCCCTTCGCGGAGGCATTCGCGCTCTCTTCCACGCTCACCTTCAACGCCAGCAGCACGCGCGACATTTCTCCGCCCGAGGCAATCTTGTCGAGCGCCTTCAGCGGCTCTCCAGGATTGGTCGCAATGCGAGTTTCGATCGAGTCCCAGCCATGCCCGGTCCACGCGGATTCCTCGCGCTGCGCGGTCACCTCAATCTGAAACCGCGCTTTCATGGCCAGTTGATTGATCTCCGTCTCGGCGCGTTTCGTCAGCCGCTTGGCGGCGGCACTGCGCGCCGCAGTAAGTGCTTCCGCAACAATTTTGTACCCGTTCGCTGCCTCGGCCAGTTGCGCCATCAAGTCCGCCAACAGTTGATCGCGATTTTCAATTTCATCCAGCTTGCCGCGCACCTGCTCGCCATACGCAATCACCTCGCTCACGTTGGCGCCATATTTCCGCTTCAGCCGATCCAGCATCGCCAGCCGATCTTCGATCTCCTCCAGCCGCTCCGGAGACGCCTGAATCTTCTCGGCGAATTCCCTCGCCTGCTCCGCCAGATCGCCCACCGTCGCGCGCGCCGCTGTCAATTGCTGCACCGCTTCTTCCCAGCGCGAGTCATAGCGCAGCAACTCTTCCATCTGCTTCAGTCCGGCCCGCAATGCAACTTCCGCGGATGTCGCCGATTCATACAGCACATCGTGCACGCCCATGGCGGCGGCGTAGAGTTTTTCCGCGTTCGCCAGCACGCGCTTTTCCGCGGTCAGCGTTTCCTCTTCGCCTGGTATAAGTTGCGCCTGATCGATCTCCCGCGCCTGAAAGCGCCACAGGTCGGCCATGCGCAGGCGGTCCTGTTCATCGCTTTGCAGTGCGGCCAGCTTGCCGCGCAGATTCGACCATGCGGCGTAGGCCGCGCTCACAGGCTCTGAGAAAATTCCCGCGCTGCGATCCAGCAAGCTGCGTTGTTGCGCCTGATCGAATGCGCCGAGCGAATCGCTTTGTGCGTGGACCAGGGCCAGCTCCGGCGCCAACGCGCGCAGCACAGAGACCGTAGCTGGCTGATTGTTCACAAACACCCGGGCCTTGCCGCCGCTCGTAATTTCTCGCCGCAGAATGATTTCTTCGCCGACTGCATCCAATCCATTGGCATCGAGAATTTCCAACGCGCCCGGAGTCGCCTCAAACACGCACGCGACCAATGCGCGTTCCGCGCCGTGCCGAACAATTTCCGTCGACGCTTTCTCTCCTAAGAGGAGCGCCAACGCATCTATAAGAATGGACTTACCCGCGCCCGTTTCTCCGGTCAGCAAATTCAGGCCGGGGCCGAAGGCAACAGTGACGTTGTCCACAACGATGTAATTTTCCGCGCGCAGTTCGAGCAGCATGGGACTCCGGGGAACGAGCGCAGCATACCATGAATCCAGATAGCAACCTACGAATCCACATCGCGACTTGGAGCAATCGGAAAGCGCCGGTACACTCAAACTAGCTATGAACGCATTGTCCGTTCTACTTCTTTTTCTATTTCAGACGCCCGACGCCACCCAGTCGGCGCAACCGGTCGCGCAACCCCTCGGCGGCAGCGCCCTGCTCGACATTGGCCACAACCTCGGCCCAGTGGCCATCGCCGTGTTGGCCATCCTGCTCATCGGCAGCCTGCAGTCGTGGAGCATCATCCTGGGAAAATGGTCTTCGTTCCGTCGGGCCAGCGCGCAGAGCAAGCGATTTTTGCGCGCCTTCCAGAAAGCCGACCGGCTCCAGGATATCGCCGCCGTCAGCGAGCAATTCAAGCCCAGCCCTCTGGTGCAGGTCTTTGAAGACACCTACGAGGAATATCGACATCAGATGGATGACTCCGGCCAGATCCGCAACCTGAAGGCGCTGGAGCGAACCGCGCAAACGGCTGCGAGCGAGGCGCTCACCTCCATGGAAACCCGCATGACGTGGCTGGCGACGATCGGAAATGTTGCCACCTTCGTCGGCCTGTTCGGAACCATCATGGGAATTGTCGACGCATTCCACGGCCTGGGAACCTCCGGTGGAGCAACATTGCGCGCGGTCGCGCCGGGCATCTCGGAGGCATTGATTACCACAGCCGCGGGTATCTTTGTCGCGGTGCCCGCAGTCATGGGGTACAACCAGCTGACCAGCCGCCTGCGAGAATTGGCCGCTCGCCTCGATGACTTCGGTCGCGAGCTGCTAAATACGATGGAGGAGATTCAAGCCAGCCCTGTTGCAGCGCCTCCGGAAGAGTACAGCCGTCAGCGGGAGGTTCCACGTGGCCTACACCGCTAAAAACGGCCATACGCAAACGGCCCTGTCCGATATCAACATCACTCCTCTTGTCGATGTGGTGCTAGTGCTACTTGTCATCTTTATGATCACCGCACCGGTATTGCAATCCGGAATTCAAGTGAATGTGCCGCGCACCAAAACGGTCAAGCAGATCACGCAGCAGCGCACGGTTGTCACCATCGACCGTGAACAGCGTGTATTCCTCGACGACAAGCCGGTCAATGTGAATGATCTGCCGGCGCTGCTGCAGGAAAAAAATGGCGCCAACCCGGCCAACCGGGTCATCTATCTGCGCTCCGACGAACGGGTACCCTTCGGTGCCTTTGCATCCGTTATGGATGCGGTGAAACAGGCGGGGATCACCAACGTCAGCATTGTCACGCGGCCCGTACAAAGCCCATCTGAGCCATAACTAACGATGCCATTCATTCACGAGACATGGGATCAGCACGAGCCGGTTGTCGGCTCCTGGTTTGGCTCGTTCGCACTCCATCTAGGTCTGGGCGGAGCGATTTTTCTCTCGACCTTTTACCTGCACCTGTTTCATGAAGATCACTGGGGCCAGATCAGTTCCGGTCCCACCATCAACGCCACGCTGGTTTCCTCCGCGCCCTCGTTGCCGCTGCCGAATCCGGAGATCACGAATAATTCCGTCCTTGCGACGCAGACGCCGAGTCCAGCCCCGCTGCCTCCCTTGCCCAAGGCCGAGGTAGTTCCCGAAGAAAACGCGATTCCCATTCTCGCCAAGCCGAAGCGCATCACGAAACCGGCCACCGAGTCCCATCCCAAGCCGCCAAAGTATGTGCAGCCACCCAAGCAACAGAACCGCGCCGCTTACGGCGAAGCAGCTCCGTCCAGCATTCCCATGTCCAACCCCAGCGCAGCGGATAAAAGTGTCGTCGTCCAGAACGGCGATTTCGGCGCGCGCTTTGGATGGTACGTCGACATTATTAAACGGACCGTCGCCCAGAACTGGTATAGCCAGCTGGCCGATCCAAAAGCGTCCATGGGCCATTCTGTAGTCGTCACCTTTGTCGTACACCGCGACGGCTCTATCAGCGATCCGCGCATCACTCAATCCAGCGGCGTCCCTTCGCTCGATCTATCGGCCATTCAGGCAGTCGAGCGCGTCAGCGCCTTTGGCCCGTTACCAGCCGGATATTCCGGTAGTTCTGTCTCCGTCGCCTATACCTTTACGTACGATCAGAGCACCCTTCGTTGATTTTTTTCTAAAATTGCCTTCAGAAACCGGCACAATTGACAACAATGGGCAAAACTGGAAAAGCGTTGACGGCATGACCAGCTAGTTTCATGAACTTCAAATTGCAACCCCCACGTTTCAATGGAGTGCACAATGGAAGCTTCCCCAAATCGTTGCCGTAAGCAAGCCGCCCTTCTCTTTTCCATCCTGTTTCTGGCTACCACGCTCGCCAGAGCACAGGATTGGGTCCATACTGGGACGAACCTCGGAGCACCCAAAATCCGGCTGGCGGCAGCCGACTTCAAAATGGTGGGCAACGATGCGGCGCTCAGCACTGCCCAGCTTACCTTCAATCAAGTCCTCTATGCTGATTTGACCAATGCCGGCATCTTCGACATGGTTTCGAAAAGCCTGGCTCCCGCTGTGATGCCCGGCTCTCCGCAGGAAATCAATCTTTCCCAATGGAGATCTCCTCCCGCTAACGCCGCCATGGTGGCGTTTGGCGCGATCAATGTGCAAAACGGTCGCGAGATCGTCTATGGCTGGTTGTTCGACGCGAAAAATACCCAGTCTCCCCAGGTGTTGGGCCAACAATACAATGAGGCGGCAACGCCGGACACGGCTCGCCACATCGCCCATGAATTTGCCGACGCCATCATTGCCCGGCTCGGCGGCATCCCGGGGATCGCGGAAAGCAAAATCTATTACATCTCGGACCGCAGCGGAAATAAAGAGGTCTGGGAGATGGACTACGACGGCGCCAATCAGCACCAGGTCACCCATGTCAGCTCGATCTGCCTGTCGCCCCGCATCTCTCCGGACGGCGGCCGCCTGGCCTTCGATGAACTTAATTCTCACGGCAGCAACATTCGCATCTACTCGATGAGTCTCCACCGCATGGTCAGTTTCCCCATCCATGATGGAACCGATTTTTCGCCAGCGTGGGCGCCCGATGGCAACAATTTGGCCTTCTCTTCCTCGCGCAGCGGCGATCCGGAAATCTGGATCTCCTCCGCCAGCGGCTTCGGATTGCGCCGCGTCACCGCGTATCGCGGCCCGGATGTTTCTCCGGTTTTCAATCCAAAGACCGGCACGCAAATCGCGTGGATCAGCGGTCGCACCGGCCTGCCGCAGGTCTACATCATGGAATCTGACGGCACCAACGTGCAGCGGATGACCGATGGCGGTTATGCGACCTCGCCCGCATGGTCGCCGAATGGCCAGTTCCTTGCCTTCGCATGGGCGCGCAACTATGGACCCGGCGCTCCTGGCGGTCAGGATATCTACGTCATGGATATCGCCAGCCACCGCTGGATTCAGCTCACGCATGATATTGGCCGCACCGATTTTCCATCGTGGTCGCCCGATGGCCGTCATATCATTTTTCAACGCACTGTCGGCGGTCACAGCGAGATCTGGACCATGCTGGCCGACGGTACCGGACAACAGGCGTTGACCAAAGTTGGAAATAGTCGCATGCCTAATTGGAGCTGGAAGTAGTCTCACGTGGAAGAAATCATAATCGTTCGCAGTTTTTTCGTTCTACACTAAACCACAAAGATCCAGTTTTTTGAGGAGAGGATTGATGAAAAACTATAAGAAGAATTCTGCGCTGGCTTCCGCGGCGCTTGTTGCTTTCTTGATAACCACTGGCTGCCATCATAAGGAGGCCGCCGCGCCACCACCACCGCCCCCCCCTGCGGAAACCGCGCCCGCTCCTACGGCCAACATCACCGTCACGCCGAACTCCATTGCTCCCGGTCAAAGTGCGGTGCTGAACTGGACCACGACGAACGCGACTGATGTCTCGATCGACGGCATCGGCGCTGTGGAAACCAGTGGCACCAAGACGGTCAGTCCCACTGAAACTGCCACCTATCATCTCGTTGCGCGCGGCGATGGCGGATCGACCGATGCCACGGCAACGCTGACTGTCACGCAACCGCCACCACCACCGGCGGCGCCCCAACAGCTCACCGAAGCCGAGTTCGAACAGAATGTCAAGCCGATCTTCTTCGACTATGACGCCTACAGCGTTCGTCCGGACGCGCAAGCGGTCATCAGCCAGGATGCATCGTTTCTGCAGTCGCATCCAGATGCCAAGATTCTGATCGCCGGCTATTGCGACGATCGCGGGTCTTCGGAATACAACCTGGCGCTGGGTCAGAATCGCGCCAATGCCGCCAAGACTGCTTTAACCCAGGCGGGCATCGATGCCAGCCGCATTCGCACCATCAGCTACGGCAAGGAAAAGCAATTCTGCACCGAACAAAACGAGTCTTGCTGGCAGCAGAACCGTCGAGCTCAGTTCAGCCTGGACCAGTAGAACGGAGCTAGTCCGGAGGAAACGTTGGACGCATCAAAGTCAAGCGGCAGCACTGAGCATGTGCAACATTCCATGCCGTGCTGCCGTACGCTTTGAAACCTCCGGCGTCGATGCCGTACACTTTTCTTGATACAGAATTCCGGCGCAGATTGCGTCTAGAACAGGTGTCGCATGCGTAATTTTTTTCGAGTTTTTGTGATTGTTGCTTGCATTTTGGGCTTCTCCGCCGCCCGCGGCGCCCTCGCCGCCAACCGAGACATGATCGCCCTGCAGGCGCAGGTCCAGCAGATGCAGGAAATGATCGTGAGCATGCAGCAGTCCAACGACGAGCGCTACGCTGTCATGCACAACCTGGTGCAGCAGACATCCGACAGCGTCGGGAAAATTGCCGCCCAAATGAATTCCCTGCAAAAGGCTGCCCAGGAGCAGCAAGGCGCGCAGGGAAATTCGCTGCAGCAACTATCCGGCCAGATGCAGTCCATGAACGACTCGCTCGACGAGTTGCGCGCCCGTCTCGACAAGATGAGCAAGACCCTAGATACCATGCAATCGCAACAGCAGACCCTGGCCGCCGGTCAGCCGATGCAAACCGGACAAACCGGACAGTCGGCACAACCAGGCCAGCCGGGACAGCCAGGCACCGGCTCCGATCAGACCCAGAGCGCGCCCGCCGCTCAGCCTCCTGCCCCGCAGGCGCCGCCGCTCGATCAGCTCTATCAGTCCGCCGCCAGCGACTATAACGCCGCAAAATATAACCTCGCCAGCCAGGAATTTGCCGATGTCATCAAGTTCTATCCGCAAAGCACCCAGGCCGGAAATTCTCAGTTTTATTTAGGCGAGATAGATTACCGCGCGGGAAATTACAAGAGCGCGATCGACAATTACGATGCCACGAGTTCCCAGTATCCTGGGAACTCTAAAGCGCCGACCGCTCAGCTCCGCAAGGCTCAATCCGAGCTTGCTCTGGGGCAGCGCGAGGCGGGTATCCGCGATTTACGCTCTCTCATCAATCGCTATCCGCAGACACCGGAGGCCATGCAGGCGCGCAGCAAATTGAACGGGATGGGCGTCCGCATCTTCGCGAAGCCTTCCGCCGCGCATGATGCGCATGAATAGAGAATCAACCACAAAATCCATTGCAACGGTCCGCGAGAAGCATCCGACCACTTATGACACAAAACCCCGCTTCTCATCCCGACGCAGATGAACAAAAGGGCACAGTCGAAGACGATTCCCAGCACGCGGCTGGCGATGCGCCCAAGTCGCAGGAATCCATGGCTGGCCAGTTGGGCCATCGCAATCGCGACGACATGGCGAAGGACAGCGATTCCGATTTTCCCGAACCTGGCTCCAGCCCGGAACACAGTGGCCAGCGCAAATAACGTGAGATGGCCCTCCTGAGTATCCCGCTCATAGCGCGATGAACGCCGTCACTCTGTACGTCCTCATCGTCGTGTTTCTTGCCACAATGATTCGATCCACCTTCGGATTCGGCGAGGCGCTGTTTGCGGTTCCCCTCCTCGCGCTCCGCATCCCTCTCGCAATCGCGACCCCGTTGGCTGTGCTTGTTTCTATCACTATTGCCATCGTCGTTGTGGCGCAGGATTGGCGGCATATCCATCTGCGCAGCGTAGGCGGCCTGCTCGGATCGACCGTTCTCGGACTTCCTGTGGGCCTGCTGCTGCTGCGAACTGGGAAACCTCAGATCGTAAAAACTGGACTCGCTGTCATTCTGCTTGCCTTTTCGGCCTATTCGCTCCGCGGTCGAATGCCGCTCAAGCGACGAGATGACAATAAATTGTGGCTGCTTGGCTGCGGATTTTTTGCCGGCCTCCTTGGGGGCGCCTACGGAATGAACGGACCTCCCTTGGTGCTCTACGGCGCAATGCGCCGCTGGTCGGCCCAGCAGTTTCGCGCAACTCTGCAAGGATATTTTTTGCCGGCCAGCATTCTCGGCATGAGTGGCTACTGGCTGGCTGGCCTATGGGTAGCCGCAGTGACCCACTATTATCTGCTGTCGTTACCCGTGATTCTGCCCGCAATTTGGCTGGGCAGAATTCTCAACGGCCGCATGTCTGGAGAAGTATTTCTCAAGTACGTGTACCTCGGCCTTGGAATCATTGGCGTGGTGCTATTGATCCAAGCAATACGCGGATGAACTCCAACCTCTAGCAACGCTCGGCGGCCTGTTCTCCGTTACTTTTCGCTTTCCAAACTTCTCCTCCGGCATTACTCTTGGTGGCACATCCGTTCCATTCCTGCGGCGGGGAAATTCAATGTTCCAGAAGCTGATTGCAACTCGAAACCACCTGACCCTCACCATTCTCCCGCTCCTGTCAGGAGTCGTCTTTTTTGCGCACGGCGCCCATAGGAGAAGGAAGTAGAACATGGATCGCTACCTCGCAACCGACCGTACCCAACTGAAAAGACTTCCGAAGCGCGGCGTATATGACAAAGCACAGGTCCACGCCATTCTGGACGAAGGTTTTCTGTGCCATGTCGGATTCACGGTTGAACAACAACCTTGTGTCATTCCCACTGGGTATGTGCGTGCCGGCGAAAAAATTTACATCCATGGCTCCGCTGCCAGCCGAATGCTGCGCACGCTCGATCAAGGAGTCAATGTCTGCGTGACCGTCACCCTGGTGGATGGATTAGTGCTGGCGCGCGCTGTATTCCATCACTCAATGAACTACCGTTCAGTGGTCATCATGGGCACCGCACAGTTGGTAGCAGACCGAGACGAGAAGATCGATGCGTTGCGACGCTTCACCAACCACATCGTTCCCGGCCGATGGGACGAGGCGCGACAGCCCAACGATCAGGAATTAAAAGCGACGGCTGTGCTGGTTGTACCGCTCAATGAAGTCTCCGCGAAGGTACGCACCGGCCCACCCATCGACGAGGAAGAAGACTACGCGTTGCCCATCTGGGCCGGTGTGGTACCGCTTGGGATGCGTCTGGAAAAGCCGCTCCCGGACCCGCGCAATCTCCCCGCAGGTCCCGCGTTTGACGCCACCAGACTCACAAGGTTTTTCAAGCCTGTCGCCGGTATCAATTAGGCCACGAGCAAAACTGGCGCCAGGGAATCTTGACTACCCCATCCTTGACGGCGTCTATGCTTCCGCCATCAAGGATGGGAGGCCGTAAAAGACTGCATCACACTATTCATGCGCTAGTTATTCCTTCATGTAAACAGCAGTTTCCGGCTGATTCACACTGACTGGACTGGATACTTCTGTCAGCGTTTTTCCATCATTCGATACCGTGTACATACCCTTTAAAATCGGCTTCCCATCCATTTTCTCAACAATGGCAAAGGAATCGTTTCCCGTTCGATTCGCCGCAATCGTCAGCCCCGGTGGGACCGTTGGACCCACGGGAGCATAATCTTTCCCATCGAATTTCATGTCCAGCTTTGCCTTGATGTCCGGCAATATCCAGGTAATTCCATCCGGGCCATTCGCCGCAAACTCGACTTCGCGCGACGTACTACTTGTTAACTTTTCGCTTTTCCACGTTCCCATTAAGCCAGATGTTCCCGCAGTCCGCGTGTAGGTCTCGACATCGTGAAACGGTTTGCCGTCGGGACTCGTACCGGTCGAGGTGATGGTCAGGGTCTTGCCATCAGGGGATACCTTCATCGAGTCGGTGTCCACCAGGATTCCCTTGCGATGATATGTGACGACCCATGTGGATGGTCCGGCATGCTTCCACACAGCAACGTCGTGAAAGAACGTGGTATATGGATGGCCGTCGGTCTTAAACGTGTAGCTCTCGACCGCAGTGGTCTCTCGGATCATGCCGTCCGAAGCGGGCGAATACTTCAGGGTGTCCCCGGTCAAATGGCTCTTGGCCTGGTCTAGTTTCCATTTCCCCACAAAAGGGCTCTGGGCGCTTGCGAGCGTGCAAGTCCCGACGAAGACCAACAAACAGGCGGATACGATCCAACGCTTCATTGTATGGTTCCTCCAGGTAGCGTCATCCGGAGACTGGATGCGAGGACTCGGGGGACAGTGGCGCGTACAGGCCCCATCTGATCGAAGCGATTATACCCACCACTCATAGGGCTGCGAAGGGAATTTTTCTTCGCGCCCACTGGAATACAGCAGTTCTGGCATACGCGCGCTCTCAATTTGCGATAGAGTCGATTTTGTGGCGAAGCATCGAGAGGAACCCCAGCCTGCCGTCGAAAATCATGATCTTTTCCGATCTCGGCGAGACCAAAACGCCGGCATGGCCCACCAGCATGAGAATCAGTTAAACAGCGCCGAAGTGGTAAGCGGACGCTGGCTGGTAAAGGCAATTCTCATCGTGCTGGCTCTTGCAGGCATCGCCCTTTATCTCACCGTTTGTCTTCTCTTCTATCAAGGCCAGTGGCAGTTCACATTTTTTCCGGTCCAGGAAACCACCGCCAATCTCGCCTCAGCCGCTGCCAAAAGCGGCCTGCCAATTACAAATGTGCGGTTCGACACCACCGAACAAGGAGTCGAGCAGTTGGATGGCTGGTGGATTCCGGCGGGAAGTGCCGGCCACACTCCATCCCCCTCCCTGTCACCCGCGGTTTCAGAAATGGTCCTGCTATTTTGTCCCAATGGCCGCACCGACTTACCGGAAAATGTCGCGGCGTTCCAGGCCTTTCACGCGCTCGGCATTCCAGTCTTTGCCTTCGACTATCGCGGCTTCGGCGCCAGCCAGCCCGTCCATCCCTCGCAGCAGAAAGCCTACGCGGACGGCATTGCTGCATTGAACTACCTGACTGGAATGCGCCACATCCCTGCGGATCGCATCGTCGTCTACGGAGAAGGCGTGGGAGCCGCGGTGGCGACAACTGTGGCGCAGCAGTCGCCGAAGATCGCAGGAATCATTCTTGAGAATCCGCAGCCCTCGTTCACCCAGGAAGTGAAACGCGAGCAACATATCCACCTGCTGCCCATGTGGCTCGTCTTCCAGGATCGGTTCGAGATTGCACACATTGTGCCGACCTTGAAAATGCCCAAGCTGATCCTCGTCACCTCCACGTTGCCGGAGTATCCTTCAGGCGCCGCGAAGATCTACGATGAGGCCATTCCCCCAAAGCGGTCCTCGCAAATCGACACGCCGCGCGGTGTGCCGCCGTTCACACAGCCGCAGTGGCGCACGGCCGTAGGAAATTTCCTGAATACCGTGGCCACGCCCTCCGCCGCACACTAGAGCATTTTCTGTTTTACTGTAAACCGTTGATGGGGAGTCTGAACCAAGCTTGCGCATTGGCGGGCGTGATGCATGGCAGAGCATCAGCGATGGCCTGATCGAGGGTTTCTTTAGTTCGTGCCT
>JAJYSV010000006.1 GCA_021793405.1 Acidobacteriota bacterium
TCCTCCGCCGTGCGATACACCCGCTTCGCCCGGCCACCATCCACACCAACTTCAATCGCATCGCTCACAAACAGATCGTCGCCCACGCACACGCTTATGTCCATACGGCGAGAGCCGGACGCTTACGCCAAAATCATAGGGTGCAAGCTGATTTCGAGGCGGTTTTCCCATGAGTGTTCCCCGCGTCCCGGCTCCGTTGCAGTCTCCGGCCTCACCGCAGGGCGAAGCGCGTCCGGTTCTCCGTGCCAAAACCATTGCAACCAGGGTCACACCGGAAGAACTGGCCGAGGTAGAAGCTGCCGCCGAAGGCGCGGGGAAAACCTTGGCCGAGTGGCTGCGTGAGCTGGCTTTGAAAGCCGCGCGGGAGCGCCCGGCAGACCCTACAGAGTTGGTACTGGCCGAGGTCTCGGCGCTCCGCTACATGCTCCTGAATCTCTTCCATGCGACGGCCCAGGCGGACGCCCGCAAATTGCTCGCAGAGTTTCTGTCCCCGGAGGGACCGGACGGGGGCAAGCCGTGAGCCGCCCCATGCATTTCCCAGGCCGGACGGGGCGGCTGTTCTGGTTCCTTTTCTGGCTTGCGGTCGGCCCTCTTGTGCTCATCTTCCCGGCGGCGGCTTGGCTAGCCTGGACACTCCAGCCACTCCAAAAGGTCTACCTCACGACCTATGCCGCCAGCTCCCTCGGAACCGGTCTGCCCCGCAACGAGATGAGCCTCCGATGGGTGATGAAGACCGCGCCCAGGCGGAAACCCGTTCCTGCCTCAGTCGAGGATGTGGTTGCTGGACCGGACTCGAAGCTGCCCGTCAGCCTCTCGCCCAAGGCCATCGCGGAGGGCTGGCGTGGAGTGGCATATAGTGCCCCGGAGAAGGTGCCCGCCGACAGTCTCGCCAAAGGATTGCGGGACTACGTTTATGACGGCGTTAGCGTGTGGTGGTTGTTTGGCCGTCCCATGCTGAATAGCCTTGCGGTGCTCATGCTGCTCTATGTGCTCCGGCTCCAGATGAAGCAGGGATTCGGGCGACGACAGCAGGAAGAACGTCACGGACGCAGAACCAAAGGCCCGGAGCTGGCCTCGGCCTTCCGGTGGCGTGGTGCAAAGACGGACGGCATACGGTTCCGCTTGTGCTTCGAGAACGCGCTTTTGCGGTGGCTGCCCTTTGGCCCAAGCTATTGCATCCCGAGGCGCCTTGAGGCAAGTCACATTCTGATGATGGGCGACACCGGCAGCGGAAAGTCGAATGCCATCCGGCAGCTTCTTCGCCAGATGCGGGAATGCGGCGAGAGCGCCATCGTTTACGACCCGGCAATGGACTTTGTGAGCGAGTTCTACTCGCCCGCGCGCGGCGATTTGATTCTCAATCCGCTGGACCAGCGTTGCCCGTATTGGGGTCTAGGCGATGAGATCGACCGCGACGAAACAGCGGCGACCATCGCCGCCGCGTTCCTGCCCGAAAAAGAATATGAGAAGGAGTTTTTCACCGATGGGCCGCGCCGGATACTGGCCCATCTGCTCAAGCGGAGGCCGCAGCCGAGGGACATTCTGAGGATGATGGCCGACCCATCGCGGATCGAGGCGGCGGTGAAGGGAACGCCGCTGGCCGCCCTGCTCGATTCGGGAGCACCGGCACAGCGGGCGGGTGTGCTCGCGAGCTTAAACATGGTGGCCGACAGCCTAGAGCTGCTGCCGGAGTGGGAACATACCAGGCCGACGTTTGCAACGGCAGAGTGGTACGCGAGCCGGAAGCGTTGGGTGTTTCTGACTTCCACTCCCGCCTACCGTGCGAAGATTCTGCCGCTTCATTCCGTGTGGCTCGATTTATTCATCCTTCGCATGATGGGCTACTGTGAGGACCACACGGCGAAGCCGGTATGGTTTGTGATGGACGAGCTGGCGAGCCTCAATAAGCTGCCGCAACTCCACGCCGCCGTCACGGAAAACCGCAAGTATGGGAATCCTGTTGTATTGGGTTTTCAGGGGCGCAGCCAGCTTGAAAAACGCTACGGTCAGGATGCCGAGGCCATGCTTTCGCAGCCCGCAACCAAGCTGTTTTTTAAGACCACCGAGCCGCGTGCGGCCAAGTGGATTTCCGATGCTATCGGGGAAATTGAAGTGGAGCGGTTGAAGGAGTCGCGCAGCATGAGGCTGCTAGGCAGCAGAAAGTCGTATGCGATGGAGATTGCGACCAAGCCGCTTGTCATGGCTTCGGAAATCTCCGGCCTCGAACCGCTGCACGGCTTCATCAAGCAGGAAAACCGCGTTGTGCCGGTTCACTTCCAGTTCGCCAAGAAGCACGGCAGACAGCCGGAGTTCATTGAGCGCAAGTTGCCAGAGATCGTGCCCAAGCCGTTACCGCCGCCGGTAGCTCATACAGAGCAACCTAAGACACCGGCAGCGGCCCAGACCGCGCTCCCACTCTTCGATGCACCGGCTGACAAACCTAAAGAGGCGTTTGTGTGGGATGAATCCAAGGGGATTGAGTGACCGGAAACGTTTACGGGGACTGATCGGGCTTCGCGCAAACAAGAATAAATTTCGTTTTCTGTTCGCCTTTTTGCCCCGATTCGGTTTATATTGTGGTTGAGGCACGCGCGCTGCTGTACACCGGCTGGCGGCGGGAACGGAAGGGGCAGAAATGACAGAACAGAAGTTCTTTACAGGACAGACGGTCAAGCTGAAGTCCGGCGGCCCTGTGATGACCGTCATGGGTACTCCCGTCTTCGGCATGAATCCGTATATGTATGTGTGTCAGTGGTTTGTTGGAAAGTCATACAAGCAAGCCGAATTTCCGGGACCGAATCTCAAATTGGCAGCCCCGGAAGAAACGCCGAAGCGCGTGGTTGCCCGCAAGCCGCGCGGTATGTATCTCGGGCGATAAGGCCACCCCACGACTGCTACAAAGCGCCGCCGAACCCGCCACGGAAGCCCAACTACTCAAAGCGAATTCGGCGTTAATTCCTACAATTGAAGCGAACAGCCGCATCAAGAGTCTGCACGAGGAAAGTATGCTCAGACGAGGCTTACATCTCACAGTTGCGTTGGCCGGGCTGATGTGTGGAGCCTGTTGGGGACAGCAAAACCAGAGTGCAGCACTGCAAACCCAACTTGACCGCTATTGCGAGCAGCGCGGCAAAGAGCAGATCGACAACAACGATAAGCCGCTCCGAGTCGAGGCATTCTTCAGCCCGCGAATCGACACTTGCATTCAGTTGATCGTCAGCAGCGACCCGAAATACTGGCACTACACAATCAGCGACATCACGAATGGGTTTATGCACGGGCCAAAATGGACGAAAACAGAAGTCCCGTTAAAGGTGTTCCATTACGATCAAATTGCAAGTGCGGAAGGATACTGGGTGTCTACTGACCCAAGTCCTGACAAACAATTAGTAGGTCAGACCGCCGTTAAGATCGAATGTACCCAGTACGATCACGTTTGCAGGGAAAACGATGCGTCCATGCTCATAGGTACGCTTGAGCCTGATACTGAGGAATACGAAATCTCAAGTTGGACGAACAGCGGCATTGAGGCTGACGACACTGGCGCGGGGCGTTGCGGCATCGGGCATAAATTGTCAATCGACTTTGCCAGCAACAGCATAGTAGTCACCGATTATCCAACGAAAATTGATAACAGTAACCCCAAGAATCCCTTTCTCTCGTGCAAAGCATTCCAAAATGCCAATTCCTATGCGCTTCACGGTGGCAGCCTGATTTACTACGGCCAAAATGAACTGTTTGACTGTAGCGGCGACGGAGTGAACAATGCAGTTCTTTCCAAGGTGGCAGAGTTTCACGGCGATGTGGCGGATAAGAACTATCCGCTTTGGATGGATGATGGGGCCGGAGGGCCACCGGCAACAATGAAAACCCCGCCGAAGCCGTTTACCCGAAGCGACTGCGAGCGCGCCACTGCGAAAAAACTGGAAGAGCTAAGAGGTAATTGAAGCGGACGGCGGGCGGCCCCGCCCCCGGTGTACTTTCCAACCAAAATGAGTGTGCCCACGGTCCCTCGCAGTTGGGTACTGGAGATACCCCAGATCTCAACCCGGAATCCGATTACGATACTCCAGTTCAATCCCCATAGTCGGCTTCTGTTGAGTTGCGGATTAGAATCTCCCTATGCTGACGATCTCCAAACCTCTGTCAGCTTCACAGGTACGGACGTACCATGAGCGGGAGTTTGCATCAGAGCGACAAAACTACTGGAGCCGCGACCAGCAAGGACATAGCGAGTGGCAAGGCAAGCTGGCCGAGCAGTGGGGCTTGGAAGGTGCAGTTGGCAATGAGCACTTTGCGCGTCTGACCGAAGGCCAGCACCCAACCACGGAAGCGCAGCTCGTTCGCCATCAGGTTTCCAAAACCTATGAGGGCAAGTTCGGCAAGGAAGTGACGAGTGTAGAACACCGCGCCGGTTGGGATGCTACGTTCTCCGCGCCGAAGTCTGTTTCTCTCACCGCCCTTGTGGGCGGCGATGAGCGCGTGCGAGAGGCGCATCGGGAGAGCGTGCGGGTAGCCCTGACCGAGTTGGAACGCTACACACAGGCCCGCATCGGCAACGTCCACGCGCCGGAGACAACCGGCAAATTCGTTGCGGCTACCTTTGAGCACGACACCGCGCGGCCTGTAGACGGCTACGCCGCGCCGCAGCTCCACACCCATGCTGTGATCTTCAATGTCACCGAACGCGACAACGGCCAAACACGCGCTTTGCAGCCGCAGGAGCTATTCGCGTCGCAGCGCGTCGCCACCAGCGTTTACCGTTCCGAGCTGGCGATGCGGTTACAGGGTTTGGGTTATGAGCTGGAGCGCGGCAAGCATGGGCAGCCGGAGATCAAGGGCTATACGAAGGAATATCTGGAAGCCAGCAGTCCACGCCGGGAGCAGATCAAAGACCATCTCCGCGAACAGGGATTGGATGGAGCGGGAGCCGCGCAGGTGGCCGCACACCGGACGCGCGACAACAAAGAGCTGCTATCGCCGGGAGAGGTATTAGCGCGGCACCGCGAGCTGGCCGCACAATACGGACACCAGGCCGACCGGGTTGTGGCCGAAGCGCGGGCGCATGA
The DNA here is from genome assembly GCA_021793405.1 of Acidobacteriota bacterium. Taxonomy (GTDB): domain Bacteria; phylum Acidobacteriota; class Terriglobia; order Terriglobales; family Acidobacteriaceae; genus JAKAAZ01. The sequence continues at coordinate 5,070 of JAJYSV010000006.1, forward strand.
ACAGCGCCACGTCTACGAACCCGACCGAATCGCGCAGCAGGCTGTGACGTATGCCCGCGATCATCTCTTCGAGCGTTCCGCTGTGCTGGACCGGCGCGACATTCTGGAAGCGGCGCTCAATCGCGGCATGGGGGAGACGACGTATGCCCATGTCCGGCAGGAGTTCGCGCAGCGGGCCGCGCAGGGCGAGTTCCGCACGGTCGATCATGGTGACAGAGGGCAGCAGTACACTACTGCCGCGATGCTTCGCATGGAACGAGAGATTGTTCAACGGATGCAGGAAGGCAATCAACACGCGGTAAATGCCCCGACGCTGGTTGATGCACGTATCCGCATTGCGACGGAGGACCGCCACCCGGAGCTGAATGTCTCGCAGCGCCAAGTCGCCGATCAGATATTTCTCTCTCGCGAAAAGATGGTGGGGCTGGATGGCGTCGCCGGGGCTGGCAAGACAACGACGCTGGCCGTCATTCGTGAAGGCGCAGAGGCGCAAGGGTACAAGGTCGAAGGCTTCGCGCCTACATCCCGCGCGGCGCAAAAACTGGCCGATGCAGGCATGGAAACATCCACGCTGCAAAAGCATCTTGCACGCGGGCAGCAGCCGGACACCGGAGAGCGCCGCCTGTATGTGCTCGATGAATCCTCGCTCGCCTCCACCAAGCAGATGCACGAGTTTGTGAATCGCCTGCATTCCAACGACCGCGTGTTGCTGGTAGGTGATCGTCGGCAGCATGAGGCGGTTGAGGCCGGGCGTCCCTTCGCGCAGCTCCAGGACGCGGGCATGAAAACGGTGAAGCTCGAAGAGATCGTCCGACAGAAAAACCCGGAGTTAAAACAGGTGGTCGAGCAGCTTGCGCGTGGCGAGGTGCGCGAAGCCGTGCAGGGTTTGGAGCGGCAGGGCCGCGTCCATGAGATTTCAGGCCGCGAGGAACGCATCGCCGCGATTGCGAAGGAATACGCGAAGTCGCCAGAAGGCACGCTGGTTGTCTCTCCCGACAATCGTTCCCGCGTGGAGATCAATGAGCGTATCCATGCAGTGATGCAGGAGCGCGGCTTAGTAAGCAAAGAAGAGCATCGCATCGAGGCGCTTGTGCCCCGCCAGGACCTCACCGGGCCGGAGCGCACATGGGCAGCGCGGTATGAGTTCAACGATATTGTGCGCTACGCGCGTGCATCGAAAGAGACGGGCATGGAGCGCGGCGAATACGCGCGGGTCAAGAGCGTGGATACGGAGAAAAACCTGTTGACGGTGGTTCGGGCCGATGGCTCAGAGCTGACCTATGATCCGCGACGGCAGCAGGGCGTGTCTGTGTATCGGGAAGAGCCGCGCAGCTTCGCCGTGGGCGACCGCATCCAGTTCACCGCACCGGCGAACGATTTGAAGGTTGCCAACCGCGAATTAGGGACGGTCGAAGCCATTGGCCAGGATGGGCAGATGCGTTTGAAGATGGATGGTGGCCGTGACGTGCAGCTCGATCCACGCGAGCATCCCCATCTCGATCACGGCTATGCTGTGACGAGCCATTCCAGTCAGGGACAGACCGCCGAGCGCGTATTGATTCACGTCGATACCGAACTGGCTGCGAAAGACCTGCTCAACAGCCGCATGGCATACGTCGCCGTCTCGCGTGGCGCGGAGGATGCGCAGCTTTACACCAACGACCGCGAGAAGCTGCCCGAAGCATTAGGGCATGACGTATCCCACGAGAGCGCCCACACGCCAGCGATAAAGCCGGAGCAATCCATCAAACCGCCGCAGCAGGAAATCGCGCCAGTAAAAGAACACGACTTAGGCATGGGGCATAGTCTCTAAAAAGAGCATGTTCGCTACACTGTTCCAAGGGGTCATAGGAGCGAAATATCTGAAAAACTACACATTTCTCCTACACAATTCCTACACAGCCAAAAATAGGCTTATTATCTCCATAAAAATCAAATATATGGAAAAATCAACTCACTCGCTCAGGATGACAACCCTGCTTGTGAGGCGGAGTGTATGCCGCCATCGAAGATTGCTGTTGCTGCATATGCTGCAGCTGGAGCAAGGTCGAAGGCGGTGGAGGCGGCTCCTGCGCGCGCTCGACGAGAATCGACCAATCTTCAGGGACTGGCATGTCCTGGTCGAGTTCGGGTGCCTTGTCGAAGGCCGTTACCTGGACGGCGACGTAGAGTTCGCTGTCGGAGCGGCCGCGATAGATGCCGGTCGTGGGGGGGACGTCGGCGTAGTCGCGGCCAATAGCGGTGCGAATATGCCGTTCATGGGCGAGAAGATTGTTGGTGGGATCGAAGCCAACCCAACCCACATGGGGAAGAAAGGCCTCGGCCCACGCGTGCGTCGCGTCGGATACGGACCGGTCCATGTGCTCTTTGCCGTGGTAGAAATAGCCGCTGACATAGCGGCAGGGAATGCCGAGATGGCGCACCAGCGCAATCATAGTGTGAGTGAAATCCTGGCAAACTCCATTGCGCGACTGGATGGCTTCGTCGATGGGCGAGTCGACGCGGGTGCTGCGCGGCACGTAGTTGAAGTACTGGTACAGCTTTTCATTCATCTCACGCAGCAGGATGAGCGGGTCATCACGGCGGCGCACGTCAAAGAGTTCGACCAGACCCATGAGTGCCGGAGTGGGCTTGGCGAATTCGCTGGGTAGCAGCATCTCCCAGTAATCGCCCTCAGCAACAAGAGCGTCCAGTTGCGCCCAGGCGCCAGGATGCAGAAAATGCGGCACTGCGCCGAGCGACTGCTGTTCGACCAGAGCTTCCGCGACGATGACGAGCTGGGAATGCTCGCCGGGAATGTCGAAATGGTGGACATTGTTGCCGAGGTGATCGCGATAGGAAAAGACGCGGCAGCGCGGGCTGACGGAAAGGGAGAAGGAGAGGCAGCGCTGGTTGCTGTCACTGCGCGGGTGCATGCGCGTTTCCATGACGCTTTCACTGACCGGGTCGCTATAGCGGAATTTGGTAAGGTGCCGGATAGAGAAAAATTTCATCTTGCCCTCGCGGAAAAAATTCGTTCCAGATAAGGTTAGGCGGAAAGCGCCGCCTGCACGGAATAGTGAATGTAGGAACCGTAAATCAGGTCGTGGATCAGCAGACACTGGCGCAGAATGTTCGACATGTACGCGGAGACGTCCTGGTCGAGAATCTCAGTGATCTCGGCAAAATTGAGCGAGGCTTGCAGGCGTCCGGTCATTCGGCTCAGCTCATCCGAGGAAAGCCTGCCGCTGGACTGCTGCACGGAAATCACGGCCTGCCGCAGGCCATCGATGGCATAGCGGACAGAGTGCGGGAAGTCCGGATTGAGCAGCAGAAATTCAAGAATCCATTCGTGGGTCAGGTCCGCGGTATAGACGCGACAGTAGGCTTCAAACGCAGTGCAACAGCGGAGAAGGCCAATCCATTCCAGATATTGATTGCTGTCGGGGGTCTGCTGGGCTGTCACAAAGAAATCCCGATAATAAATATCGAGGAGTTTCACGGTCGCGAAGGCGCGCTCAATAGAGCGGCCCATCTGGATGAACTGCCAGCCTTCCCCATGGTTCATGGTGGTGTCCGTGACGCCCTGGAACAGATGCAGGCCATCGAGCACGGAGGGAATAAACTCTTCCAATCCGTGACCGCTGCCAGAGGTGTTCGGTTCGGTGGCCTGGAGGTAGAGACGATTCAGTCGCTGCCATTGTTCCGTGCTCAGCTCATCGCGAACCTGGCGCGCATTTTCGCGGGCGGAAACGATGCAGGCAGTAATCGACGCGTGGTTGTCGGCATCGAAGGTGAGCGCGCGCACCAGCTGGTTGTAATCGCCCTGCCATTCGATTTCCTCCGGGTTGCCGAGCGCCGCCAGGACGCGGAGCCAGCGGCCCTCCGCGCTGGTGCTGGAGCGGTCGAGCATCAGGCCCATATTTACATCGAGCAGGCGCACCGTATGCTCTGCGCGCTCGAGATAACGGCTCATCCAGTAGAGACTGTCAGCAACTCGTGAAAGCATACGCATCCTCAACTAGTTCCGCGGTTCCATGAAACTGCTAGTCATTCAATACCCAGGTATCTTTGCTGCCGCCGCCCTGCGATGAGTTGACGACCAGCGAGCCCTTGGGCAATGCGACTCGCGTCAGGCCGCCTGGGACGATGGTGACCTTATCTCCGTACAGAATGTAAGGCCGCAGATCGACATGACGGGGTTCGATGCTTGGCAAATCGGGGCTGCCCATCAGGCAGGGAGCGCGGGAGAAGTCCAGTGTCGGTTGGGCAATGTAATTGCGCGGGTTGGTCTCAATCAAGGCACGGAACTCGTCACGCTGGGCCTGTGTACTCTTGGGGCCAATCAACATGCCGTAGCCGCCGGATTCGCCGACCGCCTTGATGACCAGCTTGTCGAGATTCTGTAGCGTGTGCTGGCGCTGCGCGGGATCAGTCATCAGATAGGTCTCGACATTCTGAAGCAGCGGCTCCTCCCCAAGGTAATAGCGGATGATGGCGGGAACGTAGGCGTAAATGGCCTTGTCGTCGGCGAGACCGGTGCCGAAAGCATTGGCGAGTGTCACATTCCCGGCGCGATAGGCGTTGAAGAGCCCGGCCACGCCGAGGATCGAATCGGAACGGAAGGCCAGGGGATCGATGAAGTCGTCGTCGACGCGGCGATAAATCACATCGACGCGCTTGAGGCCGGCCGTGGTGCGCATATACACGACGTTGTCATGGATCACCAGGTCGCGGCCCTCGACCAGTTCAATGCCCATCTGGCGGGCGAGGTAGGTGTGCTCAAAGTAGGCCGAGTTGTAGATGCCCGGAGTGAGCAGCACAATGGAGGGTTCAGGGCGGCCCTCGGGAGCGAGCGAGCGAAGCGTGCTGAGCAGAACTCGCGTGTAGTGTTCGATGGGACGCACGCCATATTTGGTGAAGAGTTGCGGAAAGATCCGCTTCATGACGCGACGGCAGGTCAGCATGTAACTGACGCCGCTAGGGACACGCAAGTTGTCTTCCAGCACAACGAAGTCGCCATTGCCGAGACGCAACAGGTCGGTGCCGGTGACGGCGATATAGACATTGCGCGGGACCTGCAGACCCCGCATTTCACGGCGAAAGTGCCGGCAGCTGTAGACGATCTCGCGCGGGACAAAGCCGTCCGCGAGGATTTTGCCTTCGTTATATACGTCGCGGAGAAATAGATTCAGCGCGGTGATGCGCTGCGTCAATCCTTTTTCAATCCGTTCCCATTCTCCGGCCGTAATGATGCGGGGCAGCAGATCGTAGGGAAAAATGCGCTCCGTGCCCTCATCCCGTCCATAGACGGTGAAGGTGATTCCCTGCATCAGGAACGAGAGATCGGCGGACTGCTTACGCCGATGCAATTCTTCTTTGGGGAGTTTTGAAAACGTGCTCAGCAGGGACTCGTAGTGAGGGCGAACCACCCCCTGATCGTCGAACATCTCGTCAAACGCGGCATCGAGAAAGTATTCTTCGAGAGCCGGGTCTTTGCGCCGCGGCCTATCTACGCCGGGCGTTTGCGCGCGGACTTCACTGTTGGTGGGCATCTTCGCTGGCCTCTTCCGTGATGACGGTGAACTGCGTAAGGTCGGCAAATCCAAAGGAAGTGGTAAGGGCGACATCGGACGCATCGCGGCCAACCGCCATCAGAACTCGCCCGATGCGCGGAATGTTATGCCTGGCATCGAAGGTCCACCAGCGATGATCCAGGTACACCTCGAACCATGCGCTGAAGTCCATGGGGCCGGAGGCAGGGAAGCCAATATCCCCCAGATAGCCGGTCGCATAGCGCGCGGGAATATTGAGCGCGCGGCAGAACGTGACGGCGAGGTGCTGGAAATCCCGGCAGACGCCGACCCGCTCCGTAAAGGTATCAAGCGCGGTGCGCGTGGGGCGGGCGAAGTTATAGCCGAAGCGGATGCGCGCGTTCACCCAGCTGCAGACGGCATAGACGCGTGCCCACCCGCGAGGGATGTGGCCGAACAAGTCGAGTGCAATGCCGGAGAGCTGGTCCACCTCGCAGTAGCGGCTGTTCAACAGGTAGATGAGCGTTTCATTGGGGAGCTCTTCAATGGGAACTTCGCGCGCGTCCGGATGGATGGGGTCCGGATCGCCTGAGTCGCGGATGAGGGTTTCGCCATAGAGGCGCAGATCCCCCTGGGGCGCAAAGATGCGGGAGCAGATATTGCCAAAGGAGTCCTTATATTCCGGGACTGAAATCGTGGGTTCGACGTGCAGCGTATCGGGTTCGAGCAGATCGGCGTGTCGCGAGGGATGAACGTGCAGCATCGCCACGATCGAAACCGGAGCTGGAAGAGAGAAACGAATGTCGTACCCTAATCGTATCAACATGAAGGTAGTGCCCTCTCGCCGGAATCGTCCGCGCTACTTTCAATGTAAGATCCGGCCGCAAATCCGAGCAGACAGGATTTTTTGGGAGATGTTCCAGAATGTATCAGACTTTTCCAGCATTCATTTCTACTTTTGCGTCGAATTTCGATCGATTTCACCGGCTGCGAGTTTACGATTGAGTCTAACCAGCTGCATTCTGCCAAGGAGAAGCATGACGTATTGTGTGGGCATCATGACCCATGAAGGATTGATTCTTGCATCCGACTCACGCACGAACGCCGGCTACGACCAGGTGAATACCTGTCGTAAGATGCACAGTTTCGTTCAGCCGGGGCAGCGCGCATTCGTTATTTTGACTAGTGGCAGCCTCTCGCTGACGCAATCGGTGATTACGCTTCTTCGCGACGATTTTGATGCAGGCAGAGGATTGGCACGGGTGGCAACCATGTATGCCGCGGCCCGGATCGTGGGCGATGCGGTGCGGCGCGTCTCCGATCTGGATCGCGTCGCCTTGGAGCGCGACGAGTACAACTTCAATATTCATCTGGTCCTGGGCGGACAGGTGAAGGGGGAAAGGCCGGACCTGTATCTGATCTATCCGCAGGGAAATCCTTTGAGCGCGACGCAGGACTCGCCCTATCTCCAGATCGGCGAAGTCAAGTATGGCCGGCCCATTCTCGATCGCGGCATTGCATATGGATTGACGACTCTGGAGGCCGCGGCAAAATATGCGTTGCTCTCATTCGACGCCGCTATGCGCTCGAACGTTACGGTAGGTCCGCCGGTAGAGTTGGTCTTGTATCGCAACGACGCTCTGGAACTGAATTGCTATCGAAGATTCAAGGCCGACGATCCCGAATTGCAGGCGATTCACGCGCGCTGGGAACAGTCGTTGCGGCGGGCCGTCGAGGAGTTGCCGGATATTCAATTTGACGGGCTGGCGGGGATTGGACTGCCGCCCATCCTATATTCCCGGTAGTCCTTTGGCGCAGAGCAAAGTGTGAGCATGCCGCGTCCTGTTTCGGATGGCGGCTGGGCGCGGCGTTATTGCTGACCGGTTTGAAGAAATTTCTGACACCGAGCCGCATATTCAGCTTTATATTGCTCGACCGCGCGATCGCCTGTCGCGGGTCGCTTGTAACGGTTATCGGGAATTCCACCGGTCGAATTGATCAGCCCCTCGTAGCGCATTCCTGTGGAGATCCAGGCCGTTGTTGGAACTTTATTCTCGTTCTCGACGCGCGCGCGGATAAAATCGACCAGCGGACCGGAAGGAGTTCCGTCGAGGGTGGCCGCAAATGCCGTGAAGTCGTAGCGGATGCCACCTCGAACGAAGCCGTATTCGACCAGGGCAAATATCCGTGCATCAAAGTTTTCACTCGCTGCGCGATGGCGACTTCCGGATTCCCGGCAAAGAACATCAACTCGCCGTATCCCAATCCATTTCTCGGCCGAGATAGGTTTGGTATCGGTTTTTCCTCGTAAATTGATGAAATCTTCTTGCGGTTACCCCCAGAACATTGGATAATCGTGGCGAGAGACGGTACCTGCGAGCACTTATCTGTGACCCGATACAACCGTCAAGATGTTCTGCGCATTCTGCAAGTGTCCGCCCGCCAACTGCAAGCCTGGGAGCGGGCTGGCCTAGTCGACTCTCAAGATACCTACACATTTCAGCAACTCTCTCAGCTCAGGAAGCTTCGTCTTTTATCTTTGCAGCGGATACCGAGTTCGCGCATTTCGGCTTCCGTGGCGGCGATGCAGCGTGTTTCCGGAATGACCAACCCCCTGCTGGAAGCGGGCGTCGTGCAGGTGGGCAGCCGAGTGGTGTTCCGACATCAGGGCGCCATTGTCGATCCGTTATCGAGACAACTTGTTTTCGATTTCGAGGGGCGCAATCCCGACGGGCAATGCATGGTTGTCGGAGAAGCCGCCAGTCAGCGCTCTCGCGAAGCGCAAGCCGCCCAGCTTTTTTACGAAGCCGTACGTCTTGAAGATGAGCGGGGTGTGCTGGGACAAGCGATCCAACTCTATACCCGCGCCATCGAATTGCATCCTGCACACGCGGCCGCGCTGATCAACCTGGGAACCATTTATTACAATCAGCGGCAATATCCGGAGGCAGAAGAAGCGTATCGCCGGGCAACGCTGGCCGACCCAAATTATGCTCTGGCCTTTTTTGATCTCGGCAATGCGCTGGATGAGTTGCAGCGTTTGCCGGAAGCCATTGAAGCCTACAAGGCCGCGATTCGCATTGTGCCGAGATATGCCGATGCGCATTACAACCTGGCCCTTGCCTATGAGCGAACCGGCGAGCATCGCAAGGCGCTCCCCCATTGGATGATATATAGCAAGCTTGATCCGACTGGGCCATGGTCGAACCACGCGCGCGGCCAGGCCCGCCGCCTGATCGAGGCCGACCACCTGCAGATTGTCGCTCGCAGATGATTCAGCTAAACTTAAAGTGTTGCGGGTAATTCGAAGATAAGGTTCATCGAAGCGAGGCATCCCTATGGCGTTCAATAAGCAGACGGACAGTCGCCAACCCAACCCAATCAACAGGACTGTTCGTGGCACAGCGAACGATAGTATGCCCAGCAGCTTGCGCAAATTTAAGTCAACTGTACCTCTCAATTACAAATCTCCGAAACCCGTGCGCGTTCCCGATCCACCCCGCTCAAATAAAGAAAATTGAGTCGGGGCTGATACTGGACTATGCCGAATTCCATCCAGGCGCTTGGTGTCTTCCTCATTCTTCTGCCGGGGTTCACTTGTGCTTATATCGCCCAGCAGCTTGCTGTCCGTCCGAAACAAACTGAACTCGACAAGGTGGTAGAAGCCCTCTTGTTCAGCCTGGTCCTGTACATTGCAATCGGGCCACTCTTCCATTTCGCATTGCCTGTGGGCTGGCATCAGGAGGCATCCGCCTCTCCTGGCGATTATCTTGTTGTTGTTGAATGGAAGGAGTTGGCTTCCCTGGCTGGCGCCGCCGTTTTACTCGGAATCGCCTTCGCGGCCAACCTGAATCATGACTGGATATTGTCTCTTCTGCGAAAAATAGGTGTCACAGAGCGTACATCCAGAACGTCGATATGGAGCGATACGTTTCAGGAGATTGTCGGGGGCACCACAGTGCAGGTGGTGCTTGCCGATGACAGAACAGTCAGCGGCTGGGTCCATTATTATTCGGATGATTTGGGGGATGCTTCGCTGTTTCTAGAAAGAGCAGAATGGATTGATAAGGAAAACCAAAAAATACCCATTCCTGGACCGGGAATTCTCTTAATGCCCGCAGCAGGAATTAAATATGTGATGTTTCTCGATCCGGAAACCACAGACGCCGAGGAGAGCGGGACTGAATCTGTTCGCTAAGTCTTTGGCGTTTGCATGACTTGCTAAAATCAAATCTGTCATGCCAGCAACCTCAACGCTCTCTCCTGAAGTTCTTGCGAAGTACGAGCCAGTCATTGGACTGGAAGTCCATGTCCAGCTGCTGACGGAAACCAAGGCCTTTTGCGGCTGCTCCGCGCGCTTCGGCTCCGCGCCCAACACGCAGGTGTGCCCGGTCTGCCTGGGGCTGCCCGGAGCGCTGCCGGTCCTGAATCGACGCGCGGTGGAATTCGCGACACTGGCAGCCATGGCGCTGCATTGCCGGATCAACGAAACTTCCATCTTCGCACGCAAGAATTATTTCTATCCCGACCTGCCGAAGGGCTATCAGATTTCTCAATTCGACAAGCCGCTTGGGGAGCATGGCTGGATCGAAGTGCCCGCGCTCACGGGCACGAAGCGCATCGGCATCACGCGGCTGCATATGGAGGAGGACGCGGGCAAGAGCATGCATGATGGATTCCGCGACTCACGCGAGCGGACCTACATCGATCTGAACCGCTGCGGCACACCGCTGGTGGAGATCGTCAGCGAGCCGGACCTCCGTTCCGCCGACGAGGCATACGAATATCTGACGCGCATCAAGGAGATACTGCTGTACACAGCTGTCAGCGACTGCAACATGGAAGAAGGCTCGCTGCGGTGCGATGCCAACGTGAGTGTGCGGCTGAAGGGCGCGGAAAAATTCGGCGTCAAGGCGGAAGTAAAAAATGTAAACAGCTTTCGCTTCGTTCGCGCCGCGCTGGAATATGAAATCGAGCGACAAATCGAAGTTATCGAGGCTGGCGGCCGCGTGGTGCAGGAGTCGCGACTCTACAACGCCGGGGAAGGCCGCACTTACTCCATGCGGTCGAAGGAGCAGGCGCACGACTATCGCTATTTCCCTGACCCTGACCTGCCGCCCTTAGTGGTCAACAAAGCCTGGCAGGAAGAGATTCGCGCGACTATGCCAGAGCTGCCCGAAGCGCGTCGCGAGCGCATGATTGCCGAATATGAAATTACCGCCCAGGACGCGCAGGTGCTGACCAGCAGCCGCGCCTTCGCTGATCAGTTTGAGCAGGCAGCCAAGGCAGCGAAAAGCCCGAAGCGCGTCGCGAACCTTGTACAGGGGGAACTCGTGGGGCGCCTGAAGGCGGCCAATTTGGATCTCGCCCAGTCACCTATTTCGATGCAAGGAATTGCGCAGGCAGCCGACCTTGCCGAGAGCGGCGCGCTGTCGAGCAAGATGCTGAAGCAGCTGTTCGACCGTTGCTTTGAGACCGGCGAAGATTTTGCCGTAGTCTACGAACGCGAGAAGCCGCAGCAGATCAGCGATTCGTCGGCGCTCGAAAAAATGATCGACGAAGTGATCGCCGCTAACCCGAAGCAGGTCGAGCAATATCGCGGCGGCAAAAAGACGGTGGCGGCATTTTTTGTCGGCCAGGTGATGAAGCTATCCAGGGGACAAGCGAATCCCGCGCTGCTGAATGAATTGGTCACGAGGAAACTGGATGGTTGAGCCGTCGCAAACTGCACACGTGAAGGAAGTAGGCGCGGAAGAGACGGCCCGCACCTACGCTGCGTTCTATGCACTGCGGGAAGGGCGCCCGGTGATGGCGACTGTCGAGCGCTTCACGCAATGGATCAACCAGACGCAGCGGCCGGAAGGCTATCGCGTGGTGGCTGCCTTCCTTCCAGAAATTCCCGATGCGGTTGCTGCTGCCGGATTTCGCGTGCTGCACCAGCTTTCAAAGGCGCGGTTTCTTTACGTCGACGATCTGGTGACACTTCCTCCCCATCGCTCGAATGGCCATGCGGGCCTGATATTCGATTGGCTGGTAGCGGAAGCTCGTCGCCAGGGCTGCGAGCAATTGCATCTGGATTCAGGACACCAGCGGTTTGATGCGCACCGCTTCTACTTGAAACACGGCATGGTCATGAAGGCCCATCACTTCAGCATGGATGTTTGATTCGAGCAGGCCGGATGAATTACTGGAGCGCTTATATGCGCGCAGCTTACCCCGGGACGCCTGCACCGTTCCAGCAGTCACCGTTTGCAGCGCGATCACGGTGAGCGCTGAAATGTTTCAGATGGTCCTACGCGGTTTCGTCCGCGCCCTTTTTCCCGATCATGTTCATCAGGAGCGGAATGGTCGTGAGGCCCCCTACCAACACCAGGGCCCACCCGGCGGACTTTCGTTGATCGTCGTCAAATCTCGGAGAGAGCAAAAGTCCCAGCCCAAAACCAAGGGCGACGCGGGTTCCGGCAAGAAGCATGATTTCGGCAAGCGTGACCTTACGTTCGATCATGGTTTCAATCTACTCGCTTTCTCGCAATTGCGTTGCGCACTTTCGAAGTTCTGGGAAGCGTCCGCTTCCGGAGGTCTCATAGTGCGGAATTCTGCGTGACGTGCGACTAGGCTATCGCCTCAGAAAATAAAAAATCTTTAGGCCAGTCGGTTTTGTAGCCAGCCTCGCGCAGTAGGGAACTCAACTGGGCCCAGTGGCGCATGGAATGCAGCAAAATATGCGCGAACAGCTTGCGCCGGGACGCATGCACCGTTCCGGCAGATATGGTTTGCAGCGCGATGACTTCGCGCAGCGCGGTGTCATCTGTATGAGACAGAAATCTGCGCAGATTCCGGATTGCCTGGGAGTGAATGGCGACTAAATCATCGAGCGAGCCGGCAGGAATGGCGTCATATGCGACTACTTCTTCGCCATTAAGCCGCTGCGAGTCACGCAGTTCCACCGCGAAGATATGTTTGAGCAGTCCTCGGACCGTGGCGCTGTTGTAAATTGCGCACGGTAGTTCCAGCGCGGCCGGGTTGGCGGCGAACCATGCTTCCCACGTGCCGGTGCTGGCTTCGTTATCGGCCAGCAGTTCTTCCAGCGTGATCGCTGCAGCCATCATTCCTTTTCCTTGCCTTTCTTCAACGCGCGATGGGCGATATCCCGCCGATAGTACATCCCGTCAAAATGAATTTTCCCCAAGGCCGCATAGGCATGATCGCAGGCCGACTGCAGAGTTTCGGCGACGGCTGTCACGGCCAAGACGCGGCCTCCGGAAGTGACAACTTTATCGTCGCTCAGCGCGGTGCCGGCATGGAAGACGGTGACGCCTGTTTCTTGCGCGGCTAGATCGAGCCCCGTGATCTCATGCCCGGTCTGAACGCTTCCAGGATAACCCTTCGATGCGGCGATGACCGTGACGGCGGGTTCGCTGCGCCACCGCAGCTCCACCTGATCCAGCCGGCCTTCGACAGCTGCCTCGATCGCTTCCAGCAATGCGCCGTCCAGCAGCCTCGGCAGAATCGCTTCTGTTTCCGGATCGCCAAATCGGGTGTTGAATTCGAGCAGCATGGGGCCGCGCGCCGTCATCATCAAGCCACAGTAAAGGACGCCGCAAAACGGCGCGCCTTCTGCGGCCATGCCGTCGATGACAGGCTGCGCGATGTGGTGCACCAGCCAGTCGCGCATCTCAGGTGCGAGCAATGCGTCTGTCGAGTACGAACCCATTCCGCCGGTGTTCAATCCGGTGTCTCCTTCACCGATGCGCTTATGATCCTGGGCGGCGACAAGCGGCAGCACATGGGCTCCATCTGAAAACACAAGCCATGATATTTCCTCACCTGTAAGGAATTCTTCAAGTATAACTTGATGCTGAGCTTCGCCCAGCAATTGGCCTGTCAGCATCTGCTTGGCTGCTGTTTCCGCTTGCTGTTTCGACTCGCAAATGACCACGCCCTTGCCTGCCGCTAGACCGTCGGCCTTCACCACAATCGGAGCATGGAAATGTGCCAGTGCGTCCGGCAGTTCCTGGGTGGACTGGCAGATGGTATATCCCGCAGTGGGCAGATGATGACGCTGCATAAATTCCTTGGCGAAAACTTTGCTGGTTTCGAGCATCGCCGCGCGTTGGGTTGGGCCAAAGACGCGCATGCCTCGACGCGTCAGTTCATCGACCAGACCAAGACTCAGCGGAACTTCCGGGCCGACGATGGTCAGGTCCGGCTGCTCGGACGCGGCCACTCGCACCAGGTCGTCGAGATCTTTCTGATTGACTGGGACGCAGCGAGCCAGTGCTGCGATGCCGCCGTTTCCCGGCGCGCAGACCACTTCCTGCACGCGAGGCGATCGGGCGATTGCCCAGACCAATGCGTGTTCGCGGCCCCCGCCGCCGATGACAAGAACCTTCATGCGTACATTGACTCCTTGGTATAAAAACAGGGTATCAGTCCGGAACGCCGTGTGCGTCCCGGCATGTACGCCAGAGAGTTGCGATGAACGTTGCCATGGACGACCCCTACCATCTAAAACGGTTTGTTGACGCGCAGGCGCCGGTGTATCGGCACGTATGTGCGGAGTTGCGCGGCGGCAGGAAAACCGGCCACTGGATGTGGTTCATCTTTCCGCAGATTCGGGGCCTCGGTTCCAGTGAAATGGCGCTAACGTATGGCATCTCTTCTCGCGAGGAAGCTATAGCCTACCTCGCGCATCCCATCCTGGGAGCGAGGTTGCGAGAGTGCGCCCGTCTGGTTGTGGACGTGGACGGAAAGTCCATCGATGAGATTCTCGGCTTTCCCGACAATATGAAGTTCCAATCTTCGATGACACTGTTTGCGTATGTCACTAAGCAAAACGAAGTTTTCCTCGAAGCGTTGCAGAAGTATTTCGGCGGCGCGTTCGATTCTCAGACAATTGCACGGCTGTAGCGCACCGCGAGCGCAGCCCTGCGTGTCTACCTCGGGAATCGACGCGGCGAACTGTATTGTCGGCGAGGAGTGAACTTAATTCGCCCACATGTTGGCTTCATCTACGTACTCGCTCACCGTGGCAGTGCCGCCCGTCATGGGGGTCGCATCGAGTTGGAACTGGAATCCACTCACGGAATGCCATCCGGGATGAATCGCTCCTACGGGCTCCGTCCTCTTCAGTGTGTAGGTCGTTCCGTTCAGCGTCATCGAGTCGTAGTACAAGCATTCCGTGCCGTCGCAATTGGTGTCGCCAATCACGCGATGGTCAGCAAACTGTAGATGGTTCCAGGCGCCAAACGTCGGCCCAGCGGTCACATTGGTATCGATCCAGGAGTTTTTTCCCTGGTTCCAAATCTGCCATTTACCTGTGCGCTGGTTCCATTGCACGCCCCACATGATGTTCAGCTGATTCGTAGCATCGAACAGGAAAGCGTCGTATTCCAGCGACGCCACGTGAGAGGAACTGACGGGATACACCCAGAAATCCGTGTTCATTTGCGTGCAGGCGTCGCAGCCCTTCATCTTGTACGGCCACAGAACGTCGGTGTAGAAAGTTGGCGAATCGACCGTCTCGGTCACCATCATGGACGCTCCATCGACCGATGGGCTGGCGTTGCCGATCGTCTGGCTGGTCGAAACTGGAATGCCCTTGCCGCCCGGATGACATTCCGGCTGGGCGCAGGTGCTCCAATGGCCCAGGGAATCGTCGGCATTGGTCACCGCAATCCTGCTTCCGGGTCGAGGTGTTGTAGCTTGCCGCGATCCATGCTGGGGAATCGGCGCGCCGGAAGTCGCTTCATGCTTGAGGGCGTTCGCGTGCGGTGCGGACAAAATCCCGACGGCGATGGAGACCAAAAGAAGTGCGATGCGCATGAAGTCGAGCCTACAGGAATGTAGGATGTTCGCGTGGAGGCCCCAGATGCACCGCGTGTTTGCGTCCCATGTGAGAATCCCAGAGTATCCTGCAGCGAAGGGAATATAGGCAAGCCGCTGTCCGTACGCATTGCCGCACAGAAGCCTGATTATCTGGTAGATCGAATCGGTGTGCTCTCTGTCGACTGTGCGTGAGTCTTTCTGAGGAGATCGAATGAGGTTTCGCGTTGCATTTCTGTTGCCGATGGCATGCTGTTGGATGCTGTCGCAGGTAGCCAGGGGCCAGTCCCGGGGCGATGTTCAACTCTGGTTGACCAACCAGGATAAATCCGCATTATTCGCTCGCCAAGCCGCCCCTCTGCATTTCTCCGTGCCGAACAACCAGTCTCCGACGATCGACGTGAATGCCCGGCGATATTTCCAAACCATCGATGGCTTCGGTTTTGCACTGACGGGCGGCAGCGCCCAGCTGCTAATGCATATGGATCCTGCCCAGCGAGGCGTCCTTCTGAAGGATTTGTTTTCTACAGAAGGCAATGGCATCGGCGTCTCGTATTTGAGAGTCAGCATCGGGTCTTCCGACATGGATGATCATGTGTATTCCTTCGACGATATCCCAGAAGGAAAAACGGATGTCCACGTAACCAAATTTACCCTTGCCCCGGTCGAAGACGCTGTGATTCCCGTGCTACGGGAAATATTGACGATCAATCCAAAGATTCAGATCGTCGCTTCTCCGTGGTCGGCGCCGGCATGGATGAAGACCAACGAGAATTCCAAGGGAGGCAGTCTCAAGCCAGAGTATTTTAAAAGCTACGCGAAATATTTTGTGAAGTATATCCAAGGGATGAAGGCGGCGGGCATACCGATCCACGCCATTACCGTTCAGAACGAGCCGTTGAACCCAAAGAACAATCCCAGCATGGTGATGCTCGCTCCACAGCAGGATACGTTCATCGTCCAGTACCTCGCGCCGGCCTTACGAAAAGGTGGGATTAAGACAAACATACTTCTGTACGACCATAACCCCGACGTTCCATCGTATCCCCTGTCGATCTTGAAAGATCCCCGTGCCTACAAGGATGTCGCGGGAACCGCGTTTCATCTATATGGCGGCGAGGTCGGAACGCTGACAGCTGTGCATGACGCCTACCCGAACAAGAACCTCTACCTCACAGAGCAGTGGGTCACTGGAAAACCCGGCGCAACCGCAATGGACATCGCGGACCCGGTCAGCCGGGTGGTGATCGGCGCCACTCGTAACTGGAGCCGGAATGTTCTGCTTTGGAATCTCGCGGCCGATCCCAACGATGGACCGCACACGAAGGGCGGATGTACGCAGTGTCAGGGGGCGATTACTCTGGACGGCAACAAAGTGACCTTCAATCTGGCCTATTACACGATTGCGCAGTTTTCGAAATTTGTGCGGCCCGGTTCCGTGCGAATTGGGTCGAACGATTTGGAACAACTGACGAATGTGGCCTTTCTTGCTCCCGATGGGAATATGGTGCTGGTCGTCGCCAATACTGGAACTTCGCGGCAGACATTCAATATTCGATATCGAGGCAACACGGTCACGGCATCGTTGCAGGCGGGTTCGGTAGGAACATACATTTGGCGGCTGCAATGAGCGGGACGGCTTAGGTGCGCGGCTCAGGCCAGGTCAGCGGGGCCGAGGGTCGTTTCAGGCGCGTCCGCTTCGGCCAGCAGTGCATGCAAATCGAGCGGCAGCGTGACCATAGCCAGGTCACCCGTTGGCGTCCGCGGCCATTGCTCTGTGGGTAGATCCCAATACAACTCGACCCCATTGTTGTCCGGGTCGCGGAGATAGAGCGCGTGGCTCACGCCATGGTCGGCCGCGCCCTCCAGCGAGATGCCGGCACGGAGCAGTCGCCGCAGCGCATCGGCCAGCTCGGCCCGAGTTGGATAGAGGATGGCCAGATGATATAGGCCGGTCGTGCCATGCGCAGGGGCCGCGCCGCGAAGGCTTTCCCATGTGTTCAGGGCAATGTGGTGGTGGTATCCACCTGCCGACAGAAACGCGGCCGAATTACCCATCCGCTGCGTGACGGTGAATCCCAGGACATCGCGGTAAAAGGCAAGCGCGCGATCCAGGTCAGCCACCTTCAGGTGCACATGTCCGATACGAGTTTGTGGGTGAATGGATGACACAATGCTCAGATGACGGGCCGCCAAAAAAGATGCGCGGCTTCGAGGCTTTCTGCGTCGTGCTGGTGCGCACTAGATGCGCCGCGTCTTTGCAGAACATCCAGAAATAAAGATATACAGCAGTGCGGAAGGATCGGAGCTACTTGCCGATTTCCTTCAACATTTTTTCCCGTAGAAAGATGTTCACTTTCGTCTGATACCCGCTGCCCTGTGACTTGAGCCAGGCCAGCACATCCGCATCTAGACGGAGCGATACCGGCTGTTTTACGGGTCGATACCACTTACCCTGCACCGCGTTCTTCCAGGCTCCGGGAGGAAGCTCCGAAATGTCCGAAGTATCGATCTCGTCTTCGGGCAACGTAGCCAGCGCCCGAATCTCGCGCTTCTGGCGTGTTGTCAGCGGCTGGCCGGGCTTCAACTCGTAGACGACTGGTTTAGATCTTGCTCGCTTCTTCATATTCGGTTCGCTCCTGCCGAGTGACTTTGCGTGCTGAAATGATGCGGATGATTTCTTCTTCCTCGTCCATCACGGCGTGGGCGACCAAAACCAGCAGTACGCCATCTACCATTCCGATGGTCTGCCAGCGCTCTTCGCCTTCGACGACTCGATCCTGCCGGGTAAGGTGCATGGGATCGAGAAAGACCCGTAGCGCCGTATCGAACCCGATGCCGTGCTTCCGCCGATTGCTGCGGTCTTTCAGCGCATCCCAGGCGAATCGCATCTGTATATACAGTATTGCATGTACTGTCAGGAGTCAAATAAAAGCGCTACGGAGCCGGGAGTTACCTTGGTGCCCCAGAAATGCCGCGTTCTTTGCGGTCTAACTGGGAAATCGGAGTATTCTGTTTCGGGTGGAGTGCCTCCACATGTCATCCGCAAAAATCGCGGATATGCGGCGCTCGGCACAGGGAGCCCTCCCATGTCTTACGCGGCATACAACAAATCGCTGACTACCCTCAACCCAGTTGCGATCAAGACGGGCCAGACGGAAATACATGCGCCGGAACACAATGGCTGGGGCATTCTTACTTGTGACGATTGCGGCGACAGGTTTTGTATCGGCCCTAACCGTATCTATGGCTCAAGGCAATCCGAGGGATGGTGCGTGGAAGTGCTTCAAGAAAAGCTCGCACAAGACCACAAGATTATGCGGTCCCACCAGAACAGTTACGAGTTTCCCGAATGATGAAATGCCTAGTTCTGTTCTCGCTGCTCTTGACGACGATTACCGTCGCAGGATGTTCACGCTCCAAGCAGCCAGAACTCAACCCCACGGGACAGATTGAGAACGCTTACGTTATAACGGCGCACACCGTCGTTCAGCGAAAGCCAGTTTATTTGGATGGCTATCTCCAAACTGGACTTCCGACACAGGAAGACGACTACACCGTGGTGTACGGCGTTGATGTTCTGAAGGTCAAATATGCGGACTCGCAAACCAATAGTGCAAAGCCCGGCGAATCACCCAAGACTCATGAGCATTCGTATGATCGTGATCCCGATCTAAGCCAAGTGCCGCAAGTGGGTGTGCCAATTCGACGATGCAAATTGAGTAAGGAAGTCATGCCGGACGGTGGTCCAATTATTGCCGACCAACCAACGTCAGAGCCATGCATGATTCAGTTTGGGGACACCTTGCAGTATGACCCGTCCCCAAATGCGGGTGATGGCCCCGGAGCTTACACCTACGTGGGATTCGACATCATCTCCGAGAGGGCTCGATGAAGGTCAAGGGGTCGGCGGACCCGTGGAACCGTGCGGCGGTAGGTTTAGTTACTCCGCTAAGACTCGTGTGCGCGTACACGATGCGTTTACATGATGCTCTTCCGGTCTAGTACGATAGGTTCTACGAGTTTTCCGAATGATGATGAGACGTCTCGTCCCGTTTGCTTTGCTGATGGCTGTTATTGCCGCCGCTTCTGGACAGAGCAGAGCACGGAGGGCAAACGGTGTGAGACATACATACACGACTGCTCGAGATTATTACCACGAACCCTACGAGGCTGGCGGACTCGACAATCTTGCAGATGAGTATGTGTGTTTTCGCGACGATAATGTGCCTACATTTATTCTCATAGCAAAGGGCGAAGACTTGAAGGAAAACCTCACGACATTGGGAGTATTCAGCAAACTCCCGCCGCAAGCTCGATCTTATTTGGATAAGGCGCCCTTGTTTTACGTGTCTTACAACAAAGGCATCTCCAATGGGACGGAGTACTTTTCTCTTAATGATTCAGGCGACGAATACATCGAGAACCTCGGTATACCGGAGCAGTCTTCCAAAAAGCTAATGGAATTAACCGTCACCCTTAGAGTTAACTGGCAGACCCTGCGATACAAGCACGGCATTGAAAAAACAGGCGTTCCGGGCTTGCTTTATGAAGAGACTGGTAGATGTGAGGTTGTAAAGCCCGGCATCCAGCAACACGGCCACAGGGAATAGTCGGTTCACATCGCAGCACCTCAGGCCTTGGTGGAGCGCTGGCTCCCGTCCTTTGCAAAAGTGCGAAGGATGAGGCACCCGGAATGATCTCCGCCGCCGCTTTATTCTCCTTACCCTCCAGCGCTACCATAGAGGTAGGCGGCGACAGGCCGCCGAATCGCTATGCTCTTCACGCCCAAGGTTCTGTTCCTGAAACGCTGGCACCGCGGCAAGCCCGATCGCGGGTAAAGGTCGCCGTATTCCTCATTTCTCATGACGCAGTCGTAGAATCATTACGACACATTCCTGATTCGTCGGGCACGGTTTTGTGCCTGCCCGCCACGCCTTTTGAGGGAGTTATCATCATGAACAGTTTTCACAGCCGGTCGGAATTGAAATCCGGCAACAAGACCTATGAAATTTTCAAGCTGAGCGCGCTGGAAAAGCAGGGTGTTTCGCTCGAAAGCCTGCCCTACTCGCTGCGGATTTTGCTCGAAAATCTATTGCGCCATGAAGATGGCAAGAGCGTCACCCCTGATGACATTGAGTTTCTGGCCAAGTGGGACGCGAAGACCGAACCGTCGCGGGAAATCGCTTACATGCCGGCGCGTGTGCTAATGCAGGACTTTACTGGCGTGCCTGCCGTGGTCGATTTGGCGGCGATGCGCGATGCCATGCGCTCGCTGGGCGGCGATCCGGAGAAGATCAATCCGCTGCAGCCTGCCGAGTTGGTGATTGACCACTCGGTGCAGGTGGACCAATACGGTACCAGCGATTCGTACTCGATCAACTCGCTCCTGGAATACCAGCGCAATGTAGAGCGATATGCGTTTCTGAAATGGGGGCAGACGGCGTTCCATAACTTTTCTGCCGTGCCGCCGGGCATGGGCATCTGCCATCAGGTGAATCTGGAATATCTGGCGCGCGTCGTGTTCACCACGCAACCAAATGCGAGCGGCGTCGTGCAGGCATATCCAGACACGCTGGTCGGAACGGATTCCCACACCACCATGATTAACGGTCTGGGCGTACTCGGCTGGGGCGTCGGCGGCATCGAAGCAGAAGCGGCGATGCTGGGCCAGCCAGTTTCCATGCTAGTTCCGCAGGTGGTTGGTTTTAAGCTGGCGGGCAAGCTGCGCGAAGGCACCACAGCGACCGATCTGGTGTTGACCGTAACGGAGTTGCTGCGCAAGCATGGCGTCGTCGGGAAGTTTGTCGAGTTTTACGGTCCGGGCATCAGCGAGCTTTCGCTCGCCGACCGCGCAACGATTGGCAACATGGCGCCGGAATATGGCGCGACCTGCGGCATCTTCCCGGTGGACGCGGAGACGCTGCGCTATCTCAAGCTGACGGGACGGAGCGACGAGCAGATCGCGCTGGTAGAGGCCTACTACAAGGAGCAGGGCCTGTTCCACACGCCGAATGCGCCGGAGGCAAAGTATTCCGCGACGCTGTCGCTCGACCTGGGTACTGTGGAACCGAGCGTGGCTGGCCCGAAGCGCCCGCAGGACCGCGTGCGATTGAGCGAAGCAGGCGCGAGTTTCAAGAAGCAATTGCCTGCGCTGAAAGGGCCGAACGCGCACGCCAACAACGAGCGTCAGGTGCAACGCTGGAATGGGGAGGGTGGTCATCCCTCCGCGAATGGAAACGGCAACAACAATGCAAAGGGAGCGCCCGAGCCGGGCCATGCAAACTCTGTCCATGACCGCTTTGGGATGGAGGTTGACAAGTATCTCGACCACGGTTCCATCGTCATCGCGGCGATTACAAGTTGCACGAACACGTCCAATCCTTCGGTGATGTTGGCGGCGGGTCTACTGGCGAAAAAGGCGGTGGAAAAAGGATTGAAAGTTCCGCCGTGGGTGAAGAACTCGCTGGCGCCGGGTTCGCGCGTGGTCGCGGACTATTACGATAAGGCCGGGTTGACAAAGTATCTCGACGCGCTGCGGTTCAACATCGTCGGCTACGGCTGCACGACGTGCATTGGCAACTCCGGCCCGCTGCCGCCGGACGTGACGAAGGCGATTGACGATCATGGTCTGGTGGCGGTGTCTGTGCTGAGCGGCAATCGCAATTTTGAAGGCCGCATTAACTCCGATGTGCGCGCGAATTATCTGATGTCGCCGCCGCTGGTTGTGGCATACGCGCTGGCCGGACGCATCGATCATGACTTCGAACATGATCCGCTTGGAAAAGACAAGCAGGGCCAGCCAGTGTATCTGCGGGACATTTGGCCGTCGCAGCAGGAAGTGCAAAGTACGCTGGCCAGTTCGATCGACTCCGGTATGTTCCGCAAACAGTACTCGACGGTGAGTGATGGCGACAGCAACTGGCAGAACCTGAAGTTTCCCTCCGGCAACACGTACGGCTGGGAGGCGGACTCGACCTATATTCGCAAAGCGCCGTACTTCGATGGGATGAAAGCTGCGCCCGCGGCCGTCGAGGATATCCACGGCGCGCGCGTACTGGCAGTGCTGGGCGACAGCGTGACCACGGACCACATTTCCCCGGCGGGCTCGATCAAACTGAATGGCCCGGCAGGGAAGTATCTTACCGAGCATGGAGTGAAACCCGCCGACTTTAACAGCTACGGGTCGCGTCGCGGCAATCATGAGGTGATGGTGCGGGGAACCTTCGCCAACGTGCGGCTGCGCAACAAGCTGGCGCCCGGCACGGAAGGCGGCGTGACGCGTCTGCTGCCGGAAGGCGAGCCGATGAGCATCTTCGACGCTTCGGTGCTGTATGCGGAGCGCAAGACGCCGCTGATCATCCTGGCGGGCAAGGAGTATGGTTCCGGATCCAGCCGCGACTGGGCGGCGAAAGGACCGAAGTTGCTGGGTGTGCGCGCGGTGATCGCGGAGTCCTTTGAGCGGATCCATCGTTCGAATCTGGTCGGCATGGGGATTTTGCCGCTGCAATTTGAAGCGGGACAGAATGCCGAATCGCTGGGACTGACCGGGGAAGAGGTCTATAACATAACGGGCGTTCAGCAAATGCTTGCAAATAAGTTCCGCGATGGACGAACAGTCATCGTGACAGCCACAAATCCAGTTGGTGACTTAAGACACGAACTTAAAGCGACGGTCCGCATCGACACACCGCAGGAAATTCTCTACTACCAGCACGGCGGAATTCTGCTGTATGTGTTGCGGCAACTGGCGGGGAAGGCGTAGACAGCATCTCAATCAAAAGACACAAAGGCCCGGAGCGATCCGGGCCTTTTGCTATTGCCCATGAACCTCGGTATCGGACGTGCATATGCTGCCCGATCTGCTGCATGGCGCAGAGAAGAAGGTCTGGGGCGACGCTGGCGATAGGATTTTTCGAGCCAGTAACTCCCTCGCGTTGGCTGGCGTTTATGCTGGACTCTTGCTGTACGGGCTCTCGGCTGGATGGAAATTACGGAAGGTCGCTGGCGTGGTCATATCGGGTCTAGCGGCTGCAATTTTAGGGGCGTTGTTTTTCCTGACATCGTGGATATTGTCGCATCACACGACGGCATTTCTGACCCTAGGAATCGGCCCCGCTGCGATGTGGACCTTGAAAATGCACGTCGGCCGGTTTATGTACAAAGTGATCTATCTGTTTGGCCCTATCGCCACATGCATTCTCTTGTTCCTGCTGGCGTGCAACCGCAAGCCGTCGAAACTCTCGAGCATGAATGCCAATGCGGGAAGGGGATTCGCAATTTTCCTAGGGGCTTTCAGCGGAAATATTGTAATTTTCTTAAAGTTTCCGCTTAAAGTTAGTTACCTGCCACCTCGAATGGTTTTCTTTCTACTCGTGGCGGGCATCAGTTTCTTGAGTTCGTCCCGGATGGGAATCGTTGCTAGCCTGTGCGGGATTATCGTTTTTAATTTCTTTTCGGTTTCCTTTACAAAACCGGATATCCCGTTGCACGCCACAGGCGCGAAACTGACGTTTAGCCCGCGGAGTGGAGTTCTTGTTGAAGGTATAAGAATATGTCTGAAGGCCAAGAGATGCGATTCGGTCCCTTGCTGGGCGAAGTATGCGCAGGAGCAACCGGAGTTATAACCCGGGTTGCGACAGTCGTCTAGATCCCTACGCCGTATTCCACGTTGGTGCCGTTGTCTCCCGCATGGGAATAGAAGTCCAGAGGGGTGCGATGGTTCATTAAATAGCGGGCGCGAAGGTTCCGTCCAACGTAGAAGCCGACTGCCACCGCTCCCGTTGCAACGGAGGCCCAGCCCAGGATGCGAACCCAAGGTTTCTTCGCCAAGCATGCATTCATTTTCGTCATTTATTCCGGCCCAACCTTCCTTTGAGGCTGCTCCTGCCTGACCCGACATACGCTCAGACGCGTCATAAAAAAATCTTACCGCAAATCAGTTCCCAAGAAACGCTTATCGGAAAAGAATTGAAAAACTTCCATCGGTACAGATGTGCCAATCTGGCAAATGGTTTCACGCTCAGTCTTCTATGGTTCCATCGGCCCGGGATATTGCTCGACACGCTGCAACAGTTCCAGCTTGCGCCCGGGCGGCAGAAAACTGGCTTCAATGGAATTCCCGGCCAGCTCGCGCAAATGTTCCAGCGTTAGACGAAACTCGGTGTGTGTCCGCCAATACTCGTCGCAAAGATCGCTGCCAAACAGCGCCGGGTCATCGGAGTTCAGGGTTACCATCAGTCCATTTTCAAAATAATCACGGACAGGGTGGTCTTCCAAGCGGGCGCAGCAGCCGGTACGCAGATTGCTGGTGATGCAGATTTCCACGGGAATCTGCTTGATAGCCAGGGCCTCGATCAAATCTGGATCCTGTGCGGCTGTCAGCGCGTGGCCGATTCGTTCCGCGCCAATGTTCACAGCCGACCAGATGCCCTCCGGCCCCACGGTTTCTCCAGCGTGCGCGGTCAGATGGAGACCACGTTCGCGGGCTTCCGCATAGAGTTCGCGGAAGGGGTCGGCGCTGATGCGGCGTTCATCGCCGCCGATTCCGATGCCGATGATAGAAGGGGACTGCTGCCTGAGTTCCGCGGCTTTACGAAAAACGCGTGCCGCTTCTTTGGGCCCAAAATGGCGCACCGCGTCGAAGATCCAATAGAGAGAAATGCCAAATTCCCGCTCACCGCGCAGGCGTCCGCGCTCCATGCCCGCAAATAACGCCTCGAATTCTACGTGCCGCCAATAGTAGACGACGCCGACCGAGACGTAGACCTCCGCGTGGACAACTCCCTGACCGGCCAGTGTTTCCATCATTCGGTACGTAATCAGCTCGTAGTCTTCCGGCGTGCGCAGCCGCTCTGTGATGGCTTTGAAGGCCATCAGGAAGCCGGTGAAGTCTTCATAGTGGTACATTGTGCGGGCCTGGTCGAGCGTGAGCGGTGCGGCATCGTGGTGCCGGCTCAGTTGCACCAGAGTTTCCGGAGCAATGGCGCCTTCCAGGTGCAGATGCAGTTCCGCCTTGGGCAGACCGCGAATCCATGATGTCGTGTCGAACGGTTGCGCGGATTTGGCTTTGGGAGACATCAAGGGATAGGCCGTTGGGTAGACGAAAACTCGCTGCGATGACGGCTGTAAAAGAAGTAGATTAGCAGTCCGATGGCCAGCCAGACAAAGAAGCTGACCCAGGTGAGCATGGGCAGACCCAACATGAGAAGCAGACAGAAGAACACGCTGAGCAGCGGGATGACGGAGCCGCCGGGACAACGAAAGGAGCGGTGACGGTCCGGATCCTTATAGCGCAGAATGATCACGCCCGCGGAGACCAGCACAAAGGCAAAGAGAGTGCCGATGTTGGAGAGGTCGGCGAAGGTGCCAATGTCCAGCAGTCCGGCGGGAAAACCGACAAAGAAACCGGCAATCCAGGTGGCCGCGGCGGGGGTGCGGAACCGTGGATGGACGCGGCTGAACAGCGCGGGCAGCAGGCCGTCGCGCGACATGGAGAACCATACTCGCGCCTGGCCGATCTGGAAGACCAGGATGGAGGAGATCATCCCCATCAGCGCGCCGCATAAGACGACCAACTGGGTCCAGTGCAGCATCTGGCTGTGGTTTTCCAGGTAGAGCCGGCGCAGCGTGTTCACCACCGGCGCCGCATCCTCCATCAGCAGCGGCCAATGAATCAGGCCCGTCAGCACGAGGGCGACGCTGACGTAGAGAATGGTGGCGACGACGAGCGTGGCGATGATACCGATAGGGACATCGCGCTGCGGATTCTTGCATTCCTCGGCCGCAGTGGAAACGGAGTCGAAGCCGATATAGGTAAAGAAAATGATGGAACCGCCGGTCAGCACCCCGGACCAGCCATTGGGATAAAACGGATGCCAGTTGGAAGGGTGAATAAAATGGGAGCCGACCACAACGAACAAAAGGACTGCGCCTATTTTCAGCAGCACCATGACGTTATTGGTTTCCGCCGATTCGCGGATGCCGCGCACCAGGACCATGGTCAACAACATCACGATGAGGAAGGCCGGGACATTGAAGCCGAAGTGCCAGCCGGATCCGTACAGTGCGTGGCCGCTCAGGTCCTGCAGTCCGCTGGGCAGATAGGCCGGAGAGATCCAGCGCAGCGCCGGGTGGATGCCAAGCCAATCCATCAGGGCCACGACGTGCGCGGCGAACCCGACGCTGACGGCCATGTTGGAGAAGGCGTATTCCAGGATCAGGTCCCAGCCGATGATCCAGGCAACCAACTCCCCCATGATGACGTAGGTGTAGGTGTAGGCGCTGCCGGCGATGGGGATCATGGAGGCCAGCTCTGCATAGCAGAGGCCAGTAAATCCGCAGACGATGGCCACCAGCACCAGCGAAACCGCCAGCGCGGGACCGGCGCCGGGACGACCCAGCATAGCGGTGTGTCGCACCAGATAATCCAGCACGGGCGTGTTGAGGATAGAGGAGGTATTGAAGCGCTGCCCGGCAATGGCCGTGCCAATGACCGTGAAGATGCCGGAGCCGATGACCGCGCCGATGCCCAGTGCGGTGAGCGACCACGGCCCAAGCGTTTTTTTCAGGCTGCACTCGGGATTTTCCGACTCCCGGATCAGCTTATCGATGGATTTCGTGGCGAAGATCTGTCTGGACAGGGCTTTGCTCCCGAAATTGCATTTCGCTCGATCCATCCCAAAGTGATCCGGGCCGCAATAGCAATATTTGTGGCCCGGCGAAGAATGACGAACGCTTGGACGTTCTTACGACAGCTTCAGAATCTCCGCGTGTTCAGGAAGAATGCAAATGCACAGGTACTTCGCTCAGCTCAGAATGACAGTTCCGCTTGTGCGCGACCGTACTCGATCCGCAAAAATGCTTTACCGTTTCGAGGCTCCGCGCGCCAGCTTCTTGACTCTCTGCTTGTTGGAGCCGCGGGGTACGGTGCGCTTTGGTTTGGGAGCGGCCTTTTTCCTCGCCGTCCGTTTTACTTTCTTGCGTTCCGCTGTATCGGTGATTGCTTTCGTATTTGCCATTGGCTAAAGGATTCTCTCTCTCTCTTGAACTCTGTTGATTGTGCTTTGCAGCGATTGCGTCCGGATAGCGACGCCT
This sequence comes from Acidobacteriota bacterium, assembly GCA_021793405.1. GTDB lineage: Bacteria > Acidobacteriota > Terriglobia > Terriglobales > Acidobacteriaceae > JAKAAZ01. Next base: position 32,504 of record JAJYSV010000006.1, read on the forward strand.
CTAAACGCGCTCCAGTTGCGCAAATTTCTCCACCAGTTTTTTTACGCCGAACCGAGGAAATTGTACCGTAATCTTTGCGTTTTCCCCGTCTCCTTCGCGTTTGAACACGACTCCTTCTCCGTATTTCGGATGTCGAACACGCTGTCCGTTGCGAAATCCGGTGGTGTCTGTCGTCTCAGGAACCGGAACTTGCGGGCGAGGAAAGTTTTGTCCGCGCGCCGCAAAAAATTGTGCGATGTTATCGATCGAGCCGGCGGGAAGACCGCCAGCCACCTTGGCTCGCGCGCTGGATCTGCCGGACGCGAAGCTTTGCGGAGTCTGGTCTTCGTCCTCGTAACTCCAATGCCGCTCGCCTTCGCTGTCGCGAGCGATGCGATGCGAGTTGGGACGCGTGGTTTGCGCGGCATAACCGCCCCAGGTGTTGGCGGGGACTGGCGCGCTCAGGTCCTCAATCAAATGTGCTGGAATTTCGCCGAGGAAGCGCGAAGGAGTGGATTGCTCCGGCGCATCATTGCCGTAGCGGCGGCGAAACCGCGCCCGGGTGACCAGCAGCGCATCCATGGCGCGAGTCATGCCGACGTAGCAGAGACGGCGTTCTTCTTCGAGACCCTCCCCGCCGTTGATGGTGCGTGAATGCGGGAAAAGCCCTTCTTCCAAGCCGGCGAGGAAGACCAGCGGAAACTCCAACCCCTTGGCCGCGTGCAGCGTCATCAATGTGACGCGAGCTTGCGGGTCATACTTGTCGGTGTCACTCACCAGGGCGGCGTGATCGAGAAATTCCGTGAGTGTTTCGCCGCGCTCATGAGCGTCGCGAGCGGCATTGACAAGCTCGCGCAAATTTTCGATACGCGACTGCGACTCCGGCGTCGCTTCCTCTTCCAGCACGCGAATATAGCCGCTACGGTCGATCAGGAATTTCATCAGTTCGGGCAGCGTTGCGGCATCGCCGGGCCTGCGGAATGTATCCTCTTCCGTCGATGAAGCTGCTTGCATCGCAGATTTCAGTTCATGCGGAGAGAGCTTGTTCGTCTCCCGGCGTGCGGGTATCGGCGCGAAGGGAGAGAATTCCGCCGGGTCAAATGCCTTGGCCATGCCAAAGTCGAAGCTGGTGTCGGCATCATCGTGCGCGGCTCCACTTTCGTCTACGCTTGCCGCCTCCACGCCGGAAGCCGCGATATCCAAGGTGAGCTTCTCCGCAAAATTGGGAGTCAGCATGGCGCGCGCATCTTCGATCATGCGCCGGAAGCTTTCCAGCGATGCGACGGCGCGCGTGGACACCAGTCGCTGCGCCATAGTTTCGCGCATCGCATCCCATGTACTCGTACCGGTTTCCAACGCCAGCCGCTCGATGGTTTCCAGCGTCGTTTTGCCGATGCCGCGCGGCGGCGTGTTGATGGACCGCTGGAGCGCAATCGAGTCGCTGGGATTCAGCACCAGTTTCAGGTAGCTGAGCATGTCTTTGATTTCCGCGCGGTCGTAGAACGAGAAGCCGCCCACCATCGTGTACGAAATGCCGTAGCGGCGCAGCGCTTCCTCCACCAGACGCGATTGCGAGTTGGTACGATAGAGCACGGCGATGCGCGGCGGTTCGGGCTCAGTGCCCGTCTGGCGGATATATTTCTGGATGTGGTCGGCGATAAATAGCGCCTCGCCCTCGCCATCCAGGGCTTCGTAATAGCCAATTTGCGCTCCGCCCCCTCTTGAGGTCCACAACGTTTTCCCTTTGCGCTGGAGATTATTCGCAACCACGGCGCCGGCCGCTTCCAGAATCACCGGGGTAGAACGATAGTTTTGTTCCAGGCGAATGATCTTCGTCTGGGGGAAATCCTTTTCGAAATCGAGAATGTTGCGGATGTCCGCGCCGCGCCAGGAATAGATGCTCTGGTCCTCATCGCCGACAACGCAGATATTTTGTTCTTCGCCCGCCAGCATTTTCATCAACTCGTACTGCGGACGGTTGGTATCCTGATATTCGTCGATCAGAATGTAGCGGAAACGGCGGTTGTAATAGTTGCGGACCGCAGGCACGGCGCGCAGTAGGCGAACCGCCTCCAGCAGCAAGTCGTCGAAGTCGAGAGCATTCGCCCGCTCCAGTTCTTTGTTGTAGAGGTCGTAGAGATGGGCGATGCGCTCCGTCTTCTGGTTCGACGATTGCAGGTAAATTTCCTGCGGACCGAGCATGTGATTCTTAGCCCAGGAGATACGCGAGAGCACAATGCGTGGCGTCAATTGCTTGTCGTCGAGGCCAAGACGGCGCATCGTTTGCTTGATCAGACTCTGCTGTTCAGTTTCGTCGTAGATGACAAAATCTTTGCTGCGTCCTTTGTCGCCGATGCGCAAGGCTTCAATGTCGCGGCGCAGAACCCGCACACAGAAGGAATGGAACGTCGCCAGCAAAGGCCGCGCCAGGCTGCGATGGTCGAGCAAGCGTTCGACGCGCTCGGACATTTCCTTGGCTGCCTTATTGGTGAAGGTGACAGCCATGATCGCATCCGCGGGCACACCGCGTTCTTCGATCAGATAGGCGATGCGGTGTGTAATGACACGTGTCTTTCCCGATCCCGCGCCAGCGAGAATCAGCAGCGGACCATCGACATTTTCAATCGCCGCCTGCTGTTGCGGATTCATATGTTCAAGCAATCGGGACACGAAAGTGAAGACTCCTGCGGTTGGCGAGCGCGTTTTTTATCCGCTCGCACGAGACTCTTTCAGTGTATCGCGTGCAAGAGAGCGGCCTGGCCGCGATATCCTCAATGCTAGAGTGTCAAAACAAAAAACAATTTGCGTTTATTGCGGATCTGCGCAGGGAACGCGCGCGGAGTATCGGGCGGTCGCAGAGGAGTTGGGCAGCGCCATGGCGGAGGCTGGTTTTCGGCTGGTCTATGGAGGCGCGCATGTCGGCCTGATGGGCGCTGTTGCCGATGCCGTGCTGTCCGCGGGAGGCGAAGCCATCGGCGTGATTCCGCAGCAGTTGGTGGATCGTGAGGTCGCGCACACCGGCTTGACAGAGTTGCACGTCGTTCGAACCATGCATGAGCGAAAACACTTGATGGCAGGGCTGGCCGACGCGTTCGTCGCGCTGCCCGGCGGCTACGGCACGTTGGATGAATTATGCGAAGTGCTTGGCTGGGCGCAACTGGGTCTTCACGACAAGCCGATACTTCTGCTCGACACGGCGGAATACTGGCAGCCATTGTTCGCCATGTTGGATCGTGCCGTGGAAGAGGGGTTTCTGAAACTGCATCATCGCCAGGCTGCGTTGCGCGCAACCAGCGTGGCGGAAGTATTCAGGATTCTGAGGGCGTAGCGGTCTCCGCGGGATCGTTGCCAGGCCGACACGCATTGCAGTTGCAGACAGACCGCAGGTAATGCCAGGAATAAATTCCGCTGGTGTGTCCATCGTTCCAATCGAAGCTGATGGCGTAGCGTCCGACTGCGTGTACTTTGTTGGGACGTGCGGCAGGCTTAAAGATGGGAAGCGCGGTTTTCGGCTCAGGTTTCGGCTGGCCAGGCTCGCGTCCATCGGCTTCGCGTTGTTCCACGCAAGTGGCGCACGGGCAGGCGGCCCGCAGCCATGCAAAAGTCCAATGGCTCGCGTGGCCGTCCTTCCATACGATTTCTACACCCGTGCCCTCGCTCTGATGGACGCGAACGCGCTCCGGATCGATAGCTTCGCGCGGCAACTCCTCTTGCCGACCGATCGCTTTGCGGGCTACATCTTCCGGGACGATGCGTATACCCTCATGGCTCATACTCTTGTTCTACACCTGAACCTGATTGGGCGAAATGTCGCGCGCACGCCGCCGTTGATATCCAAGTGCCTGCATGAGGAGAGTCGCTCCCGCACATGCCACAACCGTCAACACAAAAGGCATGTGCTGTTTTTCAATGATTTGATATGCGGCTGCGTGCAGGAAGGCCAGCAGAAAGAGCAAATAATTCCAACGTTGCAGCTGTTTCCAGCGTGGCGTGCCCAACACACGGAGGGCGTAGTCGTTGGATGTGACGAATAAGAGAACGAGAATGATGGTTGCGATCGACCCGGTGTCATTCGCAAACCCGAACAGATCGTGGCGCAATGGGAAACTGTGGTGCTGGCTGCGCGGATAGATGAAATAGAGCCAGGGTCGTCCACGTAGATGCACAAATAATCCAATGCCGGAATGCACAATGCCGAGAATTGCAGCCCAGATTCCGATATCGCGCCGTAGATCGCTCGAAACAGGCGTACGGCGTCCGCGCAGCAGATTCCATGGGCCGATCAATAGTGTTGCCACCAGCAGCACGAAGGCGGGGTATGCGGTGGAAAAGCTAGCCTTCATAATCGCGTCACGAGAGGGGCGCGTGACGTAGAGAACACACACGGTCAGCACTGCCGCAATCATCAGGACGAGGTGGTGTGCTATCAGGCGATGCGTCAAGCGTTTCGTTCGAAGCGCCGCCGTAGAGCGCGGCGTCTCGTCGGTGGAGAAAACAGTCATCGATAGAGTTTCCAAAAGAAGTATGTGGTCACAATACATCCCATGGCGACGACGAAGGCGCGGACTCCGCGAGGTTTATGCTTGCGCGCGAAGCGCGCGCTCCCATACCCTCCGAGACTCGCCGCAATCATCATTACGATCCCATAGCGCCAGACGACGGCGCCATAGGCGATGAAGGTCGCGGCCGCCACGGCGTTCGATGTGCTGGTAATCACTGTCTTTAAGGCGTTGATTTCATGCACGCTGTCGATACCGGCAAAACTGAGAACGCCCATAATCAACAGGCCTGAACCTGCGCCGAAAAAACCGACATACAGACAAACGGAAAAAATCCCCAACGGCAGCAGAATCCGTGCCAGCGGCCGCAACCCTGTGACGTGCGCCTGAGGCGTTTCTTTGAACAGGCGCTGCTGCAAAGGCGATCCCAATGCAAATAACAACGTCGCCGTGAGCAATAGCCACGGGACCATGCGGAGGAAGGTATCCTGCCGTGTCGCCATCAAAAGCCGCGCCCCGATCAGACCTCCCGCAAGCGCGGCGATCAGCAGGATGGGAACCATGGAGCGATATCGCTGCAGCTCTCGCCGGTAAGCGGCGGCAGAGGTAAACTGCCCGGGCAGCAAAGCCACCGTATTCGTGGCATTGGCATGTACCGGCTTAACGCCAATTTGCATCAACGCGGGAAACGACAGCAAGGATCCGCCGCCGGCAATCGCATTGATGCCACCCGCAAGGAAGCAGACAATGGCGAGCCATGCGGCGTGAAACATGGAAAGTAGGGACATTCGTAAATTGTAGCTTGCGAGCGGAAGCTCGAAAGGGTGCGCGCAGGACGCGAGCAATCTCGCGCGGTCTTTTGTTAACTAACAGCCGCGCTGCGCGGCATTCCAACGCTGGTCTGCATGATTTCTATAAAAGCCTGCGCGGCCCGGCTCAGGGATTTGTCTTGACGATAGACCAGCACCATATCTCGAGCAATGTGCATATCCTCCAACTCGACCACGCCCAGCAGGCCAGCCGCAAACTCGGTCTGCGTGTTGGAACGGGCCAGGAAACCGACGCCCACATCTGCCGCCGCAAATCTCTTGATGAGTTCGTTCGATTCCAGCTCCATTGAAATCTCCGGTTTCAGTTGACGGAGGAAGAACATCTGATCGATTGCGTCCCGCGTGCGGCCCTGCTTCGGCAGGATCAGAGGATAGTCTGCGACATTCGCCAATGGTGTGGTTGGCTTGACTGTCAGGGGATGACCCACGGCGGTGATCACCACGATTTCATCCTTATGCACAGGCACAATGGTCAAACGGGGGTCGTTGATGGGCTGCGTCGTCACTCCAAAGTCGACCTCCTGCGCCAGCACTGCTTCGATCGTTCGCGAACGCTCATGGCGGGCGATCGACACGGAGACACGTGGATGCTTTCGCTTGAACTGCGCGAACACCTGTGGCAGGACGTAGAGACACGTGGCCTCATTGGCGCTGACTACGAGCTGGCCGCCCGGTGTGCGCGCCATCTCCGCCAGGGCGCGCACGATATTGCGGCGCGCCTGCAGCGTCTCTTCCGCGTATTCCAGGAAAAGCCTGCCGCCGCTGGTCAACGTGACCCGTCCGCCCGTGCGGTGAAACAACCTGGCGCCGACGTCTTCTTCGAGCGAACGGATCTGCGAAGAAATCGCGGGTTGAGTGCGAAACAGCTTTTCCGCCGCGCGGGAAAAGCTGGCGTTGCGAGCTACTTCGACAAATGCCTTGAGTTGTTCAAAGTCCATAACTGTTGCAGCAATATTCGGCAGCGCTTACATAAAAAATTGCTGTGTACAGAATAAAGGAAATCTATTCCAGTTTACGCGGGAAGCTACGTTGGGATGGAATAAGCGGTCGAATCTCTGCCACATGACGGTGCCTCTGGCGGCGCGTATGGCTGTGCGGGAGATGAGGAGCGATCGATGGGCGCCGCAAAAATCTAATCCTGCTGGTTCGCAAGGGCGGGCGCGGGATGGGAGCCGCGCTGCGAATCTCTCTGGGCAGACTCGCGCGCGAGCTTCTCCGCCTTTTCCGCTTGTAATGGCGCACGACGTCGGGCCAGAACTCGATGAGCTCAGCACCCACGGCTCCTTCGACAGTCACGGTAACTCCACGCTCGATGGTGCCATTCACCGTACTATCATCGGCCGGGTAGTACACGTTGGAAATGGCGGCGCCGATCAGGTTGCCCATGATATTCGCATAGTTCGGTCCCCAACTGCCATTATCGCGCTTGCACCAGCCCGTGCTTGCGGCCGCCCACAAGGCGCGGTAACGACCTTGCCGGTGCCTTTCTGGAAGTAGCGCGGATCTTCGTGCAGCAGGCTAGGCAGCACGGCATTCCCGAAAAAATTGCCGGTGAAGTAGTCCGCATACGAAGCGCCATATCGTCTGGCGTAGCCTGCCATACCCTGGCCGTATTCTGCGAAGCTGTCGTTGGCCTGGTCGATGCCGGCAACAAAACCTGTCAGGACAAAGGGCCACGGATCGGTCACGCTTTTGAGGAAGAGTCGATATTTCTGGCTGGGACTGAGAGGAAGCGCGTTTTTATTCTGGGTGGTGTTGAAGGTTGCCATCACACCCAGAATTCGCTGTTTTTCCTGTTGTCATTCGGCCCGCCTGCGCGTCTCAAGCCTAAAATAAAGGGAACAGAATCCTTTTTTTCCGATCTGCGTCAAGATTTCCGTCAGTTTGTAAATGAGGTTTTTTGATCGAACACAAGTATCGCGCTCTGCGTTCGTGCGTCAGACGTATGGCTGCTGTGATGATTTTCATCAGCGGAGGGATGCTCTGGGCGCAAGCGGCTCCCCCGGCTGATTCAAAGACGGCTGCAACCGCGCGCGTCCAGGGGGCAGATTCGGAGCCCATTCAGAGACGAAAATCCGAGCAAGCGCCGCGAGTCCCAAACGCACCTGCATCCGCTGCCGTACCTGCTCCTCCATCGACCAGTGATCAGGCCGAGCAGCAGTTACGGCAGCAGGAACGTCAACGAATCCTCAGTGTCATTCCAAACTTCAATACCAGTTATATCCAGAACGCGGCTCCTCTTTCGCCGCGACAGAAATTTCGGTTGGCATTTCGCGGCGGCATCGACCCGTTTGAATTTGTTGCCGCAGGCGCGATTGCGGGCTGGGGTCAGGCTGAAAACGACAATGCCGGCTACGGTCAGGGTGCGCAAGGATATGCCAAGAGGTATGGCGCGGCTTATGCCGACAGTGCCGACGGCATCCTTTGGGGAAATGCCATCTTTCCCGTGCTGTTCCATGAAGATCCACGGTATTTTCGCCAAGGCGCTGGCAGCTTCTCGAGCCGGTTTCGACATGCTGTCCTCACGACCGTGTGGACGAAGAACGATAACGGGACTTTTGGCCCCAATTACTCAAACGTTCTCGGCAATATCGTTGCGGGAGGGATTTCCAACAGCTACTATCCGAGCGGGGACCGCGGCGTTGGGCTTACGTTCGAAGGTGATGCGACGGTGACGGCCGAAGGTGCGCTTGGAGCGATCGGGGTGGAATTCTGGCCGGATATCTCCCACAAACTTTTTCATACGCCCCTGCCGAATTCCTTCCAGGACGCGCCAAAATAGGGTCCGGCGTGCAGTCCACTCAGGTTGAAAGCGCCTGTCCGGCGCAGAAACCCGAAGCCCAGGCCCACTGAAAGTTGAAGCCCCCCAGGTGTCCCGTGACATCGACCACCTCGCCAATAAAGTACAGGCCCGGCACACTGCGGCACTCCATGGTTTTTGCGGACAATTCATCTGTGTCCACGCCGCCTGCGGTGACTTCCGCTTTCCGGTAGCTCTCTGTATCGGCGGGAACGATGTGCCAGCGATGCAGTTGCCGTTCCCATTCCTCCAGAGACGGGTTGGTCCAGTCCCGAGGCGGATGCAGGGCTAGCCAGCGATCCGCAAGCCGATGAGGAAGAACAGCGCGCAGAACATTTCGTGCAGTGGCTGGATTTCTCGGAACCAGCGGACTGCGCAGCGGCTTTGTCCATTCCTGTTCTGGGGCGAGGTCGATTTCCAGCGGATCGCTGGGTCTCCAATAGGAAGAAATTTGCAGAATCGCAGGACCGCTCAATCCACGGTGGGTAAGCAGCATGGCCTCGCGAAATTGGTGACCGCCGCAGCGAACTAGAATCTCCGTCGAGATTCCCGCCAGGTCGCCATATTTGGCGAGGTCGTCGCGGGAGAAGAGAAACGGTACCAGTGCAGGGCGGCAAGGCCGTACAGCAATTCCAAACTGAGTAGCCAACTGGTAGCCGAACGAAGTAGCGCCCATTTGCGGGATGGAAAGGCCGCCGGTTGCCACGACCAGGGCGCCGCAGGAGAAGACTGCATCCTGAGTGCGCACGCGAAAGCCAAGATGGTGTTCCACCGTTTCTACCTCAGCATTCACAAAGATCTGCACGCCGGCCTGGCGACATTCTTCTTCCAGCATGGCAACGATATCCCGCGCGGAGCGATCGCAGAACAGCTGGCCAAGAGTCTTCTCGTGATACGGAATTTTATGTTTCTCAACCAGCGCGAGAAACTCCCGCGGGGTGTAACGAGCCAGCGCCGATTTTGCGAAGTGTGGGTTTGCGGATAGAAAATTGTCTGGGCTGCAACGAATGTTGGTGAAGTTGCAGCGGCCGCCGCCGGAGATCAGAATCTTTTTGCCGACTCGATCGGCGCGCTCCAGCACCGCGACTCGCTTGCCACCTCGTCCCGCTTCCATGGCGCACATCAGACCTGCCGCGCCGGCTCCGAGAATGAGGACGTCAAAGACTTGGGTCACGATGCGATTGGCCACGTAAAGCGAAAAGACTACTCCATTATGCCTCGCTCCCATGGAGTGAGCACATCACGAATCTCGACTACCCTGAGTAGATGGCGCTACGGGACACCTCCACCATCATCGGCTTCCATCAAGACGAGCATGAGGATTGGGTTGCGGAACTTTCGTGCGGCCACACGCAACACGTGCGGCATCGTCCACCGTGGATGTTGCGGCCTTGGGTTATCCACGAAGAGGGCCGCAGGCAGCATCTTGGCATGGTCTTGATATGTAAAGAATGCTCGCAGAACAGCCAGGGCTAGGCAGCGGTAGGAGACGACGGCGGAAAGTTTCGTCCCCTCGGCTTGCGCGTCAGCAGATAGATCATGCCCAGAACGATCAGAATCGTGACGCAACCGGCCAGACCCATCACTCGCAGGATGGCGACCGTATATCGACCGGACGACGGATTGTAATTGCAGCAGTAGAGCAGGAAAAGATCGGCAGCTGAACCTATCTTGTGATTGGAGGCATCGACCATGGCCAGGCGAAGATCGCGCGGCGCATATTGAATGCCAGAGAAATATTTTGAGAGCCGTCCATCCGGCGTCGCCACCATAATGACGCTGGAGTGGGCGAACTGGTCCATCTTGCCATCGAGACCCGGCACGCGAACATAATGGAAACCCGTCGCCGTAGTCAGCGCGTCGATCGAAGGCTGCGTGCCAGTCAGAAAATGCACGCCCGACTCGGCAGCCGGATCGCCCAGCCAGCTGATAAAGAGCTGCTTCTCGCCCACGGCTTCTTGCGCCGTGTCCTTCGGATCGAAGCTGGCCACCACCACATCGTAATCTTTGCCCGCCTTCAGGCCGGTTTGCTTCAGCGCATCCGCCGCGCCGTGCAGAACCTGCGGACACAGCATGCCGCAGCTGAAATAGACTTCCGCCAATACGACTGGCCGCTTGCCAAAATATCTGCCCAGAGCGACGGCTTCGCCGGAAGAATCGATAAACTCCGCGGACAAAGGAAGCTTGCGATTCAGATTTTGCGCGATGCCGGCATGTTGTAAATATTTCGGCAGACCTGTTTGTACTGTTCCCATGGAGGACTGACTGTCGCCGCCATATTGCGCCCGGCAATTTGGGCTGATGAAAACGACGAACAGCATGGCCAGCCACGCGCCGCGCCGCGCAATGCTGCCAAACGAATAATTGAGAGGGAGTCTTGGAACCGTGCGTAGGGTGGATGCTGGCACATCTTCCATCCTAGATGAGTTTGCGGGTGTCGTGTAGGGAACAGCTCGATGGATTTGATTCGCGGATCGAAATACTCCGAGTTTGCATGGAGCCGGATTCTGGCGGTGATGGAAATGGAGTGGTAGCCTGAACAAGGACAATCCGTTACTCAATTGGAGAACTTACGCAATGCAGGCAAGTTATAGTGGCGTCGCGCTGCCCAAGGATGGCAAGCCGATCGAATATTCCAACGGAACGTATCAAGTACCCGACAATCCCATCATTCCTTACATTGAAGGCGACGGCACCGGTCGCGACATTTGGCGCGCGTCGCAGCGCGTATTCGATGCCGCGGTCGCAAAAGCCTATGGCGGAAAGCGCGCAGTGAAGTGGTTTGAAATTTTCGCCGGCGAAAAAGCCTTTGCCAAATTTCAGAACTGGCTGCCGGATGATACAGTGCAGGCGGCGCGCGATCTGCGTGTTTCGATTAAAGGACCGCTGACCACGCCGGTGGGCGGCGGCATTCGTTCCTTAAACGTCACCCTGCGGCAGATGTTGGATCTCTACTCCTGCATTCGACCCGTTCGCTATTACCAGGGCGTGCCCAGCCCGGTGAAGCATCCGGAAAAGCTGGACATCATGATCTTCCGCGAGAACACCGAAGATGTGTACGCCGGCATTGAGTTCAAGGAGGGAACTCCCGAGGCGAAAAAAGTCCTCGACTTTTTGAACAACCAGATGCTGGCCGGCACCGGGAAAAAGATTCGCGAAGATTCCGGCATCGGCATTAAGCCGATTTCGATTACCGGGACCAAGCGGCTGGTGCGCGCGGCGATCGCCTACGCTCTGAAGCATCATCGCAAGTCGGTCACGCTGATGCACAAGGGAAACATCCAGAAATTCACCGAAGGCGCGTTTCGCGAGTGGGGCTATGAAGTCGCGGTGGATGAATTTCGCGATGACATCGTCACCGAGCGGGAGAGTTGGATACTCGGCAACCTGGAATCGACGCCCGGTCTGACAATTGAGCAGAATGCGGCGTTGATCGAGCCGGGGCTGGAACATGCGCCGCAGAAATTCCGCGACGAAATTTATGCGGAAGTGAAGCATGTCGTCGAAAGCATCGGCGCCAGCCACGGGCAAGGGAAGTGGAAGAAGAAGTTACTGGTCAATGACCGCATCGCGGACTCCATCTTTCAGCAGGTGATTGTTCGCCCTGACGAATACAGCGTTCTGGCCACGCCGAATCTGAACGGAGATTATATTTCCGATGCCTGCGCCGCGCAGGTGGGCGGGCTGGGTATTGCTCCCGGCGCGAACGTCGGCGATGGCTATGCCGTATTTGAAGCGACGCACGGGACCGCGCCGAAATATGCGGACAAGGACGTCATCAATCCGGGATCGGTCATGCTATCGGGAGTCATGCTGTTCGACTTTATTGGCTGGGGCGAAGCAGCCCGGCTGATTGAAAGTTCCATGGAGCGGACCATCCAGCAAAAATTTGTCACCTACGATTTCGAGCGGCAGATGCAGGGCGCGACGAAGGTCAGCACCAGCGAATTTGCCACGCGCATGATTGGAAATATGGATGCCGTTCACGCTGCCGTCTGACACAACTGTTCGACTTGAAGAAGATTTGTAAAGGAGAAGTATGCGAAAAAAAGTATCGATTGTTGGAGCAGGAAACACTGGCGCCACCTGTGCGCATTGGATAGCGGCCAAGGAGTTGGCCGACATTGTGCTGGTCGATGTTGTGGAAGGTATACCGCAGGGTAAGGCGCTCGATCTGCTGGAGTCCATGCCGATCGAGAAGCATGATATTCACATTATTGGAAGTAACGACTACGCGGCTACCGCGAACTCGGACATCGTCGTCATCACAGCGGGCATTCCGCGTAAGCCCGGGATGAGCCGCGATGACCTGCTGCAGACAAACTACAAGATCATGTCGGATGTGGTCGGCAAGGTCGTGGCGGCGTCGCCGGACGCCATTCTGATCGTCTCCTCCAATCCGCTGGACGTGATGGTCCAGACCGCGTTCAAGCAGTCGAAGTTCAATCGTGAACGCGTAATTGGCATGGCGGGAGTTCTGGATTCGGCTCGCTTCCGCACCTTTATTGCCGAGGAGTTGAAGGTAAGCGTAGAAAATGTCTCAGCGTTCGTTCTAGGCGGACATGGCGACACCATGGTTCCCATGCCGCGCTATTCCACCGCATACGGCGTGCCCATCACGGAGCTGCTCGACAAGGCCACGATCGACCGTCTGGTGCAGCGCACGCGCGATGGCGGCGCGGAGATCGTCAAGTATTTGAAGGCGGGCAGCGCCTACTATGCTCCCGGTTCGGCTACCACCGAGATGGTGGAAGCCATCCTCAAAGACAAGAAGAAGGTGCTTCCGTGTTCGGCGCATCTGGAAGGGGAGTATGGTATTCAAGGTCTCTGCGTGGGTGTCCTCTGCAAGCTGGGAGCACGCGGCCTGGAAGAAATCATCGAACTCAAGCTGACGCCGGAGGAGCAGGCAGGTCTGCAGAAGAGCGCGGACGCGGTGAAGGAACTTTGCGCTGTGATTGGCGTCTAGGAATTCCGCTTGAACTAAAGCAAAAGGCCCGCACACTGCGGGCCTTTTGCATTCTGGAAAGCTTCACACTCCGCGCGACTCACCAGGGCAACGGCTTGCCCATGTGGAGAAATGCGCCCGTCGGACCATCGTCGGGCAACGTTGCCAAGGCAACCGAAGTCGTTGCGCCGTCCACAATCTCCATGGGAGCGGCATCGGTGCCCATGTCCGTCTTGACCCAGCCGGGATGCGCGGAGTTGACCTTGATCCTGGTATCGCGCAGTTCGTGCGCCAGATGAATCGTGAAGGCATTCAGCGCGGACTTCGACGCATCATAGGCAAAGGCCTTGCTGCTATAGATGGGGGACTTCGGATCACTGTGCAGGGTCAGGGAACCCAAAATGCTCGACAGATTGACGATGCGCCCTGCGCTACTCTTGCGCAGCAAAGGCAGCAGCGCCTCTGTCAGCGCCACCGGAGCGAACAGATTTGTTTCGAAGGTCTGCTGCAATACCGTCTCTGGCGTAGAACTGGTTCGGTTCACGCCCCAGGTTTCCAGGGTAATACCCGCATTGTTGATCAGAATATCGAGCTTGCCAAAATGCTGGTTGAAAAACTTGACGGCTGCGTCTCGATCAGCCGCGTTTGTAACATCCAACTGCAGCGGGCGCGCATCGATGCCCTCTGCGCGAAGCTTCGCCGCCGCCGCTTCGCCTTTGGCGAGATCGCGCGACCCCAGGATGACCGTAATGCCCAGCTTGCCAAGCTGGCGCGCTGTCTCCAGCCCAATGCCCTTATTTGCGCCTGTAATCAGCGCGACTTGCTTGCCTTCACTCATAGCGTTCCCCAAATCCTTTCTACTCACCTTAGATCGTTCCATCGGCAAAAAGATTCAGGGAACACGAAGAGATGCGCTGCCACGACTTTGCGTCAATATCATCAGCTTCTGTTTATGCGACCCGCTCTATTTCGACCGATTCGAGGATTACGGGATTGCGAGGTTTGTCCGTGCGGTCGCGATCGACCTCAGAGATTTTGTCCACAATGTCCTGACCCTCGACTACATCTCCAAAGATGGTGTGATTGCCGGTCAGCCATGGAGTCGCGGCGACTGTGATAAAGAACTGCGAGCCGTTGGTGTTGGGGCCGGAATTTGCCATGGCCAGCTTGCCCGGTTTGGTGAAACCGTGCGGCGAGCCTTTGGTTTCATCTTCAAACTTGTAGCCTGGGCCGCCGAAGCCAGTCCCCGCCGGATCGCCGCCCTGAATCATGAATTTTGGAATGACCCGATGGAAGATTGTGCCGTTGAATAGCTTGTCTTTGGATTTCTTGTTATTGGTGGGGTGCGTCCACTCGCGTGTGCCTTCGGCGAGTTCGATGAAATTGGCTACCGTTTTCGGGGCGTCCTTTTCATGGAGCCTGCAGACGATTTTTCCCTGCGATGTATGGAAGATTGCATAGGTGCCTGGGGTCTGACTCATAGAATGATGAACTCCTTTAAGAATAGAAATCTTTTCTTCAACGCTGCGTAGGGTGAAAACTTGTCCGCAAGCGGATTCGTCCAGAGCGGATTCCTTCCGTCCTAAGGCTGCTCCGTTGGCGGTTGTGTTGCTCCAGGCTCCGGTTGCGGTTTTGCTGGCGGTGGGACGGGCGGCATCGGTTGCCCAGGTTGCACGATGGTGACTTTGTTGAGATACACCGGATTCAGCGGCTTGTCCTGGGGATCGCGCGGCACCTGAGTGATTGACTGGGCGACAAGGACGCTGTCCGGATCGCACTGCCCAAAGATGCTGTAATTCTGATCGAGAGAAGGTTGCGGCGCGACCGTGATGAAGAACTGCGATCCATTGGTGTTGGGCCCGGCATTGGCCATCGCCAGCCGGCCGGCTATATCAAAGTTCAGATCGGGTGTGATCTCGTCGTTAATAAAGTAACCTGGGTCACCGGTTCCTGTGCCGCTCGGGTCGCCCCCCTGGATCATGAAACCCGGAATGACACGGTGAAATATCGTTCCGTCATAATATGGCTTGCGCTGGATCTTCTTGTGACTGAGAGGGTCGGTATATTCCTTGCTGCCCGTCGCAAGGCCGACAAAATTGGCGACCATGTGCGGCGCTTCCTTGGAATATAGTCCGCATGTCATTCTTCCCATCGAAGTGTCAAAAACGGCGGTTGGTCCCTCCGGTTGAATTGGCGGCTGGATGTGCGCGGTTGTTCCCGGGTCATCCGGCAACGCATCACTGGGACTCGATTGGGAGGGTGCGGATGCTGCGGGGGAGGTCTGTTGTTGGCTCTGGCTGGCGTTGCCGGATGCGGGAGCAGCGGATTGTTGCGCATATGCAACAAAACTGAACAGCACGACTGGGAGAGCAAGAGCGAGTCGATACGTTGAGCGAACCATCACTTCGTATTGTAACGGTTCGAGTGCCGGCGTGGAGAAGCCGCGGGCTTCATGGCCGCGTGTATTTATCTCTGTAAGGCTTTCGCCGTTCGACACCTGTCGTCACTCGGGTTGACGTTAAGAAGTACGACCATTCCGCCTGTCGGCGTGGAACGCAGCTCCATGTAAAAAGTACTCGACGCGGAAGCTTTTGCAGCACTGTAAATTCCCAAAATGGGAAAATTATTAAGATTAAGTAACCACAAGGTAACCTATCGGGCATCTTTTAGTGCTATCCTGTTAGCACTTTACGTGAAATATAAGAACTGCCTCGCTTCAAGGGGTAGCTGTGGAAAAACATTGGCACAGCGCGTGCACATGTCTGGGCACAACCATATTTGTATGTAAGTACTACAGGTAAATTGGAGATTGAATGCGCTCCCATCTTTCCCCCGCGTGCGCAGTCTTATTGATGTGCTTGATTTCATCTGGCTGCAAAGGCGGCGCTCCCTTTAATGCAGGCGCCACCCTGAACAACACCGCCGCACCGAGTACTACTCCGGTTACTACTCCGGTTACCGATCCGGTTACTCCGACAACTCCGGCTGGCGCCGCGAACGTCTCTGTAATGGTCAGCGCCCCGACTGCTTGCGAGGCGCCCAACGGGCCCTATACCCACGTATACATTACGATTTCCGATATTCAGGGCAGCACCAATCCCGATGCTCCGGCGGGCGATCCTAGTTTTGTCGACCTCACGCCCGGACTCTCATCGGCTCCCCAGCAGATTGATTTACTGGGCAAGGCGAACAGCAATTGTTTTCTGGCTTCCCTAGGTGTCAGCCAGCAAGTGACTGCCGGCAATTATCAGCAGGTCCGAATTTTCCTTGCACCGGATTCGCACGCATCGAGCATTTCGAACAACGCCTGCGGTGCCTCCTATTCGAACTGTCTGGTACGCTCCGACAATAGTCTCCATGACCTGATTCTGCCCCCTGCAACCAGCCAGGGTATTGAGATGACGTCGCGCAACCTGGTCAACGGGGGCATCGCATTCAATGCGGGGGATCAGCCGTTCATCGACTTGAATATCGATGTGTGCTCTTCCATATTGGCTACTGCGGATGGCAGCTATGAATTCAATCCCGTTCTGTATGCCGGACTGATTCCCTCGACCGGCAGCACGATTGCCGGTACGGTGGTCAGTTCTAAGAGTGGTCAGCCGCTGTCCGGAGGCAATGTCGTCGTGGCGCTGGAGCAGAAGGATTCCACGGGGATCGACCGCATTCTGATGCGCACCGCCGCCAGCAGCGATGGATCGTTTGTCTTGTGCCCCGTTCCTCAGGGAACGTATGACCTGGTGGCCGTAGGGGTCGATGGAGCCAACATCGCGTATTCGGCGGGCGTTGAGACGGGAATCCAATCGGGTCAACTGGCGGGCAAGATTCCGTTGGTGCCTGGGACCCAGCAGGGAACCTTGGAGGGCCTGATCAGCACCATGAACGGCGGCCTGCCTCCAGCAGGCGTCCCGGTTGCGGTGCAGGCGGACGCACTGCAGCAAATCGCCAGCAATGGCACCATGATTACCGTGCCGCTGCTGCCGTCGCAGAGTCCGTTCAACGAAGCGATGTTGACGACGAATGGATCTAGCTGCCCGGCCGGCGGCGACTGTGCTCCCTTCGCCATGCAGCTTCCGTCGAACGCGCCCAATGTTGTGGCCTGCTCCGAGCAAACAGCGCAGTTCACCCAGCAACGCAGTGCTCCCGCCTACACGGCGGACTCCAGCGCCCAGATTCCCGGTTCCGGCGGCACCGCGGCTTGTGCCGCAAGTAAACTGCTGGCCCCTGACGGCGCGGTCGTCGTAGGTCCAGGTGAAACGGCGATGTCGGGGAATATGGCCTTCAGCCAGTGTCAGTAGGCGATCTTGTTAGAAGTGAGACCGCTCGCGCGCATACCCGCCGCGTTTGCCTGGCGACGGCATTGTGCCGGCCCTATCAAATCGCGTGCAGATTACAGATGCCTCTGCATTTCTTCCATTACCATTCAACTATCTATTTCAATGTGTATTCAACTTAGTTTAGTTAAGGGTTAGACAGGTTGGATTGAGCATAGCTTCGATCCAACAATTTATCTGGCATTGCTTAGTCCCTGCAATGTTTCGGATAAATTACTAACGGAACACACGAGTTGCATAGTTGAATAAGTAAGTAGGTTGATTCCTAGCGGCAGAGTTTGCAAAGAATTCTGCTAAACCTATTGATTTCTTTTTCTGAATAGTAGCGTCTATGTTGGTTAGCTTAGCCCAATAGATTTTAGGAGGCATTTTATGCGGACAATCCTTTCCCTTTTAATCGGGCTGACAATTGCCGGTCTTATCGTGATCGGTTGCAGTTCGGGCGGATCGTCAACTGGAACAAGCGCGAAAGCCGCATCTGTGAGTGTGAGCTTGAGCGATCCGGCAACCTGCCAGGCGCCAAACGGGCCCTACAAAGCGGTGTACGTCACCATCACGGATGTAAAGGCCAGCACCAATGCCAACGCCCCAGCCAATGATCCCAGTTTTGTCGACCTCACTCCCAATCTATCCTCGTCTCCCATGCAGGTGAATCTGCTGGGGCCGGCCGGCGGCCAATGTTTCCTCGCCATGCTGGGTTCTAAGGTAGAGTTACAAGCCGGAAATTACCAGCAGATCAGGATCATTCTCGCCCCCGATTCGCAAGGCGCTTCCATCGCCAATAATCAGTGCGGAAACTATGCCAACTGTGTTGTTACCTCGGATGGCACTGCGCATGATCTGGCGCTTTCCAGCGAAGTGCAGACTGGATTGAAAATTCCATCCGGGCAAATTGCGAATGGACAATTCACGGTGGGAGCGGGTCAGACAGAGGATCTGGACATCGACTTCAACACTTGTTCCTCCATCATTCAGGAAGGGAACGGGACTTACCGGCTGAAGCCAGTTCTCCATGCGGGCGAAATGAGCACGACATCGAATTCAACTAATGGAACAGTCGTCAGCTCGGTCACGGGAAAACCGATTACCAGCGGGCCAGTGGTAGTTGCCGCGGAGCAAAAGGATGCGAACGGCATCGATCGCATCATGATGAGCACCCTAACGGATTCCAATGGCAATTTCGTCTTCTGTCCGTTACCTGCGGGTACGTACGACATTGTCGCGGTAGGCCCGGCAACCCTTGCGAATGGCACCGTGCCCGGACTCGCCTATTCCGCGGGTGTGGTGTTGAGCATCCAGCCGGGGCAAACGACGGGAAACATAGCACTGGTGCCCAATACGCAGGAGTCTTTACTGAACGGACTGGTGACCACGCAAAATGGCGCTACGCCGTCAGCCGGCACCGCTGCGGACTTGCAGCTTGCCGCGCTCCAACAGCTTCCCGGCAATGGACCGACGATCACAGTGCCTCAGCTTCCCATGACAGGGATAACTGGGGCTTCTACTGCGTATAGTCCGGATGGAACCTACACAACCGCATCGGGCGGAAGCTGCGCCGCAAACGTCGATTGCGTCAACTATGCGTTGTATGTTCCATCGGTATGGCCCAACGTCGAGACATACCAGGCGAGCGGATCTCAGTTCAGTCAATCGACCTCGACGCCTGTGAACTATGCGGTCGATGCCGGAGCGGAAATACCTGGATCGGGAGGCACTCTCGATTGTTCGCCGAGCGAAATGCAGGTCAGTACCACCACCGCGGGTGGGCCACTAACGGCTGCATCTGGAGACGCCGCCACGATTGCATTTATCGGCTGTCAGTAACGCATAGGAGGGGCGGGAGGTCCAGACGACAGAATCCGGACAACCCGCCCTTCAGTTTCTGCCATCCTCTAATTGATAGAGGAAAAAACAATGACCGACATGCATGATCTAAACAAAAACACCCCGGCAACGACCCCGACGGAACATGTCACCAGTGAAGCGGAGAAAGCGCATCAGCGCGTGGAACGCGACGCCAACAAAGCAGCCGAGCGCGGCATCAATCGGGAACGAAAAGACGAGCCGGGCGAGTTCAGCAATGTAGGCCCCGTCTAAACCTGGCAATGCTCCCCTGCCGCGAGAATCCAACGCATTTTCCATCAAGGTAGTTTCCCCCCGGAAAAGCCTTCCAAATCCCGCCTCGGCTTGAGAAACCGGAGCGGGACATCGTCCGCCCATTCGCCGAATCTCACCACCTCGTGTCGGCCAAGGAATGATTGTTTCCGTTGGAAGTCACCGGACAATAATCCGTGGTCTCCTTGACTCTTGACCGTTGCGCTCCAATAATGGTGGGTGACTCTTCCACAGCCTTTTCATGTTCGTCAATCGGTGCCTCGGCGCAGACAGGTTCTGCAGTCGGCCGGAGGGACGGGACTCTGTTCTGGCACGCACCCATCGCTTGCGCGACCCATTGATTACAAATGCTGGACAGAACGCGCACTGGCTGAGACTTCGACGAAGGCACAGGCTCGAATTTTGACGATTCACCTCGACAAGGCTGGAAAAAACAAATGAGCGCAGCAACCAGTGCGGCTGAGGTTAGCTCGCAGCAGAATAGGATCGTAACTTTCTGGCAATCGACAAACGGCAAGAAGGTCGTCATGGCGGTTACAGGCGCCATGATGTTTCTCTTCGTGATTGGCCATTTACTGGGAAATCTGCAGGTTTTTGAAGGCCCGGAAAAGATCAATGCATATGGCCACTTTCTACACAGCATTGGCGAAGTGCTCTGGATTGTGCGTGGCACGCTGATACTCGCGATCGTTCTGCACATTACCGCGACCGTACAGTTGGGGATGCGTAGCTGGAAGGCGCGGCCCATCGGCTACTCGCGCAAAGAGGCCATCAACTCCTCCTACGCCTCGCGCACCATGTACTGGAGCGGCCCCATCGTTCTCGCCTTCATCATCTTTCACCTGCTGCAGTTCACCGCCGGGTATATCCATCCCGAGGCTAGTTTTGTCGAGGGGGATGTCTACCACAATCTGGTGTCGGGTTTTCAGGTCTGGTGGGTTTCGGCTTGGTACATCTTCGCGATCATTTTGCTGGGCTTTCACCTGCGCCACGGTATCTGGAGCATGTTCCAGTCGGTCGGGCTTGCCCATCCGCGTCACACGAAGACACTCAAGGGCGCTGCGCTCCTGATCGCCACTCTGATTGTTCTGGGATACATTTCCATCCCGATTAGCATTTTGCTGGGGCTCGTAAAATAACATGACACTCGACGCAAGAATTCCTGCCGGCCCGATAGAACAAGCGTGGGACAAGGCCCGCTTCGACATGAAGCTGGTCAATCCCGCCAACAAACGCAAGCATTCCCTGATTGTTGTCGGCTCCGGTTTGGCCGGGGCGTCCGCATCGGCTTCGCTCGGTGAGCTTGGCTACAACGTGAAATGCTTCTGCTTTCAGGATTCACCGCGCCGCGCGCACTCCATCGCCGCGCAGGGCGGCATCAACGCGGCCAAGAACTATCCCAACGACGGCGAGAGCGTTTACCGCCTGTTTTACGACACAGTCAAAGGTGGCGATTTCCGCGCTCGCGAAGCCAACATCTACCGCCTGGCGGAAATCAGTAACCATATCATCGATCAATGCGTGGCGCAGGGTGTCCCATTTGCCCGCGAATACGGCGGCACGTTGACGAACCGTTCTTTTGGCGGCGCGCAAGTGTCGCGCACCTTTTACGCGCGCGGCCAGACCGGCCAGCAGCTTCTACTGGGCGCATACCAGGCGCTGGAACGCCAGGTTCATGCCGGAACCGTGACCATGATTCCGCGCACCGAGATGCTCGACCTGATCGTGATCGATGGGCAGGCGCGAGGCATCGTCGCTCGCAATCTGGTGACGGGAAAATTCAGCGTGCATATCGCCGACGCGGTGATTCTGGCCACCGGCGGTTATGGGAATGTCTACTATTTATCGACCAACGCCAAGGGATCCAACGCCACCGCAATCTGGCGCGCCTACAAACGTGGAGCGCTCTTCGCCAATCCGTGCTTCACGCAGATTCATCCGACGTGCATCCCGGTGTCGGGCGAGTACCAGTCGAAGCTGACGCTGATGAGCGAATCGCTGCGCAATGATGGGCGCATCTGGGTGCCCAAGCTGAAAGGCGATACGCGTCCGCCAAATGAAATTCCGGAGAACGAACGCGATTATTATCTGGAGCGGCGCTATCCGAGTTTCGGGAACCTGGTGCCGCGCGATGTGGCCTCGCGCAACGCCAAGGCCGTCTGCGATGAAGGCCGCGGGGTAGGGAAGACCGGCCTGGGAGTGTATCTCGATTTTTCCGAGGCCATCGCGCGCCTGGGGGAAAAGACCATTCGCGAGCGCTATGGAAATTTGTTCGACATGTACCAACGCATTACGGATGAAGATCCGTACAAGGTGCCGATGCGCATCTATCCCGCCATCCACTACACCATGGGCGGTCTGTGGGTGGATTATCAATTGCAAAGCACCATCCCCGGTCTGTTTGTGCTGGGCGAAGCGAATTTTTCCGACCATGGCGCTAATCGCCTGGGCGCCAGCGCGTTGATGCAGGGACTCTCGGATGGCTACTTCATCATTCCCTATACGGTGGGCAATTATCTGGCGACCAACAAGTTCGCCAAGGTCGATGAATCGCATGCCGAAGTGCAAAGCGCTGTGACCGCAGCGCAGCAGAAGATCGAAACGCTGCTGTCGATCAAGGGCAAGCGCACGGTGGATTCTTTCCATCGCGAACTGGGCAAGATCTTATGGGACTATTGCGGCATGGCGCGTACCGCCCAAGGTCTGGAAATTGCGATTGGAAAAATCCGTGCGCTGCGTGAGGAATATTGGCAGAACGTGACGGTTCCCGGCAGCGGCGACGATCTGAATCAGAGCCTGGAAAAAGCCGGCCGCGTGGCGGATTTCTTTGAGCTGGCCGAGTTGCTATGCATCGACGCCCGCGACCGCAATGAATCTTGCGGCGGCCACTTCCGCGAGGAATATCAAACGCCGGAAGGCGAAGCCCAGCGCGACGACGAACATTATTCCTACGTCGCGGCATGGGGTTATCGCGGCCCAGACGCCCCGCCCGAGCTGAACAAGGAGCCGTTGGAGTTCCACTACGTTCATCCGAGCCAGAGGAGCTACAAGTAATGAAACTCACACTGAAAATCTGGCGCCAGAAAAACTGCAAAGACAAGGGCGCATTTGCCACCTACGTGGTCGACAATGTCGATCCGGAAATGTCGATGCTGGAATGTCTTGACGTGCTGAATGAATCCCTGATCGAGCGCGGCGAACTGCCGGTGGCATTTGAGCATGACTGCCGCGAAGGCATCTGCGGCTCCTGCGGTTTTATGATCAACGGCGTTGCCCACGGGCCGGAGCGCGCTACCACAGTTTGCCAGTTGACCATGCGGCACTTCAAGGACGGCGACGAGTTGGTGCTTGAGCCATGGCGCGCGTTGGCGTTTCCTCTCATCAAAGACCTTGTCGTTGATCGCAGCGCTTTCGATCATATTATCGAAGCTGGCGGCTACATCTCCGTTTCGACCGGCAACGCCCAGGATGGCAACACGCTTCTGATCGGCAAAGAAACCGCCGACCAGGCGATGGATGCCGCCGCCTGCATCGGGTGCGGGGCCTGTGTGGCCGCTTGCCCCAACGCCTCCGCGGCGCTGTTCACTGGCGCAAAAATTGCCCATCTCGGGACCCTCCCACAGGGCAAACCGGAACGCGATCGCCGCGCCCTGAGCATGGTGGCACAGATGAATGCGGAAGCCTTTGGCAACTGCACCAACATTGGCGAGTGTACGGGCGCGTGTCCCAAAGAGATTCCGCTGGAAGTGATTGCCAGGATGAACCGCGACTATCTACTGGCAAGCTGCAAAAAGCGCGAGGATGTTCCGACGACCATCACCCCGGGGTTTGAACTGAGCGCCAAGAGATAGCGAAGGCCCGAGTTATCGGCGCGACGCTTCAGAATGGTGCGGAAGAATTTTCGCCAGCAGGCTGCGTAAAGCATTCCCACGATGGCTGATCGGGTGCTTCTGTTCCAGGCTGATTTCAGCCATCGTCCGATCTAGCTCGGGCAAATAAAAAAGAGGGTCGTAGCCAAACCCGCCCATGCCGCGCGGAGCCTTGAGAATGGTTCCTTCCACGGCGCCATGCCCCACTGCAATGCATGCTCCATCGCGGGCAGCCGCCAGCACGCAACGATACCGAGCACTGCGCTGATCCTTCGCCACTCCTTGCATATTTTGCAGGAGTAATAAGTTATTGCGCTGGTCATCGGTCAGGGCGCGGCCGTGATCCCCAGCGAACCCCGCGTCTGCGGCGTAGCGGGCGGAGCGCACACCGGGCGCACCGTGCAACGCGTCTACTTCCAGGCCCGAATCGTCCGCCAGCACAATGCAGCCAGGGGCGTGCCGGCTGTATTCGATCGCCTTGCTGCGAGCATTCTCTTCAAACGTGGCCCCGGTTTCCGGCGGCGGTTCGATGTTTTCCATTCCACGCAGGGAGACGAATTCAACTTCTCCGGCATGTCGTTCGGCAGCGGTGGCGAAATCGCGCAGCTTGCCGGGATTCGTGGTCGCTACGTGCAGTGTGAGAGGCATCCCGCGTTTATTTGCCCGGCGCTACAGAGGCAACTTGTATCGTCGTTCCGGAAAGGGTGCCCTTGACCACAGCCGGCGCGCCCGCCAACGCATACAGCTCTTTCTTTACCTCGGGGCTGGCTTGCAGCGTATACACTTTGTCGCCGACCACCAGCGCATAAGGAGAGCCCATGCCAACGCATTCCCGCGTGCATTTTGCCGCGCTCGCGCCGGCCATCATGTGTTTCGCGCCGCACATCTGGTCGCTGACGACCCCTTTCAGTGTGGTGGTTTGGGCAATGGCAAGTCCGCCGCTCAGCAGGCCGGCGAGGACGAATGTGGTCAACGTTCGTGAGAGTTTCATCGAGGCTCCCTTTCAGTTTCAGCGATCGGCTCCGCATGGCAGCGAGAACCGGCGTGAGAGTGTTTAGTATAACGGTGGAATCGGAGGTCAGGGAAGAAATGGTAGCAGGGGACAGCCATCGCAGCGCGGGGTGGTGCCGCAGTGGCGTTTGCCTACTTCGACAATCAGCGCGTGGAGTTCATTGGCGTGGCGGGCGGTTTCTTCGCGGGTACGGCTCGCAATGGCAGCATCGCCCAGGGCCTGCAACTCCGCGTACCGCGCATTTGCCGCGACCAGTTCATGCCGGGTCGCCACTCGTCGGAAGTATTCATCCACAACAAAAATCGGATGTCCCAACGCGTAGAGAAGAATCGCGTCGGCAGTTTCGGGTCCGACGCCGGGAAGCGCCAGAAGCTGGACACGAACGACCGCCGTTGGCTGGCTCGCCATCTGTTCGAGCGAGCCATCGTAATGCTCATCTAAAAATCGCACGAAAGTCTTGATGGAGGCTGCCTTGCGCACAACAAAACCCGATGGCCGAATCAATTCGCGCAGCGTCTCTTCTCGAATGCCACGAATGCCTTCCACTGTCAGCATATTCGCCTGTCGCAGGTTGGTGATGGAACGCTCCACGCTGCGCCATGCCGTGGCCTGCGTCAGGTACGCTCCAAGCACCACCTCAAACGCAGTATCGGCTGGCCACCACTTGCGGGTTCCGTAGGCAGCCAGCAGCGCGATGTACATGGCGCGCAGAGTTTCCTCCGGTCCAAGGGCAGGACTGGAATTACGCGAAGTCTTCCGGTTGCGACGGGTCCTAGCCATTTCACATGCGCTGGCAGCACGCCAACTCTTCTCAGTATCCTATGTTGCATGAAGGTACATACAGAATACTTGCAGATGCAGACCACTGAGCGACGCGAGATCGTCCACATTACTCCGCAGGTCGAGGAAATTGTTCGCCGCAGCGGGATTCAGGATGGGCTATGTTTTGTTTCGCCGATGCACATCACCGCCGCGGTGTACGTCAACGACCTGGAAGAAGGTCTGATTGAAGACATCATGGAATGGCTGGACAAGCTGGCGCCCGTGGGACCGGATTACAGACATCACCAGACCGGCGAAGACAACGGAGATGCCCATCTGAAATCGCTGCTGCTGCACCATGAAACCACGCTGCCCATCACCGGGGGCAAACTCGATCTGGGCCCATGGCAGCGCGTATTTTATGCGGAGTTCGATGGACAGCGGCGCAAACGCGTCATCGTCAAAGCGATGGGAATAACGGAATCCGGCAAGGCGAAGTAGGCTCCAAGGGATCAGCCGACCACGGCGAGTTCTTCTTCCAGCATCTGCTTCTCATGCAGCTCGGTGTAATAGCCGTTGCGCGCGATCAACTCGTCGTGGGTGCCCAGCTCGACGATGGAACCGTTGACAAGGACGGCGATCTGATCGGCATGGCGTACGGTCGAGACGCGATGAGAAATAAAAATCGTGGTGCGGCCGCGCATGGCTTCTGCCAGGCCGCTGAGAATGCGCTCTTCCGTATAGGTATCGACGTTCGACAGTGCGTCGTCGAGGATCAGGATGCGAGGATCGCGCACCAGGGCCCGCGCGATGGCAGTGCGCTGCTTTTGCCCGCCGGACAAGGTAATGCCGCGTTCGCCCACCAGGGTGTCAAATCCCTTCGGAAACTGGAGAATTTCATCGCGGATATGTGCGGTGCCAGCAGCTTTCAGAATTTCTTCCTCCGGGGCGCCCGGAGCCCCAAAGGCAATATTCTCGCGGATCGATTGACTGAAAAGGAATGTTTCCTGCGGAACAAACCCGATGGCACGCCGTTCCGTTGCCAACGGATAATCCATGACAGAATGGCCATCCAGCAAGAGCATTCCTCGTTCCACCTCGAGCAGCCGGGGTATGAGCCGCACCAGCGTGGTTTTGCCGGCGCCGGTCGGTCCAACGATCGCGAAACTGCTGCCCGCCGGAATCCGGAGACTGATGTTGCGCAGTACCGGCGCGGCGCCGTTGTCATACGTGAAGCTCAAGTTGCGAAATTCAATGTCGCCAATAATTTCCGCCGTCATCGGCCCGGCCGCGGGCAACGTAGCGTCTGAGATAGATGGCACCGCAATGAGAATCTCATGGATACGCGTGACGGACGCCGTGCCGCGCTGTACCAGGTTCACCACCCAGCCGAGCGCGATCACCGGCCAGGTCAGCATGGCCATATACGTGGTGAAAGCAACAAATGCGCCCACGGAAATCCTGTGCGAGATGACTTCATGGCCGCCTACCAGCAGGACCACGACAAGAGACAATCCGAGCATGAATTCCAGCGTCGGCCACAGCATTCCCATCAGCCGAACCAACAGCAACGCGCGCCGAATGTACTCCGCATTGGCCTGCTCGAAGGCACGGATCTCCGCGTCCTCCTGGGCGAAGGCTCGTACCAGGCGTGCACCGGCAACATTCTCCTGCACCTGCGCGGAGATGTCGGAGTACATGGCCTGGATGCGCTCGAAGCGCTCGTGTATTCTGCGTCCAAAATACTGCACGAGAATGCTGGCCGCCGGCAATGGCACAAATGCCAGCAGAGTGAGCCACGGACTGATGCGAATCATAAAAACTAGCGCGCCCACCGTGAACAGCAGCGTGTTCGCGCTATACATGATGGCTGGACCCAGCAGCATGCGAACGGCGTTCAGATCGTTGGTCGCACGCGCCATGATATCGCCGGTGCGATTTTCCTGAAAGTACGAGGGAGATTGCCGTTCGAGAACTTGGAACAGGTCATTGCGAATATCGTACTCAATATCGCGCGAGATGCCGATGAGAACCCAGCGTGTCAGAAAAAGAAAGATGCCCTTCGACAGCGCGACAGCGATCAACAGTCCGGCGTACAAAAGAATGCCGCGGTAGCTCATGTGCTGCGTCATGTCGTCGATCGCACGACGAATGACTTCAGGGAACATGACCCAGATGGCATTGCTGCAAATCGCGAAGAAGCCGCCAACCGCAAATCCGCGACGGTAGCGCCGCATGTAGGGAAACAGGGGCCGCAGGTTTTCGAGCAGAGTCAAAGCGATGCCTTCCAGGTTTCATTGTAGCCAAGACGCATCGCTGCCGGGGAAATGAAGGTGATGTCTAGAAGTGGAGACGCGTCTGCCGTGACCCGCTTTGCTTATGTCGGCGTGCGCAACAGAAGATATCCGCCGACCAGGCCAAACAGCAAATCCGGCGACCATGCGGCCAGCACGGCGGGCAAGGTGTTCACGTTCCCCATGGCCTCAAACAATCCCGCACACACCCAGTATGCAATGGCCACGCCGATCGCGACAGCGACGCCCGTCAGAGACCCGCGCCGGCCCATGGAAAGCGAAAATGGAACCGCAAGGATCGCCATGACAAGGGTGACCAGCGGATAGGCGATTTTCTTGTTCAGTTGTACGCGCAAGGGTAACGTGTCAAAGCCGCTCTGGCTCAGGTCGTGGACGTAATGGGCCAACTCAGAGAAGGTCATTTCTGACGACTGAAGGTCTTCCTTCTTGAAGTAACCCGGTGACTCGGTAATGGCGGGAAATACCTGTGAAGTAAATGTCTGATAGGAAGCGATGGTGCCGCCATTGAAGGTCCTTTCCCATCCCTTCTCAAAAATCCATTGGCGTTGCTGCGGGTCCCAGACCACGTTGGACGCGAAAATGCGGCCGGCAAGAACAAAACTATTCGGCTGAAATTCCAACACCGTCAAATTGGCGAATCGATTGTTTGCGGAATCGAAATACTCGTAATAGAAGATGCGCGCGCCTTCCTCGGGCTTGGTTTTTCCAAATACCCATTCGCGGTCGGGGCGCAGAAAAGTACGGGGCGGCTTGCCTTTGATTTCGCTGCGCAGCGCTTCCTGCCTGCGATTGGCATTCGGCAGATAAAACTGGTCGAAGGTGAACATCAAGACGGAGAGCGTGGCGGCGATGAAGAAAATTGGCACCACAGCACGGTAGAGACTGATGCCCGTGGCTTTCATGGCGGTCAGTTCGCTGGAACGATTCAGCGTCCCAATGGTCGCCAGCACCGCGATTAGCACGCTCAATGGAGTGATGCTGTAGATCATGCTTGGCGTCAGGTTCAGCAGATATTCACCGACGACCTCCAGCGAAGCATGATTCCGGATGATGTCGCTGAGTAATTCAAACAGAGAAAAAATCAGTGACAGCATCACGAAACTGATTTCCACCAGGAGAAAACTGCCGACAAACGAGCGCAGCACGTAATCATCGAGAATCAGCGGAAACCCTTCATGCAGGCGCCGCCGAGGAAGGGCATCGAACACAGTATCGGCTGTGGGGTCGGTTTTGCGGCGGAGAACTTTGCGCACTTTTTCGCCCAGCCCCACGGCCGGAAAACTAAGGGTGCCGCGCGACATCTGATAGAGCAGCAACAATCCAGCCATGCCGAACAACAGATTCGCTCCCCACACGCCGAGCAGTACGGGAATCTTTTGCTGTTTTGCCAATGCCATGCCAGTGGAAGATAGAAAGTAATAGATAAAAACCAGAAAAATCGTGAGCACAAAACCCATGCTCTTGCCGCCCCGCCGGGAAGATAAACCCAGGGGGACACCGATCAACATCAGTACCAGACATGCTGTCGGATAGGCGAAACGCTTCTGCATTTCAATCTGGTACCAGCGGCCATCCGCGGAATGAGAGCGCACGAACAGTTCACGGTTGGACATGGCCAGAATCGGCACGTCGCTATGTCCGATGCGGACCGTATCCTGGCCGCCGCTGCTCACCTGGATCGGCAGGTCTGTTTCCGCAAAGGTGGAGATGTTGTAGACGCCCGGATCGTTCGCAGGCATGTCATGTTGTTCGCCGTCGCGCAGCCGCATCCGCAGGTCGTGGTGCTCCCCACTCACTACAGTCGCTTGCTGCGCCATAGTGATTCTTGGAGACGCGGGATCGCTGATATCCGCAAGAAACACATGCGACCAGACCGAGGCGCGGCGACCCATGCGGACATCCTGTACATAGAGAATCGAGTTGCGAAAATCCTCATAGAAAACTCGCGGTTGCACCTGGAAAGTCGCCTGCGAATCACGCAGGGAGTTTTCCACTTGCAACATGGCGGTCGTTGCCTTGGGCGCCAGGTAGAGAGAGTTAAACAGTCCAAGGAACCATGCTCCCACGCCGACAATCGCCACAATGCGAACGAACTGAAACACGCCGAAGCCGCAGGCGCGCATGGCGGTCACTTCGCTGTCCGCTGCCAGGCGACTGAGCCCCAACAAAACTCCCACTAACACCGCCATCGGGATGGTAACGGTCAAAGAATTCGGCAGCGTAAAGACGACCAGTTTCAGAACGCTGGCCGGGGACGCGCCGTCCTGCACGACCAACTCCAAAATCTGTACCAACTGGGGCATGAACAGGACAAAGGTGAACAACGCCATCCCCACAAGTGTGTGGGAGAGGACTTCGCCGAGAATGTAGCGTGTCAGGATGCGCACAGTCGTTGTCTTAATAGTTCTGCGAATTTTCCGGCCGCAGTCGCGCGCCTTGGATACCTCAAGTGTAGCGCCAGAGGCTTCGGCATCGCTTTGCACAATACAGCATTTCATTCATGCTACCCTGTCCCGTGGCCTCTATAGATAGCTGCATCATTACGTTTGGAATACGCACCGGAACGAGGAGCGTCCGAATGAAATTTGAGTCGTCCAGGAATTTTTATGCCTATTTCAGTCTCTGCATTTTTCTCGCGACCTCGGTGCTTGCCGCTCACGCGCAGAGCGCGCAGATTTCGCCGTCGTCGGTAACTCACGGCATCGCCGTAGCCAACATGGATCGCTCGATCACGCCGGGGGACAATTTCTACCTCTATGCCAATGGCGACTGGATCCAGCGCACCGTGATTCCAGCGGACCGCGCCGCGGTCGGAGTTTTCTCCACGCTCGATGACGTGGCGAATAAGAATACCGCGGCGCTCATTCAGGAGGCCGCTAAATCCAATGCTCCCGCGGGCTCGAATACACGCAAAATCGCCGACCTCTATAACTCCTACATGAACGAAGCTGCGATCGAGGCCAAGGGGCTGGCGCCGCTGCATCCGCAGCTTACCGCGATCGCTGCCATCCAAACGAAGCGCGAATTAGCGCGTGCCCTGGGCGAAAGCCTCCGCGCCGACGTCGATCCACTCAACAACACAAATTTCCATACGGCCAACCTCTTCGGGTTGTGGGTCGCTCCTGGCTTCAACGATTCCGACCACTACACCGCATACCTTCTGCAAGGAGGTCTGGAGTTGCCGGACCGCGAATACTATCTGAACGACAGTGCCCACATGAAGGAGATTCAGGCGAAGTATCAGACGCATGTTTCGGCAATGTTCCGGCTCGCCGGGTTCGACGACGCGGATGGACGCGCCGCTCGCGTCATTGCCCTGGAGCATGCGATCGCGGAGACCCACACCAGCCTGGCGGATGACGAAGACATCCACAAAGCGAACAACACATGGAAGCATTCGGATTTTTCCGCGAAAGCTCCTGGTTTGGACTGGGCGGAGTATTTCAGCGGCGCCGGACTTACGCAGCAGGCGAGCTTCATCGTGTGGCAGCCGAATGCGTTCACCGGTGAGGCTGCGCTGGTCGCATCCACTCCTGTAGACACATGGAAAGACTGGCTCGCATACCACGCGATCGAAAATTATGCCGGAGTACTGCCGAAACCCCTGGCGGATGAGGAGTTCGCCTTCTTTGGCAAAACGCTGACGGGCGTGCCCCAGCAGCGTCCACGTTGGCAGCGCGGTGTGCGCCTGGTCGACGATTTGCTGGGCGACGCTGTGGGGAAAATTTACGCGCAACGCTATTTCTCGCCGCCAGCGAAGGCGGAAGCGCAGGCCATGGTGGCCAACATCATCGCGGCCTATCGAGTGCGCATCGAAGCGTTACCGTGGATGGCGCCCGCAACTAAGGCGGAGGCGGAAGCGAAGCTCACTACCCTCTATGTGGGCGTCGGATATCCGGAAACTTGGCACAGCTATGCCGGCTATGATGTCAGGCCGGATGATATTTTCGGCAACATCCGGCGCGCTGCCTTGTTTCACTATCACCAGCAGGTCGAACGGCTGGGCAAGCCAGTTGATCGCAAGGAGTGGAGCATGACGCCGCAGACGGTGAACGCCGTGAATCTGCCGCTGCAAAACGCATTGAACTTTCCGGCCGCAATTCTGCAGCCGCCCTTCTTCGATCCGAAAGCGCCCGCAGCTGCGAACTATGGAGCCATTGGCTCGATTATCGGGCATGAAATCAGCCACACGTTTGATACCGAGGGCAGTACGTTTGATTCCAAGGGCCGCTTGCGCGACTGGTGGACGCCTGCGGACTTGGCCCATTTCGAAGCAGCCACGGCCAAGCTAGCGGCGCAGTATGACACCTACAAGCCATTTCCTGATCTTCACGTAAACGGCAAGCAGACACTGGCGGAAGACATCGCGGACGTCGCCGGGATCTCCGCAGCATATGACGGCTATCACGCCTCGCTCGCGCGCAAAGCCGCGCCCGTTCAGGATGGCTTTTCCGGCGATCAGCAGTTCTTCATCGCCTTCGGTCAGAACTGGGGAATGAAAATCCGCCCAGCTGCGCTGCGCCGGCAGGTGATGACCGACCCCCATGCTCCGGCGCAATATCGCGCCGATACTGTGCGCAACATCGACGCATGGTACAAGGCGTTCGATGTAAAGCCGGGGCAGACGCTGTACCTGGCCCCGCCGGACCGCGTTCGCATCTGGTAAGACTGGTTAACCATCTCCTTTTGCCGGATTTAGTGCCAGTTTTTCGCACGCGGCCAATATACGGTGAGCGGCATTTTTCCGCCGCGACAGAGATAGATCGGCCTGTTTTCATTCGGCATGGCCAGCGGATTGTCCGTCGCCCCGACCTGCTCAACGGAAGTACAGTACCTCTCCAATCCCTCTTTGGGTTCTCCAACCACGATTAACAATTGGCCGGTGTAACCGTGCGGACCCCAATAGAAATAATTCTGGTGTCCGCTGATGGCAGGCGGCAGACCATATTTCTTGCCGAAGAGATCGATGGCGCCGGCTTCTCCATAGTTGTTGCAGAAGATCCCAGCCTTGGCTTGGTCGGCAGGCGACAACGAACGATAAATTCGCGCGACCTCGGCCACCAGGCCATGCCATCCGAAACGGTCGGCATAAAACTGCGGCAGCGGACCCGTCTTTGCCGTCTCCGTGTTTATATTGACCAGATGCAGCGCTCGAGTGTAGCGAATCCACGCGTACGGCGGCAGCGCCGGTATCCCCATTGGAAGTGTGATCGCACCGAGGATTGCCATGACCACGCACCATGCCGGCAGCAGCCATGCGGTTTTGCGGGATGCGGAAAACATGGATTGCCAGGCAAGCGCTCCCGCGGCGAACAGGACCGGATAAACCGGCGCCACGTAGTAGTCCTTGGCGTAGAGATGAATCATGATCGCGAGCAGAACCAGATACATGATTCCAATCCATCGAAAGCCGCGCGCGGACTTGGCCACGAACAGCCAAATGATTCCAGGCAACAGCAGAAAAATGCTGAGCGGATGCAGCATCAGGATTTGCGCGCCCAGGAATGCGAGTGGCCCAAGCTTCACGTTTTTATTGCTGTGGGCTACATTATTCAGCCATACCAGAGTCGGCCATTGGTGATGGATCTGCCACAAGAGATAGGGGAGCGCGATGAGAAAGATCAACCCAACCGCCGCCAATGTCCAGCGGCTCCACAAAAGGCGGCGCTGCGGGGTCAGCAGCAACCCAACGAGCAGGGCTACCAGAAAAAATGCGATCGACGGCTTGTTCAGCAACCCCAGGCCGCCTGAAATTCCAAACGCAATCCACCAGCGCGGGCTGCCTCCACGAACCATCCACAGAACCGTCAGCACACATCCCATCCAGAACATGGGCTCGAAAGAATTCATCGAGAGAAAGCTATCGATTCCTAGATAGACTGGCGCGATCAGCACGGCAGTCATCGCCAGAATCTGCGCCATGCGCTTGCCGCCCAGCAGCCAGACCAGCACCCCGGTCAGAAAGACTTTTACTGCGCCCGCCAGTCCGGAGAAAAGACGGAAGAAAGCAAGATTATGAAAACCGAACAGCATCTCCGCAATCCGCGCCTGCAGTGCCACGATCGGCCCCTGGTCCACATAGCCCCAGGCAAGATGGCGCCCGCACAGGATGTAGTACATCTCGTCGCGAAAAATTCCGTAGCCGACATGCTGCGCCACGATATTTCCCACAAACTCAATCGCAAGTTTGATCCCTGCGAAGACGAGTGCAAGCTGGAGTACTGGCTTCCAGTTCTCGTCAGCCGCTGTTTGAACTTCCATGGAGGCTCCGAATCACATAGTAGAACAGCGCCCCTCATCCACATGCATGAGGCTGACATGGAATACGAACCAGCCCAGGAAAAGTTCCCGCGGCGCATACGTATCGCGCCCGGTTCGCCGCAGGATCAGAAAATTTCTGCGCTACTCCGTTGGCTCGGTGGTGGAGACGGATGCCTGAAAGTGGGCACAAATTGCTTCCGCGACTTTGCGGGACACGACCGACTCAGCGCTTCCAGGGAAGCTTGACGATTTCCTTCTTGCGGACTCAGTACCAGTTCTTTACGTGCGGCCAATAGAGATAGAGCGGAATCTTTTCTCCGCGGCACAGATAAATTGGGCGGTTGGAAAAATGGTTTGCCAGGGGGTTATATACTCGCTCGATCTCTTGAACAGATGCAAACCGCTTTTGCAGGTCCTGTTTCGACCATCCTATTACGATCAGCACTCGTCCGGTGTAGCCGTTGGAACCCCAATAAAAGTAATTTTGATGGCCGCTGACTGCGGTGGGCAGACCATATCTCGGGCCATAGATATTGATTGCGCTCGCCTCGCCGTAGTTATCGCAGTAAATTCCGGTTTCAGCTCGCTCTTCTGGGGACAAGGACGCGTAGACAGTTGCGACATCCGCTACAAAATGATGCCAGCCCAAGCGGTCAGCGAGGATATTTAGAAGGGGACTCCCGTCCGGACGGTCCGACTTCGGGATGAGGTGCATGACCGTCGCGTAGAAGGGAACCGTTGTGTGGGGTGGCAGGACGGGAACCACAAGCGGGAGGGTGATTGCGCCCCAAACAGCGATCACAGAGCCGAGAGCGGGCAAAAGCCAGGCAGTTTTGCGCGAAGCAGTAAGCCATTCCTGAAGCGCCAGAGCTCCAGCAGCAAAGAGGACGGGATAAACCGGGGCAACATAGTAATTCAAGGCATGGGCACGCATCATGACGACGAGCATTCCCAAAAACATGATGCCAATCCAACGGAAGCGGCACGCTGATTTCGCCGTAAGTAGCCATATCAGCCCAGGAAGGGTCAGAAAAATACTGACCGGGTTGAGCATCGTGATCTGCTCCTGAAGAAAAGCGAGCGGGCCTAAATTCCCATTGAGATTGTCGTGATTGATCTTGTATAGCAATTCCCACATGGGCCAGTGTCGATTCGCCTGCCAGACCATGAGCGGCATCGCGATGCCCACGATGAGTGCAACCGCAACTAACGCCCAGCGGCTGCGTAAGAGCCGGCGTTCCGGTGTCAATAACAGGCCGCCCAATACGCCAAATAGAAAAAACGCCATGGACGGCTTGTTGAGCAGTCCGAGTCCGCCTGCAACTCCAAAAGCGATCCACCATCGCAGGCTTCCTCCGCGAATCATCCAGACGATTGCAAGCAGGCAGCTCATCCAGAACAAGGATTCAAAAGAGTTCATTGCCAGCACGCTATCCAAGGCAAGGTAAACGGGCGCGACCAGAACGGCGATCATCGCCAGCACCTGGGCCATTCTTCGGCCCCCAAACAGCCAAACCAGGACTCCAGCGATGAAAACTCTTGCCGATCCTGCGAGTGCAGCAAAAATACGGAAAAGCGCCTGGTTCTTCAGTCCAAACAGTGCTTCCGCGACATGGGCCTGCAAGGCCGCCATAGGGGCCAGATCAACATAACCCCAGGCAAGATGGCGCCCGCACATGATGTAGTACAGCTCGTCACCGAAAAGCCCATACCCGAAATGCTGCCCCAGCAGGCTGCCCACTGTTTGGATGGTGAGGCTGATTGCAGCGAAAAGAACGCTTAGTTGTATGGCCTGCTGCCAGGTCATACGGAGTAGTGGGACCTCGGGATTGACTTGATTTGGAAGGGTAGCTGAAGGCTGGAAAAGACAAGCGCGCATCGGCAAAGTCCCCGGACTTGTAGCAGAAATTGGAATTCCGTTCACAAGTAGCAGGTTTCAGATTACCTGAACGCGATTTCAGCTTTACTCAGGGGGCCTTATTGAGGAGATCGAGCCCTGAAAGTGGGCACAAATTGCTTCCGCGACTTTGCGGGACACGACCGACTGCAGCGCTTCCAGGGAAGCGGACTGTACCGCGCGCAGGCTGCCGAAGTGGCTGATGAGCCGGTTGCGGGTCTGCGCGCCGACGCCGGGAATTCGCAGGAGATCGGAGTCGCGGTCGCGCATCTCGCGCCGTTTGCGATGGTACGTAATCGCGAAGCGGTGGGACTCGTCCCGGATACGCTGCACCAGGTGCAGCACCGGCGAGCGGCGATCGAGTACGACAGGTTCATCCTCCTGGCCGTACACATAGATCACTTCTTCCCGCTTTGCGATTGCGACCAATGGCTGGCTGGTAAAGCCCAATTCTTCCAAAGCGGACGCGGCGGCGTGCAACTGTCCCAGCCCGCCATCGATCAGGATGAGGCTCGGCATGGGCCGATGCTCCTCCTGCAGACGGCGATAGCGTCGCGCGACCACCTCCCGCATGCTGGCAAAATCGTCGACGCCGACGACGGTCTTTACCTGGAATTTGCGGTATTCCGATTTGTTCATCGCGCCTTTTTCCCAGACCACCATGGAAGCCACGGTTTCCGCGCCTTGAATATGCGAAATGTCGAAGCATTCGATGCGCTCCGGCAGGTCCGGCAGATTCAGGGCATCCTGCAACGACTCCTGAATCGCACGGATGCTGGGCTGCAACACGCGGAAGCGCTGATCAAAAGACTGCTTGGCGTTTTGTCCCGCCAGGTCGAGCAAGGAACGCTTTTCCCCGCGTTGCGGCACGGCGATATCCACCTTATGTCTTGTGTGATCGCCCAGCAGCTCCGCTAATGGAACGCGGTCGACAAAGTCGACAGGCACATAGACATTGCGCGGTACATACTGTTGTTCGATATAGAGCTGCTTCAGCAATGCGGAGAAAAAAGCGGCTGGCGAAAATGTTTCTCCAGCAGGAACCTCCGCGGACTCGGCAGGCAGTGGCGAGTCCTCTGCCATCTGCGCTTCGAGCGCCGGACTCTCCAGAGCTTGAGCGTCCGGAAATTCCGGCAAGTCTTCCCAGAAGAATTCGCGCCGGTCGACGATGCGGCCATTGCGGATGTGAAACAGGTTCGCGGCCAGCATTCCGTTTTCATAGTGGTAGCCGAAAACATCGGCATCGTCGTCGGAAGCAGCGGCCATGCGCTGTTTTTCCTGCAACTGGTGGACGGTAATTACCAGGTCACGATAGCGGCCAGCCAGCTCAAATTGCTCATTCGTAGCCGCTGCCTCCATCCTTTGCTGTAGAGATTTCTCCAGTTCCGCCGCGTGTCCCTCCAGCATCAGGCGAACATCGCGCACTGCCTCGGAGTAGATGTCCGGCGTGGTGAGCCCTTCCACGCACGGGCCCAGGCAGCGATGAATGTAGTACTGAAGACACGGCCGTGGATGATAGCGCGAAAGATCCACCTTGCAGCTGGGGATCAGGAAGATGCGATGGATCAAATCGACGATGCGATAGGCCAGGTTGCCCGGAAAGAACGGCCCATAGTAGATGGCGCCATCCTTGCGAACCCGTCGCGTCACCAGCACCTTGGGATAACGGTCACCGAGCGTCAGCTTGACGTAGGGATAGGTTTTGTCATCGCGCAGCAACACGTTGAAGCGAGGCTTGCGCTGCTTGATCAGGTTGTTTTCCAGAGCCAGCGCCTCGTGCTCGTTGGCAACCAGAATGTATTCCAGGTCGACAGCCTCGCGCATCAGGGAGCCGGTTTTGGCATTCGCCTGGGCCGCTTCAAGGAAATACGAGCGCACTCGGGAGCGAAGATTCTTCGCCTTGCCGACGTAAATCACCGCCTCATCCGCGTTGCGAAAAAGGTAGACGCCCGGCCCCGCTGGCAGATCCCGAATTTTTTCGTGGAGATCCATGGGGAAGGTATCCATTTCAGTTTAACGCCCATCCAAGAGACAGCAGGTGTCGGCGGAACGGAGCTCCAAGTATGTAAAAAGTGCCGGTCGATCCTCTTTTTTGCCCGGTAAATGCCGCATAAACACCTGCAATATAAGGAAATAGAGGGGCAATTGACGATTGGCTGGTCAATTGCATTCCATTCACCACAGACTAGATTGCGGCCGCGACGGAATGGCCATGAGGAGCAGGAAGAAAATGACAAAAAATCATATAAGTTCGTGGATTCTCGCGGGAGGTGCATCCTTTTTTATGCTGATCTCGGCTGGATGCGCAACCAAGAACTATGTTCGCACTCAAACGACCCCCTTGATTCAGCACACCAATGAGTTGGAAGATCAGACTGCGGCCAACCATCGCGATCTGCAGGATGTCGATACTCGCGCGACCCAGGGAATCCAGCAGGCGCAAACCGCCGCGACCACAGCCGACCAGAAGGCTCTAGCTGCCGGTCAGGCCGCCACGCAGGCACAGCAGTCCGCGCAGGAAGCTATGAATCACGCCGATACGCTGCAGAGCGTCGTCGCCAACCTCGGTACGTACCATCAGGTGGCGGACACGGATGTGCATTTCGGGTTCGATAAAGCCACGCTGACAAAACAAGGCAAGGAGAATCTGGATACTTTTGCCGCTCAACTAGGCAACACGAAATCGTACATTCTGGAAATCACCGGCGGGACAGACTCAACGGGAGATAAGCAGTACAACTATCAGTTGAGCGAGCGCCGCGCTGAGACAGTCGCCCAATATCTAGCCGAAAAATACAATGTTCCGGCCCACAAGTTTTATCTGATTGGAATCGGCAAAGATGTGGAAGTGGCCAGCAACAGCAGTGCCAGCGGCCGGGCCAAGAATCGCCGTGTCGAAGTCCAATTACTGTCCAATGCCACGCCGAACGGTACTCCGCAGCAAGGCGCAGCGTCGCAACCCAGCGGCCCTCCTGGAGCAATGAATTCCAGCCCCGCGATGACCGGGCAGGCCAATCCTCCGGCTGACAGCCACGCCAGCGCACAGCCGCAGTAGACGCGTTCTCCCGGATTCTCCTTCCCTCCTCCAGCTAACACTAAGACCCGCTTCAAAGGCGGGTCTTAGCTTTTCTATTGGGACCCTCTTTTCCAAGGACCGCGACGATGTTTTCCCTAGGTTGCCGCCCGATCGTAGAGGACCGGATTCAGATTGGGATCGTTGTACATTTTGAGCTGACGATACATCTGGAACCGACTCTCTCCGTTGAGAACGCGTTGCCACAAGCGATCGAGGCAGCCTGCCAGATCGTTGCGCTGCGCGTCCAGGATGGCCAGTCGTTCCTGATTGCGTTCTCGATGACCGGGGGGAGCGGCGGCTCGTTCGATTTCTTCGAGCGTGTGATACCGCTTTAAGCTAAGAATGGAAAGCCGATCCAGCATGAGTCCTGGCGTTTCAGAATGCAATTCTGCACGAGGATTCGGCAGGTTATTCACTGATAATTCTTCCAGCAGAAGCGCGTCGCAACGTTCCATCTGATCGTTGCGGCGCTGATTGATCGTATCGATGGTGCGCTTGGCTGCGACAATGGCCGCGTCGGCAGCGTGAACGTCACGCGCCTTGTCTTCCTCATGCCACAGTTCAAAGTTTGCCCGATGCAGACCTTCGAGGGTAGTCTCCAATGGGCCTTCCGACTCCGACGCATCAGCAGAAATATGCCAGCGCGCTGTCCATGCATCGTACAGTTGGAGAATCCGCGCGCCATTCAGAAGTCGAACAGAATCCATATCGAACATCATACCCATCCGTCGCAATCTTGATCGGCCCGGGAACTCGGCGACCGCGAAGAGAATGCTTTAGCATGGGAGTTGGCCTTTCAGCCCTGAATCTCCTATGCTGCCTTCCTGGCTTCAAGTTCCGCATCGCCGATTCAATCCCCTGAGCCGCCAGTGGGTGCTGGTGTCGCCGCATCGCACGCAGCGTCCATGGCAGGGCGAAGTGGCCAAAACGGACGCTCCTTCGGCGATTCACTACGATCCAACTTGCTATTTGTGCCCTGGCAATGCGCGCGCCGGTGGTCATCGAAATCCGCAGTACGATGGCGTGTTTATCTTCAACAACGATTATGCGGCGCTGCTGCCTGTCAACCCGCCGCTGCAGGACGCTCCGCACGACGACCTGTTGCGGGTCGAGAGCGAGCGCGGAATCTGTCGGGTGATCTGCTTCCATCCAGATCATGACCTGACGCTGGCCCGCATGCAGTCCCCGGACATTGAACGCGTGGTGGATGCGTGGACGGCGCAGTCGCAGGAGTTAGGCGACCAGCCGGAAATCCGCTACGTTCAGATCTTCGAAAACCGCGGCGCGATGATGGGGGCCAGCAATCCGCATCCCCATTGCCAGGTATGGGCCACCGAACACGTTCCAGACGGACCGCGCATCGAGCAGATCGCGCAGCAGGAATACCGCGAATCCCATGGAACGTGTCTGTTGTGCGACTATCTCCAGCGGGAAGTGCAACTCGCCCAGCGCATAGTTTGCCAGAACGACGAATTCGTCGCGCTGGTGCCTTTCTGGGCGGTCTGGCCGTTTGAAACGCTGGTATTGAGCCGCCGTCACGTTGCTTCCCTCCCAGAGATGAACCAGTCGCAACGCGCCGCATTGGCCGACATTCTGAAGCGGCTGACGACGCGCTACGACAATCTTTTTCAGATCAGTTTTCCCTACACCATGGGATTCCATCCAAGTCCTGCGGATGCCCAGCCGCACCCGGAGTGGCATTTCCACGCGCACTTCTATCCGCCGTTGCTGCGTTCGGCAACTGTGCGCAAATTCATGGTCGGCTTTGAAATGCTGGGGATGCCGCAGCGGGATATTACGCCGGAAAGTGCCGCGGAGAGATTGCGCGCCTTGAGCGATCTTCATTACACCTTGAAGCAGTAGCACA
Source organism: Acidobacteriota bacterium (assembly GCA_021793405.1). Lineage (GTDB taxonomy): Bacteria > Acidobacteriota > Terriglobia > Terriglobales > Acidobacteriaceae > JAKAAZ01. Next base: position 73,065 of record JAJYSV010000006.1, read on the forward strand.
GGCGGACGAACAATTCTCCGGATAGATCGATCGTAATGCTGACCATTGGCCACTCCACGCTGCCGATTGACGTTTTCCTGCAAGCCTTGCGCGACAACCATGTCGCGTTGCTGGCGGATGTGCGAACCATTCCTCGTTCGCGGCACAATCCACAATTCGGCATCGAAGAGCTGTCAGCTTCTCTGCACTCCACTGGCATCGACTACCGCTGGATGCAGGCGCTGGGCGGCCTGCGCCACGCGCATAAAGATTCCATCAATCTGGGATGGCGCAATCTCAGCTTTCGCGGCTACGCCGATTACATGCAGACCGAAGCATTCGCGGAGGCGCTCAGGGAACTCATGTCTCTGGACGCGCCGACGATGGCAATCATGTGTTCGGAGGCTGTGCCATGGCGCTGCCATCGGTCGCTGATCGGGGATGCGCTGCTTGTCCACGAACATACCGTGGAAGATATTTTCGTGACTGCGGCAGGGAAGTCACATCGCAAGCCACACAGGCTCACGCCGTTTGCGCGCGTCGATGGGACGCGGCTCTGGTATCCGGAGGAATAACAGATTCTTCGCCGGAATTTACCCTTGAATCTCTGAATAAGCGGCATTGCGGGTGCCCACTCAAGCCGCCCTTGGCTTGAGTCGGCACCCGCATCCATCTCACCGCATATCGACGGCATGTACATAATGCAGCCAGCAGGGCGGCAACCAGCCCGGCTGTTCGGGGCGGTTTTCATGGGCGGCGATTTCGCACTCCATATGGACTGGATTCGGAATGGGAGACGCAAACATATAGTCGAGCCACTCGGTGTCTGCCTCCTCGCCGTTTCCGTGCCGCGACTGGCGAACACCGGTCATCCAGCGGTCGATCAGAATGCCCTCTAGTTTCCGCTCCATCTCCTGCTGGGCGGACAGCACCTTCGTCATGGCCGATGCGGGCGTCATCTCGCCGGTCAAAAACTGGAAAGAGAGCAGAGATGGCAGTGCAAACGTCCGCTGCAATAAAAGGTCACGCGCAGCGTCGATCAGGCCGCGGTCTACCTTGGCGCTCTCGATGGTGTCCGTAGGAATCGGCCTCTCGATTTCAGGGGCCGGAAGCACGTCCTGCAACAATTCTGGATACCGCAGCGGCTGGATGTCGTCAAGAATCCGCTCCAGGGCAGCAGCAAAAATGGGATGATGCGGCAGGTCCTGCTTGGCCCTGGCTGGGCCGCTCAGCGCCAGATTCATCTGTTGCGCAGGCTCGGGCTGCTGCGGCTTGAACAACAGATAGCAAGCCGCCGCGGAAACCGTCATCAACAGGACGCTCAATCCGGAATAGGCGGGCTTTGTTTTTCCGTCCAACGCCGCGGCGACAGGGGCCAGCAGGCCCAGCCGTTTCGGCTTAGCCGTCTCCCGCTTCAAATACTTCAGGCAGTCCAGCCAACTCTCCACATCGGGGCTATGGGAGGCGAGCGCATCCAACAACTCAGGAACATAATCGCGCACATAGCGGCCCACCAGTTCTAGCCCTTCCGGGGAGAATGGATCGAGGTCGGCCTGCTTGTCGAAGTCGGGAATCTTTTCCCGCACAAGGTTGGCAAGCGTGGGGCCGCTTAACGGCCGTCCAGTGAAGCACTGGGCGATCAGCTCGCGAGCAGCCAGAAACAGCGCGCATTTTCCAGCTTCGGAATGTCCTTTCAGCCTGTAGGCTTCGATACCGATTGCCCACGCACTCTTATTCCGCGCGATCTCGGAGATCATGGGCAACGCCGCCTCGGTATCCGACTTCAACAGCAACACCGTCAGTCGTTCCAGGATGGCCGAAGTATCGTCGGCATCGAGATTGCTGCCGCGCCAGAAGGGAAGCACATGAAACAAGGTGACGGATTCGTTGCCGCCGAAATCGGCAAACAGTTTTTGCTGAATCTCCTGCAGGTTCTGGATTTTTTGCTGTTCCAGCAGCACAACCCAGAAGATGCGATTCAAAAACGGCATCGCCTCAAGCGAAACTTCCAACTGGCGGCGAGCGGTTCGAATCCAGTCCTGGTCCTCCGACAGACAGACAATCAAGGTCCGGAATTCCTGCAATCTGTAGTTCTTCGGGACATAGCCGCCCCGGATCAACTCAGCAAGCAGTTTGGCCGAACGCAATTCTCCGACCGCGATCGGAATGGTTTGTGCCATTTCGTCCGTGTCGTTGATGTGCGCGAAATAGAAGGCCCGGCGCTCGTCCGCGCTAATCCAGCGGACGACTTGTTCTTTCAACTGCTCGGCCCCAGAGCCGCAGAGTAATACCAATGTAGGCTGTAGGATCAAGGTTTAGTCTCCAGCCCGCATATATTGCGGCACGCCCAGGGATCGAAGATAGGACATCATTTCCTCTCGAACCTCCGACATCTGCCGCTCGTATTCGCCTAGGTCGCGAAGTTCGTTGCGCGGATAATACTTTTCCACCTGATCGTGAATAAACTGCGCCCAGCCGTGATTTCCTCCCAATTCCAGGATCGTCTTGTCGCGTTTTTTCTCGATGATCTCCTGAAAATCCGGGTCGACCATTCGCATGCGGGCATGAAGATGTCGTTCCACCGGATCGGCGATCTGGGTGCGCAGTGGCTTTCCATTGAACTCCAGGTCCTGCCCGAAATCCCTGAGAAGACCCAGAATTGTAGCCAGCCCAAACCATTTGCACTGCTCTTCGTTCTCATCGTCGCCGGCAATGCTGCGGCGTTTATGCGTGGGAAGGTCGAGGAACATCTTCTCCACCGGATCCTTCCGCTTCGCTTCGTACGCCTGGCGCATTAGCTGGACCTCATGAATATCAGCCAGGCCAAATCGGCCCACCACGCGCATGAACGACAGCACCGAATCGTCGATCGAATCGCTGATGTTGCACAGCGGGGAGGACTCGGAGCCTTTCCACTCATCGAAGACCTGCTGCAACTGTTTGCGCAGTTCAGGATCGCGCGGCGCAAATAGATTGTTCGTCGTGGCCTGATGGCGGCGCGGACCATTTTGCAGATTCAGGTTCGACCATGCCTGCAGCAGTCCGTTATGGAGCAATCCCTCATCGAGCAGTTGCGATCGAGTAATCTGCTCGGAGACATATTGCGAAGTCTCCTGGTACAGCCTCTCGATGAAACGGTCTCGTTGAAATTTCCATGAATCATCCACCACGTCCTGCAGAGAAAACTTCGCGCGATAGCGTTGCAATAGCCCGATTCTGTCCAACTGATACTGATCGGCAGGAATATTGGCCGCGCCGATGACGGTGTTGGAGAAATTGACGGTGCGCGAGGCGGCGCGCCGGTTGGCAAGGAATTGTTCCGCATTGCCCTGCAATTCGGAAGCGATGAATTCCGCGTTCGCCATCAACGCTCCCAGTGCAGCCGCCTCGTCGCTGAATCGGGTCCGCAGTTTGCCCACCAGCGAACGCACCTGACCGCGGAGTTCGCTTGCGATTTGGGATTGCACTGCCTGAGGCAGTTCCGCGCGAAAGCCGGCCATGCGCTCGGCCGCGGACTTGCCGCCGAGAAATCTTTCTTCCCGATAGGTCTTCAGTACTTCCGCTTCGGTCAGTGCCGCTGGTACAACGGCGGCGGCGTCGAGAACCTGCTGCAATTGGACCAGAACTGCTTTGCAGATTTCGTACTGGCTCGCCAGTACGCCTTTGTCCAGACTCGTTTGCCTCCTGCGCTCGCCTAAAATCTCTCTTTCGATGGAATCGACGATTCCGGTGATTTCCGTTGTGGCCTGCTGCACCACTCTCGGCCGGATGTTCATCCAGATCTCGTATTCCTTGGTGATGTTGTCGGTGGTTTGCCGCTGGCCTCCGCCTTCACCGTGCAGAAATACCTCAGTGTGCAGCAGACTTTCAATCTGCCGCAGCGAGGGAAGAGATTCAAGAGTTCTCAGCTCAGAGATTCTCGTCCCGCTCAGGATGTCCTTCGCCCGCGCATCATAACCCGACTGCAACGGAGCGAAGATATCCTCCAACAGTTCGCGCCCGATATGAAGCACATATTTCTCCACGTACCGCGCCTTCGGCAATGGGATGGAGAACGATCCGAACGTCGCGTAGCTTAGACGGGCGTTGGTCACGTGATAGTCGACGATGTGTTCCTGAATCTGCGGAATTGCGACCGCGGTAAACAGAAACTCCGCAGTACGCCGATACAGGTCCTCGGATGAGGACAGCTGCCTGCCTATCTCATCGGTGCCGCCCAGCATGAAGCACATATCGAACGGGCTGGGAGAGATGGGGATTTCTCCCGACACCAGGTCCGCCGGAGAGGGAAGAGTCGTCTGCGAAAAAGAGTCGGCCATGTAGTAATTCAGTTCCTGCAGTGCCGCATATCCGTTCGCTTCCAGGTTCGCGTATTGCGCGCTTTGGCCGAGCTGGCGAAACGTGGAGGGAAGAAACAGCATTCCAAATCGAACGGTGTCGTAATTGTGACGCGCAAACAGGTGGTTCACCAGGAACGCAATGTCCAGAAACATTCCCGTGCCGGTGCCGCCGCATACGGAACTGATAATGAATACGCGGGTCTGCGCGCCATCGACGACGTTGGCGAACTCTCCGCTGACTTCCGTGTGGTTCAGCGTGTGCATCGCTCGTTCAATATGCGCGGCGATGTCGCCGCCACGCCAGAAGTACGCGACGTGGCCGACCAGTCTCCGCATGCCCGCGCCGGTAGCGACGGAAAACGCGGGGAGATCGTCCGGCAGCCAGCGAAACTGATTGCGCTTACGAAACTGCATCACATTCGCTGAAGTGATGACCGGGTTCCCCAGGTGCAGGAACTCGTGGTTCTCCAGGAACGGGTCGGCACTGTCGGTCCGCTGGTTGGTCGTGTCTATCCCTAGAATCTGGATGTATTTCTGTTCCTTGTCGTAGTACTTGCCATAGTGGGTCTTGAACTTCCTTAGCAGGTCAATTCCGGTTCCACCTAGGCCGATCAGCAATGTACGGTGAAGCATGGGGCACCTTCTGTCATTTCACTAGCTGTAGAGCACGTTGATCTGGATCGTTCCGTCCTCCGTGGAGAAGACAGGAACATGAATGGCCCGCAGATCGATCTCCGCCCACTTGCGGCCTTGTTGGGCAGCGGCATGGGCAGCCTGCGGATGCGCGACGACGGTCCACCTGCCGCCTCTGCGAGTACTTTGCAGCGATAGCAATTCCCGCGACTGAGTACCGGCAATGACGGCGCGGCTAGGCCCGGAGCTGTTACCTGCCTGGCTCTCAGAAACATGGAGTATGCGGGTGCGCAATTGCGACGGTAATCGCAAACGCAGCACCTGGGCGCCGTTCCTTCTCACAATCAGATCCACCTGCAAAGGCCGCGGCCAGAAGCTCCACGCTGTGGTCACCAGGGCTCCCATCAGCAGCAACGCCACAGCGGTCCATGGCCACTTGGCGCGGATCAGTTCCCCGGCCGACATTTGATGCACGAAGACACGCGTGGCGCCGTGGCGGGTCACCGTCGTTTCTCCGTCGCTCCAGGTCGCCGAGTAGTCCACTACATGAATCTGACCAGGGTCGCCGCCAAGTAGCATTTTGAGTGGAGGGTTCTGCCCGGGTAAGACACGCAGGGTGGGGGGCAGGCGGTCCGACACCCCATCCGAGGAGAACTGAAGGTTCACCGTCCCCACCGGCATTATTGGTTGAATCTCCAGCCTCTTCGCGAACCAGCCGCGCGGCAATGGGTCGAACACCCCGGCGGATACCTGCTCCGGGATCTTAACTGGAACGACGAAAGCAGTCAGATCGCCGAGGTACGTTTCGATCTCTCCATAGGGAGATTCCAAATAAGCGCGAGCTCGGAAGTCACCCGCTGTGCGTGCTTCCATCTCTCCTGTAAAGCGACTGGTGCCCGGTTCCTGGTTCAGAGGCACGGTCTCATTTTCGCGGCCGGCCAGTAGCAGGTGCGCACTCGCACTTTCCAGGAAGAAGGCATTTTTCACCGGCCCATCACGGCTTTCCAAAGTCAGCGTCAGAGGATGGGGCGCGTCGGTCAGCATGGCGACTGGGAAATCGCCTTCCGGCGACAGGCTCAGCGGTTCCTGGACACAGAGAAAAACGAGTCCGTTGCCCGACCAGTCGGCTTTGGCAGCCCCTGCGGTGGGATTCTCTTCGGCAACGGCGACATGGGTAGAGCGATACAGCACATTGCCCGGCAACTGGAGCGAAGCCGCATGATCGCCGGCAAACACCACCACCACCCGGTCAGGTGTGCCGGCCCACGTCAGATTCTGAGAAGAAGAGCTGCGGATATACACGGGCAGCGCCGCGGCTCGGGCGGCGACGCGAAGAAACGCATCCGGCAGATCCGCCGCCGATGCCGCCTGGATGGAAAACCCATTCGACGTACGCGCCAGTTGATCGAGGAAATCGAGATCCAGATCGTTCCCAAGGCCGATTGTGTACACCTTGAGCCGCCACGCGTTTTCGCCTGCGATCGACAGCGCACGGGACCGGTCCGCATCCGCCCGCATGTCGTCGGGATCGCTGTGGCCATCCGTCAACAGCACCAGGGAAATGTCATGATCCTGGAAAAAAGAGGGAGGTTGACCGACAAGATATGCTTCCACTGCTCGCAAAACAGGCGAAAATGAAGTATGGGCGTCGGACGATCCAACTTTGTCCAGCATCTTGAAGTCGAACTGATCCCGCTCAATCGGCTGTTGCAGCCAATGGGCAGAATCGCCGAATGCGATGAGTCCAACTTGATCGTGTGGGTTTTCCGTCGCGGCCAGGAGTCCGGCTGCTTCCACTCTTAGTTTGCCGGGATCGCTGCGAACCATGCTTCCGGACTGATCGAGTGCAATAATGATGGTTCGCTGCTTCTGCGTTGCCCGAGCATCGGACAAGAGAACCAGCGGCATCAAAACAAGCGCGACAAAAGCTAACTCGATCGTACGGCTTCGCATGGGGGATTTGAAGGTCCGTTGAACAAGAGTTCGGGTTGAGCTAAAAGGTTTGATGAGTATAGCAGTTTGAGACATAATGTCAACTAGACAAAGGAGATTTGACCGAATGAGCCAGAGTGTCGAAAGCATCTCAGCCGCCGCCGGTTCCATCCAACTGGGGGATCGCACCGTCCACCGCCTTGGCTATGGGGCCATGCGATTGACCGGCAAAGGGATATGGGGTCCGCCGGAGAACCCCGCCGCCGCCCTGGCAACCCTGCGCCGCGCCGTGGAACTGGGCGTCAACTTCATCGACACCGCCGATTCCTACGGCCCACACGTCTCCGAGGAGCTGATCGCCGAAGCCCTGTTCCCCTATCCCCGCGACCTGGTGATTGCCACCAAGGGCGGCTGGGAGCGGCTCGGTCCCGGACGGTGGGTCCACAATGCCAGTCCGAAGCATCTGCAGGCGGCCGTGGAAGGAAGCCTGAAACGGTTGCGCCTGGAGCGGATCGAAGTCTATTACCTGCACATTCCGGATGCAGCCGTATCGTTCGACGCATCCGTCGGCACGCTCGCCCGGCTGCGTGAGGAAGGAAAGATCCGCCACATCGCACTCTCCAACGTGACCCTGGAGCATGTGGAGCGGGCGCGAAAAATCGTTCCCATTGTTGCGGTCCAGAACCGCTTCAGCTTCGCCGACCGCGAGTGGGATTATGTGCTGAACCACTGCGAGAAAAACGGGATTGCCTTCATGCCATGGGCTCCGCTGGGACAGAACCGTCAAGCCAACGAAGCGCTGGAGGATGTGGCAAGAAAACTCAGCGCCACACCCTTGCAGGTGGCGCTGGCGTGGCTGCTGCGGCGCTCTCCAGTGATGCTGCCGATTCCTGGAACTTCCTCTGTCGCACACGTGGAAGAAAACATTGCCGCCGCCGGACTCAAGCTGCCCGATGAGGACTTCCAACGGCTCTCCGAAGTCAGCCCGCCGCCCGCAGTGTTCCGCGACTGAATTGGCTCCCAGCCCATCGCTCTGGGGACGGGCAGAAGCGGTGTAGAAGAATGGCCAAGCTATAGTCGAGGGAAGAACGCAAAGTAATGTCAGAAAACGAAAAAAGTGTAGATCTATCTGCGCTCAATTATTCCAAATTGCCACTACAGTACGGCACGGTTTCGTGCTACATCACCTTGAACGATAACCGCTACACGGTGGAGACAGTTGAGCTTCGCAATACCCCGGCATTGGGCAGATACATCAACTATGTTGAACTCAGTGCGGACGACCATGAGCGTTGGCTGGCTGGACAACTGGAACGCGATGACGCGCTAAATTTTGTTCTTGTGGCCCAGGGTAGATTTGCCGGGACTCTGAGCCTTTATAACATTCAACATGGCAAGAGTTGTGAATTCGGACGGATGATGATGCCAGATGATGGACGGCGCATTTATGCTCTGGCCGCAGAAATGCTCGGTATGTCATTCGCGTTTGAGATCCTGGGTATCCAAACCCTTTACTGCGTTGTAGTAGATGGAAACGATGCAGTTTTGAACTTTCATCTAAGAAACGGGTGGAGCATAGACTCTCGATATGAGCGATTTGAACAGGTAAATGGCTCAGATGCGCATCTCATTGGCCTAAGCGTAGATCGCTCAATGTGGTCTGAGTGTTTCGTGAAAATGCGCCCCCTTGCAAAGAGATTGTTCGCATAAGAGGGGGCGAAATGCGCTATAAATCACTGGAAGGAAAGACCGTGAATAGAGATGAATTCGTTCCTCAACTTGAGCAAGTTCTGGAGATAAGCCCAGGTACGTTGCGAGAAGATCAGGAAGTCCGCGATCTGGAGCATTGGGATTCTCTGAAATTACTGGAGATTATAGCCCTTGCCGATGAGCAGCTTGAGGTGCAGATGGATGCCGATTATTTGTCGAAATGCGTCACAGTTGGGGACATGCTGAAATTGATAGAGGATACCGCCGCGAGGAAGAAAGTATAGATGCAAGGCCCAATTACCAGGGGCGTTACTCCATGAAAGCAAGTATCGCCGCAATTACATACCGTCTTCCCGAAGCCGTACTGAGTAACGACGAGTTGGCCGCCAGATTTAGTGACTGGTCTCCCGAAAAGATTCAGGAGAAGACGGGCATAACAGAGCGCCATATCGCAAGACGAGATGAGTGCGCCTCCGATCTTGCGGTTGAGGCATGTCAAAAATTATTTGAAAGTAATATCTGTCGGCGCGAGGATATCGACTATCTCTTGCTCTGCACTCAAACCCCGGATTACTTTCTACCTACGACAGCATGTGTTGTACAGGACAGGTTGGGTTTGCCGACGGCGTGTGGGGCGCTCGATTTCAATTTGGGATGCTCTGGATTTGTGTACGGACTCGGTCTTGCGAAGGGTCTGGTTGAGACCGGTCAAGCCAAGAATGTGTTGCTTGTAACCGCAGAAACATACAGTAAATTCATCCATGAGAACGATAGAAGTGTCCGCACCATCTTCGGCGATGGAGCAGCCGCGACATTGATACAAGCGGTGCAAATCGACGAAGAAATATCGGATGAGCCGATTGGTCCTTTCATTTACGGAACGGATGGGCGCGGTGCGAAGAATCTGATTGTTCCAGTTGGGGGCATGCGCGAACGAGTCGCTTCTGACAGTGGGATGCAAGCCGACGCATTCGGCAATGAAAGAACGTCGGCAAATATCTATATGAATGGAGGAGAGATATTCAGCTTCACGCTGCGAGCAGTACCGAAAGCTGTTGATCAGTTATTGGAAAAGACGGGCCTCGACTTAGACGACGTGGATTTAGTTGTTTTTCATCAGGCGAATCGCTACATGCTCGATCACCTCCAGAAGAAAATAAAAATTCCCGAAGATAAGTTTGTCATTGCAATGGAGCAAGTGGGCAATACCGTGTCATCTACGATTCCAATTGCTCTTAGCGATGCGGCCGCCTCAGGAAGGCTCAAAGATGGGCAGCGCGTGATGGTAGTAGGCTTTGGCGTGGGTTATTCATGGGCAGCCACCATCATTCGTTGGCGCATGGGCTGTCAATGAAATTATGGTAAGGACGTTGATCAATGACTCGACTGCCAGATAATGCTGACACGAAACAATCGCTTGATCTTTGCAAAATCATCGACCTGCCGAAAATCTCCGATCCACGTGGGAACCTGACTTTCATCGAAGGCGGCCGGCACATCCCTTTTGACATTCAGCGCGTTTACTATCTGTACGACGTGCCCGGCGGGGCGGAACGCGGCGGCCATGCGCACAAGGAGTTGCACCAGCTGATTATTGCCATGTCGGGCAGCTTTGACGTGGTGCTGGACGACGGCAACGAGAAGCGCCGCGTGCACTTAAATCGCTCCTACAACGGCCTGTATGTTTGCCCGATGATCTGGCGAGAGCTGGACAATTTCTCCTCGGGCTCCGTCTGTATGGTGCTGGCTTCCAACAAATATGACGAAGCCGACTACTATCGCGACTATGCGGAATTTCTCAAGGCGCGGAGTCTGGAATGAAGATCCCGTTTCTTGACCTGGGCGCCGCATATTGCGAGCTTCAACCCGAACTCGAATCGGCGGTTCTGACTTCCTTGCGCTCCGGCTGGTATATCGGAGGCCACGAGGTCGACGCCTTCGAGCAGGAATTCGCCGCCTATACGGAAACGCAGCATTGCGTCGGAGTCGCCAACGGACTGGACGCGCTGCGCCTCGCGCTGCTTGCCATGGGTATTGGCGCCGGGGATGAGGTCATCGTTCCCTCCAACACGTACATTGCCACCTGGCTGGCAGTCAGCGAATGCGGAGCCGTCCCCGTTCCCGTGGAGCCGGTTGAGTCCACCTGCAATCTCGATCCCGGCAGAATTGAAGCGGCCATCACGCCGCGCACCAAGGCCATTCTGCCGGTGCATCTGTATGGCCAGCCGGCGGACATTGACCCGATTGTCGACGTGGCGCGCAAGCATGGTTTGCGCGTTCTGGAAGATGCGGCGCAAGCCCACGGCGCTCGCTACAAGGGCAAACGGATCGGCGGCCATGGGGATGTTGTTGCGTGGAGTTTCTATCCCGGAAAAAATCTGGGCGCGCTGGGTGATGCCGGCGCGATCACCACAAACAATGCCGACATTGCCGACCGCATTCGCGTGCTGCGCAATTATGGTTCGCGAGTCAAGTATGTCAATGAAGTGCAGGGTTATAACAGCCGCCTCGATCCCGTGCAAGCCGCTGCCCTGCGCGTGAAGCTGAAATATTTGGATGAATGGAACACTCGCCGGGCGAGAATCGCGGCTCGCTACACAGTTGCGCTCCATGGTACAGGGCTGATACTCCCGTCTGTGCCTGAGTGGGTGGAACCGATCTGGCATCTGTATGTCGTGCGGCATCCGCAACGCGATCGGCTGCAAAAGTCGCTGAGTGAGGCTGGCATCGGCACTCTGATCCACTATCCCATTCCGCCGCACTTGCAGCAGGCATATGAGGGATGCGGATTCGCGGCGGGACAGTTTCCCATCGCGGAGCGCATGGCGAACCAGGTGCTCAGCCTCCCAATGGGTCCGCAACTGCAGGATGCCGATGTCGAAGCAGTGATCGCTGTACTACAGGATGTCGCGCGAAGGTTCGAGACGACCCGATGAGTGAGACCTCCGCCTCGTACAGGCGCATTCTGAAAAGCTCCTCCATCATTGGTGGAGCATCCTTCCTCAACATTGCCATCGGACTGGTGCGCACCAAGGTGCTGGCAATCTTGCTGGGTCCGACTGGCGTAGGTCTTGTCAGCCTCTATCGCGGACTGATGGTGACAGCCTCCTCCATCGCCACCATGGGCGTGGACACGGTTGGAACCCGGCAAATCGCCGAAGCTAACGCGAAAGACGATGCTCGCACGCTTGCCATAGCGCGCCGCGCTCTCTTCTGGGCAACGGTGGTGCTCGGCTCCCTGGGTGCGCTGGCGGTCTGGAGCCTTCGTCGTCTGCTGGCCCAGCGCGTCTTAGGCAGCACCGCCCACGCCAATGTCGTCGGCTGGCTTGCCATCGGCGTCGCGCTTACCGTAGTCGCCGCGTCCCAGGGCGCGTTGATTCAAGGCATGCGCCGCATCGGAGATCTGGCCCGCGCCTCCGTCTATGGTGCCGTCCTCAATACCGTAGTCGGCATTGCCGTCATTTGGAAGTGGGGCGAATCCGCTCTCGTTTTTTTTGTTCTGCTCACTCCCATCGCCAGTTTTCTGCTGAGTTGGTGGTACGTATCACGGCTGCCCAAGGCTGGAAACTTCCGCATTTCTGCTCCAGAGATGACCCATCAATGGCAGACGCTGTTGCGCATTGGCGTGGCGTTCATGGGCGGCACCGTCGCGATGTCTCTCGTCCAGCTTTGGGTCCGCGTCGATGTCGGCAATGTCCTCGGCACACATGCCCTTGGTCAATTTCAGGCATCATGGACAGTTTCGCAGCAGTACATTGACTTCATCCTGGCGGCCATGGCCGCCGATTACTATCCTCGGCTGACCGGAGTCATCCATGACAAAGCCGCCGCCACCCATCTCATCAATCATCAAACGGAAATTGCACTGCTTCTTGCAGGGCCGGTCTTTCTTGCCATGATGGCGCTGGCTCCCTGGGTCATTCGGCTGCTCTACACAGCGGCCTTTGCTCCAGCGGTTGAAGTATTGCGCTGGCAAATCCTCAGCGATGTGCTCAAAATCGCATCCTGGCCATTGGGATTTCTTTTCCTGGCCGCGGGCGATGGCAAGACCTTCCTGTGGACGGAAGTTACCGCGCTGCTGGTTATGGGGATGACAGTCGCCACTCTGCTGCGGACCGTCGGCCTCGACATCACCGGCATCGCCTTTCTGGTTTGCTATGTCTACTACTTGCCGCTTGTGTATTGGCTGGGCAGGCGGCGGATCGGCTTTCACTGGTCGTCCTCCGTCGTTCGCCTGCTGGCGGTCACGTTTGCCGCCTGCGTCGCCGTCGACCTGCTGGTCCACTTCACCCGCTGGGGAGCTATCATTGGATGTGCGGCTTCCGTCCTGTTTGCCGTTCACGCGGTCGGCCGTCTCTCGCATATGAGCGACCTCGGAGGCCCCGTAGGACGCATCGGCGCCATGGCCCGTCGGCTGACGTCCCGCTTCAGCGCATCCTAACTATGCATCCCATATTCTTATCGTCATGGCCCTTGAGGACAGCTCTCTGATGAATCAAGAAAACATGCCCCTGGTCACGGCCGTAATTCCGGTCTATAACCACGAAAAATATGTCGCGGAATGTATCCGCAGCATCCTGAACCAGACCTATCGGAACATTGAGTTGATCGTCCTCAACGATGGCTCCAAAGATCGTTCTCACGAGATGATTCTGCCTCTCGTAGAAGAATGTAAGCGAAGGTTTATCCGCTTCGAATACATCAATAGGGAGAATATCGGCCTATCCGCCACGCTGAATCAAGCGCTCGCGTGGGCCAGGGGAGAGTACTTTTCGGCGCTCGCGTCCGACGATGTTGCACTGCCGGAAAAGATCGAAGTGCTTGTCGATGCGCTGGAAGCAAAGGGCCCCACCTACGCCGCAGCCTTCGGTAACGCGTGGATTATCGATGATGCAGGTCAAAGAATTCGCCTCGATTATCATGAGCGCATCTCTGAGAATGCGGACGGAGGGACCCACGCCGATATCATGGGGCACTACACCAGAGGCCGGAAGATCAACTACAAGGGAGAAGAATTTGGCACCTATTCGACTCTGATTGCGGGCAATTACTTACCTGCAATGTCGAACATGGTCAGGACGAACGCCATCAGGGAGGCCGGTGGATGGACACCCGGCAACATGGTGGAAGATGTGGAAATGTGGCTCAAGCTCAGCAAGACATTCAAGTTTTTGTATGTTGACCAGCCTGTGGCTCTGTATCGGTGGCACCAATCGAACTCAATGAAAGTATTCACTGGAAAATTGCGTTGCGCGGCTCTCGTTTTGCTGGCCAAAGAAAAGGACTTCTGCCTCGAACACGGCTTAAAGAAGATATGGCAGGATCAATATGCGGGAATACTATTCTCCCTACTCAGAGACAAAACCGTGCCATTCTCCAGAAAAATCTCTGCGATCGAAATTGCGGAATCTTGGGTGATTCTGTCTGGGTTTATGCGTCGGGTCGTCAAAAAAATGCTGATTGCTTCGCATCTTCATACATCGTGAAGCATCGCTGATATTCGGCGTGGCTCCCTGCCGGGATTGCGATCTTCTATAAACAAGTTAGAAGAATATTCAGGGAGCATTTGGAATGCGGACCGGTACGGTTTGGCGCGGCGGGATGGTTTGAGGATTATCATGGATTTCGAGTGCATCGACGAAAGGTTCAGCACCACGCGGCGACTCACCAGAAACCGCACCGAACCAGATCCGTGTTTCCAGTTGCCCTCCATGCCTGCCCCAGCCATGGCCGGCGGCCTGCGAACGAGAGGTCTCTATAAAGCCGAGGGCCCGGAGCCGCTGGTCACCGTCATCACGATTGCCTACAAGTGCGCGCCATTCATCGAAGAGACCATGCTCAGTGTGCTGAATCAGACCTACTCCAACATTGAATACATCGTGATAGACGGCGGCTCAACTGACGGAACGTTGGATGTCATCAAGAAGTACGATCACGCCATCGACTATTGGATCAGCGAGCCGGATCGCGGTATTTACGACGCGATCAACAAAGGGGTAAGGGCATCCACGGGACAATGGCTGCATTGCCTGAATGTGAAGGATGTGTTTTCCAGCAACCAGACAATCCAGATCGTCGCTGAGAAGTATCTGCACGGCGAGGCTCGGTTTATCTATTCGGATGTATTCCTGAGGAATGGCATTTATGAAAAAGGTACGCTGCATAGACATATATGCGACCAGAGGCGACTGAACATCAATCACCAGGGATCCATCTACCAAAAGAGCCTGCACCTGGAGTACGGGCCATACATCGTGGCAAAAGGGATGACCATCTCCGATTATCTGTTTTTTAGTTTGATAGATCCAAAGTATTATCTGAAGGCCGACGAACCAATCGCAATCTACGATACCACAGGTATCTCCAGTTCCAAGACTTCGGTCGGTCAGAAACTAATCGTTGATTATATGGTAAATGGGATGCCGAGATATCAGTTTCTAGCACGGCTTCAGCTGCTCTACTTTCCCAGGCAGGTTGAAACATTCTTGGTGCGCCTAGTGAGATTATTCAAAAAGCCAGATCCGCGATGGAAATCCTAAATGTCTCTTACAGCGCAGGTCGGAATTTTCGCCTGCTTCATCGGATGTGATGACAGGAAGGATAAGGATTTGTAGTGCCTTTGCAAGTGGCGACAGCGGCCAGCTTGCTCGATGAAAATGAGATCAAAACGGTGTCCAACGGCGATCCACTAGAATGATCTTTGCGTACGACTATATGATCTAGAACTTTTAGCCAAGTGCTCCCTGATAGCGTGCAGGGACTCAGACTTTTGGAATCGTCGATGCCCCTAAGGAAAAGACTCGGGAAGATGATTGGTCCTTCGGGTCGGGACTTGATATGGCGTGTTGAGGCTAAGCTTTTCGCGAGGCCTTATCGACAACGCCTGAAGGGGATGCGGGCGCTCGAGATAGGCGGGCCATCCGATCTTTTTGGCCATGCGGGGTCGCTGCCTTTATATTCTTGCCTTGGAAGCATCGACAATGTTAACTACTCGACGCGGACCCTTTGGCAGAGCGAGGCAGTGCAATTCGGAGAGACTCTGGTTTGCGAAGGAACGGCAATCCCGGTTCGCGATGCGTCCTACGATTGCGTGTTCTCGTCACACTCCCTGGAGCACGTCGCAAATCCGATCAAGGCGCTTCTGGAATGGAAGCGGGTAATTCGCGACCACGGCCTTATGCTTCTAGTCCTCCCCAATCGCCACTTTACATTTGATTGGCGGCGTCTGGTGACCTCTCTGGATCACCTGCGCGACGATTTCAGACGTGACACGCCCGAGACCGACATCTTCCATCTAGATGAAATCCTTGCCCTGCACGATTTGTCGCGTGATCCTCCAGCTGGAACCCCGGAACAATTCAAGGAGCGATGCTTCAGGAATGCTGAGTTTCGCGCCATGCATCATCACGTGTTTGACCCGGAAACCGCAGCACAGCTGCTTCGGGAGGTCGGATTTTCCGTCGTGCGTCAGGATATGAAAGATGTCAATATCATTACCCTCGCGGCCAAATCCTAGCGATATATTCTATCGAAGAAGCGTTATGGAAAAACCCTTGATCGGCGCGGTGGTAGTTTCTTATAATCCGTCCCGAGAAATTCTGCGGAATATTGCAATCTTGACGGGCCAGGTTGATCCTATCGTAGTCGTTGATAACACTCTCAGTACTAACCCGCAAACCGTGATCGACGAGCTGGAGCACCGGGGCGGTTGCACCGTGATCCGCAACAAAAAAAACCTTGGTATTGCCACGGCGCTGAATATTGGCGTGCAACGAGCAATCTCGCTGGGCTGCGAATGGATCGTTACGTTCGATCAGGATAGCCGCATTGGCGAGGGCTATATCGACGGGTTGATTTCTACCTATACCGATATTGAGTCAACCGACGCATCGAGAATCGGTGTGGTGTGCCCCATCTATCGGGATAGTCGGCTTGGGGCTGTATGGCCTTTTCCGAGGGGATCAAACGGGGAACCACTCATGTACATGACTTCTGGCTCTTTAATGAAAAGTGAGACCTACCAGAAGCTTGGTCCATTTGAAGACCAGCTTTTTATTGATTGCGTCGATACCGAGTATGCCTTACGCATGCGAGCTGCCGGATACAAGATCATCGAGTCTCGCGACGCAGTCCTCGAGCATTCCTTGGGAAAGATGACGCCACATATGTTTGCCGGACGCACCATTTTCGTCACGAATCACAATCCCCAGCGCCGATATTTCATCACCCGCAATCGCATCGTCTTGCTGAAGCGCTACCTGCTTAAGGACTGCGAATGGACCGCATACGAGCTGACCGATTTTTGGAAGGGAACCATCGCCCTGCTGCTGTTTGAGCAGGACAGATGGTTGAAGGTCCAATACATGCTCAGGGGTGCCGCGGATGCAATTTTCGGGCGGCTAGGATCGCGCGGAATCATGCCGGGCGCATCCTGACGCCGACGCGCTTGCGGCGAACATCGTGTGCCTCGTGCGCGACGACCAACTGCGAATCAAGATAGCCCGGCAAGGACATGAATACATCCAGCGTTTCACCTGGGACAAAGCCGTAGAACAATTTGAAGCGGCGCTTATGCGCCACGAATAATCTCTCAGGCAAATCGTGAGAGGGTACCATTGGAAGAAACTTCCATGCGCAGCACGAGATTACAGATCACCGGTAGGAAGGCGAATGGAAATCTCTGTTGAGAGATCTCTTTCTCGAGTTTGTTGGACGAAATGAGGAAATTGAGCACGATGGGTGATGAAATTGAGGCGCAGGCAGAGACGACAAAGCTCATTGCCTTCCACTTGCCGCAGTTCTATCCAACACCATACAACGACGAGTGGTGGGGGAAGGGCTTTACCGAATGGACCAACGTAGTCAAGGCGCGTCCGCGCTTTCGCGGGCATTACCAGCCCCATTTGCCCGCAGATCTAGGATTTTATGATCTCCGCCTGCCAGAGGCGAGAGAAGCTCAAGCGGCGCTTGCTTCCGAATACGGCATCCATGGCTTCTGCTATTACCACTATTGGTTCCTAGGGAAAATGTTACTGGAACGTCCAGTCAACGAAATTTTGCAGTCGGGAGAGCCGAATTTCCCATTTTGTCTCTGTTGGGCCAACGAGAACTGGACCAGGGACTGGGATGGCCGCGACAAGCACGTGCTGATAGAGCAGGTCTATAGCGACGAAGACGACATGAATCATATTCGTTGGCTTGCCAAGGCGTTTGCAGATCCCCGTTACATACGCGTGGATGGGCGACCGCTATTCCTGGTCTATCGATCGGCGCGCCTTCCCGATCCGAAGAGGACAACCGACAGATGGCGCGAAGAAGCGATCCGGCTCGGCATCGGCGACTTGTACCTATGCCACGTTGACAATATATTTGGCGAGGGCCGCGTGGATCCGAAGCAACTCGGCTTCGATGCAGCGGTTGAGTTCCAGCCCAACCTGAGCTTGGTCCCTCCTCCGCTGTCTGCCCGAGTCAAGGGAAAAGTATTTCCAAAGCTGGCGAACACCCACATCAGTTCCTATCCCCAACTTGTGAAGAATTCGCTGGCTGAGGCTCGCGCGCCGTATCTGAGGTATCCATGCGTCTGTCCCGGCTGGGACAATACAGCACGTCGTCCAAGCCGGGGACTGACCCTGAAAGACTCTACCCCGGGTCAATATGGGCATTGGCTGCGTAAGGTTGTCGAGCGCACCGAAATGAACTCCGACGGCGATAAGATCGTTTTCATCAATGCCTGGAACGAATGGGCCGAAGGGTGCCACCTCGAGCCATGCCAGAAATGGGGGCGGCAGTATCTGGAGGCGACGCTGCGTGCGAAGGCTAGTGAAAGCCAAGACTAGCGTATGTACGATTTTGCGACTAACACGATGGAGCCAGCGGAACCAGGATTCTGCAATGTCCAGTCATGGACACTGGCAGAAGACCGGCTTCGTGGCATGATAAACACGCATCTCGTATTTCTGCCTTTGCTCTTGAGGATGGCATTTCGATGAATCCAGACAAGATGCCGCTCGTCACGGCGGTGATTCCCCTCCATAACCACGAAAAATATGTGGTCGAAAGTATCCGGAGCATTCTCAATCAGACGTACCGGAATATCGAACTGATCGTTCTGAATGACGGCTCAAAGGACCATTCTGACGAGATGGTTCTGACTCTGGTTGAGGAATGCAAGAGGCGGTTTGTTCGCTTTGAGTACATCAATCAGAAGAATATCGGATTATCCGGATCGTTGAACCAGGCGCTTGCGTGGGCCAGGGGAGCCTATTTTACGGGGACCGCATCCGACGATGTGGACTCGCCAGAAAAAATCGAATTGCTGGTGGATGCGCTGGAAGCAAAGGGTCCGACATACGCGGCAGCCTTTGGAAATGCTTTGTTTATCGACGACTCCGGTCAGCCAATACGCCTCGATAAAGATGGCCGTGTCTCTGACGACAGCAAGGGCAACACATACGACAATTTTCTGGACTTCTATACGCATGCTCGAAACCTCGACTATCGGGGAGAAGCGTTTGGGACCTATGCGAGCCTGATTGCCGGAAATTACCTGCCTGCCATATCGATTGTGGCGCGAACGTCAGTCGTCGCGGAGGTTGGCGGATGGACGCAAGGCAATATGCTGGAAGATTGGGAAATGTGGCTCAAACTCTCCAAGAAGTCCAAATTCTTGTATGTTGACAAGCCTGTATCACTGTATCGATGGCACGAATCGAACACCATGAAAACTTCGCGTGGAAAGCTGCGTTGTGAAGCTCTTGTCTTGTTGGCGGGAGAAAAGCGGTTCTGCCTCGAACATGGTTTAGCAGAGACGTGGCGAGAAGAATATGCAGGTACGCTAAGCCTGATCATGAAGGATAAAAATGTTCCATTTTCCATGAAAGTGTCTGTGATCGATTTCAGGGAAGTCTGGTCATTTTTTTCCTGGTCAATTAGGCGGATCGCGCGACGCGTCGTTGGGCGAATCATGGCCAGAGTGTCACATCGGAAATGGAATGAGTGATGAAGATGCCCGAGATCGTTGCAAGGCTCATCGCATTCCACTTGCCGCAGTTCCATACACGCGCTGCAACGACAACTACGCGTCGATACGTTACCGACGTCGTCGCGGAAGCAAATTCCGGAATTTGAAAGCAACTTTTTGGGCAGCGTTTGCGTGTGAATGCTGCGGATGCGATTTTTGGGCGGCTCGGATCGGGCGGAATCATGCCGGGCGCATCCTGGCGTAGCCCAGAAACAACTTGCTCAGCCTGGAACGCGTCCCATTCGTTGGCAGTTCACACTCCTGAAACAAATCGGGCGGCAAATGAAGAAAAAACGAGTGGATGCGCGCTCCTCCAGCGGAACGCGGTCGAGCGGCGTAGAACAGGACATCCAACAGGCGACTTCCAGTTACGAGCAATGGATGCGAAGCTGTACTGCGATTGTTCCCTCCGATCTGCGGTTGAAGCATCGGCAGATGAAACAGAGCCCGTTCCTTTTCCTGCGGGGCACCTTCTATCGCTGGGCGCAGTTGTGGCCCTCTCTCTGTTCCGACTTGTGCGGCGCGCCCAAGGTGCTCGCCGTAGGGGACCTGCACGTGAACAGTTTTGGAACCTGGCGCGATGCGGAAGGACGCCTTTGCTGGGGTGTGGATGACTTCGACGAATCCTATCCATTGCCCTATACGAACGACCTGGTGCGGCTAGCCGCGAGCCTGAAGATTGTTCTCAACGCCGAGGGCCTCTCGGTCAAATTGAAGGATGGATGCGAGGCCATTCTGGACGGATATGTGGAGTCGCTCCGCGAAGGTGGTCATCCAATCGTATTGGCGGAGCGCGAGCAAAAACTTGGGAAGCTGGGGGTGGACAGTTTCAAGCCGCCGACCGATTTTTGGGGCAAGCTGAATCGCTTGCCGACGGCTCGCCACCCACTCTCCAGAGACCTGCGGCAGGCGCTGGAGAAGACGTTGCCGGATCGCCGCATGGAATACAAAGTCGTCCGGCGGCAAGCGGGTATTGGGAGTCTTGGCCAGCAGCGATTCGTTGCCATTGCCAATTGGCAAGGCGGTTGCATCGCTCGCGAATGCAAGGCGACGGTGCCTTCCTCCTGCTCGTGGCTGCGCGACGAGGTTGGCGATCGACAATCCTATTACGAGCGAGCGATTCGCTCTGCCGTCCGCTCGCATGATCCATTCCAGGCGATTGAAGGAGCGTGGCTCATCCGCCGGCTCTCACCAGATTCCAATCCCATCGACATCCAGAACCTGCCAAAGCATCGCGATGAGCACATGTTGCTACATGCCATGGGAGCGGAAGCAGCGAACGTGCATCTGGGCACAAAGCATCAGACGGCTCCTATACTGCGCGACTTCCACGGTCGAAAATCGGATTGGCTGCGGAACGCGGCGGTTAGCATGGCCCGCGTGGTGGAAAAAGAATGGAAATCCTACCGCAAGTCGTGACGGTCACGCCATGAAGGAATTCATTTTCAGATTTCTTGTAGGCGGCGCGCTTGTGTCGGCATTTGCCATGGTTGGCGATGCGTTGCGACCCAAAAGTTTTGCAGGACTGTTCGGTGCCGCACCTTCCATCGGGCTGGCAACTCTGGGGCTGACGATTGCGGCGGAAGGCAAGATGTATGCCGCGACCGAGGCGCGCTCCATGATTGTGGGTGCGGTCGCGTTTTTCATCTATGCGTCTGTTGTCAGCAAAATCCTGATGCGATTTAGGCCATCGGCTTTGGCGACGACCACAGCGTGCCTACTGGTATGGCTGGGCGCGTCGTACGGCCTTTGGTATGTGTGGGTGCGATAGGAAAAGGGCGAGATGCGAATTGGATTCGACATGTCGTCGCTGCGGCTGAACCGCTGGAGCGATTATGGAGTGCGCTTCCTTTTCGGCGGCCTCGTCACAGTATTGACGGGGGTGCTAGCGAATCGCTATGGTCCCGGAGTTGCAGGGTTGTTCCTGGCTTTTCCCGCCATTTTCCCCGCCGGGGCCACGCTCATCGAAAAGCACGAGAAGGAGAAGAAACGACAGGCCGGCTGGGATGGAACGGTGCGAGGTCGGATGGCCGCAAGCGTCGATGCAGCCGGTGCGGCCATGGGTTCCGTCGGGTTGATTGGGTTTGCGTTGGTGGTATGGCGGTTTCTTCCTGCTCACTCCGCACCCGCCATTCTTGTACTTGCCGGGGCAGCATGGCTGGCGACCTCAATTCTAGTATGGTGGATTCGCAAGGCTCTGTAATCGCAATACATGCGAGGATGAGTATGCGCTGCTTTGGTGAGAACAGTTTGCACGTGCTCGTGAGCAACTTTTTGCTTCCAACCGCGTCTGCATAACCAGCTATCATTTTCAACGAGGGACAGGTGTGTGACCATCCAAAGTTCCAATTTTCATAAACTGTTGCGGCGCAGGGCGACGCGCCTGAGCCGCCAACTCATGATCTGCGCCCTGCTTTCCGGCGTTGGCCCGTTGAGTGTGCTCGTCCTGGCGCAAACCACGGCTCCCCCACCACCGGCAACCTCGACCGAAATAACGCCGCCGCAAACCGGACAGCGGCCCGACAGTGCCATCGCCGAGGATATCAACAAGAAATTGATGGCTTCCAACAGCTTGCGCCCGCTGGATTTAGGCATCTGGGTGCATGACGGCACCGCGACCTTGACCGGCACGGTTCCCACTCAGGAGTTGAAGACCCAGGCCGAGGACATGGTGAAGGCGGTCGCCGGCGTCAAGGCCGTCGACGACAAGATTACGATCGGCTCCTTACCCGCCACCGCGCCGGGTTTCTCGGGTCAGAATGGCGGTGGCCAGAATGGCGGCCAGCCGGGCAACCAGCAGAGTCCGCCGCCTCCTCCTCCAGGCTACGGCCAGAATCAAAATGCACCGTCTCCTCAGTATCCCGCATCTCCTCAATCTCCCGGGTCGCCTCAGTCGCCTCCGCCCGTATACGATTCGCATCCCCGGTCGGTCATGGTCACCGTTGCCAGCGGAACGCCCCTGTACGTGACGATGATGCAGACCATCGACAGCCATCACACGGAACTCGGCGCAGCATTTAGCGGCATTCTGGTGAAGGACATTATTCTTCAGAACGGCGCCATCGCGATTCCACGTGGCGCCCAAGTGATGGGGACCGTGATCGACGCGCGCGGCCCAGGGCATCTGAAAGGGCGCCCGCAACTTGCGCTGCAGTTGAACGGCCTCAACGTCGCCAACACACATTATCGGATGAGCAGCTACGTCTGGGCTCGTGGCGGCCCGGGGAAGGGTGGGCAGTCAGCCGCGAACATTGGCGGCGGCGCTGTCATGGGCTCAATTGTCGGCGGAGCCTTCGGCGGCGGTCCGGCGGCGTTGCTGGGCGGCTTGCTGGGCGGCTTGGGCGGCGCCGGAATCTCATCTCTGTCCTCCGGCCCCAGAATCATCATTCCCGCCGAATCTGTGCTCACCTTTTATCTGAACGCGCCGTTGACGGTCCGCGAACCCACCATGGGGGAGATTCGTATGCTCGGGTCCCAGGTGCCTCCCTCGGCATACGGCCCCAGACCGCGCGGCTATTATGCTCCCGGCTACCCGCCTCCACCGGGCCCGATTGCGCCTCCGCCGTACGGCCCTCCTGGAGGGTATCCATATTGATGGGATGTCGCGCCCATCGGCATCCGGTGGACGCGGCAATCCATTTATAATGGGAGGAACTGCGTCCCATTTCTCACGGAGAGGTGTATGCAGTAAATTCTCTTCCGTGGTTTCGCACCCGGATGTAAGGTCGTTGCCCGCACATGATTCGTTTTCTTCAGCAGGATAGCCGCTTAGTCAAGGGAATTTTTATCGGCCTCATCTCCATCACCGCAATCCTCATGGTGATCACGCTGGTTCCCGGCATCTTTCAGGACACCGTATCGAGCGGCGACAATTATGCCGTCGTGCGCGGCGATACCCTGTTTGGCCGTATCCTCGGCTCCTCCACGGATGTGCATGTCACGGAAGTGCAGCAGGTGGCGCAGCGCATGCAGCAGCAGAATCATTATCCGGATTTTGTGATGCCGTTTTTGATGCAGCGCGCCGGCCAAGCCCTGGTACAGCGGGCGGTATTGGTCGAGGAAGCCGGACATCTTGGTTTAACCGTGACCGACAACGATGTGCGGAACGAATTGATGCACGGTCCGTTTGCGCCGGTGCTGTTTCCCGGTGGCACGTTTATCGGAGAAGATCGCTACGACGACTTTGTGCAGAACAACTTCAACATGTCCCGGGCGGACTTTGAAACTCAGTTGAAAGAGGAGATACTGATCAACCGGCTCGAAGCGCTGATCACTGGCGGTTTAACTGTGTCGAACCAGGCTGCGACGGATGCATATCTGAAGCAGGCGACCAAGGTGAAGTTTCAATACGCGGTGCTGTCGGCTGCGGAGGTGCGCAAGCAGATCAATCCGTCCGATGCCGAGTTGAAGGCATTTTTTCAGCAGAATGCCGCTCGCTATGCTCACGCCATTCCCGAAACGCGCAAAGTGCAATATGTCGCGTTCGCGCTGAACCAGGTTCCCGGCGGTCCACCCAAAGTTTCCGATGCCGACATCCAACGCTATTACAACGAGCATCAGCAACAGTTTTCCGTGCCGGAAGAGGTGCGGGTGCGGCACATCCTGATCGCGGTGCCGCAAAATGCGGATGCCAAAACAGTCGCCGCGGCCCAGGCAAAGGCTGAGGACATTCTGAAGCAGCTGAAAAACGGCGCCAATTTCGCCGACCTCGCCAAGAAATATTCCGACGATCCCGGCAGCAAGACGCAGGGCGGGGAATTGGGTTTCATCCAACATGGAGCCACCGTGCCAGCATTCGATCAGGCGGCGTTTTCCTTGCAGCCAGGACAGCTGTCCGGTGTGATCCACACGCAGTTTGGTTTTCACATACTTCAGGTGGAACAGAAACAGCCGGCGCACGTGAAGACCGTCGATGAAGTGCACG
This sequence comes from Acidobacteriota bacterium, assembly GCA_021793405.1. Lineage (GTDB taxonomy): Bacteria > Acidobacteriota > Terriglobia > Terriglobales > Acidobacteriaceae > JAKAAZ01. Next base: position 97,603 of record JAJYSV010000006.1, read on the forward strand.
ACCTGATCATGGCGAATTTGATGCAGCAGGCGCAGGCCCAGGCGGCGCAGGCGTATGCAGCCAAGTTGCAGGCGGAAGCGCAGCAGGCAGGACTGCAGAAGATGGCGGACCAGAACCATCTGCAAGTGGTCACCGCGGACGGGCTGCAGCAGGGCGGCGTTGTTGTGGGTCTGGCGGACGGAACGCAATTGCTGAAGCAGGCTTTCACTATGAAGCCGGACTCGCCCCCCGCAACCGCATCCACCGGCGAAGGCTACGCGGTGTTCAAGGTGCTGAACGTAGTACCCGCGCACGCGCCGACGTTTGACGCCTACAAGGCGCACGTGCTGGAGGATTTCCGCGACCAGCAAATTGCTGGCCTCATGCGCAGCCGTACTCAGCAGCTCGCAATCAAGGCCAAGGAAGAAGGTCTGGACAAGGCCGCCAAAGAAGTCGGCGCAACCCTGATGACCAGCGACCTCGTGGACAGCACCGGGCAGGTTCCCCAGCTTGGCGATATGAGCAGCCAGGGTGCGGTCGCGTTTACTTTGCAGCCTGGCCAGATCAGCGGGCCTATTGTTACGGAGCGTACCGGCGTAGTGTTGAAGGTTCTTGACAAGCAAGCGCCCACCGAGGAGCAGGTAAAACAGAATCTGGACGCGACGCGCGACAAGCTGGTGCAACAACGCCGCGACGCTGCATTCGCTGTTTTCGCCACCTCGCTGGAGCAGCATTATATCCAGCGCGGCCTCATCCGCTACAACAAGAAGGCGCTCTCGAACATGCAGTCCGGCGTGTAGCAATTCCCGATCGGGAAGCAGATAAAATTTAAGGATTTCGAGCGGTTCATCCAGTAGGCTGCGTCTAACAAAGTAGGCAAGTTTTCACTCAAGGCGGATTTTGTCCTTGCCACCTGCACGTACGGAGAATTCATGCTTACCGAACGCGCTTCTGGAGTCCTTCTTCATCTGTCCTCTCTTCCTTCTCGCGGTGGTATTGGAGACTTGGGCCCGGCGGCATACGCATTCGCCGATTTTCTTGCGAGTGCCAAGCAGCAGTACTGGCAGGTATTGCCGCTCAGTCCAACCGGCCACGGCAATTCTCCGTATTCGGCGCTTTCCGCTTTCGCGGGCAATCCCTTGTTCATTAGTTTGGAGAAGCTGGCCGAAGAAGGCTGGCTCGATCCGGCATCCCTGGACTCATTGCCGGGCAGCGATGGGCCGGTTGACTTTGATCAGGCTGCCGCATGCAAACGGCCGTTGCTGGAGCAAGCCGCGTCGCGCTTTCTGGACCACGCGTTGCCGGAGGCGCGAGAGCGCTTCGAACAATTCTGCGTCGACAATCAACGCTGGCTGGAAGGCTTTGTCAGCTTCAGCGTGCTGCGCATTATGTTTGACAACGTCAGTTGGTCTGAATGGCCGGAAGAATATCTGCATCGCGTTCCCGCGGCGATAGAGCGTTTTCGCGCGGAACACGACCGCGAGCGCATGGTGCAGAAAGTGATTCAATTCTTCTTTCAGGAACAATGGATGGCGTTGCGCTCGTACTGCGCGCAGCGAAAGATTCGCTTCATCGGCGATATGGCTATTTTCGTCAACTACGACAGCGCAGCCGTCTGGATGCATCCCGAAATCTTCCAGCTCGACGACAAGAAAATTGCGCTGCATGTTGCCGGCGTGCCGCCGGATTATTTCAGCCCCACCGGACAGCGATGGGGCAACCCGCTCTATCGCTGGGATGTGCTTGCCAGCACCAACTTCGACTGGTGGGTGGCTCGCATGCGCCGCGCGCTCGCGCTCTGCGATCTTTTGCGTCTCGACCATTTCCGCGGCTTTGAATCCTACTGGGCCATTCCTGCGGAAGATCAAACCGCGGTCCGTGGCGAGTGGATGAAGGCGTTGGGCACGGAACTGTTCTCGCATCTCTACAAGGAGATTGGGGACTTGCCTCTCATTGCGGAAGACCTCGGCGTCATAACGCCAGAGGTGGAGCAAATGCGCAAAAGTTTCGGCATGCCTGGGATGCGGGTGATGCAGTTCGGCTTCAGCGACCGCGGCGCGCATCTGCATTTACCCCACCGTTGCGAGCCCAACATGGTGATCTACACCGGAACGCACGATAACAACACGACGCTCGGCTGGTGGCGCCAGACCAGCAGTGTCGAACGGGAGTCCATAGCAGCCTACCTGCATCCCGGCGACGACGGGATCGTGTGGGCGATGATGCGTGGGGCCGCCACTTCCGTCGCGCGACTGTGCCTCTTCCCCATGCAGGATGTGTTGCAGTTGGACGGCGATGCCCGCATGAACACCCCGGCGCAACCCGATGGAAACTGGACGTGGCGTTATCCGCAGGATGCGTTGCAGCCGTGGATCACCGAAAAGCTGGCGGCTCTGACGCAGGTAACGGACCGCGATGGCTGGGTAGAACCGCTCGATCCTTCCAATCCTCCCTCTGACGCGGCCGTGGCGCCCGCCAGCGAATCCGCCGCCAGCATGTCTTGAAAATCCATGGTGATCGTACAAGTCTGAGTGGCAACTTTACGAATGTGCCGATCACACCGCAAAATAAGGCAGCGTGGTTTACCGGCTAGCCCGCGCCCAGTTGGCGCGAAGCTTACAATAGCAATGTCCACCCATAGTTTAAGGAGAATCGATGCCCCTCACTGGAGAAGCCATCCGCATGATGAATTACGCCGACGATATCGGGACCACGCTGCGCCGCCTGCTGGTGGTGCTGCCTTCGCTCCCGCCGGAAGAACGGAAGCGAGTCCGCGACTACATGCTGAAAGTCGAGCCCACTGTGGCCGACGTGCTAGCCGCCCTCGAAGACAAAGCATGATTTCTTGAGAGATCTGTCGTTCCGAGTCGAGCGAACGATCCCCGCATTTGCTTTCCTCGGCCGGAGATGCTGGATCTTGCTCGTTGATTCAGGGATGTGTTTGGGCTGGTCCTGCCGCGTAGGGACGTTGCAAGTAGTCGCCCGCCAGCGGCAGCGCGCCCGCCGTATTGTCCTGAGTTTCCAGCGCCTCGCGATATTGGTTGACGGCGCGGTTGCGCTGCCCGGAGGCGTCGAAGATTTTTCCCAGTTGCAAATCGCTCCACACTTCCGTCCACTTGGGAACGCCATCGCCGCTCAGAGCGCCGCGGAATGCATCCTCAGCCGCCTGATAGTTGTGCTCCCGGAAATAAACCTCGCCTAGCCGATAGTTGGCCAGCGAGCTGATGCTATCGAGTGCCAGCGCCGCTCTATATTCCTGAATGGCGCCCGCATCGTCATTCTCGGCCAGTTTCTGCATTCCGCGCAGAATGTGCACGCGCACCTGCATGGCCTCGTCATTCCTCAGCAGCCAACGCTCCGGATCGAGTGAAACTTTGCGCGGAATCCCAAATGTGTCGATCGTAAATTGCGTCTGCGGACCCATTACGTTGACTCGCTGCGTGACCGTCTTGCCTTCCGTTTCCACCCGCACCTCCACCGGCATTTGAAATAAATCCAGGTCTTCGTCGATTTCGCCCAAGATTCGGAATCCCTGGTTGCTGCCCAGCCGGTAGAGCGTCCACTTGTCGTCCAGCGTCGGCGCACCGGTATTGCTCAGCCACTGCGTAAAGAATGGCCGCAGATTCTGGTGAGACGCCGTTTCGGCAATCTGTTCCAGCTCCGTTGAAGAAATCGTGGCGTGCGAAAGAACGCCGCGCACTGTCTGCTGAAAAGCCGCGTCGCCGATCTGCCACTGCAACATGCGGAAGATCATTGCGCCCTTGTCGTACGTCATGGCCTGGAACTCCGGCGAAAACTCCGCGTCGCGCGCAACCTCCGCAAGGGGAAATCTGTTGTATGCGAGCGCGCTGGCCGATACATTGAAGATGGCATCGGCTATCACCTCAGGTTTCGATACCTGGCGGAGAAATTCAAGCTCGGCGTACCGGCACATCCCGTTGGTGATCCACGCATCACTCCGTGTCGCCGGGCTCACCTGGTTTCCCCACCACTGATGCGCGATGGTATTCGCCAGCAATCGGAACGAATCGTTGCCGTTCATCTGCTTGCTCGCGATGGCCGCAATCTCGGGTGCCCAGGCTGCTGGGAGGGTTCCGTCGGGCAACTCGACAACGTTGATCTGTCCTGCTTCCGTCGGCCCAAATTGCGCTGTGAATTCGTCATATTGGCGATTTGCCGTTGCGGCGATTTCCTTGCCGCTGGGCTGCTGCGCCTCCGTCTTCGCGGCCGCCCCGAGGTCGATGCGATACACCCGCACATGGGAGCCAGCGTCGGCGACCGGTTCCCGGAATTTTCCAACGAGAATCGTCCCCGGGAATCCCGGATGCGGCCAGTCGAAGTCAAATACCATCTGGCCGTTCGCGTCCGCGTGCGGCGTTCCGGTCAAGCCGCTGCCCACCACGTGCTCTCCCGCAGGCACATGCACATGGATCGTCGCCGTGAAGCGGTCCGTTTCGTAGCCCACCAGGGGAAACCACCGTGCCGCATACAGCAGGTAGCTGACTGGATCGCCAATCGAAGCCAGCCGCACCAAGCTTTCGGATGTCGCCGGATGCGTGTCGGAGTCGAAGACCCCACTGTACGTAAAGGTCCATGCAGCGGCGCTCCCTTGAGCTACGGGACTGGTAGGTGTGACGACGATCTGTCCATTGCCGGACGCAGCGCTCAGACGGTTTCCCGTGTCATCCGTGACGCCGGTGACGCGCAACGCTGGATTCAATTCAAACGAGATCGTCTGAAGGCTCTCCAGCGCCGTGAAATCTACCTGAGTTTTGGCCGTGAGGGAATGGAGCGCCGGATCGAGGGTGACATCGATCGTGTATCCGCGGATGCGGATGTGTGAAGCTTCACGGGCGTTCTGAACTGGCTGGCCTGCCTGGGCAGCAGCGAGCGGCGCGACCATCCAACAGACAAGCAATCCAATCATTCGACCGGAGTACAGGCGAGATTTCCACGCGATTGGCAGGGTTCTCATACATGCATGTGCGGCTCAGGCTGCGTTGCCATGGAAGCGCAGCTGGTGCCATTCAAAAATCGCAGAACCCACTCCGATGCGCGATCGATTGCGGTCATTTTCTTCCCGTCCAACCCGCCATCCGCACCCCGGCACAGCACGCTTCTAACGCCAGCAAGTTCCTGTAGCATGTTCAATCTAGCATCACTTTCTTCGAGTAATGGCTGAAGTGAGGATGCAACTTTTTCCGCCGTAAATTCCTCCTGGATCAGTTCGGGAACGACGCGTTTTCCGGCAATCAGATTCGCCATGGCGACATGCGGCAGATCAACCAGCCTACTGGCCACCGCATAGCTGAACTTCGAGAGGCGATAGACCGCAATAAATGGATTTCCGATGAGCGCCGCTTCCACCGTTGCCGTTCCGCTGGCCACCACGCTGGCGCGCGCGTGGTAGAGCGTAGCGCGTGCATCCTTCACGACGCGAATCGCCACGCCCGCTCCGTGTTGCGCAGTACGGCTTTGCGCGACCATCATCCGGATCCATTCCGGATCGAGCGTGGCGGCGGCTGGCAAGACGTATTCATAGGATTTCCCCAGTAAGTTGGCCGCTGCGATCATCACCGGAAGATTGTGGCGCAATTCCTTGGCGCGGCTGCCTGGCAACAATCCTATCCACTCTTTCGACGCCTCCAGTCCGTGCTGGTTGGCAAAGTCCTGGCGCGAGATCGAAGGGAGCGGAAGGTCGGCTAGCGGGTGACCGACAAATTCGACATCCACTCCGTGCTGGCGATAATATTTCTCTTCAAACGGAAAGATAACCAGCATCTTGCTCACGCGCTCCCGCACCCAGCGGACACGGTATTGCTTCCAGGCCCAGAGCTGAGGGCTGACAAAATACAGCACAGGGATGCCCAGTTTTTTTAACTCACGCGCCAGGCGAAAATTCACATCGGGAAAATCGATCAGCACCGCGACATCCGGCTTGCGGGCGCGGATGCTGCGCACCAGCCGCCGATACTCGCCGTAAATCCGCGGCATGTGGCGCAGCACTTCGGTGATGCCCATGACCGCGATGTCTTCCGTGCGGACCACGCACTCGCAGCCTGCGGTTTCCATGGTTTTCCCGCCCAGGCCGAAGAATCTGGCGTCCGGTCGCGCCGCGCGCACCGCCTCGATCAGCATGGCGCCGTAGAGCTCTCCGCTGGCCTCGCCTGCCGAAAGAAAAATGTTTGGAGTGGAGGTCATGATGGGTTCGGGCGGTCTCAATCGCCGGTGACGGCAAGCTCGCCGCTGGGATGGATCGCCGCGTCCGGAATCTCCTGATCCTTATATTGCAGACGGTACAGCTTCCAATAGAGTCCGTGCTGCGCCAGCAGTTCCTGATGCGTGCCAATCTCCCGCAACTGGCCCTTGTGCATTACCAGAATGCGATTGGCTCTCTGAATCGTCGAGAGCCGATGCGCCACCACTACCGATGTGCGGCCCGAGACCAGCCGGGTCAGTGCGGAACGGACACGCAGCTCTGTCTCTGTATCGACGCTGGAGGTGGCTTCATCCAGAATGAGAATGCGCGGATTGTGCGCCAGAGCCCGGGCAAAGTTGATGAGCTGTTTCTGGCCGGTGGAAAGCGTGCTGCCGCCCTCGCGCACTGGCTCGTGAAATCCTTCCGGCAGCGAGCGGATATAGTCGCCGACGTTGACTTGGTCCGCCGCGCTCTCAATTTCCGCTTCTGTAATTCGTTCGGTGCCCAGGCGGATGTTGGTGGTCACGGTCCCAGTGAACAGCACCGGATCCTGCAACACCACGGCAAAACGGCGGCGCAGTGCCTGCACATCCCAGTCGCGCACATCGATGCCTTCAATCAGGATTGCGCCGCGCTGCACATCGTAGAAGCGCATCATCAGGCTGCTCAGCGTGGTTTTGCCCGCGCCGGTGTGTCCCACGATGGCCGCCGTCTCTCCCGGTTCAATCGTGAAGCTGACGTCGCGCAGCACCCATTCGACATTCTCCTTCTCCGGAGCTGTGCTTTCCCGCAGGCGCTCTCTCATCGCGTCATCGAGCCGCTGATAGGTGAACCACACGTGCCGAAATTCGATGCGCCCGGAACCATCCCCCGTTTGCGCATGCATCGGAGAAACAATTTCCGGAGGCGTGTCGAGCAGTTTGAAGACGCGCTCACTGGCTGCCATGGCGGCTTGCAGGATGTTGTATTTGTCGCTGAGGTCCTGAATGGGACGGAAGAAACGCTGCGAATACTGGATGAAGGCCACCAGCACGCCTAGCGATACCGCGCCACGCAGCACGCCGCCGCCGCCCATCCACAGAATGATGGCGATCGCGATGGAGCTGAGAATTTCCACCACCGGATAATAGAGCGCATAGGCCATGATCGCGTCCTTGAAGGCCCGCATGTACTGCAGATTGACTTTCTCGAAGTCCTGAAACGCGCGCTCCTCGCGGTTGAACAACTGCACCACGCTCATCCCGCTCACGTGCTCCTGCAGGTAAGAATTGATGCGCGCAATCGTGGTGCGAATGCGGCGGTAGGATTCGCGCACATATTTGCGAAAGATCTGGGTGGCGATTAGGATGAACGGGATCACCGAGAAGGCCAGCAGCGCCAGCCACCAGTTCATGCGCAACATCACGAATACGATGCCCGCCAGCACCAGCACATCCTCGAAAATCGAAACCACGCCCGATGTGAACATTTCGTTCAGCGCATCCACATCGCTGGTCACGCGGGTCACCAGGCGGCCGGTCGGGTTGCGGTCGAAAAATGCCACGTGCATGCGCTGGATGTGGCGGAAGATCTGGCTGCGCAGGTCGTACATGACCTTCTGTCCGGTCCATTGCATCAGATAGGTCTGGACAAATTCCAGCAGGTAACAGAATCCCAGCGAGGCAAGATAGATGCCGGCAATCTCCGTGATGCCCGTAATCGCGTTGCGACTGAGATGACGCGCCAGCAGAGAATGGTGGGACCCGGCGGGCTGGGTCATATACAAGTCGATCGCGACCTTGGTCAGGTACGGGCCGAGGATGTCCGACAATGCCTTCAACAGAATGGCGACCAGCGAGATAGCCACCTGCAGCCGGTAGGGGCGCAGGTAGGTCAGCAGCCGCCGCATCAGGCGCCCGTCGTACGCTTTCCCGATGACGTCGTCGTCGTGTTGCTGCGTGCTCTGTTGTGCGTCTGCCATGCGACACTGCTATTGTACGAAGTTTCCTTCATTTCTCCGCATCGGCGAAGAAATGCTGTACCTGCAACCGTTCCGTGGGAGAGAAACAGCCGGTCATGCCAAATCCAGCGCCTACCCTAGGAATCTACGTATCCATCCCGTTTTGCCGCGCCAAGTGCAGCTACTGCAACTTCGCCTCTGGAGTGTTTGGCAGCGAGCGCATGGCTGCATATGTGGAAATGTTGACGGCGGATATCCGCGCGATTTCGGAGCATGCGGCTACGTGGGGTGCCAAGCTTCCGAGAATCGCGGATTCACTGTATTTCGGCGGCGGCACGCCCAGCCTGCTCTCTCCTGAACAGATGCGGCAGATCATGCACGCGCTGCAAGAAATTGTCTCGTTTACCTCGTCGGCAGAAATCACGCTGGAATGCGCGCCCGGCCAGTTGAGTGAAGACTTGCTGCAGGCCATGCCGGGCATGGGGTTCAATCGCGTTAGTCTGGGTGTGCAATCGTTTGTGGACCAGGAAGCGGCGGCCGTCGGACGCCTGCATACGCGGGAAATAACGCTGAAGGAGATTCAACGGCTCCGCGCTGCCGGAATCGCCGACATCAACGTCGACCTGATCGCCGGCCTGCCACATCAGACTCGTGAAAGCTGGAATGTCTCGCTCACCGAAGCCATTGCGACCGGCGTCCCGCACCTGAGCGTCTACATGCTGGACGTGGATGAGGATTCTCGCCTGGGCCGCGAGATGATCGCCGGAGGCACGCGCTACGGCGTGGGGATGGTGCCCAACGAGCAGACGATTGCCGACATGTATACCGAAGCCTGCGAGCGATTCGTCGCTGCCGGGATCGCACACTATGAAATTTCAAACTTCGCACGCGCGGGACAAGAGTCGCGCCATAATCTGAAGTACTGGACGCGCCAGCCGTATCTAGGGTTTGGCCTGGATGCGCATTCCTTTTTGCCGACGACAGACGGTCACGCGATTCGCGCAGGCATGACGGACGATCTGGCGGTGTATCTGGATCTCAGCCCGAGGCGGAATGAATTGGAAACAGTAACTCCGGTCTCGGCGATCGATGCCATGGAAGAAGCATGGTTCCTGGGCCTGCGACTGACCGACGGCGTTTCGCTGCGGTCCATGCAGCGGCAATTCGGCGAAGCGGCCACACACATGTTTCAATCGACAGTGTTGGAGTGTGAGGAGCAGGGCCTGCTCGAACGCGCGAACGAGACGGTTCGCCTGACCCCGCGCGGACGCCTGTTTTCGAACGATGTATTTGCGCGATTTCTTGGCGTGCTGCCGGAGCAAGAGACAGCGGGAATTTCACTGCAACAGCAAGGAGTAGGAGCGTGAGTACCGAAACTGCCGAAAGAGAAGTAACACGTTCGTCGCGGCCTGTAGGTGTCATCGATTTGCGCAGCGACACCGTAACAAAGCCCACCCCGGCTATGCGCAGGGCCATGGCGGAAGCAGAAGTCGGCGATGATGTGTATGGCGAAGACCCAACGGTAAACCGTCTGGAGCAACGCGCCGCCGAAATTTTTGAGCGCGAAGCTGCCATGTATGTGCCCACCGGCTCCATGGGCAACCAGGTTGGGATTCGACTGCACACCCACCATGGCCAGGAAGTGATCTGCGAAGCGCACTCGCACGTCGTGGATTGGGAGATGGCTTCGATGTCGGCATTTTCCGGTTGCATGCCGCGAACCTTGGTGGGCGACCGCGGCGTGCTGACATGGAGCCAGATCAAGACGGCGATTGCGCCCAGCATCTACTACCGCGCGCGAACCGGTTTGATCACCCTGGAAAACACGCACAATATGGCCGGCGGCACCGTCGCTCCGCTGCCAGTGCTGCAGGAGATCTGGGCCGGCGCCAAAGATGCGGGCATTCCGCTGCATCTGGATGGAGCGCGAATTTTCAACGCGGCCACCTATCTCGGCGTTGGCGTGGTGGAACTCACGCGCGGTTTCGATACGGTCATGTTCTGCCTTTCGAAAGGCCTGTGCGCTCCGGTGGGTTCCATGCTGGTAGGCTCGCAGAAACTCATCTATCAGGCGAGAATCATTCGCAAGGCGCTGGGCGGAGGCATGCGGCAGGTAGGCGTGCTGGCCGCTGCTGGCCTGTTGGCGCTTGAAACCATGACCGACCGGCTGGGAGAGGACCATCGCAATGCCCGGCTGCTGGCGGAAACGTTGGCCCGAGTTCCGGGCGTGGCGATCGATTTGGGAAGCGTGCAGACGAACATCGTTCGATTCGAACTGACCGGCGGCAAGGGCGCTCCGGAGTTGGCGGCCGGGCTGAAACGGCGTGGAATTCTCGCCGGAAATGTGGGACCCCGCGCCATTCGTCTAGTGACCCACCATGATGTGGATCGCGCCCAGTGCGCGTATGCCGCGGCGCAGATTGTTGAGGAATTGTCCCGTGCGTAGAGATTGCGGCAGCGCGCGACCTGTTGTATTCACGCAATCGTCACACGGCATTCATCGTTCTTTTGCGGAAAATTCGCCTGATTGCGATACTCTGGCCTCGATAGAGGAGTATGCGTCATGGAACTTGCCACGCCCGAAGAAGCAACAGTGGAGAGGAAACCCGGTTTGAGTCAGACGATTTTTGTTCTGGAAGACGATCAGGACATTTCCAGGTTGGTGCAGCACAGTTTGGAAATCGCGGGCTTCGCGGTGCGAACCTTTGTCAACCCAGCCGCGGTGCTGACGGACGCGGAACGCAAGACGCCCGACCTATTTGTGCTGGACATTATGGTTCCCGGCGGAGATGGGCTGGACCTGTGCCGCCGCATCCGGAAAAGCCCGACCCTGGCGGTAACACCGGTGATTTTTCTCACCGCGCGGACTAGCGAGAGCGACCGCGTGCTTGGCCTCGAATTAGGCGCGGACGACTACATTACCAAGCCGTTTTCGCCGCGGGAGTTGATTGCCCGGATCAAGGCCGTGTTGCGCCGGTTTGAGCGTCCCACCGCTCCCACCGCCTTGCAATTTGGCCAGGTGGAAATCGACGCCAGCGCGATGCAGTTGAAGGTGGCTGGGGACGTGACCGCTACCACGGCAACGGAGTTTCGGCTGCTCGAATATCTGGCTCGTCATCCCGGCCGCGTGTTCACCCGCGATCACCTTCTGGACGCGGTCTGGGGGGATGCTCGCTTCGTTACGCCGCGCTCCGTCGATGTCTATGTGCGGCGCATTCGAGAAAAAATTGAACTGGACCCGGAGAATCCGAAGTATCTTAAAACCGTGCGCGGAGCAGGCTATCGCTTTGAGATGCCAAAAGAAATGTAAGGCATTGTGCTGACCTGGCGATTCCCGCGGCGGCGGATTGTTGAATGAGGCAGAGAGTTTTTTTCAAGCTTCTTGCGGCGATGGTGCTGGTGGTGCTGGTCGCAGCCGCGATGCTCGACGTCTCCCAGCAGAACATCCTCGAATCGTTGCTGCAAAATCAGCTGGCGCGAAGTCTGGCGGAGAGCGCGCAGGCCTTGGCGCAACGCGTTGTCATCGGCAATCCGACCGACCTGCCAACTTTGGCGCGGGAGGAGGCGCACGCCATCGATGGGCGCGTCACAATCCTTCGCAAAGATGGCAGCGTGGCTGCCGATGTTGCCGCGGATGGCCGTGACTTGGGCGCAAACACGGTCTCGCAGCTTCCACTGAACACCCCTGATATCCGTGCCATCCTCGTGCAGCATCACGCGTCCGGCAAGGCGATTGCCCATGGCGACCTGTATGTGGCCGCGCCGGCGGGAGCGTACATCGTTCGCATTGGCTCTCCGCTGCGCGATGTGGACGACACCCTCCATGTAGTGCGGCGAAGTTTGCTGTGGGCCACGCTGCTGGCGTTGCTGTTGGCGATCCTGGTGGCTGCGCTGCTGGCGCACGCGGTGTCGCGCCGTCTGGCGCGCATTGTCGAGTTCGCCCACCGTCTAGCTGGAGGAGATTTTGGCGCTCGCATCGACGAAACCTCAGAGGATGAAATTGCGGCGGTCGCGGATGCGCTGGATGCGACGGCGGCGCGCGTGGAAGCCGTCTTTCGCACCCTCGAAGACAGCCGCAAAGAGATGGAGACCGTGCTCGACAGTATGGAAGAGGCGGTGATCGCGGTCGATGCGCAAAGCAGAATTCACTGGACCAACCGCGTCATGGAGCGGCTGATGAGCGGCTCGGTCCGGCCCGGCATTGCATTGGTGCAAACCGTCCGCGATCCCGATCTGCTGGCCTGCGTGGAGAAGGCTCTGCATGGGCGAATCGCCGCACATGCGCGGGCCGGCTCCGTTCTTCCGGGACGCATCTTCGACGTCAGCGCCGCGCCCATGGTCGGGGGCAGCGCGGTAGTAGTGCTCCATGATGTGACGGAAATTGAGCGGGTGGAAAAAACCCGCCGCGACTTTATTGCGAATGTCTCCCACGAGCTGCGCACCCCGCTCACTTCGATTGCCGGTTACGCGGAGACGATGCTGGACGACGATGGGATGGCGCCCCAGGCGCGCGACTTTCTATCGATCATTTGCCGCAACGCCGCCCGCATGACTCGACTGACGGAAGATCTCTTGGCGCTGGCGCGCATTGAATCCGGCGAGTACAAACTGAATCGCCGCCCGGTGGAGGCCGACCTGCTGGTCAACGAGGCCGCCGCCATTTTGACTGGCTTGCTGATGGATCGAAATGTCGTGCTGGAGAAAGGCGACAGCACGCGTGATCGCGTGTTGGCCGATACCGACGCCATTCTGCAAGTGTTGTCGAACCTGCTGGAAAATGCAGTGAAGTATGGGGGTGGAGAGCGCATCGCGATCGGATCGCGGCCCATCGCCGGTGCGGTGGAGTTCTACGTGCAGGATTTCGGCGCGGGCATTGCCTCAGAACATCTCAGCCGAATCTTTGAACGTTTTTACCGCGTCGATAAAGCGCGCTCGCGGGAATCGGGCGGCACCGGCCTGGGACTCTCGATCGCTAAGCACATTATTCTCGCTCACGGTGGCACCATCCGCGCCGAAAGCGAACTGAACCGCGGCAGCACATTTTTCTTCACGCTGCCCCTGGCGCCACCCGGCGAACAGATCGAAGAGCACGACGAAAAGGTCGACGCAAAGTAGGCATCGATATGCATGACTACTTTTTTCGACCTCTCCGTTGACGGGCATCAACGCTGGCTCGGGGGTTGTCAACCGTATGCGATTCATCCGATAATCGGCTTCGATGGGCCGTTTTGAACTCGATTTTCTGGATGAACACACCGACGAAGCCCTGCTGACGGAGATTCAGCGCGTCGCGGCCGCTTTCTCCGGCGAGTCGTTGTCGAAGCGGTTGTTCGACACGCTCTCAGCGCGAGTATCGGCATCCACAATCTGCAAGCGGTTTGGCGGGTGGAAGGAAGCTCTTGAAGCCGCTGGCGTAGGACGCTTATATAATGGCCGCCCGATCACCGAGAAGGTGCGCAATAATCGGGTCTCCAGAGCCATGTCGCAGAGCGACCTTGTGCTTGAGTTGCAGCGGGTTCAGTCCATCGTCGGGAGAGATGCCCTCACGGTGGAAGAGTTCGCCCGATTGTCTGTAATAGGCGTCGGTACCGTTCGTGGAAGATTCGGTACGTGGCAGAATGCGTTGACCATCGCCGGAATTTCACAATCAAATCACGCCAAGCGATACAGCGACGAAGAGTGCTTTGGCAACTTAGTGGCAGTCTGGACCCACTACGGGAGAGCCCCAAAATACCTGGAGATGAACGAGTCGCCTTCTGCGGTAGGACCGAAGGCATATGTGGTCCGATGGGGAACGTGGCGCAGAAGCCTCAAGGCATTCGTGGACTGGGCTAACGCTGAAAGCGGCGGCGAGATCCCGCAAGGTGCGGACTCATTTGGAAATGAAACATCGGAGGGGCCGAAGTCCATTGTCCACTCCGTCCGAAAAGAAGAAGACTGCCGAGAAGTACGGCCGGGCCTCCGATTCAAGGTGTTTCTACGGGACAGGTTCAGGTGTGTTGCCTGTGGCCGTAGTCCTGCAACCCACCTGAACATAGAGCTTCACGCCGATCACGTCATTTCGGTCCACGATAAAGGCAAGACCGAGCTAGAGAATCTTCAAACACTTTGTCAAGACTGCAATTTGGGGAAAGGCAAGACATCCATTCACTAGCTGGCGTATCTCAAGTATTAGCTGACGCTACGCAGCGCAAGTCCGTCCGCTGCAAATCTCCGGGAGAATCGATGTCCCACTCGCCCTGGGGAAATTCAATCGTGTGAATCCCCAATCCAGGCTGTTCAAAAATTGAACGCGCTCCGCGATCGCCATTGAGTTGCAATAACGCGGGAAACAAAGCGCGGGGAAACACCGCCGGCACGCCGGGGCGGCCAGCATAGCGGGATGCCGCGATGTTCTCCGGCTTGCTCATGTGCGCGGTCAGCAACTGGCGCAGATGTTCCGTCGTCAATCCTGGCTGATCGCAGACGAGAAAAATTGCCCCGGATGCGGCGGGCATTTTCTGGATGACTACGGAAATTCCGACCCGTATAGAGCTGGCCATGCCTTCCGCCCAAGACTCATTTCGCAGCACCGTGCAGTCCGGCAGTTGCGACTGTTGCTGAATCTCGTCCGCATGGGCGCCGATCACGACGAAAATCGGATCCGCTCCCGCCGCTCTTGCCAGACCGATCGCGTGGTCGATGAGCGTGTCTCCGCCGAATGGCGGCAACCGCAGCAGTTGTTTAGGCTGGCCAAGGCGCGACGAGGCTCCGGCGGCTAGAACTATCGCCGGAACAAGAAGGGAATCAGTGCGTGGTTTGGACGGCATTGGGAGGCTGCAAGGGTTCGTCGATAGGGCATTGTGCCGGGATGTAAGGGCGATCCGGAACGGCGCGCAACGTCTCTTCCGACATGCGCCGCGAGATCGCATTTTTCTCGTGGAGCACCGACTGGATTTCCGCAAGAATCGCCAGTGCGACTGCCTCGGGGCTGTCTCCACCCAGGTCCAGGCCAACCGGCGCATGCACGCGGCGTAGGCATTCTTCCGGCGTCCAGCCAAGCTGTTGCCCTGCTTCCGTCAGCAGGAGCCGGCTGCGATGCCGCGCGCCCAGCAAACCGAGATAACGCAGTTCCAGCGGCAACAGTTTGCGAAGCAGTCCTTTGTCCTGCTCAAAGCTGTGCGTCAGTATTGCAACGGCATCTCGACCGGAGATATCTAGCTGTTGCAGATTGGCGGCGTCCTCGTTCAGCGCAAGCACTTGTTCGGCTTCTGGAAAGCGCGCAGTCTGCGCCAGCCACGCTCGTCCATCCGCGACGGCAACATGCCAGCCCAGCAGACGCGCCATGCGAACCAGCGGACGCGCGTCGTCGCCCGCCCCGAAAATCACCAACCGCTGCGGCGGCGGAATCGGCTCAACGAATACATCCATCGTTTCATTGCCGACGGAAATAGAAACGGTATCCGCCAGCGTTGCAATGCGCGCCAACGAGGCCAGATGCGCCTGTTGTTCCGCGCTGAGATGAGAGCTGGCGAAGAAAATCGGTCCGTCTTCACGGACAATCACGCGCGCGAATCGAACCTTGTCTGCGGAAGAGGGAAGCATCGTCGCGGCATATAGTGTCTCTCCGCCCTGCGCAGCTTCCAGAGCCAGCAGCATCCCATTGGTCTCCGGCAGCGCAATCGGTTCCATCAATACATTGATGACGCCGCCGCAGCCCAGCCCATAGGGAATGTCTCGCGTCTCCACCGATCCCGTGTCGTCCAATATTTCATCGAACATGGTGGAGTATGTTTCGACCGCGGGTCCATTCCGCGTGATCCACACGGCCTTGCGCACCACGTCGCCTTCCAGACACCCGCCGCTGATCGCACCCACGTATCCAGTCGAATGGATGTACATCCGCGCGCCCGGCCTGCGGTAGGAGGAGCCTTCGACACGCACCAGCGTCGCCAGCACGCCGGAAAGATCCTGCCCACTGCGCCATTGCTCGACGATTGCGCTCGGTTCCACCATAGAAATTCGCGGACGATTGCAGGCAAGGAAACCCTCGTCCTTCTATCTATGATAAATCTTTGTGTTGGTCGCAGCATAGATATGCCGCCGGGTCCAGAGGACTAGAATAAGAGTGTTATGGGAAACACTGCGAAAACCGCATTTCTTCTTACCCTGCTTACGGTTCTGCTGGTCCTGATCGGCGAGCATTTCGGCGGGCGGAATGGTCTGGTCCTTGGATTTCTGTTTGCTGCCGGCATGAATTTCTTCACCTACTTCTACTCCGACAAGCTGGCGCTGAAAATGTACAAGGCGCAGCCGGTGACGCGAGAGGAATTGCCGCGCGCCTATGCCATCGTCGAGCGCATGACGCAGCGGATGGGCATTCCGATGCCGAGGATGTACGTGATTCCAACTGAGTCTCCGAATGCATTTGCGACCGGAAGAAATCCGAAACATGCCTCCGTGGCGATGACTCATGGAATCTTGTCGCTGTTGAACGATGACGAGCTAGAAGGCGTGCTGGCCCATGAGTTGGGTCACGTGCAGAATCGCGACATCCTGACCAGCTCCATTGCCGCAACCCTCGCCGGGGCGATTACGTTGATCGCGCGGATGGCCTATTGGGGAGAGATTTTCGGCGGTTTTGGCGGCGGTGGGGGTGGCAGACGCGAACGCGGCGGTGGAATCAGCGGACTCTTCATGCTGATCCTGGCGCCGATTGCCGCCATGCTCATCCAGCTGGCTGTTTCCCGCTCACGAGAATATGAGGCCGACGCAACGGGAGCCAAGACCACCGGCAATCCCTACGCGCTGGCCAGTGCCCTCGAAAAGATCGATGCATATTCCAAGCGGGTGCCCATGGTTGCATCGCCCTCCAACGCACATCTTTTTATCGCCCAGCCCCTGGTTGGCGGCGGCATGTTTACGAATCTTTTCTCCACCCATCCGCCGATGCAGAAGCGCATTGAGCGCCTGATTGGGCGCAAATCGGTCAGCGGACTGGAATAGTGCCGGGTACCCCACATCTCGATTTCGAAATGTGGGTTCTTTCTTTACAGAAAAATAAAAGTGATCAACAGCGGTACAAGGATAGCCGATGAGAACACTTCTGCGGAGTCTGATTTTAATTGCCCTGGCGATCTGGGTCGGCGGCTTATTGTTTTTTGGCGCCGTGGTCGCGCCCATCGCGTTTGGCACACTGATGCCGATGTTTCCGGACCCAGCGGTGGGAATCGGCGTTGCCGGAGCCATGGTTCGCAATTCTTTGTTGCATCTTCATGCCATCGGCCTGGTCTGCGGAATCGCTTTGCTGGTACTGTGCATTGCGGAGCGCGTGACTCGCGCAACCCGGCGTTCGATCGCGCCGCAACTTGTGTTGATCGCCGCCATGGTGGGGCTCACCGCGTATTCGCAGTATTCTGTAATTCCACGCATGGAGACGCTGCGTATCCAGGCTGGCTCAGCCATGGCCGATCCTGCTTCCGCGAACCCTGCTCGTCTCCACTTCAACCGCCTGCACAATCTCTCCACGTCGCTGGAGGGAATCGTACTGGTATGTGGACTGGGGCTGATCATCCTATACGCGCGTCCCGAACCGGCGAGCTGAGTTCCATTGCCTGGAACCCATCCGGGGAGTGGAAACAGCGTAAACTTTCATAGGAACTGTCGAACAATCTCCCTCACAGGATAAGCATGAAAACTGGAATTATTGGCCTGCCGCAGGTAGGCAAAACCTCGCTCTTCAAGATTCTCACCAAATCAAAACTGGAAGACCGCGGCTATTCGAATCCGAAGGAAGTGCATCTCGGCATTGCGTGGGTTCCTGACGACCGGCTGGAAAAGCTGGCTGCTCTCTACCAGCCGAAGAAGACCGTATTTGCCACCGTCGAATATGCCGATGTGGGTGCCATTGGCCAGGAAGCGTTGAAGGAGCCGAGCCTGCTGGCGAGCTTGCGCAACGTGGATGCCTTGATCCATGTGCTGCGCGTATTCGACGATCCTTCCGTCCCGCTGACCGCGCCCATCGACCCGCTGAAAGAAATCCAGGATGTCGAGTTCGACCTGATGTTGAGCGACCTGACGCAGATTGAAAAGCGGATGGAGCGGCTGGAAAAGGATTTGAAAAAAGGACGCACTCCAGAATTGGAGGCAGAGCAGGCACTGCTGCTGCGCGCCAAGCCGCATCTGGAATCCGAGCAGCCATTGCGCGCGATGGAGATGACGGCGGACGAGAAAAAGCTGATCCGCGGTTATATGTTTCTCAGCCAGAAACCGGTCTTGTACGTGCTGAATATTTCTGAGAGCACAACCCTGGGCGCGGATCTGGAGGCAGCCGTGGAGAAATATGGCTTGACCGAAATCGCTGCCCGTCCCGGCACCGGAGCGACGGCAATTTGCGGCAAGGTGGAGGCCGAGCTTGCCGAGATGCCCGACGAAGAGGCCGAAGAGTTTCTATCGAGCTATGGGCTGGGCGAGAGCGGCCTGCGCCGCCTCATTCGCAAGAGCTATGAGCTGTTGGGATTGATCTCCTTTTTCACGGTCGGCGAAGACGAGTGCCGCGCCTGGACCATTCCTGTCCACTCGCGCGCGCAGGCGGCAGCGGGAGCGATCCATTCCGACCTGGAAAAACACTTCATCCGCGCCGAAACCATCCATTGGGATACGCTATTGGCCGCCGGCTCGGAAGCAGCCGCGCGGGCCAAAGGCACGCTGCGTCTGGAAGGCAAGGACTATATCGTTCAGGATGGTGACGTGATGCACATTCGTCACAGCGGATAACACACACAATGGCGCACGTTTCCACACCGTTCGGGATTGTGCTGCTACTCGGCCTGGTGGCGGGCATGGCGGATGTTGTCGGCGGCCTGCTGCTGTTGCGGATGTGTGCGGAGCGCTTTCTGCACGGCTTTGTCGCCTTCGGCGCCGGCTTCCTGATTGCGGTGGCGTTGGTCGAAATGATGCCGGAGAGCTTTCAGGTCTCGCCCGCGTCCGCGTCGCTGTGGATTCTCGCCGGTTTTTGCGGCGTCCATCTCATGGAACACACCCTGGTCCCGCATCTGCACATGGGGGAAGAAACTCACAAGGAGGAGTTCCTTCGCCGTACCACAGCTTACTCGGTGACCATTGGCTTAGCGGCGCACACGTTCTTTGATGGAATTGCGATTGCCAGCGGGTTCGCCTTTTCGAGCGCGCTCGGCTGGCTGATCTTTACCGGAATGCTGCTGCATAAATTGCCAGAGGGTTTTACCGTGGGCAGCGTGATGCTGGCGAGTGGCCGTAGCGCGCGCGCCGCGTTCACCGCGGCTTGCATCCTGGGTGCGGCGACTGTCGCCGGCGTCGGCGCGATCTACTTCCTTCCCGGCTTTGCTCGCATCGGTCTGCCTTTGTCGGCGGGTGTAGCCTTGTACGTGGCGGGAACCGACCTGTTGCCTGAGGTGAATCGCGCCCATGGATTGCGCTACCGGCTGCTGTTTTTTTTCGGCGTCGGAGCCTTCCTGCTGGCTCGGTGGATTTCCTAGCTGCAGCGTCGCGAGAAAGGATGACCAAGGATGCAACCGCAGGGATATGCGCTGGTCACGGGCGCCAGCTCCGGCATTGGGGAAGAATTCGCGCGGCAACTGGCTGCGCGCGGATGGTCCCTGATTCTGGTTGCGCGTTCCCAGGACCGATTGGAGGCGCTGCGGAGCGACCTGATGTTCGCGCACATGGGCATCGATGTTCTTGCCGTCGCGTTGGATTTGAGTGTCCCGGGCGCGCCCGCGGAGTTGTTTCAAAGGACGCAGGCCGCCAATCTGGAAGTGAATCTTCTCATCAATAACGCGGGATTTGGGGCCTTTGGGGAATTCGCCTCGATCGACCGCCAGCGCCAGCGCCAAATGATCGATTTGAATATCGCCGCGCTGGTGGAGTCGGCGCATCTATACCTGCAGCCCATGATGACGCGCAAACGCGGTGGCATGATCAACATTGCTTCTGTTGCCGGATTCATGCCGCTTCCATATTGCGCGGTCTACGCCGCGACCAAGGCATTTGTGGTCAGCTTCTCGTGGGGGCTATATGAGGAAGCCCGTCAGCACGGCGTGCAGGTGACGGTCGTCAATCCCGGGTCCACGGAAACGAACTTTTTTAAGGTCGCGGGCAAAAGCCCCTTCAGCAGTCGGTCGCGCATGCAGACATCGGCCCAGGTGGTTGCCGAGTCCTTGCGGGCTTTCGATCGTCACAGGCCCTTCGCCATCACCGGCGTATCGAACCGCTCGCTTGTCCGGGCGCTTGCGCTGGTCCCGCGGAAATGGATTACATTGGTGGTTGGCAAGACGATGCGCCGGGCGAAGATGTCGACATCCTGAAAAGCAATTCGTTTCTGCCATGTCTGCTTGGTGTCGACTGATGGCGGGATGATCGAGTTTCAGGAGGATTTTTCTGAGTCTCGATCCAGAAACTCAATGAAAACAAAGGGTTGGGTAATCTTGATAGTACTGTCAGGTTGCCTTTTCCTCCTTGACGGAGGCATCTTTTTCGTAGAAAACAACATCAGTCCTTATAGGTCCAGAAAGACAATCTGTGATTTTAGTCGTCGACGATAATCCGATACAGGCACTCACGCGGAAGGCTATCCTCAATCGTGCAGGACTTGAGGTACAGACTGCTTATTCCGCCGGAGCTGCCTTTGAAGCTTTGGATCGCGACGTGAACCACGCGATTACGCTGGTGATCACAGATCACATTATGCCAGGCGAATCGGGCTGCCATTTCGTCATGCGTTTGTGGGAGCGCAGGGCCGCTCTCTCCGTCATGGTGCTCAGCGGTCTGGCAGAGGCGGAAGCCGAGTATGAAGGTTTGAATATCACCTTTCGTTCGAAGCCGATTTTGCCCACCGAACTGGTGGCGTTGGCCACCCGGTTGAGCCACACGGTTCCGGCCAGCCATTAGCCCAACGCACCGCCGCGGCAGCTTCGCTCTCTCATCACATTTCTTCCACGCCAAATTGAAATCCCACACTGCGCTGCGCCTGTCATTGCGGTCACTTATGCGCTCTGCGACAATCGATACACGCAGATTGATTTTTCTTATGCCTACATCTAAGCGAGAAACCGTTCCAATCCCATCCAATCCAGAATCTCGCCAGCAGGTTTTTGATGCCTTCCGCCGCTGGGGATATCTGCAGGCGCAGCTCGATCCTCTGGGACAATATCTTGCGGCGGAATCGCTCCCCGAGCTGACAGCGACAGGAAAATTTGCCGAGCAGGCACGCGCCGTATACTGCGACACGATTGGCGTCGAGTTTATGCACATCGCGGACCCGGAGCGCAGACGCTGGATCGCCCAACGGCTGGAGACTGCCTCTCCTGCCGTGGACTCGGATCGCAGCCTGGATCTTCTTGTTCATGCCGACGTCTTCGAGCACGTGATCCAGAAGCGCTATTTGGGAACCAAGCGCTTCTCACTGGAAGGCGTCACGGCGTTGATTCCGCTGCTGGATGCGGTGCTGAATCGTGCCGGCGAGCTGGGCGCAGAGAAATCCGTCCTGGGGATGAGTCACCGCGGCCGACTCAACGTCATGGTGAATACGCTGGGCAAATCCGCCGCGGACATTTTTTCCAAGTTTGAAGATGCCGACCCGCGCACCAGCCTGGGCAGCGGCGATGTGAAATATCACGTGGGTGCGACGGGCACATTCACGACCAGAGACGGCGAGGAAGTGGCGCTGCATCTGGTCTCGAATCCCAGCCATCTGGAGGCGGTCGATCCTGTGGCCATGGGGCGCGCGTACGCCAAACAGATGCGTTACGGCGCGGAGGGACGCGAGCGCGTATTGCCCGTTGTCATCCACGGGGATGCGGCATTCGCCGGCCAGGGTATTTGGGCTGAGACCATGAATCTATGCTCGCTCGAAGGCTATTCCGTCGGCGGCGGCATTCATATCATTGCGAATAATCTGATCGGGTTTACCGCAGAACCGGACGAATATAACTCTTCCCGCTTTTCCTCCGACCTGGCCCGGCGGCTGCCCGTGCCGATCTTTCACGTGAATGCCGAGGACATTGATGCAGTGATCCGCGTGGCCACGCTGGCCGTCGAGTATCGCTATCGATTCCACACCGACGTGGTGATCGACCTGATCGGCTATCGTCGTCACGGCCATAGCGAAGTGGATGACCCGACCATCACCCAGCCGCTGCGGTATGCAAGGATCCAGAACCATCCGCCTCTGTATGAAATCTTCGCACAGAAAATAGGCGTAGATCCGGCGCCGCGCGCCGCGGAGGCCGAGTCGGAATTCGAGCAGGAGTTGAAGCTGGCCCGGCAGATGAAGAAGAAGGCTCGGTTGGCGGATTTGCCCGAGTACTGGTCGCACTACAAAGGCGGTGCGTACCGCGCGAAGTACGAAGTGGATACAGGAATCGCCGCCGAAGAAATTCGCGCGATCGCGGACGGGTTGACCGCCTATCCCAAAGATTTTCACATTCATCCAAAGATCGCGAAGCTGCTGGAACAGCGCGCGGAAATGGGGCGCGGGGAACGACCGCTCGACTACGGCATGGCGGAGGCGGTGGCCTTTGGTTCGTTGCTGGTGAAGGGAACACCGGTACGGCTCAGCGGGCAGGATAGCCAGCGCGGCACCTTCAATCAGCGGCACAGCGTGTTGATCGATGTGGAAAATGAAAAGAAATTTGTGCCGCTCAGTCACCTATCACCCAAACAAGCCGGATTTGAGGTGTACAACTCCATGCTGTCCGAGGCTGGCGTGATGGGGTTTGAGTATGGCATTAGCCGCGACTATCCCGAAGCTCTTGCGATGTGGGAGGCCCAGTTCGGCGACTTCGCCAACGGCGCGCAGATTATCATCGACCAGTTTCTTTCTTCAGCGGAAGACAAATGGGGGCTGCTGAGCGGACTCGTCCTGCTGTTGCCGCATGGGTATGAAGGGCAAGGCCCGGAACATTCCAGCGCGCGCGTCGAGCGCTATCTGCAGATCGCCGCGCGCGACAATATACAAGTATGCCAGCCGTCCACCGCGGCGCAATATTTTCATCTGCTGCGGCGGCAGGCATTGCGTCACTGGCGCAAGCCGCTGGTTGTTTTCACTCCTAAGAGTATGCTGCGGCATCCCGATGCGGGCTCGCCGCTCGCCGACCTGACCCGCCCGCATTTTCTGAACGTGCTGCCAGAGACTGAAGTACAGGGCGTGACGCGGCTGTTGATCTGCACCGGAAAGATTGGCCACGAGCTGCGGATGGAACGCGAGAAGAGAAAAGATTCCGCTACCGGCATAATTTTCATTGAGCAGTTGTACCCATGGCCGGAGCAGGAACTGCGCGCGGCGATCGAGGCGCAGCCAAAGGCCAACGATCTGGTTTGGGTGCAGGAAGAGCCGGAAAACATGGGCGCGTACTCCTTCGTTCTGCCGCGCCTACGGGACCTTGCGTTCGACCGCCAGGTTCGCAGCGTGAAGCGCTCCGCCGCCGCCAGCCCGGCCACAGGCTCGGCGAAGGCGCACGCGCTGGAACAAAAAACGCTGATCGATCTTGCGCTCAGCCGCGCCTGACAGCCGGACGACGATCCGCCTTATAGGATTAGCGCGCTGGAACCACGTAGAACAGGATTGCGAAGTAGTGTGCAATGCTGCCCGCGAGCACCCACACGTGCCAAATTCCGTGGAAGTACGGCACGCGATCGAAAGCGAAGAACACAATCCCCACCGTGTAGGCAACGCCGCCCACGCCCAGCCAGAGCAACCCATGCCAGGAAACGGCATGGAGCAGTGGGCGCATGGCGAAAATCGCCAACCAGCCCATTCCGAGGTAAATTACGGCGGATGCCATTTCAAACCGCCCAATGGCAAGGCTCTTGAAGACCACGCCGGCGATGGCGAGCGACCAGACGATTGCGAACAGGGTCCAGCCCAGCCGGCCGCGCAACGAAACCAAACAAAACGGCGTGTACGTGCCGGCAATCAGCAGGTAAATGGACGAGTGATCCAGGATGTGGAAGACGCGCCGCGCGCGCGTGCGCACCAGCGAATGGTAGAGCGTCGAGCAGATGTAGACCAGCACCAGCGTTACGCCGTAGATGGAGCAGCCGATGAGCTGCCACGCATTTCCGTGAGTCGACGCCATGATCACGTAGGCCGCGCCCGCCAGTGCGAAGGCCGCTCCGACTCCGTGGGTAATCGCATTGGCGAGAATGTCGCCGAGTCGTGGCTGTGCATACATGGCAGGGACGTTCAGGGCAGGCGGCGATGCGAGCCTCGTAGTTTGCATCTGATCCTATCAGGGCACTTTCTGGACTGCTCGTGATATCCATCACCGAGAGCCATCCGTCTAGCTCATAGGCTATAGTGGTGGCCGGGAAATGGGTTTCAAGAGAAAGCGCGGATCGCCATGCATGAAGTTGGAATCGCCAGCGAAATTTTGCGTGCCAGCCATGCCGAAACGGCACGCAGGCCGGGTGCGCGGCTGGTCGCAGTGACAGTCAGGATCGGCGTGTTGGCGGGCGTCGACGCAGACGCACTGCGCTTTGCCTGGGACGTGATGTCGGAGCAGGCGGAATATGAGCCGGTGGCGCTGATGATTCAAATGGTTCCAAGACGCAATTGCTGCCAGGATTGCGGACGCGAATATGAGACGGGCATCTATAGTGAACCGTGTCCGGACTGCGCCAGCGAGAACAGCCTGTTGCTGGGCGGCGATGAAATGCAATTGGCAAGCGTAGAGGTGGAAGAATGACGACTGTGGTTCCAGTGGAAAAGAAAGTTCTGAGCGAGAATCAGCGCATTGCGGAAGAGTTGCGACAGGGCTATGCGAAGCGCGGCACGCTGTGCCTGAACATTATCAGCTCGCCTGGTTCCGGAAAAACAACGCTGCTCGAAAAAACATTGGCTGCATTCAGCCCGCACGACAAAGTGGCTGTGTTGACGGGCGATTTGCAGACGGAAAACGATGCGCGCAGGCTGGCGCACTATGGATTTCCCGTGCGGCAGATTGTGACCGGAACGGTTTGTCATCTGGACGGCAGAATGATTGAGCGCGCGCTTCAGCCATGGTCGTCGACGGAGATCCATCTGCTGTTCATTGAAAATGTCGGCAATCTTGTCTGCCCGTCGAGCTACGACCTGGGCGAGGAAGCGAAGATCGTTGTGTTGAGCGTGTCCGAAGGCGAGGACAAGCCGCTGAAATATCCATCGATTTTTTCCAAGGCCGCGCTGTTGATCGTCACCAAAATGGATCTGTTGCCGTATGTGCCGTTCAACCTGGAGCAGGCCAAGGCGAATGCGCGGCAGGTGCATCCGGGGATCGAAATCATCGAACTGTCTTGTTTAACCGGAGAAGGTCTGGATCGGTGGCAGCAGTGGCTGGCGCATCGGCGCGCTGTAGCGGGTCAGCGGATGGCTTGCGCGGGAATCTAAGAGAGTTTTCGACCGAAAAAGCAGCCCGAAAATATCGTTGCTAAGGCAACTAATTTGAACCAAGATGGTTGCTAAGGCAACCATCTTGCAGACGGGTTACTGCACCCGTTGAGCGGGATGTTTTCTACTGAGAAACTGCACTTGGTTTGGTGCAAATCTCGTCGAACGCCTGGGTCAGATACTGTGCGATCTGCGGCGCGGCAGAATTTTCAATCACCGAGCGCTGCATCAGGAACGCCAGTTTACCATCACGAAAAATCGCGACCGCCGGTGAGCTGGGAGGATTCCCCGCCAGGTGGCTGCGAACTTTCTCGGTGGCTTCGCGATCCTGACCGGCGAAGACCGTGATCTTCTGATCGGGTAGGGTGGTGTGCTGGAGCGCCATTCGCACGGCGGGGCGCATTTTGCCCGCCGCGCAACCGCAGATGGAATTGACGACGACCATCGTCGTACCGGGCTTGGCGAGCGCCTGCTCGACTTCTTCGGCCGTGCGCGTTTCCTGAATACCAGCGCGAACCAGTTCCTCGCGCATCGGAATCACCATGATCTCTGGATACATGCAGTTTGTCCCTCATGCCGCTTTCGCGGCTATCTCCAGTGTATATCGGCCTGCGTTTCACGGCTCTTGTTTCCTGGCCGTGCGAGCCTTAGGGGAAGCACGCTGTACAGTAGACGGGAAAGGGTTGGATGCCACGCGCCGTGTCTGCTGAAGAAAATAAGTACCCTGAAGTGTCTCCGACTTCCGAAGTCTCCGTGACGTCGGAAGAGACTGTGCCCGCGGAGGAGTATCGGCGGCGTCTCCAGGCGCGCGAACTCGATATTCATCGCTTCGACAGGTTGCATATCCGGTACGGCAATGTTCGGTTGTTGCTGGCGGTTATCATCGCTGGGATGGCGTGGTGCGCGCTTCGATCGCATCTGATTTCGCCTTGGTGGCTGGCGGCTCCGGTTGCGGCCTTCGCGGTGGTCGCCGTCTACCACGCGAGAGTGCTGCGGGCGCGGAAGTGCGCGCTGCGCGCGGTCGAAGTGTACCAGCGCGGGCTGGCGCGGATCGAAGACCGATGGATGGGCGGCGGACAACAGGGCGAACGCTTCCGCAGTCAGGGTCATGGCGACAGCGGGCACATCTATGCCGCCGACCTGGATCTGTTTGGTGCGGGCAGCCTGTTTGAGCTGCTGTCGACCGCGCGCACGCGGATGGGAGAAGACACGCTGGCCCAGTGGCTGCTGACGCCTTCCCAGGTCGAAGACATTCTGGAGCGACAAGCGGCGGTCGCGGAGCTTCGCGGCAATCTGGATTTGCGGGAAGATCTGGCGGTGCTGGGCAAAGAGGCCGGGGCGGGCGTCCATTCGGAGGCGTTGCTGCATTGGGCGGAAGCGCCGGCGGAGATACGGCAGCGGTGGCTGCGCTGGCTGGCTCCAGTGCTGGCGTTGCTCGCCATTGCAACGGCCGTGATGTGGGCTGTGTGGGGAATATACCTGCCGTTTCTGATTGTAGTGGCGGTAGAAGGAAACATCGCGTACGGCCTGAGGAAACGGCTGGCTGAGGTTTTTTCGGCGACCGAGGGCGCGTTTGAAAATCTGGAATTGCTTTCGACCCTGCTCGCCCGGCTGGAACGGGAAGAGTTTCGCTCGGCGCAGCTGCAGGCGATCCAGGAGGCGCTGACCAGCCATCATCAGAAGGGTTCGCAGGCAATTGCGCGGCTGCGCACCATTGTGGATTTCATCGATTCGCGGGACAACCTGTTTGTGAAGATTCTGGATGTGCCGCTGATGTACTCGGTGCAGGTGGCGTTGAAATCGGAAGGGTGGCGCACACAACATGGCAAGGCAGTGCGGGGTTGGCTGGACGCGACCGGAGAGATGGAAGCGCTGCTTTCCTTGGCGGCATATCACTATGAACATCCGGGCGATCCTTTTCCGGAGTTTCTGATGCCTGCATCTTCCGACGGTGCGCCCATTCTGCACGGAGAGGCGCTGGGGCATCCGCTGATTCCAGCGGTGAAGTGTGTTCGCAATGACGTGCGGCTGGATGCGGAGACGCAGGTGATTCTGGTGAGCGGCTCCAATATGTCGGGTAAGAGCACGTATCTGCGCACGGTCGGGATCAACACGGTGATGGCGATGGCGGGCGCGCCGGTGCGGGCGCGGCGGTTGCGATTGACGCCGTTGCAGGTGGGCGCGAGCATCCAGGTAAACGATTCGCTGCAGGAGGGAAGCTCGCGATTTTATGCGGAGATTACGCGGCTGCGGCGAATTTACGATCTGGCGGCGCAACGGCCGGCACTACTGTTTCTGCTGGATGAACTGCTGCAGGGAACCAACTCCAACGACCGCCGCGTGGGCGCCGAGGGCGTGTTGCGCGGGCTGGTGGAACGCGGGGCGATCGGCATTCTGACGACGCACGATCTGGCGTTGACGGAGATGGGCGAATTGCAGCAGGGCATGTTGAGGAACATGCATTTTCAGGATGACCTGGAGGAAGGCAGGATGCGGTTCGACTTCCTGCTGCGCGAGGGAATCATCACGAAGAGCAATGGCCTGGCGCTGATGCGTTCCATCGGGCTGAAGGTCTAAGGTCAGTTTCGACGTTACAGTGAGACCGACATTGTCTCCTCCCACCCTTCGCAAAGAGCGCGAAGGATGGGGCACCCTCATCTGGGCCGTGCGAAGGGCCACCCGCCAATAATTCAGCAGTGCCGGACGCCGTTCAAGTAGCTGACGGATCAGATTTCATCAGTTTTCCGATTTCCGCCTGTACCTTCACTGCGCGGTTCCCGGACTCCGTCATAGCATCTTGGAGGGCTTGCGCTCCCGATTCGTCCCCACGTAGTAGACATTCGTTGCGCAGATCATATTGTTTGTCATGTTCGGAAATTAGGTCGATAAATTCCTGTTGAAGTTCCGTGATCGCACAGGTATCCATTGGAATTCTCTTTTCCATGCAGGTTACATCGCCGCCTGAATTTCAGCCTAGCCAAATACCGTGAAAAATGTAGCCGTGGAAGCGAAGCCACCGTGAGCAGTAGACGGGTGGTAGCCTGTTTCCACTATGAAAAAGTGGAAATATGCTCACGTCGCTTATGTCCGAAATCATGAACAAGGCCGACCTTGTGTTGATTTCACAAATACAGCCATGTCGGAAGTTGGCCCTAACGCCGGACTAGACCTCAATCATTTTCTGAATGCAGCGGGCGAGCAAGGTTGGGAACTCTGCGGCACTCTCATACCGTTTGCAGTCGGAAAACAGCTCACTGAACCGGACGATAACGACGCGGAAGGTGGAAAGGACTTCATCGTGCAAGACCCGCTCGATATTCAATGGCTGATCTTCAAACGTGAAAAGTTATGAAGGGGTGCAATTTTTGCACCCCGCGCAGTGGGGCTGCACTCTTGAGCGGTTTTTGCGTTATACCTCGACGTTTTTGCGTAGCATCGGGGTTGAGGGCTGCGACATGAAAACTTCAATCTACGCGCGAATGGGCGCTGAACCTATCAATTTCCCGGATATCATTCAGATTCACTACCAGTGCCTTGACGAACAGGACCGCAGAGCCGGGGAGGATTACAAAGGGCTGCGCTTCACTTGGGATCAGGTTCAACAACAATTCTTTATTGATATCGAATACGCGAGGGCGTGCGAAGGTTATTTCCGTGATGGTCAAACGGCATTTCTAGGAATTAAGACGGTAACGGGTAAGTTTTACGAGAAAGGCGAAATCCTTCCCGACTGTCTCACCTTTTGAGATGCGTCGTGACCGGGAGAGTCGCGTATGCCGAAGCGAAGGAAAAGGAAGACAAAACCACCATCGCTCCCCAAGCCGCCCCTCATCCAGAACGTGCCTAACGTCGAGATTAGTGGTAGCACGGGGTCTGAGGGAAAAGTCAATCGCGCAAACCGGTTGCGTGAGGTCGGATCGTCGCCTTATATCGCTATCGTCGCGCTCCTTCTTGCACTAATCGGACTACCTTTGACGTGGGAATATTACATGCCAGAGGTCACCGTCAACGAAGGCTCCATCCTCGATCCGTCCAATGTTCTCTCTTCTGCTTTTCAGATAACCAACACAGGTCATTTCGCTGTGCGTTCGATTGAGCCTTGTATCATGCCCGACCTGTTGAACTTTGGAATCAATGGCGCAGTCGTAGAAAATGGCAACTATATATGTAGCAAGTTAAATTTTTTTCCGATCCTTCGAGCAAAAGAAACGAAGTCGCTGCCCCTGACAGATATCTTTTACACGGTGAACGGTGGGTATGTTACTCAGGCCACATTCAGAGTGCGTATCCACTATAAGTACTTGTTCGTTATCCCACGTACGCAGTATTTTGGCTTTCGTACGTTTCGCGATTCCAACGGAGTGCTGCATCTTTTCAAAGAACCAAACTAATCAACGCGAAGGGATCGAACGCTGCCGTAGAAAGCGCCTCTTTTCCTCGCGACTCTCTGATCACAGACCCTTGCTGCCATTTCCGCTTCTACGCTGCCCCCTGCGACTCGATCGTGGCGAGGTGCACCAAGATGGTCGCCCAGGCCACCCGGCTAAAGCCGGGGGGATGGAGAGTGCGTGGCGGCGGGCTTCGCCGGGGTCGCTTGGCTGGGCGGGAAGCCCGTTCAGGGAGGCCCCCTTTTCGGGTATACGGCGATACAACTCCAATCCGCATCGGAAGTTTTCAAGGGCTGCAAATGATGTGCGATGATGGACGCACGCCCCTGTGGAGATACTCGAACAAGTCGCCCTGGCTCCCTACACGACCTTCCGCATCGGAGGGCCGGCGCGCTGGTTTATCGAGGCAGCCAGTGAGGACGATCTGGCCCAGGCGGTGACGTTTGCGCGCGAGAAAAGCGCGCCTCTGTTTGTGCTGGGAGGCGGCAGCAATCTGCTGGTGTCGGACAAGGGTTTTTCTGGCGTGGTGGTGCGGGTGGCAAATCGCGGCATCCGCGAAGAGTCGAACGGTGAGTATGGAGTATTCTCCGCGGCCGCGGGCGAAGACTGGGATCAATTTGTTTCCGCCGTGGTGGAGAAAGACTACGCCGGCGTGGAATGCATGGCTGGAATTCCCGGCACGGTGGGGGGAACACCCGTGCAGAATGTGGGCGCGTATGGGCAGGAGGTCTCCTCGACCATACACTCTGTTCGCGCGCTGGATCGCACGACATTGCAGATGGTGGATTTTCCCGCTGCCAAGTGCCAGTTTGGATATCGCAGAAGCATTTTCAACAGCACGGGACGCGACCGGTACATTGTGACGGAAGTGGGCTACCGGCTGCGATACCATGGCGCGCCGCATCTTGCCTATCCGGATTTGGCGGCTGCGTATGCCGACAATACTGAGCCGCCTACCTTGAAACAGGTCAGCGAAAAGGTGCGGAGTATCCGGCAGCAAAAAGGGATGTTGCTGGTCGATGGCGATCCGGATTGCCTGAGCGCGGGATCTTTCTTCAAGAATCCCGTGATATCGGAATCGCACCTGGCGGACATTTCCGCGCGTGTCGCCAAGGAAGCGCATCGAGCCGGGCAGGTAGAAGTTGGCCCCATTCCGCACTTTGCCGCTGATCCGGGATCGGTGAAGCTGCTGGCGGGATGGTTGATTGAGCAAGCCGGATTTCCCAAGGGTTTCGCGCTTGGCGCCGCGGGCGTTTCCAGTCGCCACACACTGGCGATTGTGAATCGCGGCGATGCTACGGCAAAAGAAATTCTTGCGCTGCGCGATGAGATACGCAGGCGCGTGCTGGCGCAGTTTGGAATCTGCCTGGAGCAGGAGCCGGTGTATTTAGCCCAGTAGCTGGGATGCTGTACCGGGAATTTCGTGAATCTTCCCCTAGCAAGGTCCTTCGCTCGGCTGAGGACGACAAACTATTTTCCGCGCAAGTTATCAACAGAGCCAGGCGAGGGTGTTGCGTGCAGCATCTGCAAGAGCTGTTCGCGTTGTTCGAAGAGAACCTGCTCTGGCGTGCCCTGGGCGAGAATGCGCCCCTCTTCCATGGTGAGTACCTCTTCTCCTGCGGCAAAGGCTTCTTCTAAATTATGAGTTACGGTGAGCACGGGGACTTGGCGTTCGCGGGCCCACGCATGCACGTTCTGCGAGATGGTTTGACGGCTTTGCGCGTCGAGCGCGGCGAAGGGTTCATCCAGCAACAGAACGGAAGGCTCGGCGGCCAGCGTGCGGGCAATGGCAACGCGCTGGAGCTGTCCGCCGGAGAGTTCGCGCGGCCAGCGGTCCGCCAGGGTATCCGCTTCGACCAGTTGCAGCAGGCGAATGGTCTTTTCTTTTTGCGCGGACTTTTCCGTTCCATGCAATGCGAAGGCGACGTTGCGCGCGGCGGTGAGATGAGGAAACACCGCCGGGTTCTGCATGACCAGCCCAACGCGGCGTTTTTCCGGCGCGAGAAAGAATCGTTGCTGACGTCCGCGCATGTTCTGGCAGACAACGGTTCCGTGGAGTTGAATGCTGGCCACGTCCGGCTGTAGCAGTCCAGCGATGGCGCGCAGCAGGGACGACTTGCCGGAGCCCGACGGCCCGAAGACGACCGTGCGTTGCGCGCTGGCCGTGAAGTCGAGATGCAGCGTAAATCCGGCGCGATCGCGCTGGAAGTGGTGCTCAATGTGAGCAGAGAGCCAAGGAGCGTTGGCTGCGATGGAGATGGGCAGGTCAGGCAAGGTCGCTGCTCCGGGAATCGCGCCGCTGACCGCGGCTGTAGAGGAACATCAAGGCGAGCAGGCAGATGGCCAGCAGAAAGAGCGCGGTGCGATTGGCCTGGGCGTATTGAAAATCCTGCACCTGATCGTAGAGCGCGATGGAGAGGGTGCGGGTTGCGCCGGGCAGATTGCCGCCAATCATCAGCACGACGCCGAATTCGCCGACGGTGTGGGCGAAGCTTAATACGCCGGCGGTGAGCAGCGATCCGCGCGAGAGCGGCAGGACGACGCGCGCCATTCTGTCCCAGCGACCGCTGCCGAGGGTGGTGGCGGCGTCGAGCAGGGAGCGGTCGACGGCAGCGAAGCCGGAGGTGAGCGGCTGCACGGCGAAGGGCAGGCTGTAGAGCACCGAGCCGACCACCAATCCGGCGAAAGAGAAGGCCAGAGGATGACCCAGGACATGCGTGATGGCGCGGCCGAATGCGGTGCTGGGACCCAGGCCGACCAACAGATAAAAGCCAAGTACGGTGGGCGGCAAAACAATGGGCAGCGAGCAGACGGCTTGGATGAGGGTTTTCCATCGGGAGCGCGTGAAGGCGAGCCAGTAGGCCAGCGGCACCGCGAGCACCAGCAGAATCGCTGTGGTGACCAGCGCGAGGCGAAGCGTCAATAGGAGTGCGACGGTGTCCATTTGGGTCGGTTGTTCCTGCTGCGTGTCATTCGTCGAGCAAGCTGCTTATTGCGTTGGAGGTTCGAGACCGCTCGACAAGAGCAGGTTGCGGCCAGCGGGAGATTGCAGATAGCTGAGAAAATTCTCGGCGGCCTGTTTGTCGGGTGCGTTGCGCAGGATGACCGCGCCTTGCCGGATGGGCGGATACGCGGTGACCGGTACGGGAACGAATCTGCCTGCCTGGCGCATCGTTGGTGTGATGGCGATTGTTTTCGAAATTAATGCGCAGTCCGCATTGCCGGACTGGCCGAACTGCGCGGCTTGAGCGATATTTTCCGCGAAGACGAGTTTCGGTTGCAGGGCGGTTTTCAAGCCTAAGGATTGAATGGCGGCCATGGCGGCGGCGCCGTAGGGCGCGTGGATCGGGTCAGCGACCGCGATGCGATGGACGGAGGGGTCGGTCAGCGACTGCATGGTGAGCGACTGGGGCAACACGCCGCGCCGCGCCCACAGGACCAGCGAACCTTGTGCGTAAGGAACGGGGCTGGGTTCGACGGCAAGGCTCGCATCGACGATTTTTTGCGGGAATGCAAGATTGGCGGCGAGGAAGAGATCGTAGGGCGCGCCGTTCAGGATTTGCGTGGCCAGGGTGGCTGAGGAGGCGTAAGACACTTCTGCGTGGGTGCCGGAAGATTTTTCGAAATTGGCGACGAAGGCCGGCAGTACAGGCTGGAGGTCGGCGGCGGCGGCAATGCGCAGGGCTTTCGTTTGCGCGGGCAACAGCGTTGCGGGCAGTAGCAGAGCGCCGAGGACGCATAGGACGCGCGCACGGCTAAACACGGACCACCATCACTTCCGTCGCCTTGATGAGAGCGGCTGCTTTGATTCCGGGGCGTAGTTGGAGTTCGTGCGCGGCATCCGCGGTGATGACGGCGGTGACCATCTGGTCGCCGATGGCTAGCTTGACCTGGGCTAGCAGGCCGTCGAAACGAACCTGCACGACCTTGCCGACGAGTTGATTGCGGCCGCTGACTGACGATGTGAGTTTTTTTTGTTTGGGCGCGGCGGGCGAGTCGGCGTGCAGGATGGCCTGAATGTCCCTCTCATGAATGCGATAATGGCCGCCGGGAGTTTTGACGGCGCGGAGCTTGCCGCGATAGAGCCATTGCTTGATGGTCGGATAGGAGATGCCCAGGCGCTCGGCTGCATCGCGCGGGGTATAGAGGTCTGCCATGGAAAATAGTATAGATGAAACTATACGATTCTGGCACATGTGAAAGTATACGAATTCGCGAGGGTCGAAACTCAGATTTTATCTGCGGGTGAAAACCGGATTGGGCCCTTCGGCTTTGGTGGGCGGCAATTTTTTCCTCCCACCCTAGCCGAAGGAACCGAGGGGCACCCGGCTTATCCTGATACGTCACCCCACTCAAGTAAAAGAAACTTGAGTTGATGGGATAAGGACGAAGGCTTCTACGATGAAGCAGTAGTTTTTGGTTGAGGACCATGAGCTGCTGGATCAGGAGAAGCCTTCAATGAAAATTATAGGTTGTGATTTCCAT
>JAJYSV010000110.1 GCA_021793405.1 Acidobacteriota bacterium
TATAATTTTCATTGAAGGCTTCTCCTGATCCAGCAGCTCATGGTCCTCAACCAAAAACTACTGCTTCATCGTAGAAGCCTTCGTCCTTATCCCATCAATTCAAGCCGTTCTTTGGCTTGAGTGGGGTTGAATGAAGTGGCGCCCTTCGATTCCAGCGCGAAATGTTGCAAACGCGTTTAGAGGATGTACCTCGACAGGTCCTGGTCTTTCACTATCGAGGCGACCATGTGTTGCACGTAGGCGGCGTCGATGGCGATTACCTTCTCGCTGCCATTCGCTCCGTCGCGTTCCACCAGCGGAATGGTGGCCGACGGCGTGTAGCCGCTGGTCCCTTCCGCGCTTGCAGCCAGCGTCAATGTCGTGTCCGCGCGAGCCGCGTCGGAACGCGGTGCTTCGCCCTTGCTCTTTCCACCCGAACGGTTGTGCCGCGCCAAGTCCGGCGCATCGAAGCTGACCTCATCCAGCACCCGCTCCATGATGGTATGCAGACGCCGCGCGCCGATATTTTCCGTGGCCTCATTCACGCGGAACGCGAAGTTCGCGATCTCCGCCAACGACTCGGGCGAAAATTCCAGTTTCAATCCCTCCGTCTCCAGCAACGCCGTGGCCTGCTTCACCAATGAGGACTTGGGTTCTGTCAGAATCTTGATGAAGTCTTCGACCGTCAGCGATTGCAGTTCCACGCGGATGGGGAAGCGTCCTTGCAACTCCGGGATCAAATCGCTCGGCTTCGACACGTGAAACGCTCCGGCGGCGATAAACAGAATGTGGTCGGTGCTCACCATGCCGTAGCGCGTATTCACCGTCGTGCCTTCCACAATAGGAAGAATGTCGCGCTGCACGCCTTCGCGCGAAACATCGGGCCCATGTCCACCCTCGCGCCCGGCGATCTTGTCGATCTCATCCAGAAAAATAATGCCGGAATTCTCCACCCGCTCGACCGCGATGCGTGTCACCTGGTCCATGTCGATCAGCCGCTGCTCTTCTTCCTGCACCAGGTACTCGAAAGCCTCGACCACCTTCATCTTGCGCTTCTTGGTGCGCTGGCCAAAAATGTTGGGCAGCATGTCCTTCAGGTTGATGTCCATCTCTTCCATGCCCTGGTTGGAGATGATCTCAAAAGAAGGATTATTACGCTCGCGAACGTCGATTTCGACCATGCGCTCATCCAGCTTGCCCTCGCGAAACTGAGCCCGCAGCTTTTCCCGCGTACGCTGATGAGAATCGTTGGCGGCCGGTGGCACCGGGCTGGGAAACGCGATGGTGTTATTGTTGCTGTCTTCCATCGCGGAGATGGGTGGCGGTGCGGGCATAGGCATCGGCGCCGCGGCGGGCAACAGCAGGTCGAGCAGGCGCTCCTCCGCGTTCAGCTCCGCCTTATCTTCCACTTCCTCCAGTTTTTCCTCGCGCAACATGTCGATGGCAATCTCCACCAGATCGCGAATCATCGATTCCACATCGCGGCCCACATAGCCGACTTCGGTGAACTTCGACGCCTCCACCTTTAAAAAAGGGGAGTTCGTCAGCTTCGCTAACCGTCGTGCAATCTCTGTTTTGCCAACACCGGTGGGTCCGATCATGATGATGTTCTTGGGCATGATGTCATCGGCCAGCTCCGGCCCCAGCTTCTGGCGTCGCATGCGATTGCGCAGCGCGATGGCCACCGCCCGCTTGGCGGCGTGCTGACCCACAACATACTTGTCCAGTTCCGCCACAATTTCGCGCGGCGTCATTTCATCCAGCGACAACGCCTGGTCTTCTTCAATTCCTGGAAGATAAATGGCCATATCCACTCCTCGGTCCCGGCCATCGCCTCGCGGCGTGGCTAGCACGGCCTACAGTTCTTCGATGGTAATTTGATCGTTGGTGTAGATGCAGATCTGGCCCGCGATGCGCAAGGATTTCTCCGCAATCTCACGCGCCGGGAGTTCGGTGTTCTGAATCAACGCACGCGCCGCGGCCAGCGCGTAGGAGCCGCCGCTGCCGATCGCCGTGATGCCTTCATCCGGCTCGATGACATCGCCCGCGCCACTGATCAAGTACGTCTGCTGCAGATCCGCGACTACCAGCAAAGCTTCCAGATTGCGCAGCATCTTGTCCGTACGCCAATCCTTCGCCAGCTCGACGGCAGATCGACCTAGGTTGCCCGCATACTGCTCCAGTTTGGCCTCAAACCGGCTGAACAGAGAAAACGCGTCCGCTGTGGAACCGGCAAATCCGGCCAGTACTTTGTCCTGATAGAGACGCCGAATCTTCCGCGCCGTGTGTTTGATGACGCTTTCCCCCAGCGTCACCTGGCCGTCGGCTGCCATCACGACGCGATTGTTGCGGCGAACGCACAAGACCGTCGTCGAACGAATTCTCATCCGTTCTGGTCCAGGTCGCTGGCTGGAGAGACTTCTGCGGCGGGAAACGGAAGTGCCGGCTGCGTCGGGACGCAGGGCAGGGTGCATAAAGGAGTCGAACATCGTCAACTACGATTATAAGGCAAGTGTTTACCACTTTTCGTCGAAGCTCTACCCGCCGACCACCCAATTCGACTATCCTCAAAAGTAGCTCGCACCAGCAAAAATACTTCGACGAGCATCGTATGCAATCTTGGTTGACGCACCACGTTCCTGTCCTGGCCACCGCCGCAGCATCCGTCGCTGCTGTAGGCGGTGTCACTCTCTGGTGGTACCTCACCCATCGCAAGTCCGCGGAGGAAAAGGAGCGCGAGCGCCGCACCCATCTGGTGTTCCACGGACGCATCATCGACGGCTCCATTCTCGACTGGTCCGAGCAGCCCGATTCCAGCGACCTGGGTACGCTGCTGTATCGCTACTCCATCGGCGGCGTCAGCTATGAATCTGCGCAGGACGTGACATTTCTGAAAGATACTCTCCCCGTGGATGCGACCTGTCTCGGCCGCCCTGCCTCCGTGCGCTACGATCCGAAAAATCCCGCCAACAGTATCATCCTCGCTGAGACTTGGAGCGGACTGCAATACCCGCATCCCTCGCTCCCTCAGGATGCGCATGATTCCACCACCGCCCTTTCAAATCTACCTCCGGCGGTAAAATAAAAGCATGCACGTCCACGCGCCGGCCAACAATCGAACTAAAACGATTCTGCGCGTCTCGCTGGTGCTCACCTTTGCCTACATTTTGCTCACGCTGTTCGTCGGTTTGCGCGCGCATAGCCTGGCGCTTATCTCGGAAGCCGGCCACAATACATCCGATTTTCTCGCCCTGCTGCTCTCCTTTGTCGCCGTGTACTTTCATGCGCGCCCGGCCACCGATAAAAAAACCTTTGGCTATCGTCGTGCCGGTGTTCT
This sequence comes from Acidobacteriota bacterium, assembly GCA_021793405.1. Taxonomy (GTDB): domain Bacteria; phylum Acidobacteriota; class Terriglobia; order Terriglobales; family Acidobacteriaceae; genus JAKAAZ01. The sequence continues at coordinate 3,317 of JAJYSV010000110.1, forward strand.
GGCTGCCTTCGTCAATGCCATCGCCCTCATTGGCATCGCCGCTTGGCTGGCCGTCGAAGCGGTCGGGCGACTCCTGCATCCGCTGGTAGTCGAACCGCGCCTCATGATGGCGACCGCTGCCGTCGGCGTCGTCATGAACGGTGTCCTGGCTTGGATGCTGTCCCGCGTCAGCAATGACGTCAACATTCGCGGTGCCTTCATCCACATGCTGGGCGATACCCTTTCCACCGCCGCCGTCATTCTCGGCGGCCTGGCCATCGCCCTGACCGGCATTCAGTGGATCGATCCCATGTTATCCCTCATCATCGCCGCGCTGATTTTCTGGTCGTCTCTTTCCATCATGCGCGAGACGCTGAATATTCTGCTGGAAGGCACTCCCCAGGATCTCTCCCTCACCGATATTCGCAGTGCCATGCAGGTCGTTCCAGGAGTCTGTGGCGTCCACGACCTTCATGTCTGGAGCCTGGGCTCCCACCTCACCGCCCTGGCTTGTCACGTCAAGATTCTCGATATTCCCCCCTCCGAAAGCCGCCGCATTCTCGCCGACATCAATCGCGAATTGGTCGAGCGCTTCAATATTCATCACACCACCATCCAATTTGAGATGCGCGATGACGCCGGCTGCGCCGTAGAAGACGGCTGCCTCCCAACCGAGGAATCATTGCTCGCCGCCGCGCATGGTCATTCGCATTGATGTCGATTTTCCATTGGGACAGGAACGCGGAAGAGAGAGAAGAGTCATTCTGAACGAAACGCAGTGGAGTGAAGAATCCATGAATTGGCTTTCTCGGCGATACAGAGCTTCTTCGCTGCGCTCAGAATGACGTTTATTTCCCACTCGAGAATGTATGTGCGGTCAGCCGTTTTTTGCCTTCACCAATAACCTGCCCGGATGTATTCGCAAGGGGTACAATCGCTGGCATATAGAAAACATCGAAAGCAGAAGGAAACGTCACCCTATGCAAGTTAAGTGGATTTTGCGATCTGCCGCCTTGTTGTGTCCGGTGGTTCTTGTTGCCTGTGGGGGAACAAGCAATAGTTCAAACTCAAACCCAATTACGAACCCGCCCCCGGTCTCCGCGCAAACAACTTATTCCAAGGCCGCTTTGAGCGGAACTTATTCCATCAGTGTTCTTGCTGGCACTGCAAGTGGAATTGGCAGCGACCTAGGCACGGCCCAGCTCGACGGCAACGGCAACATCACTGCGATGTCCTTTACTGACTACTTTTCCCAAGGCGGAAATCCGTGTCAATTCAACGGAACAGGAACCTATTCCGTGACCAGTAACGCGAGCGGAACAGCCAGCATTACCTTCAACTCTACTAACTGTGCAAGTTCCGTACCTCCAGGCCCCTTGACATTCAACCTGGAAGCGGCCCAGCAGGGCGCGTCTTTCATGTTTACGGAGAACGATGGCAAGCAGCTTGCCTCTGGGACCGGACTCAAGCAATAACTCTACATTTCTTATGTCACGAGAACCATAGTCAGCAGGCTGTGGTTCTCATCTTGTCCGGGTGTAAGCGGAAGTAAAATCGCTTGCATTGCAGGAAAAAGAAGGGAAAATTGATGCGCTATAAGCTATATGTTGCGGTAATGGCCGCTTGTCTAGGCGTAGCATCGGCCCAGCAGTCTCTCACCAACCAAGACATCATCAGCATGGAAAATGCGGGAATGAGCGATCAGGTCATAATGGCTGCAATCCGCACCCAGCCCCACCACTTCGTTCTGTCTACCAACGACCTGGTTGCATTGAAACAAGCTGGCGTGTCTGACGCTATTCTGGCTGCCATGCTTACATCGGAAACACCTGCACCTGCACCGTCTGCAAGTCCATCTCCGGAGATAAAATCCGTCGCGGACGTGCGTGCAATCTTCATCGACGGCAACAATGAGGCCGCCTCCAATGCGCGCAACGATCTGTTGAAAATCGCTTCCAACCATCCCAATCGCGCATGCTTTAGGCCTGTAGGGGTACGCAAATCTGCGGACGCAATCCTGGAGATTGCTGAGTCTGACACCGCCGGAGGGTCGGGCGGGATATTCGGAGGCACGAACCTAGAAACCACGGTGGCTTCCGGCACGCTAACAAATGCAGAGGGCGACTTGCTTTGGAGCAATTCCAAACAAGGCATTCAAGGTGTATTTCACACTGGGGCAGGCGATGCAACACGAATGCTGCTTCTGCCACTTTACTTTGCGGCCGGCTGCGACAGCGGCGGTCTGCGGTTGGCTGCTGGTACTTCAGAATCCGCACCAATCAATTCGCAAAATATCACATGGGTTCGCAAGATATACCTCACTGGAAGTAAAGAACACGCAATCCAGAGCGGAGCAAAGCGTCTGGCAACTTATACCTGCATGGAGGCCGTGAGTGATCCAGTCCAGGCGGATGCAATCGTGGTCTTAGAGCAATCATCCGATCCAATTCCACGCGGTGTGATGAAATCGTTGTACAGCCGGGCAACGGTGGAATCTAAAGCCAGCAAAACGGCTTTGTGGACTTACGACGAGGGCGAAATCTTTCAACAAGGACACAAGGGGGGAGTCCATGAATGGTGGGAGCTATTGAACGAGGCTGTTGGCTGCGGAAAAACTGGAAAGCATAAGAAGGAAAAGTGGCCAGCAGCAACAGCGTACCCCACCGTTGTGGAGTAATTGCCGGTCACAACATGAATGTTCCACATGGAAACGCGCTACCATACTGACGTATGAGTTCCTCGCGCCCAATCCGTACCTCTGGTGAGACGCACTATTAGCGGCTCCCGCCGCCTTGCGATCTTTTTCAGCTCACCCTCTCCTTTGCTACATGTTCTCTCAATTTCCGCCGGACTGGCCGGTCTCGGCGACATTCAAATCCGGCCATGGATACCGATATGCTTGAACGACTGACACAAATCGAAGCCCGCTACGACGATCTTTCTGCCCAGATGGCCGACCCCGCTCTGGTCTCCGATCAGCAGCAATATCAGAAAATCACCAAGCAGCATCGCGACCTGCAAGCTGTTGTCGAAAGCATTCGCGATCTGAAGCGCATCGAGCAAGGCATCGCCGATGCCAAGGCCATGGCCGGCGAATCCGACCCCGACATGCGCGCCATGGCCGCAGAAGAACTCGCGCAATTGGAATCCGAACGGCCCGCTGTCGAGGAACGCATTCGCGTTCTCCTTTTGCCCAAAGATCCCAACGATGAGAAGAATGTGATTCTCGAAATCCGCGCAGGCACCGGCGGTGATGAAGCGTCCTTGTTCGCGGCGGAACTCTTCCGTATGTACACGCGCTTTGCCGAACTGCATCGCTGGCGCGTTGAAGTCCTTTCCATGTCGGAGTCGGGCGTGCGCGGGATGAAAGAAGTCATTGCCCTCATTGAGGGCGAGCGCGTCTTCTCGCAGATGAAATACGAAAGCGGCGTGCATCGCGTGCAGCGCGTTCCGCAAACCGAAACCCAGGGTCGCGTCCACACCTCCGCCGTTACCGTGGCCGTGCTGCCGGAGGCCGAAGATGTCGACGTTAAAATCGAAGCCAAGGACCTGCGCATCGACACATTCTGTTCCTCTGGCCCGGGCGGCCAGTCCGTCAACACCACGTATTCCGCGGTCCGCATCACGCATATTCCCACTGGCACCGTCGTCAGTTGTCAGGATGAAAAATCGCAGATCAAGAACCGCGAAAAAGGAATGCGCGTCCTGCGCGCGCGCCTGTATGAGGTGGAAATGGAGAAGCAGCAGCAGGCTCTCGCCAGGGAACGCAAACAGATGGTGGGCACCGGCGATCGCAGCGAAAAAATCCGCACCTACAACTTCCCCCAGAACCGGCTCACCGATCATCGCATCGGCCTCACCATCCATCAGCTCGCCGAAGTGATGGAAGGAAAATTGCAGCCCATCGTCGACGCGGTCATCGCGCACGATCAAGCGGAGCGGCTGAAGAGCGACGCCGCCCTCGCATGAGAGGCATGTTCGCAGAATCGATGACGGTTGGCGACGCCATCGCCTGGGGCGCGGACATCCTGGATGAATCCGACGCGTCGGGACCGCACAGCCGCGAGGACTCGATGCTCCTGCTCCGTCACGTTCTCGGCATCCAACCCGCCGAAATGCACGCCTATCGCGAGCGCCCGCTCACCGCTTTGCAGACGGAAGCCTTCAACGCGCTCATTCAGCAGCGCGCGCACGGTACGCCTATCCAGCACCTCACCGGAGAACAGGAATTTTTCAGCCTGCCGTTTCATGTTGGCCCGGATGTTCTAATCCCTCGCCCCGAAACCGAGCACCTCGTCGAAGCCTCCATCGCGCGTCTCCAGCATCATCCCGCTCCGCGTATCGCCGATGTCGGCACCGGCTCGGGAGCCATCGCCGTCGCCTTCGCGCACGCGCTTCCCCATGCTGAAATCGTTGCGCTCGACATTAGCCTCGCAGCCTTGGGCGTCGCAATGCGGAACGCGCAGCGGAACCACGTCGCGCACCGGATTCGCTTCGTTGAGTCCGACCTGCTGGCCGCCGTCCAAGGCGAATCCTTCGACGCCATCGTCTCGAATCCGCCCTACATCGCGTTCTCAGAGCGCCCCACGCTGCCCATCGAAGTCCGCGAGCATGAACCGGCGCTGGCGCTCTTCGCCGGCCCCACCGGTTTGGAGTTCTACCAGCGCCTCATTCCCGCCGCGCACCCACTGCTCGTCTCCGGGGGGTGGTTATTGATGGAAATCGGCCATGGCCAGCGCGATGCTATCCGCGCCCTGCTCGAAGATCAACATTGGGATTCCGTCGAATTCATCCCAGACCTGCAATCCATCCCCCGCGTCGCGGTAGCCCGCAAGCAGTAAGAATACGGAACATCAAGTTTTCGGGCGTGGTAACGAGTCGCCAATTCAAGAGACGGTGTTTGGTTCGATAACGGTCAGCCCCTTCACCTGGGCAAAATGCCGTTTGTTGAACGTAGCAACTCCACTACCTCGCTCCAATGCCGTCGCCGCCACAATCACATCGTAGAAACCGATCATCTTGCCGGAGGATTCCAGTTCCGCCCAGATGCGCGCGTGTTCGTAAGCTGTTTGTTCCGTATACGGGATGATCGGTAGCGCCGCCAGGATGGTCTGAAGATATTGTCGCCGCCTGGTCTTGCGCGCCCCGGAGGCCCGCTCCACGCCATGCCAAAGTTCGGCCACGGTAACGGCAGCAACTCCAAATTGATCGTCGGCGCGGGTGGCGAGCCAGCCTTGGAGGTCGAAGAGGCCTTTTTCGCCGCCAATGACGATATCGGCGTCAAGGATTATTTCCATTTGTCAGCCGGAGGTTTGAGCGTTTTGCGGGCGGTCCGCAAATCACGGCGCCAGGTCCTGGCCTCTTCGTCCGTCAACTTGACTTTGGCCAAAGCTTCCGCCAGCATACGTCCCGTGCATGTCTTTTCATGGTCGGGCGCCAGCCGGGCGACGGGTGATCCATTCCTGAGCAGCACAAAGGTGACGTTCTGGTAACGAACGCGGTTCACGCAATCGGCGAAATTGCGCGCTGCCTCCGTAACGCTAATGGCTGTCTTTCGCATAAAATCATATTATCAGATTCCACGGTACCAATGTTTCAACAGGAATAAGGACGAGTGAAGGGGTGGCCCGAAGATGATGCAAAATGACCCCGCCTAGGTTCCTGGGATCTATCAGTCCCAAAGCATAATGTTTGGGCCGCAAATCTGCCCCACTCAAGCCAAAAAAAACTTGAATTGATGGGATAAGGACGAAGGCTTCTACGATGAAGCAGTAGTTTTTGGTTGAGGACCATGAGCTGCTGGATCAGGAGAAGCCTTCAATGAAAATTATAGGTTGTGATTTCCATCCGAGTTG
>JAJYSV010000111.1 GCA_021793405.1 Acidobacteriota bacterium
CATGTGGAAATGACCTGCCACCGTTAAGGTGGCTCAATCAAACCGGGGCCGCGTTAGCGACCCCGCACCAGCCGCTTTGAGCGGCTCACACAATAAAGCCCCCGGCTCTGCCGGGGGATACTTACTTTTCACACTCTGTTTCGGGAATTGGCAGCACGTCGCTGGGGCGTGCAAGCCACACATATAGTGTTGGCAATAGGAAGATGCTCATCACTAGATCAGCAACCAGCCCGCCTACGATCACGATGGCGAACGGCCGTTGTGAATCCGATCCGATGCTGTGCGACATGGCCGCCGGCAGCAGGCCCAAAGTGGCGACCAGCATCGTCATCATGATGGGGCGCAACCGCAGCACCGCTCCTTCCACTGCAGACTCCTCGATGGAATTGCCGCGTGCACGAAGCTGGTTGATGTATTCCAGCATGATGACGCCGGTTTGCACGGATACTCCGAAGAGCGCGAGAAATCCCACTTCCGACGAGACGCTGAAGTTGGTATGCGTGATCAAAAGGACCAGCAATCCGCCGATGCTCGCCATTGCGACAGTGGCAAGAATCAAGATGGCCCATTTGAACGAGCTGTACATCGAGTAGAGAATGATGAAAATCAACAGCACGGTCAAGGGGACGATAACCAGCATGCGCGCCTCTGCGCGGACCTCGCTCTGGTACTCACCTTCCCATGCAATGTGATATCCACGCGGAAGCTTTAATTGAGCATTAACTTTTTGAATGGCCTCTTTGACGGCGTCGCCTAGCGGACGATCACGAACGCTGTATTTGACTGCAACGTACCGTTGATTATTCTCGCGATAGATCTCTGAGCCCTCGTCGGCTTCCTTTACTTTGCAAAGCTGTGCCAAGGAAACCCGTTCTCCCGAGGGCGATAGCAGGCGAATATTATCGATTGCTTGTTTCGTGTTGCGGTATTTCGGAAGATAGCGCAGTGTGAGGTTGTAGACCTGCTCGCCCCGCAGTACTTGCGTGAGCGCAGTTCCTCCAACTGCCGTCTGGATTGCGTCCTGAATATCTGCCACGTTGATCTGATATCGCGCTGCAGCTTGCCGGTCGACGACATAATCCAGATCAGGCTGCCCGGTGACATTCAAGACTCCCAGGTCCTTGATGCCCCGCACGTGACTCATAATCGCAGCAACCCTGTCCGCCTCGTCCTCAAGCACGTGCAGATCGCTGCCGTAGACCTTGGTTGCAAGCTCGCCTTTCACTCCGCTGACTGCCTCCTCCATGTTGTCTTCAATCGGCTGTGAAAAACCCCAGACCACACCGGGCATTTGCTTCTCAAGCTCACTATTCATGGAGGTGATCAGGTTGTCTTTATCCTCATGGAATACGGGGCGCCACTGTTCCTTTGGTTTGAGCCCGACATAAAATTCGGTATCAAAAAATCCTGTGTGATCGGTTCCGTCATCCGGACGGCCAGTCTGACTCGTACATTCGGTCACTTCTGGAAACGAACAAAGCAGAACTCTGGCCTGGTTGGAGACGCGGATGCCATCGCTGGGTCCGGCGCTTTGCTCGAGTGTGCCGCGCACCCACAACGCGCCCTCATCCAGATGCGGGAGAAATTCCGATCCGATGATCCCACTGAACGCAAGGTAGATTGCGAGGATCAAACCGAGGACGCCGGTGCCGATGGTAAATCTGTGATGATGGATGGCCCAAGTGGCGCCCTTGCGATAATGCGCCCGAAGAAACTCCATCACTGGGTTCTTCCACTCCTTTGCCCCTTTACTGAAGAGAAAGCTGGAGAGAACCGGCGCGACAACCATGGAAAAAGTCAGAGCGCCCAATAGCGCGAAGGCAACTGTCCATGCCATGGGACGGAACAAGCGCCCTTCTACAGATTGGAGCGTGAAGATGGGCAGATAAGCTGTGATGATGATTGCGATCGCGTAGAAAACAGGCCGCTGCACTTCATGAGCGGCTTCGCGAATGCGTTCGTGGGGGGACTTGTCATCTTCATCTTTGCGCGCGAGACGGCGCACGATATTTTCGACCATCACGACCGTGCCATCCACGACCATGCCAAAATCGAGCGCACCCAACGAAAGAAGGTTCGCGGGGATGTGTTTCAGGCTCAAGCAAATCGCGGCGAACAACAACGAAAATGGGATGGTGAGTGCAACGATCAGGGCACCGCGAGCATTTCCAAGAAAGAGGAAAAGAATGATGACGACTAGTACGATTCCCTCTGTCAGATTGTGCAACACCGTGTGCGTGGTGAAATGCAGCAGATCGCTTCTGTCGATGAAGGGAACGATCTTTACACCCGGCGGCAGAATGCGATCATTCAGCTCCTTTACCTCTTTATGGATTCCCTCCAGCGTAGGCTGCGCATCGGCGCCCTTTTGCATCGCAACGATGCCCGAAACGACATCGCAATCATCGAGAATTTGCCCGTCCTGGCGGCGAATGGCGCGACCGAATTGACCTAGCCGGATCTCTGGACCTTGTGTCACCTCTGCAATATCTTTCACGCGAAGTGGGGTCCCGGTCTTGGCTGTAATGACCGTATTCTCGATGTCCTGAATGTTTCGAACCAAGCCGACTTCGCGAACGTTGATCTGCTGCAGACCCTCCTGAATAAAACTGCCGCCTGCATTCGCATTGTTATTCGCAAGCTGCTGTTCGACCTGGCTTAGGCTCAATCCGTAGTCAACCAGTTTGTCGGGGTCGAGCTGCACCTGGTATTCGCGCGTTGGACCGCCGAAGGGATTGACGTCTACCACTCCGGGGACGGATTTCAAGTCCTTCTCCACCACCCAGTTTTCCAGCGACTTCAGGTTCATCACGTCGTACTCAGGATTGCTACTTTGAAGCGTGTAGAAATAAATCTGCCCGACTGGGCTCCAGTCTGTGCCCATCTGCGGAACGACGCCGGGGGGCAGGCTCACCTGCGACAGCCGCTCCAACACTCGCTCACGATTTTCAAAATCTGTGGTGTCGTCGCCAAATACCATCTCCACAGTCGAGAGCCCGAAGATCGACCATGAACGCACATGGACAACTCCCGGAACACCGTTCATCACGGTTTCCAGAGGAATCGTGACCTGCTGCTCAATCTGTTCTGCGGAAATACCGGGCCATTGGGCGATGACATCCACGTAATTGTTTGCAACGTCTGGATACGCTTCGACAGGCAGACGATGAAAGGCGACGATCCCCCAGGCAAATAGCAGGATTGCACCCGCCAGAACCAGAAAGCGGTTCTGCAGCGCAAAATCTACGAGCCGTCGAATCATTGCGCCTCCAGCGTGGCTTCCAGTTGGAGAACGTTCGAGACCACCTGCTGGCCCGGCGCGATGCCGGAAAGAATTTCCTGCTTGTTCCCAGGCAACATATCTCCGGTGTTCACCTGTACCCGTTGAAATTTGTTTCCACCGGCCGGGATATACACCCAGTCGAGGTCGTGCAGGTGCAGAATCGCGTCTGCAGGTATCACAGCGTAAGTCTTCTTCGTGTTGCTTTCAAATGTCGCGGTAACGAACATACCCAGCCGGAGTATGCCGGGATTTTGAAGTTCAATGCGAACCTTTGCAGTCCGCAGATTGGGATCCAACACCGGGCCAATGTCGCTGATGCGGCCGATCAGCACCTTGCCCGGATAGGCGTCGATGTGGATGAAAGCCTGTTGGCCGAGCCGAACCTTCGGAATGTCATTTTCATAGACGTCGCAGATGACCCATACGGTGGAGAGATCGGCGATGGTGAACGCGGTTGAGGAGCCCGCATACGTCATACCCGTGGCAGCCGCATTGGTCACATTCTGTGCAACCACTACGCCAGAGATGGGCGCGTAGACATTCACGATGTTCGATGGATGATTCTTGCTGACGCCAAGCGCATCGAGCTGACCTTCCGCAGCATTCAGGTCCGCTATCGCATCCTGTTCGGTGTCCTGTGCCTGGTCCAACTGGCTTTTTGGAATAGCACCGTGCTGATAAAGAATCACAGCACGATCGAGTTGCGTCTTCGCTAAGTGCTCGTCGTCGACCGCCTTCAGGTAGGTGTCGAAGGCGTTGGTAATATCCGGGCTCTGGACTTTTAGGAGAAGTTGGCCTTTTTTTACGTTGTCATCCAAACGCGTCAGAATATCGACGACACGACCGCTTGCCAGAGAGATCACTGGAATCTCGCGGCCGATATCGGGGTTTACTGTGCCTGTCACGTTCAATTTGGAGCGGAGTTCAATCGCGCCTGCGGAGACCAGAGAAAATTGCTCCGGTTTGGCAATTGTCACCAGGCCGGTGTTGCTGGTTTCAACGACCTGCGGCGGTGGGGCCGCTCCGGAGGCAGGAACGAACTTTTTGCCGCAGGCCGCGACGAGCAGGCACATCGCGAGGCTGCCGGCAGATTTCAGAATGGATTTCTTGATCACTGGATGACCTCACGGCCTACGGCAAGATTCAACTGGGCTGCGGCCGTCAGATACGCACCGATCAATTGCACATAGGCCAGTTGAACATTGCGGTAATCGCTCTGGGCGTTCAAAAAGTCCATTAAAGAGGCGCCTCCGTGCTGCCAGGAAAAAGTGATCGTGTCCCGCACGCGAGCTGCCTGCGACAGATATTGAGACCGGTACGGCCGCAGCAAGATCAGATTGCTGTTGAGCTGTGCATACGCGGAGTCGACGTCGGCAAACACCTGCGCACGGGTCGCGTCCTTCACCTGCTGGTTGCGCCCAATATCCAATTGCGTGCGCTCTTTCTCACCCTGGTTGCGGTCGAAGATGCGCAGCGGAATACTCACGCTGGCTCCCAACGTTTGTGTCGCGTACGGATTGTTTGTCGAGGCGTTCCAGGTGTACCAGCCGCTGAACGTGGGATCGGTCGACCCATTCGCGACGGCGAGCTTATGATTTGTCGTTGCCTGTTGCAGCGATTCCAGCGCGGCGCGCAGGTCGGGACGAGTATCGAGCGCAACCTGTCGAACGGTTTCCAGCGGCGGTAATTGATCGCTGAAGTTAAATGGGCCTTGAATATGAAACTGATCGACAGGGGTTCTGTCGTCCAGCAGTTGCAGCAACTGGATTTTTGCAGTACGAAGGTTGACTTCCGCCGTTTGCAGGTCCGCCTCGTATTGCACCCGCTGCAACTCAATTCGATCCAGATCTACTTGTGCCAGATCTCCGGCCTGGAAGCGAGCCTGGCTGATATGGATGATTTGATCGTAATAGTCGAGTTCCCGTTGAGCCACGGCCAGCACAGCTTTTGCCTGAAGCGTCTGCACAAAAACGGAACGCAGATTGAAGAGAAGATTGCGCTCCAAATCAGCATGCGCGCTGGTCGCGATTTGGGTGCCCTGCTGCGCGCTTTTTAGGCGTAGTTCGCGCTTGTGGTCGCGCTCGTGCAGATAGCTGATCGACGGCACCACGAAAGTGCCGCTCATCGGCTGCCAGACGCCATCGTTCGGTGCGAGCTGGGTACCGTCCTGCGAAAGGGTAAACTGCGGATTGGGGCGCAGGTCCGCAGTAATCTCATTGGCCTTCATTTCCTGCACGTTGGTTTCATCGGCTTGCAGGGTAGGATTGGCGGCTTCAAACTTCGCCTTGATCTGTTCCCACGTGAAACTCGTTTGAGCCTTTACCGGTTGGCTAATGAGCATGGCGGCGCATGCACAAAGCGGCAAAAGCAGGAGGAGCTGTAGTTTTCTGGCAATCATGCAATGAATTTCAGATCGTGGCGGTCGGGAATTGTGCTCAAGCCTTGCTGAGGGCCCGGGCGATGTGCACATTGCTAGCGAATAGAATTCCTATTCCAGCTTGCCGGTGGTCGGCGACACTGGCAACCCTATCGATTGGGCACAGCAGGCTATCTTTTGGCCAAGGGCGCGACAAGGATTCAGGATTGGAGCACGATGTTTCAAGCAGATTCGCGTCCACGTGCGCGGTTCCGAATTGAGAGCACAATAGATGAAAGAGTCGGATTCCAATCCATGGCCAAGGTGGCCACTGATGTTCCAGTCGCGATTCCACAGGGGCGAAAAATCCGCGTTGTTCAGCACTGGCGCGTTGATCCTTGCGATCGCCCTGATGGACTGGCATGCCAGCAATGAGCTTCCGCTTGGCTTTCTCTATTTGTTCCCCATGCTGATCGTGGGCAGAGTTCTAGAACCTTGGCAGATCGGCGCGGTCGCTGCGTTGTGCACTTTTCTGGCGGAGAGATTCGATGAGTTCGTCTGGAGCTTTCGAATTGGGGTGCCGCGAGATGTATTGTATTTTTCGGCGTTTCTTTGTGCTGGACTTTTCGTCTACGAAATCAACCAGAGTCGCCGCCATGCGGTTGCCGCACTACATGAAATTGAGAAACAGAGAGACGCAAGACGGGATGCGGAGGAGCAATTGAAGGTGCTGGTGGATAACAGCCCGGCCGCCATCATTACAGCCGACTCCACCGGTTGCGTGCTCATGGCAAATGAGGCGGCGCATCGGATGCTGGCTCTTCCGCCTGACACTCTTCCCGGCCAATCGATTCACCAGTATTTCCCAACGTTGGGAAATCTATCCCGGCAGGTCGTGCCCAGGCTGTATCGCACCGTCATGCAGTCCAGAGGACAGCGCACCGACGGAGAAATATTCCTCGCTGAGATTTGTTTTTCCACCTACCCAACGCAAGGCGGGTCGCGGCTGGCCGCCATGATCCTGGACACGTCGGAAGATCTTCGCAGCCAGGAAGAAACCAGCCTGCACCAGATGCTGGCGGGATCGCGCATCGCAGCCGCCGCAGTCTCCCATGAAGTGCGCAACGTGTCTGGCGCCATCGCTGTTGTGCATCAAAACCTTGAGCGTAGCGGCTTGTTGTCTCAAAATAAAGACTTCGAGGCGCTCGGCAATCTTCTTCACGCCCTAGAACGGATCGCCTCTGTCGATCTGCGGAGATACACAGATCAAACAGCAGAGACCGACCTGACCGCGGTCCTGGATGATCTGCGGATCGTTGTCGCTCCGGCGCTCAGAGAAGCAGGCATTGAAGGCAGATGGGATATTCCGTACGAACTTCCATCGGTCTGGTCCGATCGCCAGAGCCTTATGCAGGTGCTGCTAAACCTGACATCAAACAGTATCCGCGCGCTTGCCGATCGAGATTGCAGGATGCTGTGTATCTCCGCCAAGGTCTGCGACCTCTCCGTGTTGATTGAGGTATGTGACAATGCCGGAGGAGTCGTCAATCCGGATCGGCTCTTTCATCCCTTTCAACAGGAAGCAGAGGTGACAGGACTCGGTCTATTTTTGTCGCGGGCATTCATGCGCGCCTGTAGAGGAGAACTCCGGCACAAGCCGCTCCCCGATGGATCCAGCTTCATCGTTGAAATGCCAATCGTGGAACAAGCGAAGAACCTTGCATGACGACTCCAACACGCATTCTGCTGGTCGACGATCACAGCCTGTTCCGCGAAAGCGTGGTGCGCCTGCTCGATTCGGAGCCTGATTTTATGGTGGTCGGCCATTGTGCCGCTGTTGCCGAGGCAATCAGCATTTTGCACGGCGGAACCATCGATGTTGTTCTGCTTGACTACGACCTCGGCGAAGAACGAGGAACCGAACTGCTGGGGTACCTTCACGCCAGCCATCATCCTGCGAAGATCCTGATGGTCACCGCAGGGATGAGTGATCGCATCACCATGGATGTCCTCCATTCCGGTGTTGCGGGGGTCATCTTGAAACATAGCAGTCCTGCCCAACTGGTCGAGGCGATTCGAACCGTCGCACAAGGGGAGATGTGGCTTGAAGGGAGCGTTCTCCGCAACCTAGTGTCCGGGGTGAAGGATCAACTGGCCGAGCCTCGATCTGCGCGACCTCTCACGTCGCGACAACAGGATGTGCTTTCAGGAATCTTCGATGGTCTCACCAACAAAGAAATCGCGTGGAATCTAAAGGTCTCAGAAAGCTCCATCAAGGCTGTCGTCCAGGAGTTGTTTCACAAGGCGGGAGTAAGAACCCGCAGTCAGCTGGTGAGGATTGCCATCGAAAAACACGGTGCCGATTGGCTCAGCAGCGGCAATAAATTTCGCTAACAGCCGGTGGTGCAAGTCGCTGAATTCCAGAAGGTCCGGCACATGGGTTTGATGGAGCGGTAGGCCCTGGTTGAGTCGAGATCCGAGAGCGTTCGGGGTTCAACTGCCCGGTTGGATCGATTCTGGCGGGTGAGCAACAAGAAAAGGCGCAAAACAAGCCTTATTGCTCTGTTTTTGAGTTCTCGTGGCGTTCCCGCGCATAGCAGTTGGCGCATGACCAAGCTTAGGTTGAAGGCGCTCACATGAGCCACCTGCCGCTTGAGGATGTTCTCGCGTGAGGGTGGTGAAGTCGAGTTGTGGCGCGGCAGTTTATGTACACCCTCCAGGCGGCTTGAGCCACAACCCGCGACTTTCAGTCGCAATCCAACCCACCGGCTTTCAGCCGGTGGTCGTTTAGGTGCGCAAACTCTCCCAGCAGATGGTGCGCCGTCTTCCCCTTCAACCATTGCAGGAACCGGCTGATGGTCACTTGCGGCGGGATCGACAGGAACAAGTGCACATGGTCTTTGGCCACATGCCCCTTCATGATCTTCACCTCATGCTGGGCGCAACTGTCGCGTATCGACTCCCGCACCCGCGTCCCCACTTCACCTCCAAGAACCGGCTTGCGGTACTTGGTCGTATACACCACATGCAAATGAATTTCGAATACCGTATGCGCGCCGAGTCGATAGTCTGGCATCTCCCAAGTGTATTGGGCGGCGCGCTTGCTAAAACCGTCGCCTTAAGGCGAGGGCTTCAACCCTCCCAGACTGGGACAGTGAATAAGCTCATCCAGCGAAACAGATGCAGCATCCAGTCGGATTATTAGCGGTAAACGGGATCTCGCCCGGCTTCTCGGTTTATGCCAAATCTCCGATGCACGTTTCCGCCATGTTTCGAAACGACCAAAGGCGTCTTGCGCATAGCCCTGCAGACACGCCAAGAAAAGCTTGTCCTCTTTGTCGCAGTGACAGCAATGCGGGGACTACCCGGCTCGTAGCATTCGGGCTTATGGCAAACTCGCGCGCTCCAAGGCATCACCGATCGCGACGAGGAGCTGATCCGTGAATTGCTGCCTGTC